>CAJTZN010000031.1 GCA_910584065.1 uncultured Eubacterium sp.
TTATTTCAGGGGACACAAAAAAGATAAATGTTACAGAAAATCAGAGGTGAAAATAGGATTTTGGAGATGAAAAGAGTCAGAAAAATCAAGGCTCGGGAGTTTCCGAGACCACTCGAGCAGAAGAAGGGGGTGAAAACGATGCGTGTTATGAGTAAAGATCTGACGGAGAAGCTTACTTTTCACGAAAAGGTGGAGGTCAGCCGCAGACTGTGGCAGGAGGTGTGGCGGCTGAATCGTAACTTTGTGCCGATGGTGGTTCTGTTACAGATGTTTACGATTGCCGGAAGCTATATCGGTATTTATGTGTCTGCTATGGTGCTGAACGGATTGACAAAAGGGATGCAGATGAGGGAACTGGTGTACCAAACAGTGTTCTGGCTGGCTGCTGCGTTTGTATTAAGTATCCTTTCCGGATGGATACGGACGAAATGCGAGCGGATCAAGGAGATGTCCTGGGATCTGATTTCCATCCGGAAAAACGGGAAGCGCATGGAGATGGACTGGCCGGATCTGGAAAGTCCGTACATGAATGAACTGTACAGCCGGATGCAGGAGGATAATAACTGGGGAGATGGTATTCACGGGGCGTATACATGTATCGAAGACATTTTATTCCATTTGTTCAATGCACTATTTGCGGTCGGGATGATGGTTCCTGTCATAAACGGTCTGTGGGAGAACCGGAGCGTTATTACGTATGTGTATTTTGGGGTACTGGCGGCAGTCATCGTCATTTATGCGATTGGGTCCGGTTATTTCGGTGAAAAACTTCATGTGATCATGCAGAGGTGGCCGAAAAATGAGCCGGAAAAAATAAACCTGATGTGGTTTTTCGTGATATTCAATGGTATTACGCCGGAAAACCGGAAAGACGTAAAATTGTATAATGCAAAACCGCTTCTGGAAGAATATATGATAGAACACGGGAAAGAATTCTTAAAGCAAAAAGAGACGGATATGGCGAGGGAGAGCGGGAAAAAGGAAGTATTTGGCAATGTATTTGGTGCCGGGGTGAGCGGGATCTGTTATTTTTTTCTGACGCTCATGGCGGTCGGAGGAAGCGTACTTGTCGGGGATCTGGTCCGCTATGCCGCCTGTTTTGAACGCCTGACGACATCCATCCAGCAGATCATCAGCAGGCTGTCGGCATTTTTGCTGGTGGCGCGCAAACAAAGTTCGACCTTTGAATTTCTGGATTCGGAAGGAAAGCTTTACCGGGGAAAACTTCCGGTGGAGAAGCGAAGGGATAACGAGTACGAGATTGAATTCTGCAACGTGTCATTCCGCTATCCGGGAAACAGCGAGTACGCGCTCCGGAATTTCTCCCTGAAAATGCGGATTGGTGAGAAGATGGCGCTCGTCGGGAAAAATGGATCCGGAAAGACGACGATGATCAAACTTTTGTGCCGGCTGTACGACCCCACAGAGGGGGAAATCCGTTTGAATGGCGTAGATGTGAGGAAATATGATTACCGGGAATATATGGAATTGTTTTCGGTCGTGTTCCAGGACTTTTCGATGTTTGATTTCTCCGTGGCGGAGAATGTCGCCGTTTCTTCGAAATATGATGAGGACAGGGTAAGGGACTGCCTGGAACGCGCCGGATTTGGGGAACGGCTGGAAACGTTGGAACAGGGGGTCGGTACTTATGTGGGAGAACAGTATGACGACGGGGTGAAAATGTCCGGCGGGGAGAAACAGAAGATCGCGATCGCCCGCGCGCTATACCGGGATTCTCCCTTTATTTTGCTGGATGAGCCCACAGCGGCGCTTGATCCGATCGCGGAGTACGAGATCTATTCAGCGTTTAACGAGATGGTGGGAACGAAGACGGCAGTTTATATTTCCCACCGCCTGTCCTCCTGCCGTTTTTGTGAGGATATCGTCGTGTTTGACGGCGGGGAGATCGTGCAGAGGGGATCTCATGAAAAACTGATGGAGGACGAGGATGGCTTGTATCATCAAATGTGGACGGCGCAGGCACAGTATTACAGGAAAGAAGAAGCAGGCGCATCTTGCTCTGGAGCAGTAAAGAAAACTGGAACAGTATCTTGAATATTTATGTGTCCAATTCGATGAGTGATGCGGTGAGAAAACAGGGGAGTTCGTACCTGTCGGTGTAAGATCAGGGACTGTTACCCGATCTGCAGCATCGACTTATATTTCCTGCGCTTTTTCGCCGGCAGCTTCATGGAAACGCTGCGGGAAATGCCGGCAAAGGCTTGTTTTCCCACACGCACAAGCTGTTTTGAGCGGATCGTTACCTGTTTGAGTCGGGCACATCCCCGGAACGCTCCGGCTCCGATTTTCTTTATATTGCTCCCGATCGTGAGGTTTGTCAGTTTCCGGCAGGCCCGGAAGGAATTTTTCCCGATTTCCGTCACTTTAAATGTCCCCCCTTTGATTTTCACGACAGCAGGTATAACGGCTCGTTTCCGATTCTTTTTTGATGTACCATTCACGGAAACCGTACCGCCTTTTTTAGTGAGCGAGAGGACTTTATAGCGCATGCCGCCAGCGGAGTAAGTCTTTCCTTTTACAGCCTTCCCCTTCGGGGCAGCAGGGGCCGCCGTCTTGTTTGCCGGTCCTGTGGGAGAACCAGACTGAGATGGTACATCCTGCGGCGCGGTATTTTGCGGCGGATTGCTGCCGCCTGTGGTGTCCGGCGTCGGCTCAGCAGGCCTCGGGATCGGCGTTTCCTCCATGACCGGATCCGACAGATCATTTTTGTCCGCTGGATCCGTAATGGACGAAAGATCGGATGGCTCGCCATACTGTAATGTTCCGGCAGCGGCTTCGAAGTGCACGCCTGTTTTTTGCTGCGGGATCACATCATAATCGAGCATGAATGTTTTCTGCGGCCCGAGATAGCTTTCCTTTAACGGCTCATTACTGATGACGAGACGCTCGAGTCCCAGTCCGGCGTGCATGCCGTAGAAGCGGACCGTGTGGACGCCCGCGGACATGTATTCTTTGGAAGCGGAAACATGGATGTTATTCATGATACCGTCTTTCCAGCGGTTATCGCCATCGGCGGCATAGGAGATATATTTTCCGTCCGGAAGGGAGTTGATGTTCTGGATCGGGTTGTCATCGACCTGTATGCCGTAGAAAAGTTCTACCGGGACATATCCCCAGTCCGACGGTTTGAATATATTGTTTGTCGTCGTGGTGTAGGCGGTAAAGGTATAGTCCCCGTCCTCATCCACATATACCCGGTATTCCATGTATGGCGCGTCTGCCGGTGCTTCATATTCGGTGACGATGCGTGTCTGGCTTCCGGTTTTTACCTCGGTGGTTTTTCCCGTCCTGACGGTAAAACTCTCGGTTGTCGGGAACATTTTCATCGCCGAGCGGTATCTGCCGTAGCCGTCGATCCGTCCCCAGGAAACGCCGTTTGCCGATGGTTTGGCTGTGATGTATTCCTCGCCCTCGATCGTCACGACATCCTGGCTCTCAAAATGTGTCTTGACACCCTTGCTTTTGTATTCTGTATAGCTGGCTTCCACGTTCAGTTTGACGGTCTGGCCGTTTCCCTTGATCACGACTGTGCCCGTTTTGTCAGAGCGGACTTTTGACCAGTCGACCGATACGTAGAAATATGCGGCGTCCGAAACGGTGCCTCCGTTCACGATCTGGTTTCCCTCTTTATCGGTAATCTGGATCCAGTCGGCGAGCGTGCCGACGGTAAACGTATAGTCATTCGTGCTGCCGTTGCTCATCGTAATGCAGCGGCGTTCTTTCCCTGTGTTTGTAAATACAGGAAGGGACACGGTTCCCGATCCATAGGCGTCCGGATCGCCGTCCGGCGAGACGAGCATGTTCGCGTCTTCCGAAAGCGGGATTTCTTCCCCTTGCGGATAACTCCATCCGTCGGAATTCCATGTGACAAAACCGACGTGGGGCGAGGACATCATCTTTGACCACTTTCCATTTGACATTGTATTGTTATAGTAATCGGTCAGTTCTTTGTCCAGCGCGACACATTCCTCCACAAGTTCCGCATAGACATTGGCCAGGGAACTCTTTTGTTCGCCGTAAAAATCATTCATCGATTTGAAGATCATCATGCGCGTGACATTGGCGGTCGCGACGGCTTGGTAGTAAACGATCTGATAATAGGCATCATCCCAGTCTGTTCCCTTGAAATAGGTATCATAATAAAACTGGGTTTTCTCGATCGTCCGCAGGCAAAGGTCGAGTACTTCCTGTGCCTCGTTGTAGTTCGTGTTGCTGTAAAGCGTCGATTTGACGTACTCTGCTTTTCGGTATGTGCTGATCTTCAGGAAATCTGCCACACAGTCCGCTACGCCTTCCGCGACTTCATCCGGGCAGTTTTCCTTTCCGCCGAGCTGGTTTTGCAGCCAATGTTTGCGATAGGTTTCGGCGGTGTTCGGCTGTCCCCAGCGCTCCATGTCATAGGCGAGATCCATCGCGTAATTTAGTTCCATCTCCACCGGTTTGATGTCCCCGACATTGACAACCCATATGTCGCGTATGTTATAGTCATACGCCATCGTCAGCTGGTCCCAGATATGTTCGAGCTGGGTGGAACTGACCCATTCGTAGGCGCCCGTACCGACATGGCCGTCCAAATGATAGTAAAGCCCCCAGCCGGCTGCCCGGTTTCGCGCGCTTTCTTCCGGGATCGAACGAAGATTTCCGTAATTGTCGTCCGTCAGCATGATCGTTACGTCGTCGAGGCCGTCCCATTTATTCAGGCCGTCAATGCTGCCGTCGTCCGGCCCGTAAAAGTATTCCTCATTTTCGCTGTAAGGAATGTAGATTTTGGGGGCGTCTTTCGTTTTTGAGTCCGGATGTTCTGCCTCGTACTGGCCGATGATCTCATTCTGGTCGGAAATGATCCGTTTGAGAAGATCGATGTTTTCCTGTACGCCGCCTTTTAGGGCGCTGTCCGCTTCCCCGCGCATTCCCATTGTGATCGTCGTCTCAAAATTGCCGTTCCTCTCGATGCCGCCCTTCCAGAACTGGTAGATCGCGTCGGCGTTTTTCGTATAATCCCAGGCGTTGCTCTTGCCATAGGTGCGGAATTTTTTCTGCCACTCGACGCCGGCGCGGTGGCAGGCTTCGTGGTGGGACGTTCCCATACATACGCCATACGCGTCCGCGAGAACCGCATTTGCCAGACGGAAGTCGCGGGATTTCCCCTCGTCGGAAAAGCTGTTTCCCCACATGGCCGGCCACAGGTAATTGGCTTTCATGCGGATGATGAGTTCGAATACGTGCTGATAGCAGTCTTCGTTCAGGCCGCCGAACGCTTTATTTGCCCAGCCGGTGAACGAAGGGGATTCGTCATTGATAAAGAACCCGCGGTATTTGACGGAAGGTTCTTTGGCCAGATACATATTTTCGTGGTTAAAGGCCAGCAGGGCGGGATCGAGGTAGACGGCAGAGTATTTCGCGGGAACGGCGTCCGCCATATAGACCCAGGCCGATACGCCGATGTGTTCCGAGATGTGGAACATGCCGTACATGGCTCCGCGTTTGTTCGAGCCGGTGATAACGAGCGCCTGCTCCACGCCCGGGTATCCACACGAAGAAAGAACATCACCGCTTACAAATTGCATCTGGTAACAGTCCCACTTCAATTCCCCGTTTTTGTAAAGTCCCGATACGTCGATCTTCCCGTTTGCGATCAGGGCGTCGATGACATCGTTGTGCCCAATCGTTCCGGCGATGATGACGTTTCCGGATAAGTCCGCCGCGTTTGTGATGACTTCGGCAGGAGCGCCCGTCACAAGGCCGACGTCGCCGCCAAATGTGTCGGCGATGAGCTTCAGGCCGTAGTATTGATTGTCGCTGTTGGCACCGTCGGCGCTTGTTTTTTTAGCACCGTCGGCGCTGATCTCTTCGTGCGCGGCATCAATATAAACGGCCGCCGAAGTTTGCCCATCGCTGAGACGGAAGCCGCCTGTTGTCCCGAGGACGTCTCCGCCTGCTTTTGTTTGTGTGATGTTGTTTGTTTCTGTTTTGTCAGTAGCTGCCTGGACTGTATCCATTTTTGAATGGGAGATAAACATATTTTCCATTGTTAACACCATTGTAAGAATCAGGAGTATAGCCAGTGTTTTCCTTTTCATCTTACTTCTCCTTTCTGCACGGGTTCGTGCTTACAGGCGGATTGCATTTTTGGAATTACCCGCCTTTTTGGTTGTGGAAGCGGATCGATCGCTGCTTTTTTGCTTCTGTCTGTATTGTATCATGTTTTCGTGATACAATCTTTGCATATTAGGGACTAAATATTGCGCGAACATATACTTCTTGTGACAGATACCGACCTGTATGAACGGATTGGCCTCTATATCTCATCCGCGGTTTTCCGGATTCTCTTCACAGGGGTTATGGATTTGGAAGAGTGTTTCCATGATCGGATATGACAGGAGAGGCTCAGGCTTTAGCGATTATGCGAATTTTATCTGCAGTTTTAAAAAGCAGGTGGGGATGCCGTCTGACCAGTAGTAAGAAGAACCAGACATGACCGGAAGGGAAGGAAAGGGGTTGAGAAATAACTAGTCCATGGAAATAAAAGCTGCAGCTGTCATGATCAGAGGATTAGAAAGTCCGGATTCAAGGAAATCTTTATCTCCTGTAAGCAGTATATCAGCTTTTGCATGAATAGCAGCCCGAAGAATCGGACGATCATTTATATCACGGATTTTTATTTCAGAACTGTATTCCTCAACAGGGGTCGGCACAACTTCAAGAGTCAGTAATGCCAGTGACAAAAATGTTTCTAAAGCCTGTATTTTCTTTGGAAATTTGCGATTAAAAATACGGCGCATTTCATCAATGTTCTGTTCACATACCAGTCCGTGATTAGGATAGCTTACGGCCTTTACGAAAGCGCGGTAAGGAGTGCCTTTGTTGCTCAGTGCAGCAGAAATAAGAATATTTGTATCAATTAAAACTTTCATGAATCCTCACTTTCTGTCCGGATTTCTTTGACTAAATCCATGACTGCATCGTCAGAGGTAAGTCCGGCATTTTCTGCATCCCCCTTCATCTGTGACTGAAGCATCTGCATAGCATATATGGCAGAGTTGATAAGTTTTACACTACCGTTTTCCACGACGAAAGTTACTCTGTCACCACAGGAGATGCCCAGAATTTCACGTATATCTTTTGGAATTGTAATTTGTCCTTTTGACATTACTTTTGCATTATCAATAAATGTATTTGCTATCATTAAAAATACCTCCATTTTATAAAGTAGGGAAAATAGGGATAATCCTACTTGTATTATATTCAATGTTTCAGAATATATCAATCATTTTTTTCTCTGTTTTTTTGACGAGCAGGCATGAACGACATGTTGACTTATTCCTGACTTTTTGATCCTGGCATCAGAACCATTCGTGCCGTGAGAAATGCCGTTTGTGTTCTTTTTTTGTTCTGGGCATTATCTATGTTATACTGTAATACGACAGGAGCGGTAGAACGGAAACCGCCCTGGCGTGAACGAAACATGCGAAGGAGAGAATGGTCATGAAGAAGAAAAGGCGTAATTACCATTTGTATGAAAATATCATATATCTGGCGAGGGAAAGCTGGGATTATGACAGGAGGATTTTGATATTTTCCCTGATCTCGATTGTCACGGGTATTGTTCTTCCGCTGTTCCAGATCTATCTGCCAAAGGCGGCGGTAGACCTTTTCGTGCAGCGCGCGGATCTGCCGCTGATCGCGAAAACGCTCGGCGTCGTGGTGGGAGGATTTCTCATTTTGCAGGCGGTGAACGGGTATGTCAGCACTGCAAGATATTTTATGTACAATGACATGCGGAATGTGTTTTTGCAGAAGATTTTCCTGACTTCGATCGACTGCGAGTATTCGGAGGCAGAGAACGGGGAATCGCTGGAAATGTACCAGCGGGCGGTAAATGTGACCGATCGGGGGATATGGGGGCGACCTCGCAGTTTTACCAGATCGTGCCGGCGCTCATCACCAGTGTCTGCTGCTTTTTCCTGTATACGGGTATTTTGTCTTCGCTTCATATCGGAGTCGTGTTTCTTCTGTTATTTTCGTCTGTTGTGACATACTGGTTCCAGAAAAAAGAAACGGCCGTGTATGAGCGGACGAAGGATCTGTTTGCGAAGATACAGAAAAAGCTGAATTACTGTATCAATTGCGGTTCGTGGGCGGGAAAAGACATTCGGGTTTACCATATGCAGGAGTGGCTGAAAGGACTGATGGCAAAATGGCAGGGAGAGGGAAATAACATACGGGGCGAGCGGGCCAGGCAGGAATTTTACACCCACATTATGAATTGTGTGCTCGGATTTTTGCGGGACAGTCTGGCGTATGTCTATCTGATCGCGAAGACGCTTCAGGGAGAGATCGGCGCGGGGGATTTTATGCTCTATTTCGGTACCATTGTCGGTTTTTCAGACTGGATCCAGCAGATGGTAAGGCAGGTCAGCGGTCTGAGGACGGCGAATGTCGGGATCAATGACCTGCGGGAATATCTGGCAGTACCGCCGGAAGACATGCAGAGCGGTGAGGCGCAAATGCCGGACTGCTCGGAAGGGGTGGAGATCGTATTTGACCATGTGACGTTTTTTTATCCGGAAAGTGCTGTCCCGACGATCCGCGATCTGAGTTTTACGATCCGGAAAGGGGAACACATCGCGCTTGTTGGGCTGAACGGCGCCGGGAAAACGACACTGATCAAACTGATGATCGGATTTTACAGACCGTCGTCCGGACAAATACGGATCAATGGAGTGGATATGAACCGTCTGGGAAGGCGGGATGTGTACGCGCTGTATACCGCGGTATTTCAGGACATTCTCATTCTGCCGTTTATGCTGGATGAAAATATCGCGCTTAAGCCCAAGCGCCAGATCGACAGGGAACGCGTAAAAGAGGTTTTAAAAAAGGCGGGATTATGGCAAGAAATGGAGCAAAGGAACATTACACTGGATTCTTATATGCTGCGGCAGCTGACGGATGAGGGAGTTCTTTTATCCGGCGGGCAGCAGCAGAAGCTTTTACTAGCGAGGGCGCTGTACAAAGAAGCGCCGGTACTTTTGCTGGATGAACCGACGGCGGCGCTCGACCCGGTCGCGGAGTACGAGATCTATTCGGCGTTTAATGAGATGGTGGGAACGAAGACGGCTGTTTATATTTCGCACCGCCTGTCCTCCTGCCGGTTCTGTGAGGATATCGTCGTCTTCGACGGCGGGGAGATCGTGCAGAGGGGAAGCCACGAAAAACTGATGGAAAATGAGGCAGGCCTCTATCATCAAATGTGGACGGCGCAGGCGCAGTATTACAGGAAGGCAGAGCACGCGAAAAACGCATGAAAGCGGGGATGGCGTGTGTAGTAAGTGGTTTGCATCCGCACGGGTTTTCTGATATAATAGCGGTGTTGTAGTCAACACGGTCAGAATGGAGAACGATTTGGAGATGCTAAACATTGCTATTGTGGAGGACGAGAGCGCTCATGCGGATCTGCTGGTGCGATATATCGGGGAATGGTCGGCGAACAACCATATCCGCTGCCGGTTCCAGGAGTTTCCGAATGCGGAGAGTTTTTTATTTGAATGGGAGGAAAACCGTGTGTGGGATGCGCTGTTTTTCGATATCCAGATGCCGGATATGAACGGGGTGGATCTCGCCAGACGCATTCGCGAACAGGATGGCAGGGTGGCGATCGTTTTTACGACGGGGATCACCGATTATTTGCAGGAAGGGTACGAGGTGGCGGCGCTGCACTATCTCGTGAAACCGTTAGATAAACAGAAGGTCGCCATCTGCATGGAGCGGATCGTCGACGGACGGGAACAGGAAGGGGACGGACAGGTCTGTCTGGTGGAGACAGAGGGCGCCTCCATGCGGATCCGGGCAAAAGACATCGTGTATATCGAGGCGTTTTCCCATGAAACGGAGGTACATGTAAAGGAAGCTGTTTACCGCGTCAGGGAGGGGATCGGTGTCTGGCAGGAACGGCTGTCGGGCGGCGGACTATTTGTCCTCTGCCACCGTTCTTATCTGGTGAACCTGCTGTATGTGGCGCGGATCGATAAATCAGAAGTCGTTTTGGACGGCGGGGAGCGCATTCCGCTCAGCCGGAGAAGCCACAGGGCGGTCAATGAGGCGTTTATCCGCTTCTACAGCAGGAAATGAGGGGGGCGCGTGAGTATGATGGTATATGTATGGTTCTGCCTGGGAATCGCCGTTTTGGCGGTCGTCCTGCTCGGCATCCGCAAAATGGTTTCCGTATTTGTGGACAGGCGGATTTCGGATTATCAGGGCGACCTGATCCGCAAGCACTGTGAGGAAGTGGAAAATATGTACCGCCGGGTACGCGGCTGGCGGCATGATTATAAACATCATATCCAGACGATGAAGGCGCATCTGGCCCTTGGGCAGTATGGGGAGCTGGAGCAGTATCTCGATGAGCTTGACGAGGACCTGACGACAGTGGACACGGTAGTCAAGACGGGGAATGTCCGTATCGACGCTATTTTAAACAGCAAGCTTGGCGTGGCAAAGTCGAAAGAGATCGAAGTGAATGCGAAAGCATTTGTGCCAAAGGAGATGGCTGTATCCGAGGTAGACCTGTGCGTCATCATCGGAAATCTGCTGGACAACGCGATCGAGGCGTGCGAGAGGGAACCGGAGGGCGAAAGGCGGTTTATCCGCGTCTATATCGATATATTAAAAGAGCAGTTATATATTTATGTGTCCAATTCGATGAGCGATGATGTGAAAAAACAGGGGAATTCGTATCTGTCGGTAAAGGCAGGAGAGCATGGATTTGGCCTGATGCGGGTAGACCGGGTGGTGAAGCGTTACAACGGGTATCTGAACAGGCAGCATGAAGAAGGGGTTTTTGTCACAGAGATCATGCTGGGACTTGGCGGCGCAGGAGGTCAAGGTCTTTTGAAATAGTTACATCATCCAGGCCGTTCCATTTTCCGCTTTTTAGCTGCTTTAGAGTGAGTTGTCGTGAGATCATCTTTGCATATTAAGGACGAAATATTGCGCGAACATATACTGTTTTGGATGCAGTCAGGAAAACGGGGAGTAAGTTCCCAGCACGGGGAGTAAGTTCCCAGCAAGGGGAGGAGGAGGGGAGGAGTGAGATGCAAATGTCGATGGAATACATATTAGAAAGCGATGCGATCCGGAATGTCGTGTGTGAACATAATCTTTCGGCGAATCTGTTTACCGGGCCGGATCCGTCTTATCATAATCACGATGCTTATGAAATTTATTTCTTCATACGGGGAAACACGAGGTTATATGTGGAACAGCGCTGTTTTGAACTGACGTCCGGCGACTGTGTCGTGATCCGTCCCGGGCAGATGCACCGGTGTATTGTGATGGATACCGCTCCGTATGAACGGATCAGTCTCTATCTCGCGCCGGAAACGCTTCGGATGCTCTCGTCGGGATCTACGGATTTTCAGCAATATTTTGATCAAAAGATCTGTCAGGAGAAAGGCGGTACCATCCATGTATCTGCCTATGAGGTCAGGCAGTATATACGGCTGGCGGACCGATATTTGGAGACGCTTGCTTCGGACGGATTCGGCAGCGACCTGAAGCGGATCTATGGTCTGACCGAACTGCTTTTATTCCTATGCCAGTTGTTTCAGCATGCGAACAAGTGGGAACACGATGATATCATGCCCCCGCTCGTATCGAATACCATGCAGTATGTAAAGGAACATATGACAGAGGGTATTTCGCTCGCGTCAATGAGCCGTGATCTGAACTACAGCAGTAATTATATCAGCCTGCAGTTCAAGCGCCATACCGGATTATCGCTTCGGGAATATATACTGGGCCAGAAGATCGAGCGGGCAAAAGAACTGCTCATTTCGGGAAAAAGTGTGTCCGATGCCGGAGAGGGGGCCGGGTTCAGCGATTATGCAAATTTTATCAGAAGCTTTAAAAAGCTGGTGGGGTTGCCGCCCGGCCAGTATAAGAAGAACCTGGGATGATCTATTTTTTTGATCTGGCGGTTTTGCTTTTCGGCGCCGGCAGTTCCTCATACATCGCATGCAAAACGGTTGACATTAGTTCGGTGTTCTCGGGTTTGTCCACGATGATCATCTGCGTTTTAGAACCCTCATAAGGATAGTCCCGCTCCGCATCCGGTAACAAGCGGAGGGCAGAGTCCGTCGGTTTTAAGTATAGAAGGTCGTCGCATATATTTCCGACCAGCTTGTTTTTGAAATAGACCAGATATTCCCCCATCATTTTCCGCGTGGAAATATCCCCTATTTTATTTAAGTGTTCTAAAATAAAATTGTAAGCTTCTACTGTAGTAGCCATGATCTGCTCCTTTCTTTTTGCGGTATCTTATAAGGTATAGTATACACGAAAATTGGTGAAAATCAACGTAAAATGCTGCATCATTTAGTAGAGAATGAAGCGTGCCCATTCTTTACAGATCGATCTTTATACGTTATAATGTAATGCATAAGGGAATCGGTCAGGTGAAAAAATCGCAGTTTGGAGGGAAATATGGACGATCATTTATATAAGTTCAAGGCCAAAATTCATCTTGTTCCGGATAAGGGTTCCATATGATGGAAGCATTGTAAATATGGGAATAAAAAATGCTGACGGAAGTATCTGCTATATAATCGGAATGTTAAAATCGATTCGGGAGCAGCTCGGCAAGTCCGAAGGGGATGAAGTGGAAGTGACTGTTTGTGAACGGTAACTGTTCAAAGTCTGGACTGGAGTTCGTTTATTTTTGAAAGGAGATCGAAACATGGAGAAAAAATTGAAAATAATAGTGGATAACTGCCCTCAGAATCACAAATGTCCTGCCGTAAATGTTTGCCCGGTTGGAGCGTTGAGCCAGAAGGATTTTGAAGCACCTGAAATAGACGATGACAAGTGTATAAGGTGTGGCAAATGTTCAACGTTCTGTCCTAAAAAGGCATTGGTACTTTATGCAACATGATGTGTTACATAGGATCGAAAAATAGTACATGCCGGTTGGTTGTTATGCTGCATGTGATATGTCATAATATATCTTGTCTTGATGGCCGGAAGATAATATGTTGAATGATAGGAGATGAGATATATGAGCTTGGGAGCCAATATATGTTTTTTGAGAAAACAGAAAAAATATACACAGGAGCAGTTTGCAGAAAAGATGGGAGTTACGCGTCAGACTATATCGAGATGGGAGTCTGACGAAGTGATTCCGGAGCTTGCAAAGCTTATTGAAATAAGCGACATGTTCACATGCAGGCTTGATACACTTGTGAAGGAAAATCTGCCGGATCAGGGAGGGATTTATTCAAAAGTGCAGATTAAAAGAGTAGCACCATTCAGAATGGCGAGCTATGTAATGATTTCTCCTAATCCTGAAAGTGATGTTATTGAATATATGGAGAGATGGGCTGTTAACAGTGGTCTCAAGGCTGCCAATCCGAATGCGAAAATGATAGGATGGGATTTTCCTTTTGTATCACAGGTACAACAAAACAGATTTGGTTTGCATGGGTATGTAGCAGCTTACATTTTGCCGGAAGGATTTAATACGGAATTCCCCGGCGTAGAATACGCAGAAAATGCAGAAGCTGACTACGCAATGGTTACCATTAAAGAGCCTTTTATACAGCCTTTTGAGAGGATTCCTCACGCATATAAGCTGATCATGGAATATCTTCACTCAAATCATTTTAAAGAGAAGCAGCAGGATAACATTGTCAGTTGTTTTGAACACGAATATGAAGAGAATGGAATTGTATATATGGATGTTTATATTCATGTTGATGGCGTCACTAAAGTTGATGCTGTTTCACAGTTTAATTAAAGCGGATCAAATAGAAACAGGAGATTAATTCATGATGAAATTGACAAAAGCCGGTACATCAGATGTATTGGTGATAAATAGTATTTCCAAGCGCGCCTTTCATAGTGACATTGCCGTTGGAGCATCTTCGAAAACAGGTCCACCCGGATATATGTCTGCAAGTTTTCATATTAAAATGGCAAAGACCAATAATTTATATAAATTATTGGTGGATGGACGGATCGTAGGAGGCGCTATTCTTTTTGTGAATGGATTGCAACTTAATATAGGCAGAATATTTGTAGATCCTGAGTATTTCAGAAAAGGGTATGGTATATTTATGATGCAGGAAATTGAGAGAATTTTTTCTGATGTAAAACAAATATTTCTTGATACGCCTGTTTGGAACGTTCGTACAAAAGCTTTTTATCAAAAGCTGGGCTATATTGAGAATAAGAAAGATGAAGAGTTCATTTACTATATTAAAAAGATAAATTGAAATTGTGGAGGTAAGTTATGTACGAGTACAAAGTTGAAACATATAAAGTGAAGATGGCAGAAGCGTCAATGAATAAGATGGCAAGTGAGGGATGGCGTGTTATTGCTGTTAGTCCCAATGAGGGACTTGGATATGGTTTAGTTGTAACATATGAGCGAAAAAGAGATTAGTCCAATTTATATTTGTATAGGAGAACAATATGGAACAGAAAGCAAGTGATATTCAAAAGAAACGAATTAAAGAAATAGAAATAAAGGCGGACGAATTAGTTAAAAAATGCGAGGTTATGTTTGTTTCCTCCGTCAACGAAAAAGGGTATCCGAGAACTTGTTGTGTTAGTAAGTTGCGTGACGAGGGATTTAGAGATGTTTTTTTTGTAACTTCAAAAAGAAGTGAAAAGCAGGGGAAGGCAAAACACTTTGAGACAAATACAAAATCAAGCATTTGTTTTCAACATGGGGGAGATTCGTTAACTTTAGTGGGTGATGTTGAAATCATAACTGATACAACAGAAATGCAGAAATTATGGAATGAGGATGACAGAGCTTTTTTTCCTAAAGGGATTGATGACCCTAAAATAAGATTCATACATTTTCACACATTAGAAGCAACTTTTTGGATTGAACATAAGTTTAGGACTGTAAAATATAAATGAGATATAAATCTGAAATGGTGGAGGTAATTTTATGAATGAGCAAATAAAAGAATATATAGATGAATTTCCTGTGGAGAGCATAGATATGTTCCAGCATTTGAGGCAAATTATAAAGCTATTTGGGGCAGGATATTCCGTCTGAAATTTTGAAACAGATAGTTTTAGATACGTTAGAGTGATAAAAAAACATAAGAACAGAACCGATAGGAGATAAAACTATGCCAAGTTCAATTAACGACTACCGAAAGCTCATCGAACAACCCTGGGGAAAAATGTTCTATGACGCACTATTTCGTCAGCTTGATTTACCCGAAGATCATTCTCTTAATATTTTTGATTTCGGGGCGGGATTCTGTGTGACCGCCAGCCATTACGCACCCTTTCACCATGTGACTGCAATTGAGCCAAGCAAAGAAATGCTTGATTTGAGACGGAGGGATAATTGCAGCAAGTACGCCTGTATTCACGGTGGAATCGAGGAAGTAAGGAAACAAAGCATTGCTGCCTTTGATCTTGTCATCTGCCACAATGTTCTGGAGTATGTTCCTGACAAAGAACGGATATTGACAGAACTTGCAAACGTGCTGAAACAAGGTGGCAGACTCTCCATCGTCAAGCACAATCCTGCTGGGCGGATTCTTGCATATTCTGTCTTTTCCGATGACCCGGAAGCAGCTCTTGTCTTACTTGAAGATGGAGATCATGAAAACAATATGTTTGGCAAACGGGATACCTACAGCAATGAATATCTGATCAAACAGGCCAGTAAACGAGGTCTGTCGCTAGAAGACCGCTTTGGACTTCGTACATTCTTTGGCTTGTCCTCGAACAATGACATAAAATATACAAAGAAATGGTATGACAATATGCTTGCGTTGGAGATGAAAACCTGTAATCTCGAGGAATATAAAAATATCGCCTTTTTTAATCATCTTATTTTCAGAAAAATAACATGAGAATGCTTATGACCATATTGGAATCCAAACTGGATCTTGCCGCTTTCGTGCATAATGGCATATTTGCATATTGATCATGATGAAGCGTGCTCATTCTTTACAGATCGATCTTTTTACGTTATAATTCAATGTAAAAGGGAAACAGTTAGGTGAAGAAAACGCGGCTTGGAGAGAATACAATGGCAATCTCAAGACTGGAAACGGATAGGCTCATTCTTAGAAAATTTGAAAGCAGCGATATGGAGGCATTATACCTGCTCTTAAAAGAGGAAGAAGTAAATACTTTCCTGTCTTGGTTTCCTATGAAAAGCATGGAAGAAACAAAAGATTTTTATGACAAACAGTTTGCCGAACATGAATATTGTTTTGCTATTTGCCAAAAAGAGAATCATGTTCCGATCGGCTACGTCACTGTAAGTATGGACGAAAGTCATGATTTCGGGTATGCACTGGACAAAAAGTTTTGGCATAGAGGGATTGTTACAGAAGCGGGCGGGGTGCTGATTGAACAGTTAAAAGAGGACGGTATTCCATTTATTACGGCTACGCATGATAAAAATAATCCCAGAAGTGGTGATGTGATGCGGCGGTTAGGTATGAAATACTGTTATTCTTATGAAGAACTATAAATACGTGTTTGTCGGTAGAAGTTTGGACTGGAGTTCGTGCAATTCGGCGAAAATATCGGTTACAGCATTTTGCCATCAGAGCGTCGGAAAGGATATGCCAGTGAAATGTTAAAATTATTGCTGGCTATTTGCAGAGAATACGGAGAAAAAAGGTTCTTTTTACCTGTGATAAAACCAATGATGCTTCACGACTGGCAATCGTAAAAAATGGCGGCGAATTGGAAAATGAAGTAAAAGATGAAGTTGGATTAAGCGAATCTGGGGTGATTCAGCGATACTGGATAACCCTGTAACTTCCCATTTATCGAGTGGTTGAGCAGAGCGACAAAAATCAGAGTTTTCTTAAGAGGAGGTTAATCATGATAACAAAGGGGTCTATATATCTTATTGCTAAAGATTTTGATAAATCAGTACATTTTTATAAATTGTTGTTAGAACGAGAGGTGACAGCACAAAATATGAATAGATTTGCTATATTTAACATTGATGGACTGTACTTATCAATTATGAACGGATATTTTGATTCTGAAAATCCCGATAAAGTAATAACCAAAGGAAAATTGTATGAAGAGTATGATGATTGTGTTAGAATTGCCAAAATGCAAAATACAGGGAAGGTTGTTATTAATCTATGTACAGATGACTTAAAAAAAGAATATGATAGGATGTGTGCGTTGGGCATAGGTAGTAATCTTACTAAAATCAGATACATTAATGCACGAAATCCATATTACTATTTTTCGATGAAGGACCCAGATGACAACACGATAGAAATCACAGGTCCATATGATGAAACAGGCGGTGAATGGGAATGAGTGTAATTGTTGAGCAGGCAATTTATGAAATAAAATTATTAGCAGACAATGTTCCTGATGGAAAACATATAGTTACTGGCGATATAAGGAAATTATCGGCAAGATTATATAGGGGAATAAAGGATAAAACCATAGATAATATTTTTTGCTTATGTGAGGAACTATTGGAAGAACATAGTTGGGAGTTAGGTGTAGTTGCATTTGATTGGGCATATAGAGTAAAAGCACAATATAATGAAGATACCTATGAAATCTTTTATGGTTGGCTCAAAAAATATGTGCGTGGGTGGGGCGATTGTGATGATTTTTGTACCCACGCATTTGGCGAATTGCTAAGAAAATACAAAACGCTTTTTCCTAAAATTAAAGAGTGGACAAAAAATGAAGACTTTTGGGTTCGCCGTGCATCTGCTGTAATACTAATTCCAGCTATTCTTCACAAGGATTATGAAGGAATTGATCCCTTAATGATTTCAGATTTACTCATGTCTGATGAGCATGATTTGGTTCAGAAGGGGTATGGTTGGATGCTGAAGAGTCTTTCGCAGGTTGATATGGAAACAGTGACAAATTATTTGATTGACAATCATACGCAAATGCCACGAACGGCATATCGCTATGCCTTGGAGAAATATGATAAAGAAACGAGAAAAAAATTGATGTCCTTATAAGGGAGTGAGAATTTTTATTTATCTTTTGGATTTCGTGCTATTGTATTTATATTCTAAGAGAGAAACAACAAATGAAAGATTGTGCTATATTATATAGTCCATTTGTGATTTCTACGGCTTTGAGTTATATGATTTTCTTGTAACTGGGGATGTTTTATCGGAAGATAAGTATGAGATGGAGAAATTCAACGATGCCAATCATAATTTGAATAAATTCTATATCGCTTTAGAGATTGCGAAACGAATTTAATCCGTTAGACCATGTAAATGATTTTGGTAGGAAAGTTCAAAAAGAATTTGAAAGAAACGAATGAATTTTAGGAAGATAAATCGGAAGTGTTTGAGGATAATTGATTATGAATAAGGTATGGTCTGAACTAAATAAAACAATGCAAACGCAAATCAAAAAGAAAGATACCTATGAAGCAGGTATTAACACATTATTTAATTTGCGAAATCAGTTAATGGAAACTTTAACATCACTTAATAGGGAATTAAGCAGAGAAGATTTTGACGCAATTCCATTTATAAACGCAGACAGTTATCATAGTAAAACGATTGCATATTCAATTTGGCATATTTTCCGTATCGAAGATATAGTTGCACATACATTGATAAGTGAAAATGAGCAAGTGTTTTTTTCAGGCAATTATCAAGAACGTATCAATTCGCCTATAATTACAACAGGAAATGAACTTGTAAAAGACCAGATTGCAGATTTTTCAAAGCGACTTAATTTGAAAGAGCTTTATTCATATATTTTTGAGGTAAAGGATAACACCGAGAAGATAATCAATAGTTTATCTTATGATGAATTGAAGAAGAAAATACTAGAAGAAAGAAAAGAATACTTAAAATCATTGAATGTTGTAAGCAATGATAAAAATGCAATTTGGCTTATTGATTATTGGTGTGGTAAAGATATTCGAGGGTTAATACAAATGCCTTTTTCAAGACATTGGATTATGCACATAGAAGCAAGCCTGCGTATAAAATACAAGATACATTCATAAGTGCAAGTTCATATTTGGACAATGGAGGATGATCATATGTCAAGGTTGGGGATGCTTTATGCGCTGACAGAGGAAGAAGTGGGAAAACTTCGCGCGGTTCCGGAAGAAGAACGCTATGATTACATGCTGGAAGAGATAGAAGAAAAACTTTTTGGAACCCCGCGCGGATGTGAATTGGACAAGGCATGGGAAGGCATTCAATACTGTCTGGGCGCCGGGCGATGGAATGAGGAAAACCGCGTGCCGACGAATATCGTATTTGCCGGGGAGGTTTTAGTTGACACAGAGGATGAGATCATCACGCTGAAAACGCAGAGTGAAGTCAGGGAAATCGTTTCATATCTCCGCCAGCACAACCTGCAGGAAATCATAGAACAGAATTTTTGGAAGATCAATGACGAGGATTTCCGGTATAAGGATAACGACGGCCTGGACCATACGCTTGGCTGGAGCGAGGATATTCTTTCTTTTTATGAAAATGCAGCGAAAGAAAATTGCCAGGTGATCTTCACGGTTGATTTTTAAACACGTAATTGATGAGAGGATAATATTGTGAAAGTAGCTATATATGAAACGCTTGCGGACCCTGCGAGGGAGATCAGAAAAAAAGTATTCATCGACGAGCAGGGATTTCAGGACGAATATGATGAGGTCGACAAAATGGCAGTACATTTTGTGTTATTCGAGGACGGGTGTTTACCAGACGAACGATCAACGACTGGGCGATCTGCGATCAAACGATCTGCGATTGAACAATCTGCGATCGAACAATCTGCGATTGCGACCTGCCGTGTTTTCTGGAATGAGGAAATGAACGCTTACGCACTGGGGAGACTGGCGGTCATCGCCGAGAGCCGGGGGAAAAATATCGGTTCGATCCTGGTAAACGAAGTAGAAAAATATGTGAGACTGCGGGGCGGGACAGAGATCGTCCTGCACGCCCAGTGCCGCGCCACGGAATTTTATGGGAAACTGGGATTCGTGGAATTTGGCGAGGTGCAGGATGAGGAGGGATGTCCTCATATCTGGATGCGGAAAATGTTATGAGAACTTATCAAAAAGAAAGGAAAAAGAATATGGAATTTAGCAGGGAAAAGCTGAGGCAGATCCGAAGGCTTATGATACTGGCTGCCTTTTTGATACTGATCATCCTATACAGTGAGAAAGTCTTTTATGGGGCCGCTTTCCTGTTTGGCATACTGAAGCCGTTTCTTTATGGCGGGGCGATCGCGTTCGTGTTGAACATTCCCATGAGGGGGATCGAGAACAAATGGCTCGGCGGCTGGCGGGGGAAGGCGTCGGACAAACTGAAACGGCCCGTCAGCATGGTGATCACGCTCGTGCTGATCGCGCTTGTTTTCACTGTCGTCGTGGGAGTGGTACTGCCGCAGATGGCGCGTACCATTTCCGAGATCGGAAAAAAGATCCCGGCATTTATCCAGAAGATGATGGAGGGATTTGATGATCTGGCGAGAAATGATTCGCTTCTGGCGGGACAGCTGAACCTGCCCGAGTTAAAGGAAATCGACTGGAACAGCGTGCTGCAGAATATCATGTATTTTATGAGAAATGGCGCGGGAAATATGCTTGGTTCTACGTTCAATGTGGCCGGCAGCATCATATCCGGCGTGGTGAACATGGCGATCGCGTTTGTCTTTGCCCTGTATATCCTGGCGCAGAAGGAGCAGCTGGCGAGCCAGACCAGCCGGCTTATGACAGCGTATCTGCCGGCGCGTGCCAGACGGAAGGTGAGGAAGGTCAGCACATTACTGAGTCAGAATTTTAATCACTTTATCGCCGGACAGTGTCTGGAGGCGCTCATTTTAGGCTTGATGTTTGTCGTCTCCATGAGCATATTCCGCATGCCCTACGCCTTTACGGTAGGGGCGCTGATCGCCGTCACCTCGCTGATCCCTATTGTCGGGGCGTTTACGGGCTGCGCGGTGGGAACCTTCCTGATCCTCGTGAACGATCCGCTGCAGGCGCTGTGGTTTTTGATCCTGTTTTTTGTGCTCCAGCAGATCGAGGGAAATCTGATCTATCCGAGAGTGGTCGGAAACTCAGTCGGACTTCCGTCCATCTGGGTGCTGGCGGCTGTCAGCATCGGCGGCAGCCTGTTTGGCGTGACGGGAATGCTTGTATTCATCCCGTTGATGTCCACCGGATACGCGCTGATCAGGGAAAATGTGAAGCGGAGAGAAATATTAGGCGCGAGAGGCATACACCTATGGAGAAAAAAATGAAACGGCTGGTAAAATGCATACTTGGTTTCCTTATATTATTTATCTTGTACCTGTTTTTAGGAATCATTCTGTCCTACAAAGACCAGCCGGACATCAGTGAGCAATACAAGTCCGCGTTCCGCGCGGAGGAATGTTACGCGGATACCGTGTCCGCCGAGCGCGCCTGCGTCATAGAGGACAATGAGGAGGCGCTGCGGGAACGGCTGAAAATGATCGAACAGGCAGAGGACCGGATCATTCTCTCTACCTTTGAATTCCGGGCCGACGAGAGCGGGAAGCGTATGCTTGCCGTACTGCTGCAGGCGGCAAAGCGCGGCGTCACGGTGCAGATTCTGGCCGACGGGATGCCGGCATTTTTGCGCATGGACGGAAATGATTATTTTTATGCGTTAGCGGCGATGGATGATGTCGAGATCAGGGTGTACAACCGGATCAACGTCCTCACGCCGTGGAAGAGTATGGGGAGGATGCACGACAAATATGTGATCGCGGACGATGACTGTTATCTTTTGGGCGGCAGGAACACCTATGACTATTTCCTCGGCGACAATGGCTACAAAAATTATGACAGGGACGTCCTCGTGTACAGCGCGGACCCGGCGCGGGAAGATCAGTCGATCCACCAGCTCGAGCGGTATTTTGATTCGGTGTGGAACGGAGGCGACTGTTCGGTTTTCGAGGGCAGGCGTACCGAAAAAACGGCTGAGGCGCAGAGAGAACTGGAAGCATTGTATGAGCAGGTGAAAAGAGAGTATCCGGATTTGTCGCAGCCCGCGGACTACGCGTCCATGACGCTGGAGGCGAACCGCATCACCCTGTTATCCAATCCGATCCATGTCTACGCGAAAGAACCGGTCGTATTTTATTCGCTGGCCGAGATCATGAAACACGCCGACGGCGAAATTTTCATCCACACGCCCTATGTGATCTGCAACGACTGGATGTATGATTCCCTGCAGGACATTTGCGAAAAAAATCCCCAGACTGCGCTGCTGACTAATTCCGCCGCGAACAATGGAAATCCGTTCGGAGCGTCCGATTACTTAAAAAATAAAGAAAGGCTTGTCGATACGGGCCTGCAAATATATGAGTACGAAGGCGGCGTGTCCTATCACGGGAAAAGTATATCGGTCGGGAACCGGCTGTCGATCATAGGCTCATTTAATATGGATATGAGAAGTACCTATCTCGACACGGAGCTCATGCTTGTCATCGACAGTGTGCCGCTCAATCGGCAGCTGCGGCAGCATATGCAACAATATGAAGCCGCCTCTGCCATCGCGCTGGATGCGGAACATTACGAAATTCCCGCGGGGGTCAGCCAGCAGAAAATGAAGGGAAATGTGAGATGGATGGTCGGCATACTGAAGCTGTTTAACTGGCTGCGTTTTTTGATGTGAAACAGTGTTTTTTTAGGCGATCATGGTAACAAATGTAGTAAGAAATATAGTATCAAGGTATGAAAGCAGGTGATTTTGTGCAGAAGACAGTGCCGGTCGGATTTGAGGATATCAAACGGATTTTGGATGAAGATATGTATTACGTTGATAAGTCTTTGATGATCAGGAATCTGATTGATCACAAAGGAAGCGTTAATCTCTATACACGGCCGCGGCGCTTTGGGAAAACTTTGAATCTCAGTATGATACGCCGCTTTTTTGAAGAGGAATTGGATACGGAGGGGGAGAAGATTGATAACGGGTATTTGTTTCACAAGTTAAACATTGCAAAATGCGGCGGGGAATATATGGCTCATCAGGGGAAATATCCGGTTATCAGTTTGTCTTTGAAATCTGCAAAACAGCCAACTTATGAAATGGCGGTTGCCAGCATGGTAGATGAGATCGCGAAAGAATTCAAACGGCATGTGTATGTACTTTTAAACAGCTGTCTGACAGAGCATGAGAAAGAGCGCTTTGCGGCGATCATGAATCGTAAAGCGGAGGAAATCGAATATAAGAAAGCGCTGGAATTTTTGTCGGCCTGTCTTGCGCAGTATCATGGAAAGAGAACGATCATTTTACTGGATGAATATGATGTCCCTTTGGAACACGCTCATTTTACAGGATTTTATCACGAAATGACCGGATTTATCCGTTCTTTGTTTGAATCCGCGTTAAAGACCAATCCTCATTTGGAATTTGCCGTTATTACAGGGTGTCTTCGCATAAGCCGTGAAAGTATTTTTACGGGGTTGAATAATTTGGAAATCTATTCTATTACAAATTCGTGGTATGCAGACTCCTTTGGGTTTACCGAGGGGGAAATTAAGGCAATGCTTTCTTTTTTTCATCTGGCGGACAAGTTCGAGGAAGTGAAGAACTGGTATGACGGATACCGGTTTGGGGAATGGGATATTTATAATCCCTGGAGCATTATCAATTACGTAAAGACCGCATTAGCCGATCGGGAAGCATATCCACAGACATACTGGTCAAACACGTCTTCCAATAGTATCATCAGGGAGCTGGTGGAACATGCCGATTCCGGTGTTCGGCAGGAAATAGAGGTCCTGATCGCGGGAGAAAAGATCAGAAAACCTGTGCGCGAAGATATTACGTATGATCTTATTTTTGAATCTCAGGATAATCTTTGGAATTTTCTGTTTTTTACAGGGTATCTGAAAGCAGAAAAAAAGAGTTTTGAAGACGATATCCAATATATGGAACTGATGATCCCGAACAGGGAAGTCCGTATGATTTATAAGAGGACGATCCTTGCGTGGTTTGATAAGAAAATAAAGGGGCTGGAGCGAACAAACTTGCTCAGGGCTTTGGAGGATGGTGATTGTGAGACGTTTGAACGCTTTGTTTCAGAGCAGCTTCTGGATACGATCAGTTTCTTTGATTATGCAGAAAATTATTATCATGGATTTCTCGCAGGGCTTTTGAAAGGCGCCGGTAACTATCTGGTGGTCTCAAACCGGGAGAGCGGGACAGGAAGACCGGATCTTATTTTGAAATCGCCGTCGGTTCGAGGTTGTGCCGTGATACTGGAATTGAAAGTTTCCAATACATTTCAGGGTATGGAACAGGAGTGCCGGAGGGCATTAGAACAAATAGAAGAAGCCGATTATGAAGCACAACTGCGCGCGGAAGGATACCGAAACATCAGAAAATTTGGTGTCTGTTTTTACCGAAAGGAGTGTATGGCTGTGACGATATCAGAAGAGGAAGAAAAAGTGGCAGCTAGATAAATGAAAACATCAAAAAAGCAACCGAACCGGTCAAAGTAAGGTTGCTGATTTGATGACTATTTTTTCTCCTGCCGGCCTTCGTGATTCATCGCATAGTTTTCTTTATAGATCAGTTCGGAGATCGGTACAAAAGTAAAGCCCTTTTCTTTCAGCGTCTTGATCATGGAATCTAACGCTTCGGCGGTATGCTTTGCCCCGTTGTGGCACAGGATGATGGATCCGTTGCCCAGATGTTTGTGCTCGGTCACTTTTTTTATGATCGTGGAAGCGTCGTAATCTTTCCAGTCAAGACTATCTACATCCCACTGGATCGGGAAGTAATTGATCTCCCGGCATACCTGGATCAGATTGTCGTTATAGTCGCCGTACGGGGGCCGGAATAACATCATCTCTTTTCCCGTCAGCTGTTTGACCTTTTCGTGGGGGGTTAGAATTTCGGTCTTGCATTCTTCGGCGCTCAGTGTGGACATCTGCTTGTGGTTTTCACTGTGGTTTCCGAGATCGTGTCCGGCAGCGGCGATCGCCTTCACGTCGTCCGGATATTTTTCGATCCAGCCGCCCGTCATAAAAAAGGTGACCCGGACATCATTATTTTTCAGTACTTCCAGAATCTTTGCCGTGTCGTCATTTCCCCAGGCCGCGTCAAACGAGAGCGCGATTTTCGGCTCTTCGGTGCCCACACAGTATATCGGCAGTTCTTTATTTGATAAGTGGGAACTGATCGTGGCGCTGGTCTGGGGGTAGAGATAAAGGCTGGTGGCTAAGAGAAGCAGTGATGTGAGCACGATGGCCCCGACTTTCGTAAAAAGGATGAGGTTTTCTTTGTCTTTTTCAATATCTTTCATATCAAAACTTCCCGGAAAATTTTATACTATTTTATTTTGCAAAAACAAAATTTATGCTCAAATTGTCAGGATATAAGAGAATGTTCGTGATATAGTATTTATTGTATCGATACGATTTGTCAGTTGTTTTCATGGAGACAGGAGGGCGCAATGAAAAATTTCTATGTTTTGACAGACGCACTTGAATATATCGAAAAGAACATTTGTGAGGATTTCGGAAGCCAGGCGGTAGCGGATTACTAATTAGCATTGACATATAATTAAAAAATAATTATAACGGGAGACAATATTATCAGAATCATTTCAGCAAGAAAAGCAACGAAAAACGAAAGAAAGACTTATAACTATTATGCAGGAGGCGATATTTTATGAAAGAAGAATATAATATTGAAACTTTGAATCCCCGAAAAAATCCTTATTCTAAAAAATTAAAGAAACAAATCACTATCAATATTGACAATGACACGATTGAATTTTTCAAGGCGCAAAGCGAAGATTCCGGCATCCCATATCAAACTCTTATCAATCTATATCTTTCCGATTGCGCAAAACAGAAAAAGCAGCTGCAAATGTCCTGGAAATAACCCCCGCTGTAGACAACGTGGTATTATATCCATAAAAAAGCAAATCCATCCATTATTGATATAAAAAATAATAATGGATGGATTTTTAAATAGTGGACCTGGCGGGAATCGAACCCGCGTCCAAACCGGAATCCCATGTACTTCTACTATCATAGTTCATTCTTTGACATTCCCTCCGCCTGACGGAAATGAACATCCTGCAGGTTTTAGTAGCTTCATGATACGCCCGTATACGCAAAGCTTAATATACGTCGTTTCCTACATCATTGATGCCTGGATCTTAAGGTGTAGGTGCCCTAAGTCAGACAGCAGCCATTAGGCTGCGTATGCTAAATTGTCTTCAGCGTTTATTTTTTTCTGCGTTTTAACGTGGTCACAGTCCACGGATAGCTTCTCCATCTTCAGCCGGCCTGTCGAAACCAGTACAAGCCCGTACTGTCATTTTTATAATAGCAGATACCGGGCTTGTTGTCAATTGCTAATTTTTTTATTCCGGGTGTTAACGTTATCGTTTGCAGGTCAGTATGAACGATTCTCTCATGCAAAAATCATTATTATGCTATGGTGACAATGGCACTTTTGAAAAGGCAGAAAAATAATTTCTGTACTTTTCTTTTTTTTTTCACAAATATATGATACAATCGTTTTAAAACTATAAAATACAGGAAGGACATGGATCTCATGGGTAAAAGTGCTGAAAAAGGAAATAGTAATGGAATAAAGGGGAAAACGGCAGCGATTCTTGTTGTCTGCACGCTTGTGGCAGGAATCGTGGTCGGCGGTATTGGTATGCTGATCTATAAGGAACTTTCCTCCCAGTCGGCAGACAAACTGGCGGACGGGGAGATATATGATTTTGAAAAAGGCGGCTACATCAAATTGGGCGAATACAAGGGGCTGACGGCGGATGTGCAGCCGATGGACGAGGATGTCTATTCCGGAATGATCTCGGAAGCGGAGGAAGCGGAAGTGGAGGGCGATGACGTCGTGACCGACGGAGATCTCGTCAATATCGATTTTACAGGAAAACTTGACGGCGAAGAACTGGAAGACGCCTCGGAGGAGGATGCGTACGTCTGGATCGGCAAGGGAGAATATGTGGAGGACTTTGAAAAGGGGATCGTCGGCATAAAGAAAGGCGAGGAAAAGACGATCGACTGCAAATTTCCGGCGGACTATGACGACGACAGCCTGGCGGGAAAGACCGTCCAGTTTTCTATCAAAGTACATGAAAAGTTCAGTGATAAAACAGCGCAGAAGGTTTCGGGGGGAACGTGCAATACCGTACAGGAATATTTTGAGTACGAGAAGGCGGCGCAGTTGGAGGAAAACCGCGAGAGCAAAGGAGAACTGGTGTGGGATGAACTCAGGGACGGCGTAAAAGTGCAATCTGTACCGGAAAAGATGCTCTCCCGCGCAAACGAAGATGTCACGAAAATGTATACGAGTTTTGCCGAACTTTCTGGCATGGATGTCAATGAACTGCTGGAGAGTTTCGGGATGGACGAAGACGGGTTGGAAGAGATCGCGAATGAGACGGTTACCGATATCATGATCGCGAAGACCATTGCGGCCAAAGAAGGGATCACAATGGATGATGAATATTACAAAAAAGCACTTTTGGAAGTGCTCGGAAGTGAGGAAGCGGACGACGGCATTGACGATGCCGACGACACTGACGATGTCGACGACACTGACGATGCCGACGGCACTGACGATGTCGACGACAATGCCGATGCTGACGATGCCGCCGAGGAAGGCGAAGAGGGAGCGTCGGGGGATACACAGAAAGGAACCGAAGGGAGAACGTCGGGAGATACCGGGGAAGAGGCAGAAACGCCGAGAACCCTGGAAGAACTGGAAGCAGAGTTCATAGAAAGTATGGGAAGCCGGCCGCGGGACGAGATGCTGATCGAGCGGGTCAAGGACTTTGTGGGAGAGCACGCGAAAGAAGGAACGTCGGAAGATGCAGCAGACGAGGACGGCGAGATTTCGTTTGAGTAGTCGAAAGAGTGAGGAAAGCTATGTCGGATAAACAGACCGTGATCCATTACCAGTTTGAAAACAAAGATGTATATGAGCAGGCTTTGATGGAGGAAAAAGTCATTAAGTCGATGCGGAGCAAATTTAATCTGATGGACGGCAAGGTTGCGCAGAAGGTATATTGCAAGGCGGTGGAAGAACATGTTTTCACTACAGTTGTAGGCTACGCGTTTTTGAATGAATTGCGGAATACGGCAGTCATCCGGGGGAAAATTCCGCCGGAACGGCTGCCGGTTATTCCGGTTAAGGGAAGCCTCGGTGAAGTGGTCGTGCAGCAGACGCGTCCGTCCGGGGTGAGGACGTCGGATGGAAGCCGTTTTAAGAGGCTGTACGAGGGGCAGCGCCTGCTCAATAAAAAACTGAAGGTGGTCGTGTTTGCGCTTGTCGCCATCGTGATCGCGATCGTTGTCATGGATGTAAGGAGTGAGTATTCGGTCTTTACATATTTTACGGATTATAAGGCAAAAATGGAGGAAGAACTCATAGACAAGTACGAGCATTGGGAGAAAGAACTGACAGAGAGGGAGGCTGCGCTGGGAGGGCAGGATGCGGACTGATCGGTGCGGGACGTGCGGAGTCAGTCCGATGACGGACAGACTGGCGTGCTGACGTGCGTATGTCAGGTTTTGTACAAGTGTGGAATGGAGGGATTTGATTTGGAACAGAAAATACTGGTCGTAGACGATGAGCAGAGGATGCGGAAGCTGGTTAAAGATTTTCTCGTGCGCGAAGATTTTCAGGTGCTGGAAGCGGCGGACGGCGAGAGCGCGGTTGATATTTTTTTAGAGGAAAAAAATATCAACCTTGTTATATTGGACGTGATGATGCCGAAAATGGACGGCTGGCAGGTTTGCCGGGAGATTCGGCAGTACTCCAGGGTGCCGATCATCATGTTGACGGCGCGCGGGTCGGAGGATGACGAGCTGCGCGGGTTTGAACTTGGCGTAGACGAATACATTTCGAAGCCGTTCAGTCCGAAAATCCTTGTGGCGAGGGTGCAGGCCATCCTGCGGCGGGCGAACGCGTCTTCGGAGGATGTGATCGATTTCGGCGGTATTTTGCTGAACCGGTCGGCCCATGAAGTGACGATCGACGGGAAAAAGATCGATCTGAGTTTTAAGGAATTTGAACTTCTCGCGTATTTTATGGAAAATAAAGATATCGCGCTGTCCCGCGAGCGCATATTGAACCATGTGTGGGATTACGATTATTTCGGTGACGCGAGGACGATTGATACCCATGTGAAGAAGCTGCGCAGCAAGATGGGGGAAAAATGCGGAAAATACATTAAGACGATATGGGGAATGGGGTACAAATTTGAGATCCAATGAGGGATGGTGAATTATGAAACAGTCTCTTCGGCTGCGGCTGGCGTTCCTTTCGGCCGGAATGATCATTTTGAGCGTTGTCATTTGCTGGATCATGAATCTTTTTTTGCTGCCCGGATATTATGAAACGTTTAAGAAAAAGACGATGGACAGCGCGTACGGGAAGACTGCGGAATTGTTTGCGGCCAATGACTGGGGGTCGCTTACGGTCGAACAGAAAAGTGAACTTTATGACGAGGTGGATAAGATCAGCCTGAATTCCAATGTATCCATGTACATCATGGAGGTTAGGGTCAATGTCGAAAGCGGGATGGTGAACAGCGTCGACTATCTTTACCCCGGCATGAGCGACCAGATGAAGGAAAAAAATATCGCCCAGTTTAGTAAATATGTGATGTTCAAGCGGCTGGGCAACGTATTTGACGAAAATTACGAGATCATTCAGGAAACGGAAAATTACGAACTCTATAAAGTGTATGATGAGCGCATGAATTCGAACTATATGGAACTTGTCGGCGGACTGGAGGGGGATTACTGGATTTATGTGCGCGCGAATTACCAGAGTATACGGGAGAGCGCCGCGATTTCCAATGAATTTCTGGCGTATGCCGGGGCCGCTGTTACGATCCTTGGCATCCTCATCATGATATTTTTCAGCAACCGGTATACAAAGCCGATCCTTGCGCTGGCAAAGCTGGCGCAGAAGATGGAACAGCTTAATTTTGACGTGCGCTATGAAGAGGATCGGAAGGATGAGATCGGCGTGCTGGGCCACAGCATGAACTCCCTTTCCGATAAGCTGGAGGAGACGATCTCCGAGCTGAAAACGGCAAACAATGAGTTAAAACTCGACCTGCAGCGCCGATCCGAGCAGGAACAGATGCGTCAGGAGTTTCTGGCAAATGTATCCCACGAGCTAAAGACGCCGATCGCGCTCATTCAGGGATACGCCGAGGGATTGCAGGAGAATGTGAACGACGATCCGGAGAGCCGGGACTTTTACTGTGAGGTCATCGTCGATGAAGCGGCGAAGATGAACCAGATGGTCAAACGTCTTCTCAGCCTGAACCAGCTGGAATTTGGAAACGGACAAGTGCATTTGGAACATTTCGACGTCCGCGAGGTCGTGAGGTCGGTGCTGGCGTCGTCGGATATTTTGTTCCGGCAGAAGGAGATCACGGTGTCGTTTTCAGAACCGGGGCCGGTCTTTGTCTGGGCCGACGAATATATGACGGAAGAAGTCGTTATGAATTACGTCAGCAATGCGGTCAACCACATCGGCGGCGACCGCATGATCGAGGTGAAAATACAGAGCGGCGGGGATAAGGCAAGGGTCAGTGTCTTCAACACGGGAAGCAAGATCCCGGAGGGAGAAATTGACAAAATCTGGAATAAATTTTATAAGGTGGATAAGGCGAGGACCAGGGAGTATGGGGGAAATGGGATTGGATTGTCCATTGTAAAGGCAATCATGGAAGCCCACAATCAGCGGTACGGAGTGAAAAATTATGACAATGGTGTAGAATTTTGGTTTGAATTAGATGAAAAGGCTGAAAATTGATTGAAGTTTGAATGAAAATGTGTTAAGATAGAGTATATCAGTTAGAAAACGCATATGCGCAAAAGGAGGAAAAAAAGTTGAAGAAAAAGTGCATTCTTTTATTTTGCCTCTGCTTTAGCGTGGTTGTGCTTGCCGGATGTGACAGCGGCAGCGAATTGACGACGGAAGAGCGGGATAAGATTGCGGAGTACTCAGCGGGCATACTGTTACAGCATTATGGTAAATACAGCCGGAGGCTGGTAAGACAGGAGACAGCGGCGCCGGATAACACCGAAATACCGGCAGCGGCCACGCCGGTTCCGGTGGGAAAAGATAAAGAACCAGTGGAATCAGATGAGACACCAGCGGAGGGGGGACAGGAAGAAAACCTCAGGGCAGTTTCACTCAATGACCTGTACCATGTTTCAGGTCTGAATGTCAGGTATCGCTCATATGTTGTCTGTAAGGAGTATCCGAAAAAAACTTCTTCGTTCCAGTTGTCGGCGAAAAAAGGGCAGCGTCTCGTAGTCATGCAGTTTGATCTGAAAAATACGGCGAAGAAGCCGCTGCAGGTAAACCTCGGCGAGCGGCAGATCGACTATCAGCTGGATGTGGACGGCGCGACGTATAAGCCTACGATCGCGATCCAGAAAAATGGCGGTATGAATTATCTGGATACGAAGTTAAAACCGGGTCAGTCGGAAAAAGCAATCCTCGTCTTTGAGATTCCAGAGAATTCTTCTTCCTTTGGTGCTGCTGTTCTGACGATAAAAGAAGGCGACAGCGCTTCGACCGTGCGCTTGAAATGATGATTTCGGATAAAGGTCGGGAAAAGGATGGAGGCTGAGGCATGGAATACAAAGAGAAAAAGAGGAGTTTGTTTTTCGGACTTCCGTTATCTTTTACTACATATACGATCACGGAAAATAAGATTAACATAAAAAAGGGACTGCTCCGCACAGTGGAAGATGATACGCTGCTTTATAAAGTACAGGACGTGAAACTGGTGCGGGGAATATGGGAACGAATCTTTAAATTGGGAACGGTTATTTGTTATTCCAGTGATGTGACAGATGGGAAGCTGATGATCGCTCACGTTAAAAATAGTTCAGAGATTAAGGAATTTATTCTGCAGACGTCGGAGGCGGAGCGAAGGAAGATGAGGGCAATCCATACAGTTGGGTTGGACGCGCCGGGAGAAGCAGAGTATGGCGATCAGGAAGATAGGCAGTGATGCCGGAAAAAGGAGGAGATTAATTTGTCAGTTGAAACAGCGAATGATACAGGAATTTTGTTGGAAAGTGGAACAAACGAACTGGAACTGCTGGAATTTATGGTAGGAAACCAGTTTTACGGTATTAATGTGGCGAAGATCAGGGAATTGTGTCCGTTTCAGCCACCGACGCCAGTGCCGAACGCCCATGAGTTCATTGAAGGGATTTTTATGCCCCGGGATATGCTGATCACGGTAATCGATCTGTGTAAGGCACTGGGTATGCCGGCTTCGGCAAATACAGAAAATGACATGTATATCATAACGAATTTCAATCGTTTACATACGGCATTTCATGTTCAGAAAGTAGTGGGGATACACAGGGTTTCGTGGGAAGATATCGCGAAACCGGATTCGACGATCGCCGCGTCAGGAAAAGGAGTGGCGACGGGGATCGCGAAAGTAGATGATAAGATCATTATTGTTCTGGACTTTGAAAAGATCGTGTCAGAGATCAATCCGGAAACCGGGTTGAAACTATCTGAAGTGGATGCGATGGGTGAGCGTTCGAGACATGACTGTCCGATCCTTCTCGCGGAAGATTCACCGCTTCTTCTGGAGATGTTGAAAAAATGTCTGACCCGTGCCGGGTATACGCATCTGATCCCTACGACGAACGGAAAAGAGGCGTGGAATGTGCTGGATCGTCTGATGAAGGACGGAGCCGTTATTGGTGAAGATATCGCCTGTGTGATCACGGATATTGAGATGCCGCAGATGGATGGCCACCATCTTGCGAAGCTGATCAAGACGGATGATCGATTTGAGGGACTTCCGGTCGTGATCTTCTCTTCGCTCGTCAACGATGAGATGAGGCGTAAAGGAGAGGCGCTCGGTGTGGATGCGCAATTGTCAAAACCGGAGATCGGGAAGCTGGTCAGACAGCTTGATCTGTTATTGAAGTGATCAGGGTGGTTAAATCAAAGGGAGGTAACGGCTGGCTATGGCGAATGAGGGAGAATCCTATTTGGATGAACTTTTAAATACAGTAGCACCGGATTGGGAGGACACTCCGATCAGTGCGGAAAATATTTTGGAAGATTTTGATGAGGACTTAGAGGAAGAGGTATCTCTAGAGGATGCGTTAGCTATCCTGGATGATTTACCGGATTCGGAAATTGTTTACGAAGATGATGAGTCGTGGGATGGCGTGGATGAACTGGCAGGACTGACTGATTTCGGGGAGGATATCGGCGAGGTCACGGATTTTGGCGAGACGCCGGCCGCTGACTCGGAGTTGGCAAGCGACCCGGCACCGGAAAAATCATCGGCAGAACTGTCGAAAGAATCATCGGCAGAACCGCCGAAAGAATCATCGGCAGAACCGCCGGAAGAATCATCAGCAGAACCGCTGAAAGAATCATCGGCAGAACCGCCGGAAGAATCATCAGCAGAACCGCCGAAAAAATCGTCGGCGGCCGAAGAGGCGGTTCCGGATGAAACGGCAGCCGAAGAGATGCCTGATATTCCGCTTGATACTATGCTGGAAGAGGATCTGTCTGGCGGACTCGATACGGCAGATGAGCCGATGTCGGACATACCGGAGATGGACATTCCGGTCTTTGATGACGCACCGGCTTCTTCTGATCAAAAATCCGGTCCGGAGGATCAGCCATCCGGCGATAGTGTTGATGTCGATGATATTTTTCAGGATGCGCTTTCGGCAGTGGGATACAGCGGAAATGATGAGGAAGACGAGGACGATTTTCTCACGGTCGATCCGGTAGGCGGATTTATGGAAGATGGAGATGAGGGAATCACATCTGTCCCACCTGCGGATCCTCTTCGAGAGGCAGATGCAAGGCCGAAAAAGAAGGAGAAAAAAGGGCCTGGCTTTTTTGCCCGGATATTTGGCAACGTCATAACCGATCAGACGGCGGCCCAGGAGGAGAAAGAGCGTCAGGAAGAGCAGGCGGCGAAGGAGAAAAAGGCGGCCGCAAAGGAAGAAAAGAAAAAACAGGCAGAAATATCGAAAGAAGAAAAGGCACAGCAGGCTCAGGAGGCGAAAGAACGGAAAAAGCAGCTGAAGGCAGAACAGGCTGCGAAGAAGGCAGAGGAAAAGGAAGAGAAGAAGCGTCTCAAAGCAGAACGAAAGGCAGAGGAAGCCGCGCAGGAAGTGGTTGGAAAGATCAATCCGGTCGGGGCGGCCATCGTCGTCATTTTCTTTGCGACGATCGGAATCCTTACCTTTTTCGGCTCGATGCTATTAAATCGCAATACGTCGTTGAAAAACGCGGAGAACTATTTTGCCAGCGGAGAGTATATGCAGGCGTATGACGCCATCCATATGATAGATGTCGATGAGGAAAACGACTCGTTGTACAGGCGGATCCGTATATGTGCGGAGATGCAGAAAGAGATTGACTCGTATGTCAATTATTCTTCCATGAATATGCAGGTGGAAGCGCTTGATTCTCTGATCAAAGGGGTCCGTTTCTACGACCTGAACAAGTCGGAGGCGGATTCGCTCGGGATAGCGGGGCAGGTGGATCGCCTGGGAGGCCGGTTATCGGAAAATCTCAGTCGTTTTGGAATGGATGCGGATGCTGCGAGAAACTTACTGCAGATTTCGGATCAGAGGGAGTATACAAGACAGCTGGAGGAAATTGTAAACCGTATTCCTGCCGTATGAGAGGGCAGAGGGAAGACAAAAGACAGGAGAACAGACATGATTGCAATCGTTGATTACGATGCCGGAAATATCAAAAGCGTGGAGAAAGCATTACAGTATCTGGGTGAGAAGCCGGTCATAACGAGAGATACGGACACCCTTTTGCGGGCGGATAAGGTGATCGTGCCAGGGGTTGGCGCGTTTGGCGTGGCGATGCAGCAGATGGCGCGCTACGGACTGCCGGATACGCTGCATGAGATTGTCAGCAGGGAAACGCCGGTTCTCGGCATCTGTCTCGGCCTGCAATTGTTTTTTGACAGCAGCGAAGAGGCGGAGGGCGTAAAGGGACTATCCCTTCTGCCGGGCAGCATCGTTCGCATTCCCCCGAAGGAAGGGTATAAGATCCCGCATATGGGCTGGAATTCGATCCGGGTCAATAAGTCGTCGCGGCTTATGAGCGGCATTGAAGACGGTTCTTATGTCTATTTTGTCCATTCCTATTATTTAAAGGCGGATCGGCCGGAAGATGTGGCGGCTACGACGGATTACGTCGTTTCGATCGACGCGGCGGCGGAGCGGGGAAATGTGTTCGCGACACAATTCCACCCGGAGAAGAGCGGGGAGGTAGGTCTCCGTATTTTGAAAAATTTTATTGCGCTTTAGAGATTTGAAAGGATTGGTTTCACAGATGTTTACAAAGAGGATCATCCCGTGTTTGGATATTGATGGGGGAAGAGTGGTAAAAGGAGTCAATTTTGTGAATCTCCGGGACGCAGGAGATCCGGTTTCCGTGGCAGCCGCTTATGACAAGGCGGGAGCCGATGAACTGGTATTTCTTGACATAACCGCTTCCAGCGATACGCGGGATATTAAAGTTAATATGGTGCGGAAGGTGGCGGAAACGGTCTTTATCCCATTTACCGTGGGCGGGGGTATCCGTACGATCGATGATTTCCGTATGATCCTGCGCGAGGGGGCGGACAAGGTGTCTGTCAACACGGCGGCGATCCTTCATCCGGAACTGGTATCCGAGGCGGCGGATAAGTTCGGAAGCCAGTGTGTTGTCGTGGCGATTGACGCGAAGCGCCGGGCGGACGGCTCCGGCTGGTCAATCTATAAAAACGGCGGCCGGGTCGATATGGGCATTGATGCCGTGGAGTGGGCGATGAGAGCGGAGAAACTCGGTGCCGGTGAAATCTTACTCACGAGTATGGATTGCGACGGCACAAAAGACGGGTACGATATTGAGTTGACGAGGACGATCTCGGAACATGTATCGATCCCAGTCATTGCTTCCGGCGGTGCGGGGAAAAAGGAGCATTTTCGGGACGCGTTGACGGATGGGAAAGCGGATGCTGTTCTGGCGGCGTCGCTCTTTCATTTTAAGGAACTGGAGATCATGGATCTGAAAAAATATCTGTCGGAACAGGGTATCAGCGTCCGGCTCGCATGATTTTTACCATTTTTAAGCGTCGCATTTTTACGGCGCTTTTTTATCCAATTGGATTCATTTTTTTAGAGAACGATTATCATGAGCCGGAGGGAGGAACAGATGGATGGCTGGATTGACAGGACAGTGGGAGCAGGCGCTTTCTCAGGAATTTACGAAAGATTACTATAAGAAATTATTTTTATTTATCAAGGAAGAATACAGCAAGGTCGCCGTGTATCCGCAGGCGGGGGATATTTTTAACGCGTTTCACCTGACGCCGTTTGAAAAGGTGAAGGTCGTGATCATCGGCCAGGATCCGTATCATAATCCGGGACAGGCACATGGTCTCTGCTTTTCGGTCAAGCCGGGCGTCGAAATTCCGCCTTCCCTCGTCAATATTTACCAGGAACTGCACGATGATCTGGGTTGCCGCAAACCAAACCACGGATATCTGAATGAATGGGCCGAGCAGGGCGTATTGCTTTTGAATACCGTATTGACGGTCCGCGCGCACAAACCGATGTCCCACCGGGGCGTGGGCTGGGAGGAGTTTACCGACGCCGTGATCCGGAAAGTCAATGAGATCGACCGGCCGGTCGTATTTATTTTGTGGGGGAAACCGGCGCAGGAAAAGGCGAAGATGCTCGATAATCCCAAACATCTTATTTTAAAATCTTCCCATCCGAGCCCCCTCTCCGCGTACCGCGGATTTTTTGGAAGCAGGCCGTTCAGCCAGGCCAATCGGTTTTTGGAAGAGCATGGGGAGACGCCGGTAAACTGGCAGATATCTGATATAGATCAATGAGCGGCGACGCGTTTGTTTTGAAGAAAAAGTTGGAAAAAGGAGCGGGAAGAGATGCAGGAACAGATGGAGAACGTATTGATGGAAGTGGGGAAGGTCATAAAGGGGAAAATGGCGGAGAAGGAAATGATCCTGGCTGCTATTTTATCCGGCGGGCATATTCTTCTCGACGATATTCCGGGAGTGGGAAAGACAAGCCTGGCGATGGCATTTTCCAGGGCGATGGCGCTGCACGCGAACCGTATGCAGTTTACTTCGGATGTTTTGCCGAGCGATGTGGTGGGATTTCATTTGATCGAACCGGACGGGACGAAGGTGTACCAGAGGGGAGTCATTATCTGTCATTTGTTTTTGGCGGATGAGATCAACCGGGCTTCGTCGAAGACCCAGTCGGCGCTTTTGCAGGTGATGGAGGAGCGGTGTGTCACTGTAGATGGCGTGACGATGCGGGCGCCGGAACCGTTTGTGGTGATGGCGACGCAGAATCCGGTCGGTTCGGTGGGAACACAGCTGCTTCCGGAATCGCAGGTGGACCGTTTTATGATCTGTCTGTCGCTCGGTTATCCGGCACATGAAGAAGAAGTGCTGCTGTTGAAGGAACGTCAGGGGATCAATCCTCTCGAACAGGTGATGCAGGTCATGACGAGGGAGGAACTGCTGGACGTACAGGACCAGGTGAAACATATACATCTGGATGAAGATATTTATGATTATATCGTATCGCTTTCTGAGGCGACCCGGGCGCACGATCAGATCCGTCTGGGCATGAGTCCGCGTGGGACGCTCTCGCTCATGGAACTGAGTAAGGCGGTTGCGTTTATGCATGAACGAAACTGTGTGTTCCCCGAAGATGTGAGAATGGCGTTTCCTTTCGTGGCCTGCCACCGCATCATGCTCACGTCGAGGGCAAAGGTAGAAAAAGTAACAAAAGAAGATATTATGTCAGGGATATTGAAAAAAGTAAAAATAAGGTGACGAGGCATGGTAATAAAGAATTGGATCCTATATATCACGGTTATGATCGGCCTTGCCGTCTTTACTATTTTATATATCAAGCAAAGCGGGTTTATCGTGTTTTTGATGGCGGCGATCGTTCCGCCTGTCTATTCCGTGATCTTATACGCGCTTTCGAGGAGGAGCGTAAAAGTAACGTTTTTACAGGATGTGCAGTCCGTGGAAAAAGGAAGCCGGTTTGAAATTCCGGTCAGCATCGAAAACAACAGCTCGATCAGCAGGGATAGTACGGTTGTTTTGGTTTTCACAGTCCGCGACGGTCTGGGGGCATACTCACAGAGCATGAAGAAAAAAGTTTATCTGGGGTCAGTCCGTGAAGAGATTCTGCTTTCTTTTGCGCCGGAGCACTGTGGTTTCTATGAAATTAGATTAGAAGGGATCAAGCTGTATCAGGGATTTTCCCTGCTGAGGTCTACCGTCCGGGCCGAGGCGCGCACATCGTTTCTCGTCATGCCGGAATACCGGGAGTTTCCGATCCGTATCGAGATGGACGGGGAAGAACGGGAGGGCGAAAGCGACTGCTATTCTGCGGTGAAAGCGGGAAATGATCCGTCGGAATTATTTGATATCAGGTATTACCGTCCGGGTGACAGACTCAACTGCATCAACTGGAAACTTTCGGCAAAGAAGCAGGAGATGGTCGTACAGGATTATGGATTTGCGATTGCCTGTGATACGGCGGTGTTCCTTGATCTTACGAATGAAAAGGATCCGGATAAGATCGAAAAAGCGATTGAGATTCTGTATTTTACGGCCATGCAGCTGGTGATGGCAAAAAGGCTGTTTTATGTGATCTGGAACGATGTGCGGGAACGGAAGCTGAGACGCCGCGCGGTCCGGAAGGAGGAAGATATTTCTCCTTTGCTCATTGAGGTAATGCGCTCCGGCATGACGAATGAGGGCGAACCGATCGAGGATCTCTACAGCGCCCAGTTTGAGGGGGAGTATCTTTTTGCCTGTATCTTTATTTATTCGGGGCGGAAGCAGCTGGAGGATGAGTTCGTGAGGGACAGGCTGCGGACAAATGCCATTGAGTTTGTGCAGGTACAGAAGGGGGATGTATTTTGAAACGGATCCAGTTACTGCCGCTTGTTTTATTGCTTTGGTGCGGCGGCATCAGTCTTTCGAGCGGATTGTATTTCGAAGATATCAATGTTTTCCTTTATTTGATACCGATCGCGCTTATCATGGGGATTTACTATTTTCTGCGCTTTCTGTGCGAGGACTTTAAAAAGAAGGAATTTATCAGTTTTGGCGGTTCCTTTCTCCTGAGCCTGATGAGTTTTGCTTTTTTAAAGAAGATCATCGTTCCCGGATTATATGTGATCATGAATACGATCTTTTACAGGTTTGCCATTACGTACGGTATTACGTTGAGGACGTTTGTACAGGAGGGGACAGGTTCCGTTGAACTGGCGGTCAGCCAGATCATCGCGCTCATTACGGCGGTCACCCTGTATTTATATGAAAAACACGTGCCTGCGGTGGTAACGGCGCTGCCGTCCTTTGTTCTGTTTATTACTTCGATCGCGGCAGACGGCGTGCCCTTTGAGTGGTGTACGGTCCTTTACGGGGCAGCGCTCATCATCTTTCTCGGTATGGGACGGCGGGGCGGCAATGTTCCACGTTTTCTTCTTTTAACCGTGTGTACGGCGGCGACGGCAGTCATTGTCGGCACTGCTTTTTCCTGGGCGGATCTGAGCGAGCAGATGTGGGAATACCGCGACCGGATCGCGACGATCGGAAGCGGCCAGGGAGGTTCGGGGTCGGTTCACCCGGCGTCTGAAGAGAAAAAGCAGATCATCAATTTTGGACAATTTAATAAAGACGGTAATATTAGTTATAACGGAACGATAGAATTAAGGATAAAGACAGAGGAGGCGTTTGGGGCAGAGAAACTGTTTCTGCGCGGGTTTATCGGCACCACGTATGACCGTAATGAATGGGATGGGTTTTGGATGGGAAGTGAGGTGCTTGAAGATACAGACGATATTTTCACCTGGGATAAGAAAATCAAAATCGAAAATGTGTTTGATAAAGGCCGGTATATGCCGTATTCTGTTAATGAGGATCAATATGAGGAACTTCTGGATCGGCCAGCCGGCGTGTCTTCCTCTTCCTCGGATTACCTTATGGACGGAATATGGTTTGAGACGATGGGGATCAATTCAAAGATATATGACCAGATCCATCAGGAGATCATACAGGGGAAGCCGTATAAGACGGTGAAGCAGGCGATCAACATTGTGAAGGATTATTTCGGCAATGATTTTCAATACAGCCTGAGTACGGGCAAAGTGAGGAGCGGGGTAAATGAGGTGGAAAAGTTTTTGTTTTACTCAAAAAAAGGGTATTGTACACATTTTGCCACTTCTGCTGTTTTGATCTTCCGTGTTATGGGGATTCCGGCCCGGCTTGCCGAGGGCTATATGATAAGTGGAAACAAGATAAATCCGGATGAAACGGTCGACGTATGTGATTACAATGCGCATGCCTGGGTTGAGATTTATATTGAAGAGGAAGGGTGGATGCCGCTGGATGTCACGTCCTACGTTTTAGGGGATTTGACGCAGGAAATGGAGTTGACGGAAGAACAGAGGGAACGGATCCGCCAGCATCAGCAGGAACAAAAGAAGCAGGAGGATAAAAAACGCAAGGAGCGGAAAGAAAAAGAAGAAGAGGAGCAGGAAGAGGAACCTACGCCCACGCCCGTGCGTGCGGCTGACGGGGGAGGGTCGGTTGAACTCTGGCGTCTGCTACAGGATTGGATGAAAGAGAATGTGCACCGGGAAACGGCATTTGCCGCCATTCTGCTACTGATCGTCTGCGGTTCCGGCGCAGCAGCGGCTGTGATCATCCGCAGACGAAGAAATTCTGAGAAGATCAGGCGGGAGATGAAAAGCGGGAGTTATGGTGCGAGGCTTCTGTTTGTCAATGATCAGTTAGCAGATTTCTGGCGGGAGGCCGGCGCCCCCTGGAATTATTATGACAGTGCTGCGCAGGCGAGAGAGATCTTCCAGCACACGAAAAAATATTATCATCTGCTTTTGCGGACGTCGCTGGAAGAAGAGAAAAAGGAGCAGGTCCGCCAGTATGTCCTCTCCGTTTATGAGAGCCGGTTCGGGGGGAGCGGCATCGGCGAGGAGGTGTTCGCGGAGAGTATGCGCTATCTCGAGGAACTATTGGAGGCGATCCGCGAAAACACCGAGAAAAAGAAGTGGAAAAAATTTAGAAAATGTAGTATGGTGAGAGTATTAGAAAAGGAGATGGAGGACAAAAAATGAACGAACATAAGCTGCGGGCCTGGAAAAACCAGGCCGAAACGATCATAAAAAATCTGGAAAAGCGGAATATGGAGGGATATTTTGCTGAGACAAAGGAAGAGGCCGTGAGAATCATCATGGAGCGCTTCCTCACGCCGGGGACGAGCGTCTGCTTCGGCGGTTCGATGACGCTGAAAGAGTCCGGTCTCATGGACGCGATCGAGCAGAGCGACTGTATCGTATATGACCGCACGACGGCAAAAACGCCGGAGGAAATGCGGGACATGAAGGCGAAAATGATCAACAGCGATTATTTTCTCATGAGTACGAACGCGATCACGATCGACGGGGAACTTGTAAACATTGATGGATTTGCCAACCGCGTATCTTTCCTGTGCTACGGGCCGGAGCATGTGATCGTGCTGGCTGGGATGAATAAGGTCGTGAGCGGGGTCGAGGACGGCGTGAGGCGTGTCCGGGATGTGGCGTCCCCTCCGAATACCGTGCGTCTGAACAAAAACACGCCGTGTGCGGTAACAGGCCGTTGCGGGGACTGCTACAGCGAAGACTGTATCTGTTCGCAGCTTGTCATCACGAGACGGAGTGGCGTGAAGAACCGGATCAAGGTGATCCTGGTGGCAGAAGAGTTGGGATACTGATCGTATGGGAAAGAAATTATTTATCGCTGAAAAACCGAGTGTGGCGCAGGAATTCGCGAGGGTACTGCATGTCAGGGGACGGCGGGGCGATGGGTTCATTGAGTCGGAGGACAGTGTCGTGACGTGGTGTGTCGGGCATCTGATCACGATGAGTTACCCGGAGGTGTATGATCCCGCCTATAAAAAGTGGGCGTTTGAGACGCTTCCCTTTCTGCCGGAAACATTTCGTTACGAAGTCATTCCCGATGTGAGAAAGCAGTTTGAGATCGTAAAGGGACTGTTAAACCGTCCCGATGTGGAGGCGATCTACGTCTGCACCGATTCCGGGCGCGAGGGAGAATACATATACCGTCTGGTGGATGAGATGGCGCAGGTGCCGGATACGAAGAAAAAGTTCCGTGTCTGGATCGATTCCCAGACCGAAGATGAGATCCTGCGCGGCATCCGGGAGGCAAAACCGCTGTCAGCCTACGATAACCTCAGTGCGTCCGCCTATCTGCGGGCGAAAGAAGATTATCTGATGGGGATTAATTTTTCCCGCGCCCTGTCACTGAAATACGGCGGCTGGCTCAATGACAACGTAGAGGGAAAAAAGTGGACGTCGGTTTCGGTCGGCCGCGTCATGACCTGTGTACTCGGCATGGTCGTTTCGCGGGAATGGGAGATCCGGAAATTTGTGAAAACACCGTTTTACCGGGTGATCGGTTCTTTTTCCCCGCAGGGACTTTCCGGCGGGGCCGGAGGGGAAGCGGGCGAACAAGCGGGAGAAGAAGCGGGCAAACAAGCGGGAGAGAGCGGAAACGCGTTTGAGGGCGAGTGGCGCGTCTGCGAGGAGTCTCACTATTTTCAGTCCCCGAAGTTATATAAGGAGAATGGTTTTCTGGACGAGGAGACGGCGAATGCGCTCATCCGCGAATTGAAGTCGGAAGAGCGGGAGGCTGTGATCGAATCGGTGGAGAAAAAGAAAGAAAAGAAAAATCCGCCGCTTCTGTTTAACCTGGCCGAACTGCAAAACCTGTCATCCAAATTGTTTAAGATCAGTCCGGACGAGACGCTCCAGATCGTGCAGGAGCTGTACGAAAAAAAGCTGGTGACCTATCCCCGTACCGACGCCAGGGTGCTCAGCAGCGCAGTGGCGAAAGAAATCACGAAACAGTTGAAAGGACTGCAGGGGTATGAACCCGCCCTCCCGTATCTGCGGGAGATTGCGCGCATGAAAAGTTTTGAAAAGCTGGAAAAGACGCGCTATGTCGATGACAAAAAAATCACCGACCACTACGCCATCATACCGACCGGGCAGGGATTGTCGGCGCTGAAATCGCTGAAACCTGTATCCGCCCGGATGTATGAAGTCATTGTCCGCCGGTTTCTCAGCATCTTTTACCCGCCGGCCGTGTACCAGAAGATCAATGTCGTGCTGGCGGTAGATATTGTGCAGGATGCGCACAATGTGCAGGATGCGCACAACATGCCAAATGCGCACAACGTGCAGAATGCACAAGAGAACGGTGCACGCGAAGCGCACATGGAGCGCGCAGGGCAAAATACGAAGGCGGAAATTACTGTGAAAAATGCGCACATGCACAGGGAACGGTTCCACACATCGCAGAAAGTACTGGTGGAGGAAGGCTTTTTGCCAGTTACAAAATATTCATTTACACAGAAAAAAGAAAAAGACGAGGAACAGCCGGAGACGAATTCTTTGCTTCCCCGCCTGAAAAAGGGGATGAAATGCGCGATCGGCGGTATGAGTATCAAGGAGGGCGAGACGTCCCCGCCGAAACGCTACAATTCGGGGTCGATCATTCTGGCGATGGAAAATGCCGGCCAGCTCATTGAGGATGAGGAGCTGCGCGCGATGATCAAGGGAAGCGGCATCGGGACAAGTGCGACGAGGGCGGAGATCCTGAAGAAGCTGTTTCATATTTCCTATCTGAACCTGAATAAGAAGACGCAGATCATTACGCCGACCTTGAAAGGAGAACTCGTCTGCGGCATCGTCCGCTACGCGATCCCTGCGATGCTCAGTCCCAAACTGACGGCGAGCTGGGAAAAGGGGCTGACCGGGGTGTCGGAAGGCGGCATCAGCGAGGCGGAGTATATGGGAAAACTGACTGACTTTGTCAGCGTGCAGGTCGGGAAGGTAAAAGGAACGGATAACAAAGCGCAGCTGCGTTCTTATTGTAACGCGGCCAGGGAGTATTATACCCCAAATAAAAAGAAAGAAAAGGAGAGCGAAGCGTGAAAGAGTTGACGAACATCGAGATATTTGAGGACCAGAAGACGATCGCGTGGGAGCTGATCGCGCAGTATGAATATCCGTATGACGTACTGCCCCACATCGGGGAGTTTATCGTAAAGCTGGGTGAAAGCCTGCCGGCGGACCGGTTTGAAAAGCGAGGGGATGATATATGGATCGCGAAGAGCGCCGTCGTAGCCCCGAGTGCGTGCCTGAACGGGCCGGCCATCATCGACGAGGAGGCCGAGGTGAGGCACTGCGCGTTTATCCGCGGGAATGCGATCGTCGGGAAAGGGGCTGTCGTGGGAAATTCCACGGAACTGAAAAATGTCATCTTATTTGACGGCGTGCAGGTGCCCCATTACAATTACGTCGGGGATTCGCTGCTCGGCTATAAGTCCCATATGGGAGCCGGTTCGATCACCTCCAATGTCAAGTCGGATAAGACGCTTGTGGAGATCCGCTGCGGCGGAGAAAAGGTGAAGACCGGCCGCAAGAAAATGGGCGCCGTTCTCGGGAGCTTTGTCGAGGTCGGCTGCGGCAGCATCCTCAATCCCGGCACGGTGATTGGCAGCCACACGAACGTATACCCGCTCTCTTCGGTGCGCGGATACGTGCCGGGCGGGAGTATTTATAAGAAACAGGGCGAAATCGTGCAGAAATATTGACAATTTTAGCAAAATATTGTACGATTAAGTGAGAATTTGAAGAGGTAAGAAAGGAGTTACAATCGACATGATTTATTCACAGGAAGTAGAAAACATGTGCCCAGTTGCTCAGGGTGTCAGCCACGGCTGCGCACCGATCCCAGAAGAAGCAAAATGGGTAAAGGCAAAAGAAGTTAAAGACATTTCCGGTTTTACACACGGTGTAGGCTGGTGCGCTCCGCAGCAGGGAGCCTGCAAACTGACTCTTAATGTAAAAGAAGGTATCATCCAGGAAGCTCTCGTGGAGACGATTGGCTGTTCCGGTATGACGCACTCCGCGGCGATGGCTGCCGAAATCCTCCCGGGACGCACGGTGCTCGAGGCGCTGAACACCGACCTTGTGTGCGACGCGATCAATACGGCGATGAGGGAGTTATTCCTCCAGATCGTTTACGGACGTTCCCAGAGCGCTTTTTCGGAGGATGGTCTTGCGATCGGCGCCGGTTTGGAAGATCTCGGAAAAGGTCTTCGTTCCCAGGTTGGTACGATGTACGGTACGCTCAAAAAGGGCCCGCGCTATCTGGAGATGGCAGAGGGGTATGTAACAGCCATTGCTTTGGACAAAGATGATTTGATCATCGGTTATAAATTCGTTAGCCTCGGTAAAATGACTGACTTTATCAAGAAGGGTGATGACCCGAATACGGCTTACGAGAAAGCCTGCGGTCAGTATGGCCGTGTGGATGACGCCGTTAAGCTCATCGATCCGAGAACGGATGAAGAAGTCGCAAAATAATAAAAGGAGGTAACGAAATAATGGCTTTATTTGAATCATATGAAAGAAGAATAGATAAAATCAACAGCGTGTTGAACGAATACGGCATCTCCTCGATTGAAGAGGCGGAGAAGATCACGAAGGATGCCGGTCTGAACGTATACGATCAGATCAAAGGCATTCAGCCGATCTGTTTTGAGAACGCGTGCTGGGCGTACACCGTAGGCGCGGCGATCGCCATCAAAAAGGGATGCAAGAGGGCAGCGGACGCAGCCGCAGCGATCGGAGAGGGTCTGCAGGCATTTTGTATCCCGGGTTCGGTTGCCGATACCCGTAAAGTAGGTTTGGGACATGGAAACCTGGGCAAGATGCTCCTCGAGGAGGAGACCGAGTGCTTCTGTTTCCTTGCCGGCCATGAGTCTTTTGCCGCAGCAGAGGGTGCGATCGGAATTGCCGAGAAGGCAAACAAAGTGCGTAAAAAACCGCTCCGCGTCATTCTGAACGGACTGGGCAAGGACGCGGCACAGATCATTTCCCGTATCAACGGCTTTACGTTTGTTGAGACCGAGTACGACCCGTATACGAATACGGTGAAAGAGGTGTCCCGTATTTCTTATTCCGAAGGACTCCGCTCCAAAGTAAACTGCTATGGCGCAAACGACGTGCAGGAAGGCGTTGCGATCATGCACAGAGAGGGCGTGGACGTTTCGATCACGGGTAACTCCACGAACCCCACACGTTTCCAGCACCCGGTAGCAGGTACATATAAAAAGGAATGTCTTGAGCAGGGCAAGAAGTACTTCTCCGTAGCATCCGGCGGTGGTACCGGACGTACGCTCCATCCGGACAACATGGCAGCCGGCCCGGCTTCTTATGGTATGACGGATACACTCGGACGTATGCACAGCGACGCGCAGTTCGCAGGTTCTTCGTCCGTACCGGCACACGTAGAGATGATGGGACTCATCGGCGCAGGAAATAACCCGATGGTTGGTATGACGGTAG
>CAJTZN010000032.1 GCA_910584065.1 uncultured Eubacterium sp.
CATTTCGGAAGAAGTGGTTCCTTTTGTGTTAAAAATATGGTAGAATAGAATGTAACAACAATCCCGGATAAGGGGGCTGAGGTAATGCGGGGAAGATGTATCAGGATCTTTTTAACCTTTTTCGTGTTTTTCCTGTTCGGCGGGTGTGCCGGGAAAGAAGAAGTGCCGAATCACGCGGTCATGGAGGAAGAGATCGAGAGGGAGGGGAAAGATTATATCGTGATCGGTTGTTCTCAGGTCGGATCCGAATCGGACTACCGTCTGGCGAATACCGAATCGCTCAAATCGACGTTTACCGCGGAGAACGGTTATTACCTTTTGTTCGAGGATGCGCAGCAGAAACAGGAGAACCAGATCAAGGCGATACGGAATTTTATTCTTCAGGAAGTGGATTATATCATTTTGGATCCCGTCGTGGAAACGGGATGGGATGCTGTTTTAAAAGAGGCAAAGGAGGCCGGGATCCCGGTGATATTGACCGACCGGTCGGTGCGGGTGGAGGATGAGAGGCTGTATACGTGCTGGATCGGCAGTGATTTCAGGAAAGAGGGGCAGATGGCCGGAGAGTGGCTGAAAAAGTATTTGCAGCAGCAGAACCGCCAGCACGAGAGGATACGCATCGTGACGCTGCAGGGAACGCTGAATTCCTCAGCGCAGCTCGGGCGCACGAAGGGATTCCGTGATGTGCTGGAAAAGCAGAAGAACTGGGTGATGCTCGATTACCAGTCAGGGGATTTCACCCAGATGAAGGGGCAGGAAGTGATGGAGTATCTGCTGAACACCTATGAAAAAATTGACGTGGTGGTCAGTGAGAATGACAATATGACATTCGGAGCGATCGACGCCATGAAAGAAGCGGGCCGGCCGTTTGGCATCGGGGGCGGGGTCATCGTGATCTCCTTTGACGCTGTCCGGGCGGCATTCAAACATATGATGGCGGGAGAGATCAATGCGGATTTTGAGTGTAATCCGCTTCTCGGGCCGATGGTGGAGCAGGTGATCCGGGATTTGGAGGCGAAGAAGGAGGTGGAAAAGATCCAGTACGTCGATGAAACGTATTATGACAGTTCGATGGATCTGAACGCGGTCATGAAATCGAGGGAGTACTAAAATGCGTTAGATTCGTTACATTTTGATTGCTATATTTTTGAAAAAGAAGTTGAAATAATACAACTGATAGGATATACTATAATTATATATGGAGGGGTGCTATGAAGCTGGAGTTTATAGGTGCTGCCCACGAAGTTACGGGAAGCTGTCATTATTTGGAGATAGGTGGGAAAAAACTTTGCGTGGACATCGGGATGGAACAGGGACAAAACCTGTTTGAGAGTCAGGAGATACCGGTAAATCCGGCAGAGATTGATTACATATTGCTGACACACGCCCATATCGACCACACGGGGCTTTTGCCAATGCTTTATGCCAGAGGGTTCCGGGGAGAAGTGTACACGACGCGGGCGACCGCTGACCTGAGCGCGATCATGCTGCGGGATAGTGCCCATATACAGCAGTTTGAGGCGGAGTGGCGAAACCGGAAGGCGCAGCGTTCCGGCGGAGAAACTTACGTACCACTGTATACGATGGAAGACGCGCTCGGCGCGATCAATCTTCTGATTCCCTGTGAATACGGCAGGGAGGTCCGGCTGTGTGAGGAGGTCACGATACGATTTACGGATGTCGGGCACCTTCTCGGTTCCGCGTCGATTGAGATTTTTGCCTGCGAGGGTGAGGAAAGGCGGACGATCGTATTTTCCGGCGATCTGGGAAACCGGAACAAACCGATCCTCCGGGATCCGATCTACACGAAAAAGGCCGATTACGTCGTGGTCGAGTCCACGTACGGGGATCGGCTGCACGGGGAGACGCCGGATTATGTCGGTGAGATCGCCGAGGTTATTGAGCGGACGTTTGAAAAAGGCGGAAATGTGGTGATTCCTGCTTTTGCGGTGGGAAGGACACAGGAACTGCTCTATTTTATCCGTCAGGTAAAAGAGCAGGGACTTGTGAAAACAAATCCGGACTTTGAGGTCTATGTGGACAGTCCGCTGGCGGTGGGAGCGACTAGTATTTTTGGCAAGAATGTAGAGGGATGTTTTGACGAGGAAGCGAAGGAACTCGTGCGGAAAGGCATTAATCCCATCGGATTTCCGGGATTGAAACTGTCGATCACGAGCGATGACAGCAAGGCGATCAATTTTGATCTGGAGCCGAAAGTGATCATCTCAGCGTCCGGTATGTGCGAGGCGGGGCGCATCCGCCACCATCTGAAGCATAATTTATGGCGGAAAGAGAGCACGATCGTTTTTGTCGGCTACCAGTCGAGGGGAACGCTCGGAAGGGCGCTTTTGGAAGGCGCGCCGACCGTGAAGTTGTTTGGAGAGACGATTGAGGTAAAAGCGGATATCGTGAAAATTTCCGGTATCAGCGGACATGCAGATAAAAAGGGATTGGTCGAATGGGTGCGCGGTTTTGACGAGCAGCCGCCGAAGAACGTGTTTGTCGTACACGGAGAAGATCAGGTGTGTGACAGTTTTGCGGCATGCCTGCGCGATGAGTACGGTATTTCAGCGAGCGCGCCTTACAGCGGCAGCATTTTTGATCTGATCCGGGGCGAATATACATATGTGGCTGATCCAGTGCGGATCCGGAAGAAGGAATCTGCGAAACGGCGTGCGATGGATGTATTCGGGCGTCTTGTGGCGGCCGGCGAACGCCTGCTGGCAGTGATCCGGAAAAATGAGGGACTGAGCAACAAAGAAGTTGCCAAATTTACCAATCAGATCAATTCATTGTGTGATAAGTGGGATAGATAGGAGGCAGTAATTGGACATAGAGGAGAAACAGTGCAGGATGGATCATGATTTCGTGTATGATTCCCTGACCGGCTTGTATAATCTGGATACGTTTAAAAGGTGTGTTGCTGTGTTTTTGGAACAGCAGGAGAAGTCGGAGAAGTTTGCGCTATTGTACACGGACATTACCCATTTTGAGAGAGTGAACAATTTATATGGCACCGGAAGGGCGGATATCCTGCTGAACGATCTGGCGAAAGCAGTTTCGAACATTGAATTTGGCCTGCGTCTGTATTGCCGCAGTTCAGCGGATCATTTTATAGCGCTCGTTGATTTCACGAGCAAGGAAAAACTGAAATATGATCTGGAGGAATTCTGCCGTTCGTTCAATGGACTGGCACTGGAGCGTTTCCCGGAAGCGCGCCCCCGTCTCGGCATCGGGGCGTCGGTGATCGAGGAGAGGTCGGACTGCATTGATGACATGGTGGAACTGGCGGATGCCGCGAGGAAGAATCTGCACGGCAGCAGCACAGTGAGCGTGGCCTATTTTAATCCGGTGGATTTTGGCAAGTACCAGCGGGTCAAAGAGATTGAACGTGATATGGGAAAAGCACTGGAAAACGGCGAGTTTAAAGTGTATTTACAGCCGAAGTATGAACTGGAAACGAATAAAATGGTAGGGGCCGAGGCGCTTGTGAGATGGATCAAGGAGGATGGTACGATGATCTATCCCGATGAATTCATTCCACTGTTTGAGAGAAATGGATTTATCCGGAAATTAGATTTTTATATGCTGGAACAGGTGTGCGCGATGCTGCGGAGGCGGCTGAAAGACGGGAAGCGCTGTCTGCCGATTTCCATTAACCAGTCGCGTGTCCTCTTGGATAGTGAAACGTATACGACCGATGTGGCGTGTGTCCTGAACAGCTATCATACGCCGCCCGATCTGATCGAACTGGAGCTGACGGAACGTATCTTTTCGGATTCCCTCACGGAGATGGCGGAAATGATGTCCGAACTTAAGACGATTGGCATCAAGTGGTCGATCGATGATTTTGGCACCGGGTATTCGTCACTGAACCTGCTGAAAAAGCTGCCGGTCGATATTATAAAGATCGATAAGACATTTTTGGATGAGACAGAGACATCCGATGTGAGCCGCATCATTATCCGCAAGACGGTGGAAATGATCCAGGAGCTCGATAAGATGGTAGTGTGTGAGGGCGTCGAGACCGAGGATCAGGCAAGCTACCTTAAATTTATACACTGCGACATCTCCCAGGGGTATCTTTACGCGAAGCCGATGCCGATGGAAGAGTTTGAAAAACTGGTTGATGAGCAGGAAGCAGTTGCGTAAATAGTGCGGATGCGCACGAAGTGCGCACGAATGAAAGACATTATGTGGTGTCAGGTCATTTTGATGCCATATGATATAAATTATATTATAGGAGGATATTTTAAATGAAATTCTTTATTGACACAGCAAATGTAGAGGATATTAAAAAAGCGAACGACATGGGCGTGATCTGCGGTGTTACGACAAACCCGTCACTGATCGCCAAAGAGGGCAGGGACTTTAATCAGGTGATCGCGGAGATCGCTTCGATCGTGGATGGCCCGATCAGCGGGGAAGTAAAGGCCACTACGGTTGATGCTGCGGGAATGATCGCAGAGGGCAAGGAGATCGCGAAGATCCATCCGAACATGGTAGTAAAGATCCCGATGACGGTAGAAGGACTGAAAGCGACGAAGGCACTGAGCGCAGAGGGCATCAAAGTAAATGTGACGCTTATCTTCAGCGCAAATCAGGCTCTTCTGGCAGCAAAAGCAGGGGCAGCATTCGTATCTCCGTTCCTCGGACGTCTGGACGATGTTTCACAGCCGGGTATCGACCTGATTGAAAGCATCTCGGCTATTTTTGCAAATTATCCGGACATTGACACGGAGATCATCGCAGCCAGCGTGCGTAACCCGATCCATGTGACGGATTGTGCACTTGCTGGAGCGGATATTGCCACTGTACCTTACGGCGTGATCGAGCAGATGACGAAGCATCCGCTGACAGATCAGGGTATCGCGAAGTTCCAGGCGGACTATAAAGCCGTGTTTGGCGAGTGAGCAGGCCCGGGAAATTAGCGCACGGCTTAAGCTGTGTTTGGCGAATAAACTGGTCAGGAAGCCTGGCACACGGCTTTCGCCGTGTTTGGCGAGTAAAACGGATAATTTAGGAGGTAAATTATGAATACGTTAGAACTTAAAAAGACAGCTAACGAAGTTCGCAAAGGTATCGTTACTGCTGTGCACAGTGCCAAATCGGGACATCCGGGCGGGTCACTTTCGGCGGCAGACATTTATACATATCTGTTTTTTGAGGAACTGAACATTGATCCGAAAAACCCACAGAAACCGGATCGTGACCGTTTTGTCCTCAGTAAGGGGCACACGGCGCCGGGATATTATTCGGTTCTGGCAAACCGTGGATTTTTCCCGGTTGAGGATTTGAAGCAGCTGCGTCATACGGGGTCTTATCTTCAGGGACATCCGGATAAGAAGCACATCCCGGGCGTGGATATGTCCAGCGGATCGCTGGGACAGGGAATCTCGGCTGCGGTTGGTATGGCGCTTTCTGCGAAACTGAGCGGGGATGATTACCGCGTGTACACGCTTCTCGGAGATGGTGAGATCCAGGAAGGACAGGTGTGGGAGGCAGCGATGTTTGCCGGACACCGCAAGCTGGACAACTTCGTGGCTATTGTGGACAACAACGGCCTGCAGATCGACGGCGATATTGCCGACGTATGTTCGCCGTACCCGATCGACGAGAAGTTTAAGGCGTTCAACTTCCATGTGATCAATGTGGACGCGCATGACTTTGACGCGCTGAAAAAGGCATTTGATGAAGCGAAAGCGACGAAGGGACAGCCGACTGCCATTATCGCCAAGAGCGTAAAAGGAAAAGGCGTATCCTTTATGGAAAATCAGGCAAGCTGGCACGGTGCGGCTCCGAATGACGAGCAGTACGCGCAGGCTATGGCAGATCTAGAGAAAGTAGGTGAATCCCTGTGAGTGACGTAAAGAAGATTGCAACTCGTGAGAGTTATGGAAATGCCCTGGCAGAACTGGGGGCAGAATTTGAAAATCTTGTCGTACTGGATGCCGACCTGGCAGCGGCGACAAAAACAGGAGTATTTAAAAAGGCTTTCCCTGACAGGCATATTGACTGCGGTATCGCTGAGTGCAATATGATGGGTATTGCCGCCGGACTTGCTGCGACGGGAAAGATCCCGTTTGCCAGTTCCTTTGCGATGTTTGCGGCCGGACGCGCGTTTGAGCAGGTCCGCAACTCGATTGCCTATCCGCAGCTGAACGTAAAGATCGGCGCGACACATGCCGGCATTTCGGTCGGTGAAGATGGCGCAACCCATCAGTGTAATGAGGATATTGCCCTTATGAGGACGATTCCGGGCATGGTCGTGATCAACCCGTCAGACGATGTGGAAGCAAAGGCAGCCGTACGCGCGGCCATTGAACATGAAGGGCCGGTTTACCTGCGTTTCGGGCGGCTTGCGGTTCCGGTGATCAACGACAAACCGGACTACAAATTTGAACTCGGCAAGGGCGTTGTTCTGCGTGAGGGCAAGGATGTGACGATCATCGCTACCGGCCTTCCGGTATCCGAGTGCCTTGCTGCGGCAGAGAAGTTGGCAGCGGACGGCATCGACGCGAAAGTCATCAATATCCATACGATCAAGCCGTTAGATGAGGAACTTGTACTGGCGGCTGCGAAGGAGACAGGAAAAGTTGTCACGGTGGAAGAACATTCGGTGATTGGCGGATTGGGAAGTGCGGTCTGTGACGTTCTTTCTGAAAAATGCCCGACGAAAGTAATGAAGATCGGTATCAACGACACGTTCGGCGAGTCGGGTCCGGCTGTGGAACTTGTGAAGAAGTACGGCCTGGATGCGGACAGCATTTACGCGAAAGTAAAAGAATTCGCAAAATAAGACCAGTGGACGGTAGGGGTTCACGGGGATCAATTTTATACGGAATCAATGAAAACAGAGTTTCTAGGATTGGGGAACTCTGTTTTCGTTCCGTTTTTTCCGCGCTGCCGCGTCAGGTGTTGAAATATAAAAAAGATTGTGATAAAATAATTGCCTAAAGGATGATAACAGTTTATGGAGGAAGGACATCATGAAGTTTCGTATAGAGTAATAGATAATCCCGGGACAGACGGAAAAGGAGGAGCATATGCAGCCTTGGAAACATTTTTGCACGATTACGAAACATCGGCATCAGGTGATCAAACATTGTTTTCGCGCGGGGATCTTCTGGCAGGGACTTCGGCATGATCTGTCGAAATATACGCCGACGGAATTTATCCCCGGGGCAAAATATTATCAGGGAGGGCGCAGCCCCAACGCCCAGGAGAGGGAGACGAACGGCTACTCGAAAGCCTGGCTCCACCACCAGGGGAGGAACCGCCACCATTTTGAATACTGGCAGGACTACAATCCGCAGACCCGGATGAAGGAGCCGGTAAAAATGCCGCTCCGATATGTAAAGGAGATGTTCTGCGACCGGGTGGCGGCCAGTAAGATATATAGTGGCAGTGAATATACGGAGGATATGCCGCTTGCCTATTTTCAAAAGGGAAAGTACTGCCGGTCCATACATCCGGAGACGTCAGAACTGATCGAGAGCCTTCTTACGATGCTGAAAGAGAAGGGAGAAAAAGAGACGTTCCGCTATATCAAAAATTTAAAAGAATAACGTTGATCGATTTATTGGAGGTAATCATGGTAGAAAATGTAGTTGATCTGATCGGGAATACACCGCTTGTCAGTCTGCAGAAGATGACGGGGCTGCCGATCTTTGCCAAGGCGGAGTTTTTAAATCCGGGCGGCAGCATCAAAGACCGTGTGGCGAAAAACATGGTGGAGCAGGCGGAAAAAGACGGTTTGCTGAAACCGGGTATGACGATCGTCGAGCCGACGAGCGGCAATACGGGGATCGGTCTCGCGTTTGTCGGCGTGAGGAAAGGATACCGCGTCATCATCGTGATGCCGGAAAATATGAGTGAGGAACGCAAAAAGATCATCCGCGCGCTCGGGGCTGAACTGGAGCTGACGCCGCCCCAGGAGAGCATCGACGGCTCGGTGAGGCGGGCGGAAGAACTGGCGGCGGAAATGGGGAACTGTTTTCTGCCGCAGCAGTTTACAAACCCAAACAATCCCGGCATCCACTATAAGACGACGGCTGTAGAACTATTTGAACAGATGGAGGGAAAGGTCGACGTGTTTGTGTCCGGACTCGGGAGCGGCGGGACGCTGCAGGGGATCGGCATGTATTTGAAAGAAAAAAATCCCGCGGTGCGCATCGTAGCCGTGGAGCCGAAAAATGTGTCGGCGCTGCTCGGGCATGAGCCGGGGCTTCACAGCATTCAGGGCATCGGGGACGGGTTTGTGCCGGAGGTGCTGGATACGTCGCTGATCGATGACATCGTAGAGGTGACGGATGAGGACGCGGTGGATACGGCGCGGGAACTTGCCGCCGTGCAGGGACTTCTGTGCGGGACGTCTTCCGGGGCCAATGTGTGGGCGTGCCGGAAGATGGCGGAGAAATACGGAAATGGGCAGCGCATCGCGACCGTGCTGGCAGACCGGATGGAGAGGTATTTCAGTACCGGGCTGCTCGGATAAAGGAGATTGCCATATGTTTGTGGATTTTTCATGTATAATAATGGGATGAAACAACAATCATTGTGTTAAGCACAAAAGAGCTGTGCGTGAATGGAGGAAAAAAATGCAAGGCAGAAAACAATCTTTTATCCGTTTCCTTTTGCTGGGGACACTACTGTTCTGCGGGATGAGCGCCGTTATGATGAGCGCTGTTATGGCGAACACCGTTACCGTAAACGCGAAAGAGGTCCGGGCGGTCTGGGTTTCTTTTTATGAGTACGAGGGAGCCGGGCTGAAAAATAAGGGCGAAGAGGAATTCCGGCAGAATGCGGATCAGATGTTTCGTAACATCCGCGACAACGGGTGTAATACGGTATATTTTCATGTGAGGGCCTTTGATGATGCCATCTGGCCGTCGGATAATTTTGAGTTCAGTTCCTATATGGGGGACGATACGCCGTCGTACGATCCGCTCGCCATTTTGATCGAGGCCGCACATAAGTACAAGTTGTCGTTTCACGCCTGGATGAATCCGTACCGGATCACGCAGAAGAAAATTTACGATCCCTCGGAGGAATCGACGACGAGCCGCATCCTTCTGGCTGTGCGGGAAGTGATCGACAACTACAGCGTGGACGGCATCCACTTTGACGATTACTTTTATCCGTCAAAAGGGCATAAACAGTATTCGAACTATTCCGTCCTTTCCTCGAAAGAGAAAATGTCCTATACGAACGAGATGGTGAAGGCCGTTTACAGTACGGTGAAGCAGAAATCGGCCGCGCTTTTATTTGGCATCAGTCCGGCGGGAAATGTCGAGTACTGCGAGTCGATCGGCGCGGATGTGAAACGGTGGATGAGCGAGTCCGGGTATGTGGATTATATCATTCCGCAGATCTACTGGTCGAATGTGTACATGCTCGGCGGAAAGCAGACGAAGCTGTTTGACGACCGGCTGCGCCAGTGGCGGCAGTTAAATACGGCCGGGGTGGACATGTACATCGGACTCGGCCTGTACCGGGGAGGAATGAAGGACAGTTCCGACCTGGGCTGGAGCAGGAGTTCCAAAGTGGTAGCCAGCGAGATCAGTAAGGTGAGGAAGAGTTCCGGCGTTTCGGGATATTCGCTGTTCAGTTATGAGAGCCTTTATAAAAAGGCCTGTCAGAAAGAAGTGAAAAACATGCTCTCGCGCATTTCCACCGTGAAGATCAAAGCGGCTTCGGGGCGCAAAATGAAGCGGGGACAGCGGGTGAAGCTGACCGCGTCCGTGTGGCCGCTCCGTCTTGGACAGAGCGTGACCTGGAAGTCATCGAACCGGAAGATCGCGACGGTATCGAAACGCGGCATTGTGAGAGCGAAGAAAAAGGGAAAGGTAAAGATGTACGCGAAGAAGGGAAGCCGGAAAGCGGTAATACAGATCCGGGTTGTATCCTGATCCGGGGCGTATTCTGATTCGGTCGTATTCTGATCCGAGCCGGATCCTGATTTTGAAAGGGCAGAGTGTAAAAATTGATTGAAACATTTGATTATGGAATCTTGCATTTGTTCCAGCAGATCCACGGCAGTGTGCTGACAGCGCTTTTTCAGTTCTTTACATGGATCGGCGAGGGCGGCGCGGTATGGATCGTGGCAGGCGTCGTCCTTCTGCTGCAAAAAGATAAACGAAAATACGGGGTCATCGTCATCCTGTCGCTGCTGTTCTGCCTTGTTTTTGGTAACGGCCTGCTCAAAAACGCGGTAGCGCGGCCGCGGCCGTGCTGGCGCCATCCGGAGGTGGAAATGCTTATTGCGGTGCCGACTGATTTTTCTTTTCCGTCGGGGCATACGTTTTCCTCGTTCGCGGCCGCGGTCTCGATTACATATTGGAATAAAAGGGTTGGGATCGCCGCGTTCATGCTGGCTGTCATGATCGCGTTGTCGAGGATGTACTTTTTTGTCCACTATCCGACTGATATTGCCGCGGGTGCCGTATTTGGCAGCGCGTTGGCGGCGGTCAGTATTTTTGTTGTCGAGAGACGGATGGATCATTCGCGCAATAGTGTGCGTAGGTAAAAAGGAGGAACAGAATGGCTGTTATTTTAATTGCGATCGGAATGCTTTTGACCGGGATTGATATTCACGGGCGGTTTGGTATTTGGTATCCGGCGTTTCATGTGGGGGGAGCTGTGGGAAAATATGAACTGAGTGAATCAATACGGCTGTACACGACAAAAAATATTCTGGGAAATGAGGTGCAGGTGGATCTTCTGCCGGATGTTTTGGGGTGTCTCTTCATTCTGGCCGGGGTTTGTATGCTCGTCAAATATAACCGGCAGTTTTTGCTGAGTATTCCGTTTATTGTGGCAACAGCCGTTCTTTCGGTGCTTTTGCGCGTCAGCGGTTTTATCACGCAGGGGCCGGATCTCGTGGTCTGGATTCTGGCCTGCTATTTTCTCCAGATCGCGTGCGAACTTTTTATGGAATATTTTGTCATTTACTGTACGGCGGGCGCGACCGACGCCCTTGTGAACCAGGCGACGAATACGAGGATGCTGTTCGGCTGGTGGATCACCGTGCTCTGCCGGGTGTACATGTCATTTTTGACGTTTGTCGGGCATTTTGGCGTGAAGCGGTGGTATCAGGTCGTGCTTGGCCTGGCGACGCTTTTTTTCCTCTACCATCTGGTTACGACGCGGAAATACGTGGGTCTTAGCAAACCGCTGAAAATCGGGGAGAGAAGGTTGCGCGGCAGAAAAGAGAAACTGTGATTTATGTAAAAGGTTATAAAATCAGGATGAAACTTTTGTGGATTTGTGACAATTTACAAATCCGCAAAAGGATGGTATGATTACTGCATTCCACCAAATAAAATCAAGGAGGGAAGCAGTAAATTGAAAATTGCTTTTTGGAGCAATTCACCGGGGAAGACAGGCGTTACAGGAAATCTGTCCTGTATCAGCATCGTATCAGCGATGGACCATACGTCAGAGATGGTCTTATTCGAAAATCATGCAAGTATCAACAATCTTGGCAGTACATTTCTAAATCCAAATTCCTATGACAGATTACAGGAGAAAAATTCATATTTCGTAGAAAATGGGTTGGGGAGGATTTTAAGCTATTGTGATATGGGAGATATGGTAAATGCGGGGATGGTATACCGTACATGTCTTTCGGTATTTGACCAGAGGGTGTTCTATCTGCCGGCTGGCGGGATGAACCAGGATCTTATGGAGTACCGGCTCAAAAGACATGCAGGGGACGTACTGGACCTGTTGGAACAGGTATATCCGACCGTTTGCGTGGACATATCTTCCTCCACTCTTGAGAGTTCCAGAAAAATCTTAAAAGAAGCGGATCTGGTCGTGGTGAATTTAAGCCAGAACGATCAGCAGCTTTCTCATTTCTTTCGAAATTTTTCAGAAATCCAGAAAAAGGCGTTTTATGTGATAGGAAATTACGATCCTCATTCCGAGATTACAAAACATGATATTGTAAAGCGGTTTGGCCTGCCGGCGTTCAAGGTCGGTACGATTCCGTATAACCGGCGATTTGCGGATGCACTCACGAAAGGAAAAGTCATATCGTTTCTGCTGCGAAATTACGCGTGCGGAAAACAAAATGTAAATTACGATTTTATAAGTGCCGTGAAGGAAACGGCGTGCCTGCTCGAGCAGGCAAAACAGGATCGAAGGATCCGGGCGGAAAAGGGCGGTGTGGAACATGAGAAGAAAGAGAAGACGGGGAAGATACGCTTTGACGGGGGCGCTGTTCGCGGTAATCCTCCTGAGTAAGCTGACTGGCTGCGCGAAAACGTGTGACGCGGCGTCGGTCAGTTACGTGAAGACGCTGGGGGAATTGGAGCAGGCGCTCCGCGCGGGCGGCGAGCGGACCATCTACTTAAAAGCAGATATAACTGTCAGCCGGTGCCTGAGGGTGAAGGGGAGTAAGCTGCTGCATGGAGGCGGCACCTACCGGATTCGCAGGAAAACGGCGGCGGGAAGTGTGTATAAGGGAACGCTGCTGCAGATGCAGGGAAAGCGGCTGACGCTGCGGGATATTACGATCAACGGCGGCAAGAGCGGTGATGTGAACGGTAAACTGATCGAGATCGACACGGGAACCGTCTGTCTGGAAAGCGGGGCGAAGCTGACGGCAAATTACAATGTCTGCTCGTTTACGGATGGCGGCGGCGGTATGACCGTGCACGCGGGTGGAACGGCGGTGATGAAGCCGGGGAGTGCCATCCGGGACCATCTCACGCTGACCGGAGGGAGCGGCGTTCGCGTCGAGCCGGGCGGGATGTTCGTGATGGAAGGTGGAACGATTGCGGATAACGCGGTGATCGGCCAGCGCCGGGATTCCGATTTTGACGGGAGGGGCGGCGCGGTGCATAACCGGGGTATCGTTCTCCTGCGGGGCGGGACGATCACGGGAAATGCGGCGGCCGGTTACGAAAAGGGTGACGAGCGCCACGGCGGCTATGGAGGGGCGGTGTACAATCAGGGTGTACTCACGATCTCAGGTGGAAGGATCGGGGACAATAAAGCAGCTTTTGCCGGAGGCGCCGTGTATACAACGGCGGACAGCGTGCTGAATATGGATGGCGGCGAGATCAGAGGAAATGCTGCCCCCAATGAGCGCGGCGGCGGGATCTACATGTCATCCGGAGCGGTGGTAAACGTAAAAGCAGGGAGTATTGCGGACAATGAGGCCGCTGACGGCACACAGATCTTTATTGCCAGCAACGCGGTCGGAACATTGAACATGGAAAACGGGAGTATTCGTGGGAGTGGAGATGTTATTTATAATAATGGCGGCAGGATGTCCGTTTCGGGCGGCAGGATCCAGAGTTCGGGCTGTGCGGTGAAAACGAAAGGCGAGTGCGAGATCCGGGGCGGTGTCGTTTCAGGCGGCACATATGGGATCCGCTATGCGGACGGATGGCTCGGTCTCTCGGGGAAGGCGTCGGTCAACTCGGTATTTCTGGCAGGAGACCGGGTGATCGAGGCGGATCAGGATATCGCGCTTTCACAGCCTTGTGAACTATGCCCGGAAACGTATCGGGAGGGCCGGAAGCTCGTACAGATTTCATCCGGACAGCAGCCGTCGTCGGTCCGGTCTTCTTTTATACTCCGAAAGAAGAAGAGGTTTCTTTTGGAAACGGGAGGCGACGGGCTGTACATCGGCAGGGAAAAGTATAACATCGCTTTCCGGGCGAACGGCGGTCAGGGAGAGATGGAAGAGCAGAAGGTGTATGTAGGTGAGAAGGCGGCGCTGCATGCCTGTACGTTTTGCAGGGAGGGGTACGGTTTTGTCGGCTGGGCGCCAGCGGCCGGGACCGTGAGAAGTCCGGATGAGGTTACCTGGCGTGAGGAAGCGGAAGTGAAGGATCTGGGGCAGAACGGCGAGAGAGTCGAGCTCTATGCGCTGTGGGTAAAAAAGCCGGCGTTTACGGATGAGTACGGGGATATCGTACTTTATGAGGGCGAGTACGCGGACCGGCAGGTGCTTTTAGCCGGGATAGGGGTGTCGGATGAGTGTGACGGCGATCTGACAGGGAAGATCAGGATCGTTTCGATCTGCCTGCCGGATGGGGCGGTGCGGCGGGGAGATAGCATGCTGCCGGCGGACGGTGCCCAAACGACCGAAAATGCCCATCTGGCGAAAGGCGCCCGGCCGGCGGACATTTTACTTCCGACCGGAGAGAAATATATCGGGAAAGGAGAGATCGTCTACCGCGCTGTCAACTCGTTTGGCATCCGGGCTGAGTATCGCCGGCGGTATGAGGTGCGGGCAAACGGGAAGCCGGAGATTGTCATGCGGGACAGATACTATTTTGCCGGGGAGTTTGCGCCGGAGTGTTTTGAAGAGGCGAAACAGGATATTTTGTCCCATATGCGGCTTTGCGATGATGTGGAGTCCGGGAGCCAGCTGGAGCGGAATAAGACCGTGCTGTGGGGTGGATTGGATTTACAGACCGAGGGAGAATTTCCGGTGACAGTCCGCGTGAAGGATCAGTACGGACACCGCTTTTATATGCCGGAGGGAGTGGAACGGCAGTACGGCACGGGAAAGATTTGTGAGAAAAAGATCACGGTGCATGTGGTGAAGCGGGAAAATAACGGCGCGCAGACAGGCCGGAGCGGTTTTGTGAGGTTTATCAGTCCGGCGTATCTGGATACCCTGGATGAGGATTCGGTCTGGCGGACCGGAGAACACGCGGCGGTGCTGGCACGTTCGCTCCGCACGGATGGCAGCAGCGGTGAGGTGTGGAAAATAAGCGGAGAGGATAAGAGAAAAATAAAAGCCTTTATGAGGGAGAGGGATGCCCCCTTTTCGCAGGAAACAAACGATTTGTTTTGGCAGAGGTTTTCCTATATGAGACAGTGAAAGGAGTAGATGAGAGATGACGGAATTTTTGCAGGAATATGGAAAGATCATTGTAGCGGTACTGGTCGTACTGGCGCTGGTGGCGATCGTTATTTTGTTCCGCGATCCGATCACGGCGATGTTTTCGGGACTGTTCCAGAACTTTTTTGCCGACATGGGACGGGAATCCGGACTGCAGCTGCCGGAGTTCAAGACGGGGAAGTAGCGGATGAGGACGGAGGTGTGCGCGTGTGGAACAATTTGAGAAGAAATTTCTATTGAAACGGCAGGATTACGGAGTGCTGTATCCTTATATCGTCTCGGAAAATGTGACGGACATCAACTGGAATGGAAGACAGCTCTGGATCGACGATCTGGAGCGGGGGCGCTTTATGGCGGGAGAAGTGCTGGCTGTTGATTTTGTGGAACGGTTCGCTTCGCTGATCGCGAGCGTCGTAAGCCTGCCGTTCAATAAAAGGAATCCCATTCTGGAGGCGGAGACGGAAGAACTGCGGATCAGTATTGTGCACAGTTGCGTGACGAGCGCCGGTATTACGATTTCCCTCCGCAAGATACCGGCAGTCCGAAGGCTGAACAAGGAGAAGATGATCGCGGAAGGGTATTGTGAAAAGGCGGTGGCGGATTTTTTGGAACATTGTATCCGGGTGCACTGCAACATCGCGATCTGCGGCATGCCGGGCGCAGGGAAGACGGAATTGTTAAAGTACCTGACGACATTCATCCCCGATTCCGAGCGGGTCATTACGATTGAGGATACGCTTGAGATCCATTACGGCAAGATCAATCCGACGAAGGACTGCGTGGAGATGAAAGTGGCGGAAAATTTTACGTATACGGCGGCGATCAAGGCCTGCCTGCGCCAGCTGCCGCGGTGGATCATCCTGTCGGAAGCGCGGTCGGAGGAAGTGCGGTATCTGCTGGAATCGCTCAGTACGGGGACGTACGGCCTGACGACGCTGCACACCGATGACGTGAGAAATATCCCGGACCGCATCAAAAATATGGCGGGCGGGACAATGGACGCGGAGCGGGTGTTAAATGATACCTACCGGTTTATGAATATTGGCATCCTCGTGAAAAGTTCGGTCGGCGGGCAGGGGAATATCACGAGAAGGATCGAGCAGATCTGCGCGTTTGATCGTGGCGGCGGCAGTTATTTGAAAAGTACGAATAAAATGGTCATTCTTGTGGACCAGGGCGAACTTACGGGAGAGGTACTGCCGGCAAATCTCCGGCGGCGCTTTGAGGAAAAGGGACTGCACTCGGTATTTCTGCCGAAAAAAGCAGATAGGGAGGAACGGAGGGAGAAATGAAAAAGTTAAAAGAAAATTATATTTATTTGCTGCTTGTGCCTTTTGTGTTGTGCCTCGTATCGGTGTACGGCCTGAAACTTTTCTTTGCGGCGCCGTTATTGGCCGCGGGCTGTCTGGCAGCGTGGAAGATCCGGGGGTACCGCCTGGCGCAAAAGGACTATGAATTCTCGTATTTTCAGGTGACGACATATTTGGAGCAGCTACTCTGCTCGTACCGCCGTCTGGGACATGCGGGTAAGGCGCTGGAGGACTGCGTGCTTCTTTTTGAGGAAGGCACTCCGATGAATGCGGCGCTTGGCCGGGCGAAGCACATTCTTCTCACGGGAGAGGGCGTGATCGATGGGAGCCTGCTCGACGCCGCGTTTTCTTCCATCGAGCAGTCGTTTGACAGCCGGCGTATGCGCATCATCCACCGGTTTATAGCGAATAGTGAGAGGACGGGGGCGGAAAGCGGCCGTTCGGCAGATATCCTTCTGGAAGATCTGGAGTTGTGGAAAAACCGGACCAGGATCTTTCAGCACAAAAAACGGTTTATCAGGATCGAGTGCGGGATCGCGGCGGTGCTCGCGATGATCCTCTGTTACGTTTCGCGTCTTCTGACACCGGAGGAATTGGGATTCGACCTGGCCGAGAGCTTCATTTACCAAATATCGACGGTGTGTGTATTGCTATTGTTTCTCATTTTGATCGTGACGATCTGTAAAAAACTGACGGGGAGCTGGCTGGATGAAAAGGGGATTCCGGATGAAAAAGAAAAAGAACGGCAGCACAGATTATACCGCATGCTGCGGGGAAAGGCGTCCCCTCTTTCGAGACATATGGCGAAGCGTATTTTGTCGCGGTATGTCCGCCAGGAGTTCCCGTACTGGCTCCTTCTCACAACGTTATATCTGCAGTCTGAGAGTAGTTATCAGGCGATCCGTTATTCCGCCGGGGAATGCGAGGGGGTGTTCCGGCTCGAATTGGAGCGGCTGTTAGAAGAAATTTACGATTCTCCCAGAAGCCTGGAGCCATATTTGGATTTTTTCTCTTCCCTCGCCATTCCGGAAGTGCAGTCGGGCATGAAGATCCTCTATTCGGTTCACGCCAATGGATATGAAGAGTCCAAAAAGCAGTTAGATTTTCTTGTGGCGCAGAACAACAGGCTGATGGATAAGAGCGAAAGCTACCGCTATTCAAATGTTCTGGCGGGAATGTCGATGCTGAAACAGCTCCCGATGATCATTTCCTGCCTGAAGCTGCTGGTCGATCTGGTGAACCTGCTGGCCATTACGATGGGGAGTTTTCAGAGTATGCACTGGTAAGGGATCGTGAAAGGAGGCGTTGGGATGGAAGAATTTGTAGAGGAATTTGGGGAGGTACTGGTGACGGTTTTGTTTGGCATGGTGATCGTCTATGTATTTTCCTGTTTAGTGTGAGGTGCGCGAATGGAGGTAAATATGCAGGAATTGATGAGGGAGTATGGCAGGATTCTGGTGTCGGTCATAGCGGGCGTGATGGCTGTGGGGATTTTAGTATATGCCTGTATTTGTATGGCCGCGTATTTCGAGTTTTTCGCGGATTGTCTGATGGGAGGGGGATGAGAATGAGATTATTGCTCGAAGAATATGGGAGGATGTTGGTCACGATTTTGGTCAGCGCGGTGCTGCTCGGCGTTATTTTCGCGGGGTTTATGCGGAAGTGGCAGCAGTTTGGCGGGGTGGAGGATAGCGTTAAAACAGAATTTAATACAGATGAGGAAAAACGGACGCCGCCGGTTCTGGTGGCAAAGGATGTGAAGATCCATTCGGGGGAATCGGTGGATCTGGCAGACTGCGTGTCGGCTTCTGATTTTGATGGAAGCGACATTTCTTCCCTCATACAGAAAAATTGTATCGGACGGGAGGCGGGGATCATTCGATATGACCTGAAGGTTACAAGTCCGGTGACGGGAAAGAGCGTGGGCGGGAAGCTGGTAATACTCGTGGACTGTCCTGGGGATGGAGGTGACGGCCCGGTATGCGGATGATCATAGAACATTTTATTACCTTTTTGCTTCTTTTAATCTTTATCTGGATCGGCATGGCGTATATCATTCAGAATATGGCGTATTCCAGCGCAAGGGAATTTCACGGGGCGGTGGTGACGCAGCTCGAAAACAGCTATTTTGACGAAGCCGTGGCGGAAGACTGCCGCCGGAAGGCGGCAAGAGCCGGGTATGAACTGGATATCCGGGTGTACGGGAGTGGAAATGAAAAAGATGCGAAAGTCACGCTGGCATTTCACTATACGATCCCTTTGGCAGGGATACGGAAAATTTATAAAATAGAGGGGTATTCAAGATGAAATCAATTGTCATATCGTCCATATGTATCAGTTCGATCCTGCTCGTCCTGACGATACAGTCGGAGGTGAACCGAACGGCAAGCTATAAACAGGAACTGGAAGAAGCGCTTTCTCTGTCTGTTTCCCAGACGCTGAAGGAAGTTATGGAGCAGGAAAGCTACGGGATCGAGGATCGGAACCAATTTATAGCCGCCTTCTTACAGGCACTGGTCATGAGAACGAATTCCGATGCGGATATGACAGTAAGCGTCATTTCGGCCGATATGGAAAAGGGGATGCTTGATATTGAGGTGAAGGAGAGGATCATGGATCTGGAGGGGAGAACGGGGGAACGGAAACAGGACAATGCTCCCTTAGACGAAAACATCGCCCTCTATGAGGGCGATGAAGTAGTCGTGAGAAGAACAGTTATTTTTGATCATTCTGCTTGAGGATCATTCGTCTTCTTGTTCCGGCTGGGGTTTTATGAGTACGTGGACTTTGTCGATGCGGTTCTTTTCCGTTTCAAGAACCGTGTAGACCGCGTAATCATCTTCGGTATGTTCGCCCGGCGCCGGAAAATGCTGTAAGAGCTTTATGATATGTCCCGAGATGGAATCATATTCATCCGATTCGATCGGCAAAAACAGCCGTTCGTTGACATCGCTCAGTGGAGTAGAGCCGAGCAGGATAAATTCATTATCAGAGACGACCTGGATCTCATCCTCCTCGTCGGCATCGTATTCATCCCGGATTTCCCCGACGATCTCTTCCACGAGATCTTCCATCGTGATCAGGCCGGAGAGAGCGCCGTACTCGTCGAGAACAATGGTCATCGGAATCGAATCCTTCCGCATTTCCATAAAGAGCTCTGACACATTTTTATATTCATACGTAACGTGGGCATCCCGGATCAGGTCCCTAAGTACAAAATCTTTTTTGTCACCGTTATAAAACACGAAATCCTTTAGATTGATGATACCGACGATATTGTCGATGGTGTCATCGTAGACCGGCATCCGCGCATACTTATTTTCGGTAAACAGGGAGAGAAGATCGTCATACGAGGTAGACAGTTCTACCATACATATATCCAAACGCGGGATCATCACATCCTTGGCGATGGAATCTCCAAAATCCACGATATTCGTGATCATCTTTCGTTCTTCGCTCTCAATCACACCCTCTTCGTGGCTGACGTCCACGAAGGTACGAAGTTCATCTTCGGTAATCCCTTTATTTTTACCACTCGTATCCACACGCAGCAGAAACAGCATGAAAAGGACAAGCTTGTCAATGATAAAAATGACAGGAGTCAGCAGTTTCGTTAAAAGCAGGATAGAGCGGCTAAATATCAATGAAAATTTTTCTGCGTTAATGGTTGCTGCTGTTTTCGGGGTGATCTCACCGAAAATCAGGATGAGAAACGTCAGTATTCCTGTGGCGATTCCGGCTCCGATACTCGTGTTTTCTTCGAGCCCGATCCGTTTGCACACCGTAAAGGCAAATGAGGTCGAGATGGAGGAGGCGGACAGGTTTACGATGTTGTTGCAGATCAGGATGCAGCTTAACATCTTTGACTGGTTTTCCAGCAGCTTTATGACCCGCATGGCTGCCTTGTTCTTATCTTCTGCAAGAGCGCGCATTTTCAGCTTGCTCACCGTGGTAAGTGCTGTTTCTGCAGAAGAGAAAAAAGCAGATAATAAAAGCAGCACTATAATGATCAGTATCGTGATCGCGTCACCGGGATCCAAAAAAATCACTCCTTATTTTGTATAGTTTTGATTGATTAGCTTAATGCCTGGCGCTTTCTGGCCATCTCATCGCTGTCGAGGTATTCATCGTAGGTCGTTACTTTGTCGATCATGCCGTTTGGCGTAAATTCGATGATCCGGTTGGCGATGGTTTGGATGAACTGGTGGTCCTGGGAGGTGAATAGTACAATCCCCGGGAACTTGATGAGGCCGTTGTTCACCGATGTGATCGATTCCATATCCAAATGGTTGGTTGGCTCATCTAAGATCAGTGCGTTGGCACCGAGCATCATCATTTTTGATAACATAACACGGACTTTTTCCCCACCGGAGAGGACGTTGACTTTTTTCAGGCCGTCATCGCCGGAAAACAGCATCCTTCCCAAAAAACCGCGCACGTAAGTGGCGTCTTTTTCTGGGGAGAACGGCATGAGCCAGTCCACGATCGTATCACTGCTGGCGAAATCCTTTGTGTTGTCTTTTGGAAAATAGGCCTGGCTCGTGGTGATACCCCACTTGTAGTCCCCCTCGTCCGGTTCGATCTCACCGGCGAGAATCTGGAACAGTGTCGTGGCAGCGATCCCGTACGAACCGACAAAGGCGATCTTATCGTCGTGTCCGACTGTAAAGGAAACGTTATCCAACACTTTTTCCCCGTCAATCGTTTTGGAGAGGTTCGTCACAGTCAGCACTTCGTTCCCGATCTCACGTTCCGGTTTGAAATCCACATAAGGATACTTCCGGCTTGACGGGCGAAGGGTGTCCAGTTCGATCTTTTCCAGAGCACGTTTACGGGAAGTCGCTTGTTTGGATTTGGAAGCATTGGCGCTGAAGCGCTGAATGAACTCCTGGAGTTCTTTGATCTTTTCTTCCTTCTTTTTGTTGGCTTCCTTCATCTGCTTGATCATCAGCTGGCTTGATTCATACCAGAAATCGTAGTTTCCGGCGTATAACTGCATTTTTGCGTAGTCGATATCGACCGTATGCGTGCAGACTTTATTCAAAAAATAGCGGTCGTGGGATACGACGATGATCGTATTGTCAAAGTTGATCAAAAATTCTTCCAGCCAGCGGATGGCGTCGAGGTCCAAATGGTTCGTCGGCTCGTCCAAAAGCAGAATGTCCGGGTTTCCGAACAGTGCCCTTGCCAGAAGTACTTTGACTTTATCGTTGCCGGACAGCTCGCTCATCAGCTTGTCGTGGAGTTCGGTTTCGATGTTCAACCCGTTTAAGAGCGTGGCGGCATCGGATTCCGCTTCCCATCCGTTCATGGCGGCGAAATCGGCTTCGAGCTCGCTTGCGCGGATGCCGTCTTCATCGGTAAAGTCTTCTTTGGCATAAATGGCGTCTTTTTCTTTCATAATATCATAGAGCTGCTGGTTTCCCATGATCACCGTGTCCAGTACGACGCAGTCATCGTACTTAAAGTGATCCTGTTCCAGTACAGACAGCCGCTCGCCCGGCGTCATGATAATATCGCCCTGGGTCGGCTCGAGTTCACCGGAGAGGATTTTTAAAAAGGTGGATTTACCGGCTCCGTTGGCTCCGATAATCCCATAGCAGTTGCCCTCCGTAAATTTTATGTTGACATCTTCAAAAAGCGCTTTCTTACCGAAACGCAGGGTAACATTACTTGCTTGTATCATTGTATTTCATTCCTTTCAATGCACGTATACTCATTATTTTACTAAAAAACTGTGATTTTGCAAGTCTTTTTGTAAAAATAAATAGAGAACTCTGATTTTTGTGTCTTGTGATTGCAAAACAGATGTGCTAAAATAAAAAAATACCGGGGTGATCACGAGTGGTAAAATTAGGAACAGCATAATTGTTTAGATGGCGCACAAAAAAGCGGAACATAAAAATTTGAGGAAGACAGAATAGATGAAGACAATAGAGAATGGACGTTTTTTGATAAATCGAGTGAGAAATTTACGAGAAGGCGTGTTTGCGTCAGAGACGGGGGATAAGATTGAGATCACGGTATGGTGCAGGGATGCCTCTGACTGCAGGCTGTGTCTTTATCGTGAGAAAAAGCTTTTATATAAAATTCCGATGTTTTCCATGATAGATCTTGGGGCGCCGGATCTGTTCAGCGTGCGGCTGGAGGGTGAGGGGGTCACTGCATTTTTAGAGCAGTGTGAATATATATTCGAGGCCGGCGGAAAGCTGGTCAATGATCCGTATATGCGCGCGACGGCGGGGCGTGAGACGTTTGGCAGGAAGGCGAAGCTGCGCGGGCGCTTTACTTTCGAACGCTTTGACTGGACTGGGGAAAATCGGGTCCATATTCCGTTTGATGACATGCTCCTCTATCAGTGTCATCTGCGCGGGTTTACGAAGCACCGGAGTTCCGGGGTGGAGCATCCGGGTACTTTTTCCGGATTTACAGAAAAATTGAATTATATCCGGGAACTCGGGGTCAATACGATCCTGTTCCTGCCAGTTTATGACTTTAATGAATGGATGGATGTGGGAGAAAAAAGGGTGAATTACTGGGGATACACAGGGGACGCCAGTTATTTTGCCCCAAAGGCTTCCTATTCTTCTGATGGGAGCCGGGCCGTGGCGGAAATGAAGCAGATGATCAGGGAAATCCATCAAAAAGGAATGAATATTTTTATGGATATCCATTTTGTCAACCGTTCGCCGGAATTTATCGTAAGATGTCTGAAATATTATGTGATCGAGTACCATATCGACGGCTTTCTTGTGAATACCGACGTCGTGTCGAAAGACTGGATCGATGAAGATCCGGTCCTGCGCCAGTGCAGATTTCTCGGCAGTGGCTGGCATCAGGTTTCTACGGTAAACGGGCAGAAAAAGCTGGGTGTTTTTAACGATGAGTTTTCCACGGTGTCACGGCGTTTCTTAAAGAGTGATGAAGGGCAGGTTTCCGATTTTTTCCGTCTGTTCAAAGCGGATGAGGGAGCGGTCGGCAGGATACACTATATTACGCAGAAAAACGGATTTACGCTGCGCGATCTAGTTTCATATGATGTGAAGCACAATGAGGCAAACGGAGAACGGAATCGTGACGGAACGGAGTTTAATTACAGCTGGAACTGCGGCCAGGAAGGAAGCAGCCGGAGAAAGGCCGTCAATACGATGCGTCTCAGGCAGACGAAAAATGCGCTCTGTATGCTGTTTTTAGGGCTGGCCTCACCGATGCTCCTGGCCGGAGATGAATTTTGCCGCACGCAGAAAGGAAATAACAACGCCTATTGCCAGGATAACGCATCTACCTGGCTGGACTGGAACCTGCTGGAAAAAAACAAAGAAGTTTATGAATTTGCCAGAATGCTGATCCAGTTTCGGAAAGAGTGCCCGTTATATCAAAGGGAAGAGAGGCTGAGCAGTATGGATACGCGGGGAGTCGGGGCGCCCGGGGTATCCGCGCATGGGATCGAGCCGTGGGAAGTGAACTTTTCCTATTACAGCCGGGAGATTGGGATTCTTTTTTACGGAACATACTACGGTGGAAGATCCATCTATATGGTATTCAATTTCCACTGGGACGCCCACGAATTTTACCTGCCGGTCGTAAACAGCACGAAGACATGGAATGTCCTGTTTGATACGGGTAGGACCGGTGAAGGAGAAAAAGTGAGCGGGATCAAAAAATACATCGTATCCCCGCGCTCCGTCGTTGTATTTGAAAGTGAGAAATAAAAAAAGCCTCCTTTCGGGAGGCTTTGATCCCGAAGGGAGGCTTTCCCCTCTGAAGGGGCGCTCTAGCTTGCTGCCTTAGAAGTTGTGGTCTGCTGCGATCGGGTCAAACAGATCTAATTTGCAGTGCTTGTCGGAGGCGAAATGTTTGCATGTCGTACAGGACACATCAACATCACCGGCTTTATTCGTGCAGGTACAGCAGTCTTTCGGGCTGTATGCGCTGCAGTTTTTAGCTACGTTTTTATACGTGGATTCACTTGCTCTCATTGTTGTTCTCCTTTCAAGTAATAATGATTTTGAGACATCAGAACATGTCTTACTGTATATTGTCCGCAAATAAAAGTGAAATATTCTGGATAAATGAGGTATTCGTTCAATGAAATGTTATCGGATCGAAGATGTGAAAGAGTTTATGGAACTTCTTTTTTTAAAGGAAGTTTTTGACAAATTTTGTATGGGAAGTATGGAGCTGAAAACGCTCGTATCCTTTTCAGTGAAAGGGAACCTGCTTTCGGACTGGCTCGATGAGGAAGCGAAGGAACGTTACGGAACGTCGGAGTATGTGCCGTGGAAGCTGTTCCGGCCGACCGCATTTTCTCTCATCCGGGGAAAGCAGACGCCGACGGTGCTGCGGATCCAGTTCGTACATTATATGGACAATGGCGACTGCGGCGGGCTGCGCATACAGTTTGAAAACGGCGAGCTGACCTGCATGAGTTCCTTTACGGCTGCGGAATTTTCGCTGGAAAGAAACGCGGAACAGCTGTGGGATGAAAATTGTTATCATTTTCTGAAAAAAAATAATATTTTGGCAGCCGAATTGTAATCAAAGATCTGATCCAAAACAAAAGTAATAATTATTCTGTTAAAACAGATACTATCGTTAAAAGCAGGATTGGAGACTTTTGTATGGAGAAGAAAGCGTATCTTTGTATTGATCTGAAATCTTTTTATGCCTCTGTCGAATGTGTGGAGCGCGGTCTGGATCCGCTGCGCACGCATTTGGCAGTAGCGGATCCAGACCGGGGGATTGGAACGATCTGCCTGGCCATTTCCCCTTCCATGAAAGCACTCGGCATAAAAAACCGCTGCCGGGTGTATGAGATCCCGCCTGATGTCGATTACATCAAAGCTCCGCCGCGCATGATGCTCTATATCAAATACTCTGCGGATATTTACGCGGTGTACCTGAAGTATGTGGCAAAGGAAGATATCCATGTGTATTCGATCGATGAAGCATTTTTGGACGTTGCCCCCTATCTTTCAATGTACCAGCTTTCGGCAAGGGAACTAGCCGTGCGCATTATGGATGATATAAAAAAGACGACCGGTATCACGGCCGCGGCAGGCATCGGGACAAATCTGTATCTCGCCAAAGTGGCGCTTGATATGCTGGCCAAGCACGAAACGGACAATATCGCGTTTCTAGACGAGGAGCGCTACAGGAGGAGGTTGTGGAACCACAGGCCGCTCACGGATTTCTGGCGGGTTGGCGAGGGAACGGTGAAACGTCTCCGCCGTCTGGGAATATTTACGATGGGTGATGTAGCGCGCGCGGATGAACAGGTGCTGTACCGCACATTTGGCGTGGATGCGGAACTATTGATCGATCACGCGTGGGGCAGGGAGAGCACGACGATGGAAGATATAAAAAACTACCGGCCAAAAAGCAGATCTCTTTCGAGCAGCCAGGTGTTTCTGCGGGATTATTCATTTGAGGAGTGCAGGATCGTCGTGAAAGAAGTGGTCGAAGAACTCTGTCTGGAAATGACAGAGAAAAAAACGGCATCAAGGTCAGTCTCGCTCGCGGTGGAGTATTCGGATAAAACAGGGATAGAAGGGGCGTCCGGCACGGTTTCCCTGACGTCAGCGACCAATCGCTGCCGGGCTATATTGCCTGGCGTGCTCAGGCTTTATGACCGCATCGTGCGGGAGGATACGCCGATACGGAAACTGACGCTTACGATGGGCGGTGTGGTGCGGGAGGCGTATGAGCAGCTCGAATTATTTACCGATCAGGCGGAGGCAGAGCGGGACAGAACGCTGCAGAAAACAGTCGTCGGCATCAAAAAGCGTTTTGGCAGGAATGCGATCGTGCGGGGAAGGGATCTGCAGCAGGCAGCTACCGCGATGCAACGCAACCGGCAGATCGGAGGACATAAGAGTGGGGAATGATACGCATCCAAAGATGGACCGGTTAAACCGCGCCAAACAATTTATGCCATTCGATGCCCTGAAAGGTTTTCAGGAGGCGCTCCGCGAAAAGGAGAGGGAAACAGATGGCCATGAGAAGAGACCAGAGAAATGGGAAAGAGAGGGAATAGGGAGGGAAACAGTGGGGAATGATAGGGGCGGGCGGCGTGAGCCATAGTCCGGGAAAGGGGATGTAGCGTTTGAATATCTGGCATGATATGGATGAAAAGAGGATCTATCCGACAGATTTTATCGCTGTCATTGAAATCGCAAAAGGAAGCAACAAGAAATACGAACTGGATAAGGAGACGGGAATGCTCCGCCTGGACAGGATTCTTTTTACGGCGACACACTATCCTATGAATTACGGCTTTATTCCGCGGACGTACGGGGATGATCTGGATCCGCTCGATGTGCTGGTGCTCTGTTCGGAGGCGATCGAGCCGATGACGCTCGTAAGGGCGTATCCGATCGGCGTGATCCGCATGAAGGACGGCGGCATGGATGATGAAAAGATCATCGCCATTCCGTACGGGGATCCGACTTATATGGGCTATACAGATGTGGAGCAGCTTCCGGCGCATATTTTCGCGGAATTGCAGCATTTTTTTACCGTATATAAGCACCTGGAGGGAAAAACGACCGAGGTGGATGAAATCGGCGGCCCGTTGGAGGCGGTCTCGATCATTGAAAAATGTATTGCGCATTACAAAGAGAAATTTGCGCTTTCAGCACTCGATCGAGGTGAGTGCTAAAAAGTTCTTGACAACGAATCTTTTCTGTACTAAGATATGTGATAGACGGTGTTTGGCGAGAGTTTGTGTCGGTGTGCTGCCTGCCACAGACCGGCCGGAGACTGATATACGATAGCAGCGCAGAAAAGAGGGAAAAGATGAACAAAGAACAAGGTAGTTTGGCAATTGATTCGGAGAATATATTTCCGATCATTAAAAAATGGCTCTATTCTGACCACGACATTTTTATCCGCGAGCTTGTGAGTAACGGCTGCGATGCGATTACGAAGCTGAAAAAGCTGGACATGATGGGAGAGACGACGCTTCCCGATGATTACAAGCAGAAGATCGAGGTGTTCGTCAATGCCGAGGAAAAAACGATCACGTTTGTCGATAACGGACTCGGTATGACGGCGGACGAGGTGAAGGAGTACATTAACCGCATCGCGTTTTCCGGAGCTGCCGATTTTCTTGAAAAATATAAGGACAAGTCGAGTGAAGACCAGATCATCGGGCACTTCGGACTCGGCTTCTACTCGTCCTTTATGGTGGCGGACCGCGTGGAGATCAATACGAAATCCTATCAGGACGGAGAGCCTGCCGTTCACTGGGAATCTGACAGTGGAACGGATTTTGAGATGAGCGACGGCGACCGCGATCAGATGGGGACGCAGATCATCCTCCACCTGAACGAGGACTGTTATGAATTTGCCAATGAATACCGGGTGCGTGAAGTATTAAATAAATACTGTTCGTTCATGCCGGTAGAGATCTTCCTGACGAATGAAAATGCGGAGACCGAATACGAAACAATCCCCAGCGAGGAAGTGACCGAAGAGGACACGGTGATCGAGGAGATCGTGGAGGAGCCGAAAGAAGACGACGGCAAAGAAGAGGATGGAAGCGAGGAAAAGAAAGAGCCGGTCAAAAAGACAAAGATCGTGAAGCGCCCGGTTTCGATCAGCGATACGGCGCCGCTTTGGGCGAAACATCCGAATGAGTGCTCCGAAGAAGATTATAAGGCGTTTTACCGCAAAGTATTTCAGGACTACCGTGAACCGCTGTTCTGGATCCATCTGAATATGGATTATCCGTTCAACCTGAAGGGAATCTTATATTTCCCGAAAGTGAATTTAGAGTACGAGAATGCCGAAGGAATCATAAAACTGTATAACAATCAGGTCTTTATCGCCGACAATATAAAGGAAGTGATACCGGAATTCCTCCTTCTATTAAAAGGAGTCATTGATTGTCCGGACCTCCCGTTAAATGTGTCGCGCAGCGCGCTGCAGAACGATGGTTTCGTGACAAAGATCTCGGAATATATTACGAAGAAAGTGGCCGACAAACTGAGCGGCATGTGCAAGACTGACCGTGAGAATTATGAGAAATACTGGGACGACATCAGTCCTTTCATCAAGTATGGATGCCTGAAAGATCAGAAATTCCAGGAAAAAATGAAAGATTTTATCCTCTTCAAAGATCTGGACGACAAATTTATGACGATGAAGGAATATCTCGAAACTGTGGATGCGCCGGAGGCGGAAGTGGTAGAGCCGGGCGAGGAAACGGAAGGCGAAGAGCCGCAGGAGCCGCCGAAAACGACGATCTACTATGTGACGGACGTCCAGCAGCAGAGCCAGTACATCAACCTGTTCCGCGAGCAGGAAATGAACGCCTTTGTTCTGACGCACAGCATCGACCAGCCGTTCATCTCTTCACTGGAGGCCGGGGATGACAATGTGAAATTCCAGCGGATCGACGCCGAGGTGACCGATGATTTCAAGGAAGAGACCGACGGGGAAGAACTGAAAGAAGAGACCGATGTTCTCACGAAACTGTTCCAGAAAGCATTAGGGAAAGAAAAGCTTGAGGTAAAGGTCGAAAAGCTGAAAAATGAAAAGATTTCTTCCATGATCACCGTATCCGAAGAAACGAGACGGATGCAGGATATGATGAAAATGTACGCCATGAACGGTATGGGCGGAATGGGTGATTTCGGCGGAGAGACACTTGTCCTCAATGCGAATAACAGCCTGGTTCAATATCTGGCGGCACATCAGGATGGCGAGCACGCGGAGTTGTTCTGCAAACAGCTGTATGACCTTGCGATGATAAGCAATAAGCCGCTTGCGCCGGAAGAGATGACCGAATTTATCCAGAGGAGCAATGAGATCATGGAACTGCTTTCCGGAAAATAAGCCTGGGAGTAAGTTTGGTAATATGACGCAGAATGTGATAAAGGGACGGACTTTGTGCCGTCTCTTTTTTGATTTGCGCACCGTGGGCGCGCTCTACCGGAATGCAGTGCCAGTTATTTTCCAATCCAAAAAACTTTTTGTAGTTATATTTCGTCTAGAAATATAGAGGGCGCAGGTCAACGTAAGAAAAAGACCGCGCAAAACAAGGAGAAAGGATTGGTTGTTTTATGCGTAGAGTGATCACGGAGCAAATGTTAGAGCAGTATGAAAATTATCTGTATGAAGACGAAAAGCGCCCGGCGACGATCAAAAAATACATAAGAGATGTGAAAAAACTCCAGGAATATGCCGATGGAGAAGAAATTTCAAAAAGACTGCTGATCGAGTACAAACGGGATCTGTTGGAGAAGGGAACGTACAAGGAGAGGAGCATTAACTCATTTTTAGTTTCCGCCAACTGTTTTTTGCAGTTTATGGGATGGGACGATGCGAAAGTAAAGTTAAACCGTATTCAAAAAGAGATTTTCAGCCAGAAGGAACGAAACCTGACGCGCGAGGACTATAAAAAACTGGTGCGGACGGCGAAGGAACTCGGCAGGTCCCGTATGGCAATGATCTTGCAGACGATCTGCGCCACGGGAATGCGCGTGGGAGAATTGAAATACGTCACGGTCCAGGCGGTGGAGAAGGGCGTTCTTGAAATCCGCAATAAAGGAAAATCGAGGAAAGTATTTCTGCCGAACAAGCTGCGTGTCAGCCTGAAGCGTTACATCCGCCGGAACGGGATTTCCAATGGGATTGTATTTATCACATCGGGAGGGCGGGAAGTGGACCGCAGCAATATATGGCGCGAGATGAAGTCACTCTGCCGGACGGCGGGCGTCGCGAGGGAGAAAGTATTTCCCCATAACCTGCGTCACTTGTTCGCCCGGTGTTTTTATGAACTGGAGAAGGACATCGCGAAGCTGGCGGATATTCTCGGACACAGCAGCGTGGAGACGACGCGGATCTATATCAGATCTGCCGGGGAGCAGCATGTGAAGCAATTGGAAAAGCTGGGACTGGTGCTGGGAGGATAAGGTTCTGCCCCCGTACAACATATTTTTGAATATGTTGTGTATGGGTTGATCGTTACATGAAATCTTAGTGCAGAATATAATAATTTTAGCATATTTTTTTCCTTTTGACAATTTTTTGCAGGATTTTTTCCTTCTTGAGAAGTCAAATGGATTTTTCCTTTTTTATTATCAACAACATATTCAAAAATATGTTGTTGGGGGCGTTTTCCGGGCAGGCAGGAAGGACGCCAAACCGGGGAGAAATGAGGAAATATGCCAGGAAATGAAAACATAAGGTCTCTGCTTGAAAAAGCCAGGGATGGGAACAGTCATGCCTTTTCCCAAATATATCATCTGACGTATGAGAAAAATTATGGCATCGTGAATCAGATATTAAAAAATGAGCAGGATACGAAAGATGTTCTGCAGGATACATATCTCAAAATCTATCAGAAAATAGAGCAGGTACAAGAGATGAACCTATACAGTTTTTTTGCCTGGTCAAGGAAGGTCGCGCTTAACACGGCATTGGATTTTCTGCGTAAACAAAAGCAGAACCTGTGTAAAACGGCAGCCAGTTGGGATAGGGAGAACGATATAGAAACGGAGGTTCTGGACCTGCGGGTGGAGAACCAGCCGGAACTAGCCATGCTGCAAAAGGAGGCGTGTGATTCGGTATACAGCGTTCTTGAGGAGCTGCCGGCAGAGCAGCGGGAGTGCGCGGTCCTTTTTTATGTTCAGGAACTGAGCATTCGGGAGATTGCGGACATCACCTGTTGTTCAGAGAATACGATAAAGAGCCGGCTTTATTATGCGAGAAAGAAAATGCAGGCGAAACTGGGGGACTTTTTTCCGGAATAAATTTTCTAAATTATTTTCTAGATTAAATGAAAAAAACAGTTGACAAATCGAAATTGCGTGCTATAATATATTATTGTTGGACAAAACAGCAACAGATGCTTCGATAGCTCAGTTGGTAGAGCACTTCACTCGTAATGAAGGGGTCGAGGGTTCAAGTCCCTTTCGAAGCTTTGTGGATTTGTATCACTAAACACCGTAGAATCAAGGGTTCTGCGGTGTTTTTTCAAATTGTGGCTGCGGCGACATTTCATACCAGATACAAGATCATATCCGGCGTAATAAAGGCGACGGTGAAGTTAATATTGCGCCATTCGCTGTGCCGGCCGGGATCTATGCGGAGCTATTTATAAAGATTCAGTGAAAAAAGAGCAGGGAGAACAAAATGGGACTTTTCAGAAAAAAGGTCGAAGTGCGGACGTATGACAAAGAAAATAAAAAGCCCGTCATCCGGGCAAGCATTTGTAATGGGGAACAGATCGCGGGTTTTAAGGAAATCCATACCGGAAGATTCGAGGAGATCATGCTGATCAAAAGTCCGGCCGACCTCGAGCGATTTAAAACCATGTATGGGATCACGGAAGAAGTAGCGAAAGAATATTGACCTGAAAAATGGATACGAGGAGGAATAAAATGGATAAGATAAAAACGATACGGGGCGATATAACAAAACCGTTAGGAGTTCAGGCTATTGTGAATGCCGCGAACAGCTCGCTGCTCGGCGGCGGAGGGGTGGACGGAGCGATCCACCGGGCCGCGGGACCGGAACTGCTGTCCGAGTGCCGGCTGCTCGGCGGCTGCAAGACCGGTCAGGCGAAACTCACGAAAGCATACAACCTGCCCTGTGAGTACGTGATCCACACTGTCGGTCCGGTGTGGAATGGCGGCGGGAAAAAAGAAGAGGAACTGCTTGCGAGCTGCTATTACCAATCGATGAAACTCGCGATGGAAAATGGTATCAGAACGATCGCATTTCCCTCTATTTCCACAGGGATATATCGTTTTCCGGTGGACCGTGCCGCAAGGACCGCGGTCCGGACTGTGGCGGATTTTCTCAGTGAAAATGCGGATGCATTTGATCTGGTGGAATGGGTCCTGTTTGACACCGTGACGGAAGAGGTTTATGAGTCGGAAGTCGGGAAATGGCGTGAAAATAAGCATTAAGCGATCAAAAAATTCTTATACGATATATGCCTGTCTTTTTTCACCGGATTTCTTGACAAACCACATGAGATACTGTAAAATACTGAATAACTCAAGTAGTTGAGGAATCTTGAAAATAATATTTAGTCTGCGGAACCCTACATAAATGCGGTATCGTGCCGATGTCGGCTCTACTGTGCAGGAGAATCCCGGGCAGGCTAAGAAAAGGAGAAATAGTCATGTTAGAAAAAATGCAGGAACTTATCGCAGATCAGTTGAGTGTGGATGCGGACAGCATCACAGAAGCTTCTTCTTTTAAAGACGATTTGGGGGCAGATTCTCTGGATCTCTATGAGTTGATCATGGCTCTGGAAGAAGAGTACGATGTGGAGATCCCGACGGATGATCTGGAGAGCATCCATACGGTTGGAGATGTCATTAACTTCCTGAAGGAAAAAGGCGTAGAGTAATTACACAGGCGTAGTTATTCCACGTCTTAAGATGCGCCGGATGAAAAGCGCTCGATATGCGTAACAGTGTGTGGTTGCTGACGAAAGTCAGCAACCCTTTCATTCGTTGGTTGGATACAGCACAGAAATGAGGGGAAAGTATGGGTAAGATTGCATTTGTATTTCCGGGACAGGGAGCGCAGAAAGTAGGAATGGGAAAAGAATTTTATGATGGGTTTCCCGTGGCGAAAGAGATTTTTGACAAGGCGAGTGAGGCAGTCGGACTGGATCTGAAGGCACTCTGCTTTGAGGAAAACAAAGATATAGACATTACGGAATTTACACAGGTGGCACTGCTGACGACGAGCGTGGCCACGATGGAAGTGCTGCGGGAGCGGGGAATCCAGCCGGATGTGGCGGCGGGTCTCAGTCTGGGCGAGTACTGCGCGCTCGTGGCGGCTAATGCCATGAACTACATAGATGCGGCAAAGGCTGTGAGAAAACGCGGGATCTATATGCAGGAAGAGGTGCCGGCGGGCGTCGGCGGCATGGCGGCCATTATGGGACTTGAGGCAGGGGCGATCGAGAAGGCGATCGACGGCATCGGCGAAGTACAGGTGGCAAATTATAACTGTCCGGGACAGATCGTCATTTCCGGGAAAAAAGAAGCCGTAGAGGCGGGCGCCGAAAAGTGCAAGGAAGCTGGGGCGAAACGCGCTGTTATGCTCAATGTCAGCGGACCGTTCCACTCGGACCTGCTGAGGGGCGCGGGAACGAAACTGGAAGCGGTGTTGAACGAGATCGAGTTTAGCAAGCCGGAATTCCCATACGTGGCGAATGTCACAGCTCAGTACATAACGGAGGCGGACGAGATCAAGCCGCTTCTTGTGAGACAGGTTTCTTCGTCCGTCAGGTGGCAGCAGTCGGTGGAAGCGATGGCGGCAGACGGTGTGGATACCTTTATCGAAATCGGCCCAGGGCGCACGCTTGCCGGTTTTAATAAAAAGATCAGTAAGGTGATCGGGAAGGATCTGACGACATACAGCATCGGGACGGTGGCGGATATGGATGCGCTGCTAGAAGATTGTTAGAAAGGACAGGTAATCATATGTTATTGGAAGATAAGGTAGCTGTTGTGACAGGCGCCGGCCGCGGGATCGGCAGGGGGATTGCCCTCGCGATGGCCAGGGAAGGCGCGACGGTAGTCGTGAATTATAACGGTTCCGCCGAGCGTGCCAAAGAGGTGGTAAGCGCGATCGAGGCAGAAGGCGGAAAAGCAGCTGCCGTACAGTGTGACGTCAGTGATTTTGAGGCGGCGAAAGAGTTTTACCAGACGCTCGTCAAAGAATACGGCAGGATTGATATCCTGGTGAACAATGCCGGTATTACGAGAGATAATCTGATGATGAAAATGTCGGAAGAGGAATTTCAGAGCGTCATCCAGACAAATCTGGCCGGGACGTTCCACGGGGTCAAATTTGTGAGCCGGCCGATGATGAAACAGCGATGCGGGCGGATCATCAATATTGCCTCGGTATCGGGTGTGACTGGAAACATGGGACAGGCAAATTATTCCGCGTCCAAAGCGGGCGTGATCGGACTGACAAAGGCGGCGGCAAAGGAACTTGCTTCCCGTAACATAACGGTAAACGCAGTCGCGCCCGGATTTGTCGATACGGAAATGACGGAGGTGCTTTCGGATTCCGTGAAAGAAGCGGCGGTGGCGTCGATTCCGCTCGGCCGGTTCGGCCAGGTGGAGGACATCGCGGAAGCGGTCGTCTTTCTCGCGTCCGACAGGGCGAAATACATAACGGGGCAGGTACTCTGCGTCGATGGCGGGATCGCCATGTAACGAGGCGCTTATCATATTGAATTTAGGAGGATTGACTCATGAGCAGACGGGTAGTCATAACCGGGATGGGGGCGATCACCCCGGTCGGAAATACGGTAGATGAATTTTGGAGCAATATCAAAAAGGGAGTGGTCGGCATCGGTCCGATGACGCAGATCGACCCCACGGATTACAAAGCGAAGCTGGCGGCAGAAGTAAAAGATTTTGAGCCAAAGGATTACATGGATCCCAAATCCGCCAGGCGCATGGAGAGGTTTGCGCAGTTTGCGGTAGCCGCCGCGAAACAGGCGATGGAAGACAGCGGGCTGGATATGGAAAAAGAGGACCCGTTTATGGTGGGAACCTGTGTGGGCTGCGGGATCGGAAGTCTCCAGTGTATGCAGAGGGAATATAAGAAGTTGTTGGACAAAGGCCCGAACCGCGTCGCTCCCCTGATGATCCCGTCCCTGATTTCCAATATGGCTGCTGGAAACATCGCGATTCAGCTTGGATTAAAGGGGAAGAATATCAATATCGTGACGGCATGCGCCACGGGAAACCACAATATTGGTGAGGGTTTCCGTTCCGTACAGTACGGGGAGGCGGATGTCATGATCGCCGGAGGAGCCGAGGCGGCGATCACCGAACTCGGTGTGTCCGGTTTTACGAATATGACAGCGCTGTCTCTTGCGACCGATCCGAAAAAGGCTTCGATTCCATTTGATGTAAACCGCAGCGGTTTTGTGATGGGCGAGGGAGCCGGTATCATCGTTCTCGAGGAATTGGAGCACGCGAAGAAGCGCGGTGCGAAGATTTATGCCGAAGTGATCGGTTATGGTGCGACCAACGACGCGTTCCACATCACATCGCCGGCCGAGGACGGAAGCGGTGCGGCAAAGGCGATGGAATTTGCGCTGAAGGACGCCGGTGTGAAGCCGGAGGAGATTGATTACATCAACGCGCATGGAACAAGTACTCATTTGAACGATTTATTTGAAACGAGGGCGATCAAGCTTGCGATGGGAGACGCTGCTTACAAGTGTAAGATCAGTTCTACAAAGTCAATGGTCGGACATCTTCTCGGTGCTGCCGGCGGCGTGGAGACGATCGCCTGCGTAAAATCTATTACGGATCATTATGTACATGTAAATGCCGGACTGACCGATCAGGATCCGGAGTGTGATCTCGACTGTGTCAAGGGCGAGGGCATCGAGATGGATGTAAACATTGCCCTGTCTAACTCACTTGGATTTGGCGGACATAATGCAACGCTCATTTTCAAAGCATATAATGAATAAAGAAGCGGGAGGTTTAACATGTTACTGGATATCAATGAGATTAAAAAGATCATCCCGCACCGCTACCCGTTTTTGCTGGTGGACTGCATCGAGGAAATGGAACCCGGCGTGAAAGCGATCGGTTATAAAAACGTGACGGTAAACGAGCCGTATTTTCAGGGACATTTTCCCGAAAAGCCTGTGATGCCGGGCGTTCTCATCGTCGAGGCGCTGGCGCAGGTCGGCGCAGTCGCGGTGCTCAGTTTAGAGCAGAATAAAGGAAAGCTGGCGTTTTTCGGCGGCATTGATAAGGCAAAATTCCGCCATCAGGTCGTGCCGGGTGACCGTCTGCGGCTGGAAACCGAGATCATCAAGTGCAAGGGGCCGATGGGGGTCGGAAAAGCGATTGCCACGGTGGACGGAAAAACGGCATGTGAGGCGGAAATTAAATTTATCATACAATAGCTGTGCAGGCACAGTTATGTGTAGAAAGCGTACACAGGAAATATGAGTGGTAATGCTGACTGTTAAATAATAAGGAGAGACGAGTGGATATGAACGAAAAAACAATGGACAAAATCGTAGCACTTGCCAAAGGCCGTGGATTCATTTATCCGGGATCGGAAATCTATGGAGGGCTTGCGAATACATGGGATTATGGAAATCTCGGTGTAGAACTGAAAAATAATGTAAAAAAGGCCTGGTGGCAGAAATTCATCCAGGAAAATAAATATAATGTCGGCGTGGACTGCGCGATTCTCATGAATCCGCAGACATGGGTGGCGTCAGGACATCTCGGCGGCTTTTCCGATCCGCTCATGGATTGTAAGGAGTGCCATGAGAGATTTCGCGCCGACCAGCTGATCGAAAATTTCGCGTCGGAAAAGGAAATGGAGCTGGATGGATCGGTCGATGGCTGGGACAATGAAAAGATGGAGCAGTTTATCGCCGACCAAAACATCCCATGTCCGTCGTGCGGCAAGCACAACTTTACCGATATACGCCAGTTTAACCTGATGTTTAAGACGTTCCAGGGCGTGACGGAGGACGCGAAAAATACGGTATATCTCCGGCCGGAAACCGCGCAGGGTATTTTCGTGAATTTCAAAAATGTCCAGCGGACATCCCGCAAGAAAGTACCGTTCGGGATCGGGCAGATCGGAAAGTCATTCCGCAACGAGATCACGCCGGGTAACTTTACGTTCCGTACGCGCGAGTTCGAGCAGATGGAGCTGGAGTTTTTCTGTGTACCGGACACGGATCTGGAGTGGTTCTCCTACTGGAAAGAGTTTTGTATCAAATGGCTGCAGGATCTGGGCATCCGCGAAGAGGAAATGCGCGTCCGCGACCACGACAAGGAAGAGCTTTCCTTCTACAGCAAGGCGACGAGTGACATTGAGTTCCTGTTCCCATTTGGCTGGGGCGAACTGTGGGGCATCGCCGACCGGACGGATTACGACCTGACCCAGCACCAGAATACATCCGGTGAAGATATGAGTTATTTTGACGACGAGCGCAAGGAAAAATATGTGCCGTACGTCATCGAGCCATCGCTTGGCGCAGACCGCGTGACGCTGGCGTTCCTCTGCAGCGCATATGACGAAGAGGAGTTAGAGGGCGGCGACATGCGTACCGTCATGCACTTCCACCCGGCACTCGCGCCGGTCAAGATCGGTGTGCTCCCGCTTTCTAAGAAACTGAACGAGGGAGCGGAAAAGGTGTACGAGGAACTGAGCAAATATTATAACTGTGAATACGATGACCGCGGGAACATCGGAAAGCGCTACCGCCGCCAGGACGAGATCGGTACGCCGTACTGCATTACTTACGATTTTGAATCGGAAGAAGACGGCATGGTCACGGTCCGCGACCGCGATTCGATGGCGCAGGAGAGAATCAAGATCTCCGAATTGAAAGAGTATTTCGACGGCAGGTTTTCGTTTTAGGCCACGAAGTGGACTTTAGGCCACGAAGTGGACTTTAGGCCACGAAGTGGACTTTAGGCCATGAAATGGACTTTGGGCCATAAAATGGACTTTGGGCTGCGAAGCGGGCTTTCGGCCGCAAGGCATTCACAAATGATCAGAGCATGAAGCGGCGTGATTTTTGTGGATGCCTTTTTGGCAGAAGGGCGGGAAAAAGGTAATTGGAACTATAGGTAATATTTGGCAATTTTTTGAAAAAAGTCTTGATTTTTGTTTGAATATGTGCTACGATTTTCTTAAATAATCAACTATTTAGCCAGGGGGAGGTGCCGTTTATGGAAGAACGTGTAAAAGGTTTGCAGGGATTTCTTGCAGAGGACAAAAGTCTGATGGAAAAAGTAACCGTTTTTGAATTCCAGACGAAAAAGGCTGCACCGGGCAATACAGATAAACATATCAATGATGCTTTTGAGGCATACTGCAACGTATTGGAAAAAAATTGATTTTATCGAGGTACTGTCGTGGAGAGGGATAAATTTTACGAGATATTTGACAAGACTATTTTACCTTTTGTAGAGCAGCTGGAGGAGAATAATCCGAAGATCAGACGTAGGGATCTGACAGAGTGTAAAGCTAACATTTATGACGAATATATGACGTTGAATCGGACGTATAAGAGCCAGATCTTTGATAAGGATGCGGATACGGTGTTGTTGGACCGCCATAAGATTGCGGCTTGTATTTGTGGTGCTTTTTTGCGCGTTCCTGTATTGGATAAGACGGAATTGGTCCGGCATATTAGAAAAACAGGGCAGAAAGTAGAAGTTGTATTTTATTATGTGAATGAGCTGGTCGCTTTTTTTGCGGCTACGAAATTTTTGTCATTTTTTATGATACTGGAGCATGAGGGACAGGACCGGGTGGTTCGGGAGATTTTGAAAACGTTCCCGCTCATGCCGCCGACGACAAAAAACAAAAAAGGATTTTGGAACAGTGTGCTGTTTAATTTGTCCCAGATCAAAGACGAAAAGCAGATTGGGACGGAGCATTTTGATATGTACGCGTATGCGATGTTTTTCTTTTGGCTGGAGAATTATTTTTATGAGAGAGTGGCGGCGTAGGAAAAGAGAATACAGATCAGGGATAGGAGAAGGATTGCCGGAGTGATCAGAAGGGATCCTTCTTTTTGTGCTAGGGGGGATTGGAGTATTTAAGGAATACAAAATACTGTCAAACAACAGGAAGACTATTGGAATACTATTAATTCAGACTAAGTAAATATAAACATTTTAAAAGATGAAGATGTTTTTCGCATGGCAGAACATGTTGAAGTGGTTTTCGTATCATGTCGATAGGAGATTGTGAGCCGCAGGAAGAATCTGATAATGATTGTCTTTCCGGAGAACTTCTGCCGATTATTTCCCGTGATCAGTTTGAGTATGAGGCTGAAAAGTTCCTGACGAGATACTGTCCAGAAGCTTTGGATAAACTATCCAATTTATGAAATAAATGAAATGCTCAAAGAAAACGGAATTACTCCTCTGGGGAGCGATCCCTATCTTCAGTAAAACGAGGAGGAATAAAGACAGATGAAAGGTTCAGAATGCAAATTCGTTAAATACATGGAGGGCTCCGACAAGCGGTTTGTCATCCCGGTGTATCAGAGAAATTATGACTGGAAGACCGAGAACTGCAAGCAGTTGTACGATGATCTTGTAAAAATCACCAAGGGGCATCGGAAGAGTCACTTTTTCGGGAGTCTTGTTTCCGTTTACAATCCGGACGGCCACAATGAGGAGTTCCTGATTATCGATGGCCAGCAGCGCCTTACGACAGTATCGCTGTTGTTCCTTGCTATGTATAACCTGATTGATAAAGGTGTCATTGTGCCGGAGACCGCTAATCTGAAACAGCGGATTTTCGAGGAATACCTCGTGGACAAGTGGAAGCCGGAGGATACTCGTATCAAGCTTAAACCGGTAAAGAATGACCAGACGGCATTCGGGAAGCTGTTTTCTGATCCGACGGAGCATATCCGCGAGTCCAATTTGACGGTGAACTACGATTATTTCTATGACCGAATTCAGAAGCAGGAAATCACCATCGACCAGCTTTACGATGCGATCTGCTGTTTGGAGATTATAAACATCCGTCTGGATATGGACGACAATCCGCAGCTCATTTTTGAGAGCCTGAACTCGACCGGTCTTGACCTCAGCGAAGGTGATAAGATCAGAAACTTCATTCTGATGGGCTTGCCTTCTAAGGAGCAGGAGGATTATTACGAGAAATACTGGAACAAGATCGAGGTCTGCACGAAGTATGATGTAAGTGCCTTCATCCGGGATTACCTGAGTGTGAAGCAGCAGGTCATCCCGCAAAAGAAGAAAATCTACATCAATTTCAAGGACTTTGTGGAGCTTGGAAAAATCAAAACGGAACCACTCCTTGCCGAGATGCAGGCCTACGCAAAGCGTTATCAGATTCTCCTTGATGGTAATTCCGGCAGTGTTGCCCTTGACGCTTGTATTGACCGACTGAACCGTCTGGAGACTACGGTAACAAGGCCGTACTTCCTCGAAGTGTTGCGCCTATATAACGAAAACAAACTGACGTTGGCACAGGTCACTGAGATTTTCCTGACGACAGAGAATTACCTGTTCCGCAGGACGATGTGTGACCTGCCGACAAATGCCCTGAATAAAATCTTCCTCATGCTGCACCGAGAGATCATCCGATACGACGGTACCGAGGATAACTATGTCGAGAAACTCAAGTATGCACTTCTTTCCAAGAAGGAGCGTGCTCGCTTCCCGGACGATGTGGAGTTTAAGGTGGCATTTGGGGAATGCCCAGTTTATCTGATGAACAGCAAGAATAAGATTTACATTCTTGAGCGCTTCGAAAACTTCGGCACTTCGGAGGATAAGGATGTATACCGCCATTGTGATGACGGCACCTATTCGATTGAGCACATTATGCCTCAGCATCTAACGCCAGTATGGCAGAAGGAGCTGGGCGATGACTATGGGCAGATACATGAGATGTGGCTGCATCGTATGGCAAATCTTACGCTGACGGCTTATAACTCGAAATACAGCAATAGATCTTTCACTGAAAAGAAAACCATGCAGAACGGTTTCGATGACAGTGGTATTCGCATGAATACTTGGATTGCCAAGAAGGACAAGTGGACGCTGGCGGAACTGGAGGAGCGCAGCGAATATCTCATGGGTAGAGTCCTGACAATCTGAGCAGCACCTGTCACAGAATACAAACCGGAAGAAAAGCAGCTTGACACTTATACGCTTGAGGATGAGGGCGAGTTGACCGGACGACTGATTGCGAAGTTCACCTTTAAGAACACCGAGCAGCCGGTAACGAGCTGGGTTGAGATGTTCCAGAAGGTTATTCAGATTCTGTATACCGAGGATAAGGCCATTATCACTAAGCTGGCCATGTCGGAGGAGGAGAACATCGCTCTCCACTTCAATACAAATCAGGATGCGTTCACGAAGTCGCTTGAGATCGGCGATGGCATCTATGTATGGACAAACACCAGCACGCAGAGCAAGCTGTCTGTCCTGAGTCGTCTCTTCAAACTGTACGATGAAGATCCGGCAGACTTGGTATTTTACCTGCGTGATGAAAACGAGGTCAATGAGGATGAACCGGGCAGCCGATACGAGCTCCGAAGAAAATATTGGACATACGCGCTTCCGATTATCCAGAAGTCGCACGGCGAGGACGGTTCCTTCGCCGATGTTAATCCGTCAAGGGATAACTGGATCAATGGCTTCTTTGGTATAGGTGGTTTCTATCTTTGCTGCGTAGCAAACTTTGATGCGGCGCGGGCAGAGGTCGTATTTGGCAGAGGCAATAAGCAAGAAAACAAGGATGCCTTTGACAGTCTCTATACACATAAGTCTGAGATTGAATCCGCTCTGGGCACGACGCTTCAGTGGAACCGTGGTGACGACATCAAATCGTCCAAGGTATTCATTCAGCTTAATAACGTCAGCATCGAGAATGAGACCGATTGGCTCCAGATGGCGAACTTCCACGCAGATTGGACGAAGAAGTTCTACGACGTGATTGTGCCGTATATCAAAGGTTAATGACAATACCTGTGAAGTGGTGGGTTTCTTATTGAGAAAAAAGCAGCGAGGTGATATGGAGTGAATAAAGATCCATTTAAGGAATACATCAAAGAGTCTGAGCCGGACAAGCGTGACAAAGGTTATGCGTGGCATACGGCCATTGGCCTGCAGGCTGTGGACGGACTGAAGACATCAGAATATCTGGTGCAGACGGCGGTTCGCAATATCGAAGGAGAGATTTCCTTTGAGGAGGCCAATGCGCTCCTACAAAGCTACTATGAGGAGAATCCTGCCCGTGACTCAGATGATCGTACCGAGGAGGCGGATAAGGTATCGGCCAGAATTGCTGCGCTTCTTTCAGAGAAAGCGTTTAGCTTCACGCCAAACGAATATATCTCCATCCATAGAAAGTTGTTCACCGGCATCTATTCCCATGCCGGACGCATCCGGGATTACAATATCACGAAGAAGGAATGGGTGCTCGACGGAGCGACCGTGCTTTACGGCAGCGCCACGGAGCTGCGTGCGACGCTTGACTATGATTTCTCGGAGGAGAAGAAGTTTTCCTACAAGAATCTTACGATGGATGAAATCATCCACCATCTTGCCGTATTCGTATCCAGACTATGGCAGATCCATGTGTTTGGTGAGGGTAACACAAGAACGACAGCGGTGTTTTTCATCAAATATTTGCGCACATTGGGCTTTGACGTGAAAAATGATATTTTTGCCGAGAAAGCATGGTATTTTCGGAATTCACTCGTCAGGGCAAACTATAATGATCTGAAAAATGGTGTTCACGAAACGACAGAGTTCCTTGAACTGTTCCTCTGCAATCTCCTCTTGAATGAGAGCAATCCTCTTCATAACCGGACATTGCATATCGGTGGAACATTCAAACAAACAGGAAAACCGGACATTGATATGGCAAAACCGGACATTGAAAAATCGTTTCAGCCGAAAACAGCAAGTCACATTTTGAAACTTCGTGAAGCATTTCCGGGTCAGACGGTCTTTGGACGGTCTGATGTGATGAAGGTGATTGATATTAAATCATCCAGAGCCTCTGACCTGTTAAAGGAAATGGCAGAGCATAGAATCATTGAGTCTGTGTCCGGACACGGGAAAGGTAAGTATCGATTCCGTCATCAGGAGAGTTGAGACGGTGGGATTTCGGACGTGTTCCCTCAGAGCGCGGTCTTGAAGCGGTCGGCAAATCTGTGGGTTTGTATATTTATAGGTAGGAGCAAGGTTTTTGACCTGTTTCCGAGAACGCACAAGGGTAAAAATCAGTGTGTTTTAAGGTGAAAATACGCTTTGATAAATTCCCGCGAACGACGGCAGAAATCTGACATCAATTTAGAGCAATCGAGCCATGTTGAGACAGTATGTTTATTGTCTAAACTTCATGAAGATCAATATATCGAGGTGGAGCTTTAGATGGACGAGCTTGATTTGACGGTTGCGGAGAGTAAGGCGACCAGAAATCGAAGCAGAAGAGCTTTCTGAGGAAGATTTAGCACGTATCGAAGAATTTAAGAAGAAGGGCTGGATATAAGGAGGGAATCCTGTGTAAATATGATCATTTATGCAGATTATATGTTGGAAAGAACATTGAAAGTGGTCAAGACGGCTGAAGGATTTAAAATTACAAATCCCGGAGTGTTAAAAATTCTGAAAGAGCAAATGTTTAAAGGTGGAAACTCAAGGGCAAGGAATTTAAAGTTTGGAAGGAGAGAATGTATGGGTAAAAGAAAAAGAGTATGTTTGTTGTGGATAATGTTAAAATGGAGTATGGTATTTCACTGTGTATATAGTGCATACAGTTAAAAAAGATGGGTATATGGAACAGTATACACAAATGATAGGAAAAAATGTGTATACCTTAAGAGGGAAGTATGGATATCTGGTAGTGGGGAAAGAGAAGTCATTATCAGTTTTTTTGTATCATTTCTTCTTGGAGGAAATGGTGGAATTATATTGAATGGCATGGTATACTGTTTATAAAGCTTGGGATGACAAATTAAATTCTATTTCATGAATTGAAAGATAGGAAGGAATAATTTATGAATTTGAACATCAAAATTAGAAATATTAAATGTATTGAAGAATTGACATTTTCTTTTCCGCTTGAAACAGGAATTTATGCAATAACAGGAGAAAATGGTTCAGGGAAAAGTACACTGATATCATGTGCATCATCTGTATTTTATCAAATGCCAATGACAGAGTATTTTGGACGTCCAAATAATGCATCCATAGAATTTAATCTTGGAGATGCAACTAGAAAATGGTTTTTTAATGGACAGAAATGGTATGCAAAATCTTCTAAGGAGAAAATGAAACTTAATGGATTTTATGAAGGAAGTGTTATTTTTGGTAATAGATTTAAAGATACTAAGTTATCTGTAATTAACATATTGGATCAGTTGTCAAAAGATGATTTGTATGAAGCTCATGCTTTTATAAAGGAAAATTTAGGTTCAATTCTTCACAATGACAAAGATTATTATAAGAATTTATATGTGGTTAAAAAAGCTATTGCTAGAGAAATGGGTTTAACAAGAATTACTTATTGCAACATTTCCAAAGATGGCGATTTGATTAGTCAGCCACGGATGTCAACTGGAGAAAATTTGTTGTTAAGTATATTGAGTTCTTTGGAAGCATTGTATAATAGGAGAACAAAACATAACGATGGAAGACCATGTATTGTTTTTTTGGATGAAATTGAATTAGCTCTTCATTCATCTGCTCTAAGAAGATTGGTCTTATTTTTGAAGGAAATTGCATTATCTGTTGAACTTTCTATTTTTTTCTCAACTCATTCAATTGAATTACTACGTGAAATAAAAGCACAAAACATTTACTATCTTTCAAGTTTATATAATGATACCATAATGGTGACAAATCCATGTTATCCAGCGTATGCAACTAGAAATTTGTATGGTGAGGATGGGTATGGAAATGATTTGGTTATTTTAGTAGAGGATGACCTGGCAAAACTGATTATTGAAAAGATTTTGATATCAAAAAATATTGCACAAAATATACGGATCAAAATACTGCCTACTGGAGGTTGGACAAACACTATTTCAATGGCATACGATGTAACAACATCAAATCTTCTTCAAAAGGGAACGGGATTAGCGGTGATTTTAGACCAGGATATAAAGAGTCAAGTACCAGAATTTATATCAGCACATAAACAATTTTCAGGTATAAAAATAGATTATCTTCCAATTGCTAGTTTGGAAAAATATTTGCGTACAAATTTGTTTTTAAAGATTAACAATAAATTATTCTCTGTGCTAGATACATATCTTTTTCAGAAAAGACCACTTCAAGAAGTTTTGTCTTTATATGGACGGAGCATTCACGAAGATGATACTGATGGAAAATCTTTATATGGAATTTTACTTAATGAAGTTCGTTCTATGAGAAAAGATCGAGAAGATATTGTTGATTTAGTTGTTAGGTTTATTTTGGAAAATGATGCTGATAGCGTAAATACATTGACAGAGTACTTAAGAGAAAAGATGTTAGAGTGATAAAAAAGGATTGGATTTATCAACAACCCATTCTACATCATTCTATAGATGATAAAGAGAAATTTGAAATTTTATCTTGCAAAAGGAACTGATAAATTATTAGTTGGCGAGATGTTCAAGTCTTGCAGAATAATTAGGGTTTGCTGAATAATAATAATTTTTTCCCGCAAAACAGCAGAAAAATATAGTTTCCATAACACAAACCCCATGAAATTTGTTATAATAAGTGCAGGATTTTTAGTATTTTCAGTTCAAAAATTTTGCACTTGGAGGCCGGCTTCTGTATAAAAAACCCGATTATGCCCAGACCGACATTTATGATTTTATCCTTCCCTTCGGCGGGCATCTGGATGAAAATAACCGGT
>CAJTZN010000033.1 GCA_910584065.1 uncultured Eubacterium sp.
CGCGCTGCCTGTCGTCTCCGCTCCTCCTCCGGCATCGGCACATGGAACTCATGAAAATCCTTGATCCGCTCAAGCGGCGGCGTCTCCGCATTGCCTTTTCGTTTATATTCTAAAAATCCGGTTGGTTTACCCATTGATCATCAACCCTTTCTAATTTATATATTAAATGGTTTTCTCACGCCACAAAATGAGGTCGTCCTTTCTTATTTCTTCGTTTCATAAAACGCCTCGATCTGCGCCTGCTCATTACTCAATCCCTTTTCTTCCCAAAGGGCGATCTTCTGCATCATGTTCTGGTAGTCGTGCGGAATGATCTTCTTGAATTTCGGAAGATAATCCTTAAAGTTCTCTAAAATCTCTTTTCCCTTTTCGGATCCCGTCGCCTCCACATGCGCCGTGATCATTTCCTTTAACTGCATCACGTCATATTTATTGGAGACCGGTTCAGAGGACACGAGTTCTTTGTTCAGCTTCAGGTACAGGTCCCGCTCCTCGTCAAGTACATAGGCGATCCCGCCGCTCATTCCCGCCGCGAAGTTTTTTCCAGTCTGCCCGAGGACGACGACGCAGCCGCCCGTCATATATTCACAGCCGTGGTCGCCGACACCCTCGACAACCGCGTGCACGCCGGAATTCCTCACGCAGAAGCGCTCGCCGGCCACACCACTTATATAGGCCGTTCCGCTCGTCGCCCCGTACAGCGCGACATTTCCGATGACAATGTTCTCATCGGCGCGGTATTTCGCGCGTTTGGGCGGATATACGATCAGTTTGCCGCCGGATAATCCCTTGCCAAAATAGTCGTTGCTGTCGCCTTCTAACTCCAGTGTCAGTCCTTTGGGGATGAAAGCGCCGAAGCTTTGTCCGCCGCTGCCGCTGCACTGCACGGTAAACGTATCATCCTCCAAGTCATCCCCGAGCCGTTTCGTAATTTCGGAACCGAGGATCGTGCCGAGCGAGCGGTCGGTGTTCGTCACCTTGGCGGTGATCGTTTTCTTTTCCCCGGTCTCCAGACTATCCCCGAATTTTTTGAGGAACACCTTTTCATCGATCGTTTTCTTTAACTGAAAATCATAGCGGTCTTTCGCCTGAAATTTGCTTTTCTTTTCATTCACAAATGGGTTTTGAATGATCGGGGAAAGATCGAGTTTTCCAGCGCGCTCACTGTTGAGGTCCTCCCTCATCTTTAACAGATCCGTACGCCCCACGAGTTCATCGAGCGTGCACACGCCGAATTTTGCCATCAGTTCCCGCACTTCCTGCGCGATAAACCGCATGAAGTTTTCCACATACTCCGGTTTTCCCTGAAACCGCTTGCGAAGCTCCGGGTTCTGCGTCGCCACGCCGACCGGACACGTATCCAGATTGCAGACACGCATCATCACGCATCCCATCGTCACGAGCGGTGCCGTAGCGAATCCAAACTCCTCCGCTCCGAGAAGGGCCGCGATCATCACATCCCGCCCTGTCATCAGTTTTCCGTCCGTCTCGATCACAACTTTCGAGCGCAGGCCGTTCATGAGAAGCGTCTGATGCGTCTCGGCAAGTCCGAGTTCCCACGGGAGTCCGGCGTTGTGGATTGAACTGCCCGGCGCCGCACCCGTACCGCCGTCATATCCGGAAATGAGGACGACCTCGGCTCCCGCCTTCGCCACGCCGGCGGCAACGGTGCCGACGCCCGCTTCCGACACGAGTTTCACGGAAATACGCGCCTCTTTATTGGAATTTTTCAAGTCATATATTAATTGCGCCAGATCCTCGATCGAGTAAATGTCATGGTGCGGCGGCGGCGAGATCAGCGATACGCCAGGCGTCGAATGCCTCGTCTTCGCCACCCACGGATACACTTTCGTGCCGGGGAGATGTCCGCCCTCTCCCGGCTTCGCCCCCTGCGCCATTTTGATCTGGATCTCCTTCGCGCTCACGAGATACCTTGACGTGACGCCGAACCGCCCCGAAGCGACCTGTTTGATCGCGGAGCAGCGGTTTATGCCGTCTTTTCCGACCGTGAGCCGCTCTAAACTCTCGCCGCCCTCGCCGCTGTTTGACTTGCCGTGCAGACGGTTCATCGCGATCGCCAGCGTCTCGTGCGCCTCCTGGGAAATCGAGCCGTAGGACATCGCCCCGGTCTTGAACCTCTTCACGATCTCATCCACACTTTCCACTTTCGAAAGCGGGATACCCTTTTTCGGGAAGTTAAAGTCAAGCAGGCTCCTTAAGTTCACGTAAAGGTCTTCGCGGTTGATCTCACTGGAATACTGCTTGAACAGGTTATAGTCACCCGTCTTCGTAGACTGCTGGAGCAGATGGATCGTCTTCGGGTTGTACAAATGTTCCTCTTTCCCGCTCCTGCTCTTATGGTTTCCAATGCTGTCGAGCGTAATATCGGTGCCGAGTTCGAGCGGGTCAAACGCCTGGTCGTGAAGTTTTTCAACCTGCGCCTGGATGTCCTCAATCTCCAGACCGCCGATCCGCGAAACCGTACCGGTAAAATAACTGTCGATCAATGTCTTTGATAAACCGATGGCCTCGAATATTTTCGCTCCCTGATACGACTGTATCGTGGAAATCCCCATTTTGGACGCAATCTTCACAATACCGTGCAAGACGGCGGCATTGTAATCATTGACTGCCACATAATAATCTTTGTCGAGCATTCCGCTCTCGATCAGGCTGTTGATCGTGTCGAGCGCCAGATACGGATTGACCGCCGTCGCGCCGAATCCGAGCAGCGTGGCAAAATGATGAACTTCGCGCGGCTCGGCGCTCTCGAGTATGACAGATAACGATGTACGCTTCTTTGTCGTGACAAGATGCTGCTGCATCGCCGATACGGCGAGGAGCGCCGGTATCGCCACATGGTTTTCGTCCACACCCCGGTCGGACAGGATGAGGATGTTCGCGCCGTCCTTGTATGCGCGGTCTGCCTCTAGATACAAACGGTTGATCGCCTTCTCGAGCGATGTGTTTTTATAATACGTAATCGGGATCACTGCTACTTTAAATCCCTTTACGTCCATGGATTTTATTTTTAACAGATCGGTATTCGTCAGTATCGGGTTATCAATTTTCAGGGAATGGCAGTTCTCCGCCTTCTCTTCCAGTAAGTTTCCCGATTCCCCGATGTATACGGTCGTCGAGGTGACAACTTCCTCGCGGATGGCATCAATCGGCGGATTTGTCACCTGCGCAAACCGTTGTTTAAAATAGTTATAAAGTGGCTGCGGCTGGCCGCTCAGCACTGCCAGCGGCGTATCGTGCCCCATCGCCGCGATCGGCTCCGCCCCGTTTTTCGCCATCGGGAGAATGGAAGCCTTTACTTCCTCATACGTATAGCCAAACGCCTTCTGGAGACGAAGACTTTCCTCATAATCATACGGATTGATGCGCTTATTCGGTATCGCAAGGTCTTTGAGGTTGACAAGATTCGTATCGAGCCACTCGCCGTACGGCTGCCTTGACGCGTACATTTCCTTTAATTCGTCGTCGTCGATCAGTTCTCCTTTTACCGTATCCACGAGAAGCATTTTCCCCGGACGGAGCCGGTCTTTTTTCACGACATGCTCCTCGGCGATCGGCATTACGCCGACTTCCGAAGACAGGATGAGCTGGTCGTCATCGGTAATATAATAACGGGACGGGCGGAGGCCGTTGCGGTCGAGAACAGCACCCATCAGATCCCCGTCCGAAAACAAAATGGAGGCCGGGCCGTCCCACGGCTCCATCATCGTCGCGTAGTACTGGTAAAAATCTTTTTTCCGGTCACTGATATACCGGTTGTTCGCCCACGGCTCCGGAATCGTCACCATGACGGCGAGCGGAAGTTCCATCCCGCTCATCACGAGAAATTCCAGCGTATTATCGAGCATGGCCGAATCCGATCCCTCGGTGTTTACGACGGGAAGCACCTTGTGCAGTTCCCCGCTCAGGCAACCGGATTCCATCGTCTCCTCGCGCGCCAGCATTTTATCGGCATTACCACGGATCGTATTGATCTCGCCGTTGTGGACGATCAGACGGTTCGGATGGGCGCGCTGCCAGCTCGGCTGCGTATTCGTGCTGAACCGCGAATGAACGACTGCGATTGCCGACTCATAATCCACATCCTGAAGATCGTCAAAAAACAGCCGCAGCTGTGACACGAGAAACATTCCCTTATAGACGATCGTGCGGCTCGAAAGGGAAACGACATACGTATTTTCATTTGACTGTTCAAATACACGGCGGGCGATGTAGAGCCTGCGGTCGAAGTCAAGTCCTTTTTCGACGTCTGCCGGTTTGCCGATAAAACACTGCATGATGCACGGCATGCAGGCAACGGCCGCCTTGCCCAGTATTTCCGGCGCCATTGGCACCGTACGCCATCCGAGGAACGGCAGTCCCTCTTTGTCGGCGATCGTTTCAAACATTTTCTTTGCCTGATTGCGCTGTAATTCATCCTGCGGAAAAAAGAACATGCCGACCCCGTACTCTCTCTCCCCGCCGAGATCGATCCCCATCTGTCCCGCCGCTTTTTGGAAAAACTTATGGGAAATCTGCAGCAGGATCCCGACGCCGTCCCCTGTTTTTCCCTCGCCGTCTTTTCCGGCGCGGTGCTCCAGATGTGCCACGATCTCCAGCGCGTTTTTTACGGTATCGTGCGTTTTCTTCCCCTTAATATTGACAATGGCCCCGATCCCGCAGTTATCGTGTTCAAAAGCCGGGTCATACAGCCCAACTGATTCCCGTTTCACTTCTTCCTTATACATTCCACTCATATGACTCTCCATTCCTGCGCCGTTTTCCTGCATGGAAGCGCAACGTTTTTTGCAGCGCACGCATCATCGTTTCCTGATGTTTGCACGAAAGAATTTTCTTTGTTCTTTGGTAAAATCATCAAAAAGATGCCAGGGAGAAACACTTCTAGCGCGTATTTCTCCTCTGACACCTTTGTCTGACAAGTATTATATAACACTTCATGCAAAGAATCAAGCATTTTTTTATCGAATTATGATCTTTGATCCTGATACCTGAAATAAAGCAACGCACCCCTGCCGTTCTACACTGTTTGCATGCCGGCGAGTTGTTCAACTTCTGCTACGCTAAGTCCCGTATCTTCTGCAATCTCTTCAATTGTCTGCTTGCCTCTTTTCAGCATCCGAAGCGCCGTTTCCCTCTGGTTTTGGCTAATACCTTGATCCATTCCCTGTTTGATTCCCTGTCTGATTCCCTGGTTTAAGATCTTCCTCGCACTCGTTTCGATCAATGGTCCTCTCATCATATCACCTACACCTTTCTGCACGTTCTCATATTTCCGCGCGATCTCCCTGATCACATCGCCCGAGAGTTCTATGATCGTCCGCTTGTCAAACGACCCGATCACTCCCTGTCGCTCCAGCCCGTCAAGCCGTTCTAAGATGTTCCGGTATTCCGCTTTCAGTTCCGCCAGTGTATTGTACCGTTCATTTTCAGCCAAATGGCGTAGAATGAATTTTCATCTGCAAGGCGGCTGAATGAGGCGATGCGGTGGCATCGTCGAATGAAGCCAACGCGGCAGATGGAAATTCAGGCAAGTCATTTGGCGAAATATGAACGGTACAATACACTAGCCTCTCCCCGTTATCATTATACTCCGAAAGATTTTTCTCATGTGAAAAAATATAAAATGGGATCAGCATTAGAAGGCCTTTTTCAAAAATAACATCCAGTGAATACGTCCGGCTCTTCATGACCGGTATATCATACCGGAGCGTCCCTCCCGGCGTGATGATCACATACTTCATCTTATTGGGTGTCTTTTTATATGTCCGAAGGTACAGGACCGCCGTATTGGGAAATGTCACGGTCAACGTCTCTTCTGTGACCTCGCCCTCGTCGAGCGCGATCTGCGCGTCATATTCAAAAAGTCTAATCATGATCTTCCCGTCCGGCAGGCTACTCTCACACTCAATATGATATTTCTTTGGTTTCTTTCCGAATACCGTAAAATTTGTATCCGTGATTCGTTTCTTATCCGCCCCGTCCTGCTGGTCTAAAAAATGCTCGTTAGGGAAAAAACGAATCTCTTCCTCTCCTGTGTATGTTTCCCCGAATATCTCGTTGATCACGGGGATCACCAGCTTCCGGCAGTCACTTAGTATTGTCCGGAATGCCCCATCGTATATATCTGCCATATTATACTCCCCTCCCATTCATGCCTTTATCATATCATTTTTTTAATCCGAGTTCAATACTAGTAATGCCAAGAAAATAAAGATTATGCAAAAGAGCAGTCAGCAGGGGACGGCTCTTTTGCATATTGAATTACTGATATATTCATAGATATGCCGATTTTGCTACATCCTTGTCATATGTTCAAGCCCTTCGGCCCGCTTCGTTATTGATATAATTCATCAATCCCTCCGCCTTGATGATTTTCTGCATAAATTCCGGAAATGCCTGTCCCTGGTAGGTCTGGTTCTTTGTTTTGTTGACGATCACGCCGCTGTCAAAGTCAATTTCCACCTCATCTCCGGCGCTGATGTTCTGGGACGCTTCCCGGCACTCAATAATGGGCAGTCCGATATTGATCGCATTCCGGTAAAAAATGCGGGCAAATGTCTCCGCGATGACGCAGCTTACACCGGCCGCTTTAATCGCCAAGGGCGCGTGTTCCCTCGAAGAACCGCAGCCAAAATTTTTCTCTGCCACGATGATATCTCCCTTACTGACATTCTTTACAAAATCAGCATCAATATCTTCCATACAATGCGACGCCAGTTCCGCCGGATCTGATGAGTTCAGATAACGGGCCGGAATGATGACATCGGTATCTACGTTGTCGCCATATTTAAAAACTGTTCCTAATGCTTTCATCTTTACCTCCATATATTATGCATCACACAAGTTTGGGCATGCGCGCACAAACTTGCAGAATAAAAAATTTATTTTTTCTCTGATCACTCCATCAGTTCCGCTGGTTCCGAAATCTTCCCTGTCACAGCACTTGCCGCCGCCACGGCCGGACTTGCCAGATACACTTCCGAATCGACATGCCCCATCCGTCCCACAAAGTTTCGGTTTGTCGTGGAAACCGCGCGCTCACCTGCCGCCAGGATTCCCATATGTCCGCCGAGACACGGGCCGCACGTCGGTGTGCTGACGACAGCACCCGCTTTGATAAATGTCTGAATCAGCCCTTCCTCGATCGCCTGCAGGTAAATCGCCTGCGTGGCCGGGAAAATGATGCAGCGGATTCCTTTTTTTACCTTTCTTCCTTCCAGCACCTGTGCTGCCGCGCGGAGATCTCCGATCCTTCCGTTCGTGCAGGAACCGATGACAACCTGATCGATCGCCACGTCACCCGCTTCTTTTACGGTCTTTGTATTTTCCGGCAGATGCGGAAATGCGACGGTCGGTTCCAGTTTATCCAGGTCGATCACGATCTCCTCGTCATACGGCGCATCCTCATCCGGTTCGTAGATGTGGTATGGCTTTGACGAATGCTCTTTCATATATGCGATCGTTTTCTCATCGACCGGGAAAATACCATTTTTCGCACCGGCCTCAATCGCCATATTGGCAATCGTAAAGCGGTCATCCATCGTAAGGCTTTTCACTCCCTCGCCCGTAAACTCCAGCGAGCGGTAAAGCGCGCCGTCCACTCCGATCCTGCCGATCAGGTGAAGGATCACATCCTTTCCGCTGACCCATTGGCGAAGGCTGCCGGTCAACACGACTTTGATTGCCGACGGCACTTTAAACCAGGCTTTTCCGGTGATCATACCTGCGCCCATATCGGTGCTTCCTACGCCAGTAGAAAATGCCCCCAGCGCCCCATATGTACACGTATGGGAATCCGCGCCAATACACGTTTCGCCTGCCACGATCAATCCTTTTTCCGGAAGGAGGGCGTGTTCGATCCCCATCTCCCCCACTTCAAAATAATTCGTGATCCCCTGCTCATTGGCGTACTCTCTCACGCATTTACAGTGTTCTGCCGATTTAATGTCCTTATTCGGCGTAAAATGATCGGGGACAAGCGCAATTTTATCCTTATCAAATACTGTCTTTTTATTCAGCTTCGCGACCTCGTGGATCGCAACCGGCCCGGTAATATCGTTTGCCAGCACCATATCCAGGTCCGCTTCGATCAGCTGTCCGGCCGTTACCTGGTCAAGCCCGGCATGGGCCGCCAGTATTTTCTGTGTCATAGTCATTCCCATCGTTGTTTCTCCTTTCATTGTTCGGTTTGAACCTATGTTTTAACATTATAGCAGAGAATGGGGAAAATGTAAAATAGTGATTTTATTCAACCAATTCCTCTTTGTAACCCAATCGATTTAAAACAAATCACTATGTGTACCTGTTCTTGTCAGATATAATTTCCAAAGGAAGGATCCTGTTTCATTTTTCTTACCTCCTCTATTGCCTCTCTTGTTTCTTCGTTTGGTATCTCCATTGAAATTTCGAATGGAATCCTTTGTTCTCTCACCGCCTGTTTTGCCGAGATCGTAAAAAAAGTTGTCATGTCCATACCGAGATTGGACACAAGCTCCTGTAATTGTGATTTTAGTTCCTCGTCTATTCTCATTGATATATTTGTTGTTGCCATAACATCATCTCCCTTCTCTATTCTATTATATTACATATAATACACATTGTCAATACATTGTATATTCATGAGTCCTTTCACTTTCAATCATTTATCTTTCAGCATATACTTTCAACCTGCGAAACGTTTCAAAATATGTCCCATCTGGCTGCCGTGTCCTTTTTATCATTTCTGCGATCACCTCATCACGAAACCCTGCTTTCACTTGATCTGGCACACATGCAAGAAATGGGACAATACATGGTTGCTCGATCCACCGAATCAATTCCTCCTCATTCGAAAAATATCGATCCCTGTTTACTTCCATGATCGAAACATCCGAAAATCCGACCGAGGCTACCAAATTTTCATACTGCAATTTCGAGGGCATGAACCAAGGCCACTCAAAATTGCTAAAATACCCCGCAAATTTACCATCCTCTATTTTTGCCCGGATCACATCAATAAAATGAGCGCAATTACCCGCGCCGCCGAAATCCCATAACAAGACCCCTTCTCTCTTTAATGCCCGATACGCATTTTGCAACAATCGTTTATGGTCTTTGACCCAATGTAATGCCGCATTCGAAAAAATAAGATCAAATTCATTCTGATATTTTATTTCATTAATATCCATCTGTTGAAATTCGATATTATCTTTCCTAATACCTTTCGCTGTCTCGATCATCCCCCTCGACGCATCGATCCCTAATACTGTTCCATTCGGTACGGCTAAAGATAATTGTTCTGTCAAGACGCCATCCCCGCAGCCTAAATCTAAAACTCGTTCATTCCCTTTCAGTCTAAGTTCTGAAATCAGTGAATTTCCCCACTCCTTTTGGTGTAAGGAAGCTATTTTGTACTTATTTCCATCAAATTCAAATGTTTTCAAATAACCGCACCGCCTTTTGTTCTTCTGTGTTGAATTATATCACCTACCATGGTATAATTCAAATATATAGTTTTTATAAAAGCCATAAATTAGATTTATAAAAAAGAAAAGGATAACGCACTATGGATATCATGGATCACCTTGCCAAATACAAAATATTTCTGTCAGTAGCTGAGTGTAAAAGCATATCAAAAGCAGCAAAACAATTATATATTTCCCAGCCTGCTGTAAGTATTGCGATCAAAAAACTAGAAGAAAGTTTAAATACCACGCTTTTTATCCGAAGATCGAAAGGCGTTACTCTCACAGAAAAAGGAAGATTACTATATGAAAGCGTAAATCAGGCGTTTCATTTGCTTTCGGAAACCGAACAGATCCTGACCTCATCAAGAAATACGGGATACTTGCGGATCGCCGCCAGTCATGTATTGTGCAAATATTTTCTCATGCCTTACCTGAAAACATTTACTCATCAATATCCGGATACCGATGTTTCCATTACCTGTACCTCTTCCTCGAACGCCTGCGCCATGATGGAAAACGGTGAGATCGATCTAGCCCTCGTCGCAAAGCCGGACAAATTAGGAAACTCGCAATATCATTCACTGGGGATCATTGAATATATTTTTGTCTGTACTCCTGCATATCGAAATAAATGTAACTGCTCAGAGGATGAAATTTTTCAGTATGGAAATATCATGATGCTCAACAAAGAAAACGGTTCCCGGACACATATAGATAGCTATTACGCGAAACATAATATCATGCCATCACACATATTAGAAGTAAATGATATGGATCTGCTGATCGAATTTGCGAAAATGGGTATTGGCATATCCTGTGTTGTCAGGCAATTCGTGGAACCGGAATTAAAGGCCGCTTCCCTCATTGAATTAAATCTCACTAAACCGATCCCGCCTCGTGAAATTGGCTTTTTATATCATCACATCCAGCCGTTCAATGACAATATCTTAGAATTTATCAAATGCCTCTCCTAAAACCCATAGATCATATATTCCGCATCCGGAATCCCCTGAAATTTCAGATCCGGGTCATACGGAAATTCAACCACCGTTTCCCGCCAGACCGCGCGGCACAGTTCACGGCTTAACGGCATGATGTCCTCCCGTTTTACCGCCTCCTCCGGCGAAAGCAAAAGCACTTCACTATTCTCATACCCGTCAGTGGCCGGCGTCCCGCTCACATACTGCATACGGTACAAAAGAAGCCACTCGTCCTTCTTCAGACGGGCGCCGATCAGTCCCAGCGGTCTTGCCAAAACACCGGTCTCCTCTAAAATCTCCCGCGAAACGGCCTCTTCCGCCATCTCCCCCGGTTTCACATGCCCGCCCGGGAGCAGAATCCGGTCTTTCGCCACACCGTACGTATGGCGCACAAGTAAAATTCTTCCCTCAATACTAACAACTCCGCTGACCGTCGCTTCAACCACAAAAATCCCCTCATTTCAAAGTTAATATCCTGTCTTAGATATCTTTCCCTAATTACCATATCCGAAAAACGTCGTTTCTATCACACAGATTCACACATTCCCGCGTTACTATAACATAGAGAAAGGATGGGACACCCGGAACTTCGCCCGAATGCCACATCCCCCTTCTCCAACCCGATGGCACATTCGGGTTGGACATATCGCATCGCAATCTGCGTATGCTGCGTACATCCTCATGTCGATCTAATTCGCTCCCGACATATAATCCCTGATCTTCGCGATCAGTTCCTCCATTGAATCTGCTTTTACAAACTCAGTGTCGACCTAATTCGCTCCCGACATATAATCCTTAATCTTCGCGATCAGTTCCTCCATTGAATCTGCTTTTACAAATTCGGTGTCGCCGGACTTCCACTCCTCCATACGCTCCTTTGCCTCTTCCTGTTTCGCTTCTTTCGCAGCCTTCGCCTTTTCTTCCGCTCTCTTTGATTTGGCGCTCTCTACCTGCTTTTGTCTGGACTCGCTGATCTTATCCAGTTCCGCGAAATAAGAAACATTTCCTTTGCTGTCAATGGAAATGCCAAAACTTTTTACCTGATCGGCATCATCTCCGAGTTCTTCTTTCATCTCTTCAAATTTGCCTCCAGCACCGGCCAGTACATCTTCATACTGCTTTCTGACATCGGCATCATTCGCCATCGCCTCAAGTGTCTCCGGATCGATCAGTACGCTGTACTCCTTGCTGCCACGGTTCAGATAACTCTGTGCCTCCTCATCACTCGAATACGAAGCCACATAGAAATCCATGTTTGAATATTTCTCTTTTAACTCTTCCAAAAGTTTTTTGGCCTTGTTACTTAAATTAAAATCGGCAGCGCCGGTCTTTCTGGCAGAAGTTTGGTTCGTGCGATATTGTTTCGCAGCGGCCGAGGGCTCATAACTCTCTGCGGCAAGTTTCCACATCGAATCCATATTCGTTGACTTGTCCGCATTCCTCGTGCTCTTTGTGCTCTTTTTCGCCGAATAGCCATAACTTTTACCGGTCGTCTGCTGTGTGTTCGTTCCCTGTAATGGCATCCATGCATTATAACTCATAGTCTGACTCCTTTCATAACAAAAAACATAGTTTGCTTCTTTTAATTATTTCGGCAAAAGCACGTAAAAACTTAACGGTCTCCCCAAATTCTTCCTCACAGTTTTCGCTCCCGCAGCATCCCGATAAATACGCGGTACGCCTTGTCATAAACGATCCAGCCGAGCTGTCCAGCCAGCCATAAGAGAAACGTTCCTGCCGGCAGGTCGAACGCGGGAAAATACGAGCGGAAAAATAGGAGAAGCGGCACATAGATAAGCTGAAACAAGACCCAGTTGCACACCAGCTGAAGCCGCAGTTTTTTCTTCGGTTCCTCCACACGGTTCCCCTTCATAAAAACGAGTTCGCACAAAAAAATGTACCCGCCCAGACAAAGATACAGTCCCCAGTGCAGCTTGTCGGGATTGAGGAAAAAGTCGAGCAGCACACAAATCACCATTTGAGCCGCTCCGTATTTCAAACCATATTTGCTGATCGTATAACCGATCAAATAGGCGGCCATCGCCGTAAAAAACAGGGTGTTGACCGGAATAAACGTACCCATCAGCAGAAGGATCGTACCCAGTGCTGCGATGAGCGCCGTCCCGGCGGCCGCGCGCGTATGATTCAGATGCATGAACAAAGATCCCCTCCCATACATTCACAAAGGGAATCGGCACACCACAGATCGCAGCATAGATTCCCGGTACCGCATGAGTCATATCCGCCGCCGTAGCCGCCCCCGTAATTCCCATAACCGCCATAACCTCCGAAACCGCCGCCATAGCCGCCGCCAAACGGGCTTCCGAACGAACCGTAGCCGCCGCCATTCACAAGCTGCTGGTAATACTGCCGGAACTCCATATTATCCGGTTCCAGCTCAACCGCCTTCTGCGCGTGCTCCTGAGCGACCACGTTATTGCCCAGTCCCATATTGGCCACGGAACTAAAATAATACCAGCGCGCGCCACGGTTCTCGATGCCGTCCAGAACGTTGAGAGCCTCCTGAAAACGCCTGGCCCGGATATAATTCATCGCCGCCATCAGATGCTGGTCTTCCTCGGAATAGGACTGTCCGCCCCTTCCATAACCGCCGTACCCGTAACCACCCGACGCGCCGCCGGAGCGACCGCCCATCGAACGTTCACTCACGATCTGGTTGTACGCTTCCTGGATCTGCTTGAACTTTTCCGCCGCTGCCTCCGCCTCCGCTTTCGGGCTGTTGGCAAAAGAATCCGGATGGTATTTGCGGCTCAGGTTCCGGTACGCCCTCTTTATTTCCTTGTCACTGGCGCTGCGGCTCACGCCCAGCACACTATATGGATCATACATCGTGTTCTCCTCTCTCTTCTCTCTTCTGCAAAGCTTTCGTCAGCCGCAGACGGACTCCCTCGTATAAAATATTGCGCAGGATCGGAAGGTCCTGCTCGAGCGGAAGTTTTTCAAATTCTATGACAGCCTCCCGCATCGTACCGTCCAATATGTGCACGATCCCGTCAGCCACAGATGGCTGGCCGGACTGCAGCAGCGGATTGAACGTCCCCTTTTTCCGGTCCTCTTCCAAATCCAGAAAAGCGTCCAGCAGGTAAATATATTTTCCCACAAAAAAACCAAATCGACGCAGGATCGGGGCAAATGCATCTTCCCGGAAAACGAATAATTCCGACATCAGTTCCCCAAACGGCCGGCTGATCTCATCTAACTTCGTCACGCCCTGCCGCTCCAACTGTGCCAGCCGTTCCAACCGGGACACGATCACCTCCGACTGGCGCGGATATTTTGCCGCGATCCCCTTCGCCTTCTTACGAAACACCTGGGAGGCAAACAGTGCCGAACATTTGCGCTCGTCCTCCCAGTCATCCTTAAAGTGGTAATAAGATAACAAAACATTCATATCCGCGGCATAATCCGTGATCTCATTGTAGATCATACCCTGTTTTTTCGCCGGATGGATCAGGCAGCGCCTGCGCTCTTCTTTTTCGGCCGGCTCGTACAGGGAGGACAAAAACAAGATGAGGAATGTCATATCATACGTAAGCGTAAGCTGGCTCACTGCTCCGTTCCTCTTTTTCAATTTCCGGCACAGTCCGCAGTAAAACCCCCGGTAGCGTTCAAATTCCCGGACTTTTAATTCCGGTTTGTTTGCCATCACATAACCAAACATTTCTCACGTCCTCTTCACAAATTCAAACCGGCATTTCGGACACGAAATGGCGATCTTTCCCCGCCCTTTCGGCACACGGATGATCTGGCGGCATTTGGGACAGCGGTATAATTTTTTGACCCCGTTCCTCTCCTGAAAACGGAGACGGTAAAATTTAAAAAAGTTTTTCACCCGGTTCCAAAGTGATAAAAACTTTTGGTTTTCCCTCTGCCTTTTGTAAATATTTCTTGAAAAAAAACGAAAAAAATAGGCAGCGACAAAAAACAGATCCAGTGTATTTAACACAAGAGCTGCCACCGTGCCACGGAAAAACATGGATACGATCCATATTACAACATACGCCGCGAAACAAAACATTCCCAGCTGATCCTGCCCGTATCTGCCGTACATCATGCGCTGCAATCGATCACGAAACCGCATAAGCGCTCCCTCCTTTTCCGAGATAACTATTGTGATATATCGTACACGACATATATGAACATTCCGTGACAAGTTTTTTAACTTCCCGTAACGGTTTGGGATTACATCACATAATTCGGGTTCACATGCACCATACAGTGTTTGACATCGGGAAATTCCTGTTCGATCCGGTCGTGAACATCCTCCGCTACCGCGTGCGCGTCGAACAGCGTCATATTGCCGTCGCATTCAATCTCAATATCCATATATATTTTATTACCGAACATCCTCGTTTTAATATCGTCGATCGCCAGTACCCCTTCGCACTTCATCACACAGTCCCGCATTTGTTCCACGGTCTGGTCGTCGCAGGCCTCATCGGTCATTTTGCCGATGGCATCCATAAAAATATCATACGCCGCTTTGAGGATAAAAATACTGATCCCGATGCTCGCTACCGGATCCAACACGGGAATGCCGAGTTTCGCCCCCAATATTCCGGCAAAACTGCCGACCGAGGACAGTGCGTCCGAGCGGTGGTGCCACGCGTCCGCTTTCAACGCCCCCGACTTTATTTTTTTGGCAGCTGCAATCGTATACCAGTACATCCCCTCTTTGACGGCGATCGAACAGAGCGCGGCCGCGAGAGGAAGAATTGTCGGAACCGTTATATGGCCAGTATCCCCCGAACAGATCACAAGTATGCCCTGATAACCGATGCCCAGTCCGGTACCGGCCAGGATGACTGCCAATAAAATAGCTGCCACGCACTCGAGTCGCTCATGCCCGTACTGGTGGTTCTTATCCGATTCCTTTCCCGACAGCCGAACGCCGACCATAACGATGACCGTACTGAACACATCCGACGCGGAATGCACGGCATCGGAAACCATAGCTGCTGAATTGCCGACGATCCCGGCGATAAATTTACCAATGGAAAGAAGCAGGTTGATGATAATGCTGTTTCTGGAAACACGCATGGCAATCTGTTCCTGTTCAGCCGTCTGTTTCTGCATCCTCTTCACTCCCCCCTCATTTTCCGCTCCTTATCCTTCCTGTATTTCACGGTTTCCACGATGGAAATGACCACCCAGATCACGATGAGGACAAGAAAGACCCAGTTCGCAACGTTGTGATACGGTCCGAGCATCAGTATCCGGAACACATCCGCAAAAATGAGCACACCCGTACACACCCAGCAAGACACCACCCCGTTTTTCGGATCCTTTACCGCATTTGTATTCGCCATATTTTCCTCCATTCGCGCACTTTCTCTGCGTCTTATTCCTTATTCCTGAACTTTAAGTCCAAAATGCTGATATGTCTTCTCTGTTACCACGCGTCCTATTAACGCGCACTTTCTCTGCGTCTTATTCCTTATTCCTGAACTTTAAGTCCAAAATGCTGATATGTCTTCTCTGTTACCACGCGTCCCCTCGGCGTCCTCGCGAGAAAACCGTTTTGTATGAGGAACGGTTCATACACGTCCTCGATCGTACCGCTGTCCTCGCCGATACTGGCGGCCAGCGTTTCCAGGCCTACCGGGCCGCCGGTAAATTTATCGATCAGCGTCATCAAGATCTCACGGTCGGTGTTGTCGAGTCCGAACGTATCGACTTCCAAAAGATCAAGGGCAAAATCCGCGACCTCCTGCGTGATCCTGCCGTCGTATTTTATCTGTGCAAAATCCCTCACCCGCTTTAACAGCCGGTTGGCCAGCCTCGGTGTCCCCCGGGAACGCCGCGCGATCTCCACCGCTCCCCTCTCGTCGATCTCGACGTGGAACACGCCCGCCGACCGCCGGACGATCGTCGTCAGTTCCTCGACCGTATAAAACTCAAGTTTATTTACGACGCCGAACCGGTCGCGGAGCGGAGCCGTCAGCATCCCGGCGCGCGTCGTCGCCCCCACGAGCGTAAATCGCGGCAGATCCAGACGGATGCTGCGCGCCGAGGCGCCCTTCCCGATGACGATATCGATCGCGAAATCCTCCATCGCCGGATACAATACCTCTTCTACCTGTCGGTTCAGCCGGTGGATCTCATCGACAAACAGCAGGTCGCCCTCCTGCAGGTTATTGAGAATGGACGCAATCTCCCCCGGTTTCTCGATCGCCGGCCCGGACGTGATCTTCAAGTGAACCCCCATCTCATTGGCAATAATGCCGGCGAGCGTCGTTTTCCCCAGCCCCGGCGGGCCGTACAACAATACGTGGTCCAGCGCCTCTCCCCGTTCCTTCGCCGCCTCGATGAACACCTTCAGGTTTTCTTTTGCCTTTTCCTGCCCGATATAGTCACGGAGGAGTTTGGGCCGTAGGTTGTTTTCGATCTTGTAATCCTCTTCCATTACGTCGGTTGAAATCACACGTTTTTCCATATCCCTCTCCTTCCTGTCATGTCATATTTCTCAAATATTTTTCAATCCGGCCTTTAAAATATCCTCCACCGTCTTTACGGCCTTCATCGCTTTCCTGTCATGTCAAACTTCTTAAATATTTTTCAATCCGGCCTTTAAAATATCCTCCACCGTCATATCCGGCATGACATCCACCTTCTTTACGGCCTTCATCGCCTCCGCCCCCGTATAACCGAGCGCTACGAGCGCCTGCACCGCCTCGTTTGCCGCCGAGCCGGCGTCGTGGGAAACAGCACCGCCGGCCGCGCCCTGATCAAGCACACCCTCCACCGCCTGCTCGAAGTCCATCTTATCCTTCAATTCCAAAATGAGTTTTCCCGCCGTTTTCTTGCCAATCCCCGGCGCCTTTGCGATGCTCACCGCATCGTCGGCCAGAATGGCAAACCGCAGAGCATCCGCATCCATGACCGATAAAATCCCGAGAGCGCCCTTCGGGCCGATGCCGCTCACCGTAATGAGCAGTTTAAACATCGCCAATTCATCTTTCGTGAGAAAGCCAAACAGCTGCTGGCAGTCCTCACGCACATACATATATGTATAGATCTTAACGTCGTTTCCCGTCTGCGGCAGCGCAGACACAACGGATAACGGAACCATGATCTCAAATCCGATGCCCTGGTTTTCCACGACGATCTGGTTCTCACTTACCGTATCTAGTATTCCTTTGATAAAATGTATCATGTCATCCTCATTTCTTCCCGCTGAACGAGCGTGGAAATTTTCCACTAAACGAGCGTGGAAAATACTTTTAGTACATGCTGTACCGCTTTTCGCATGAACGGGCGGTTCAGCCACTCCTCATAACTGATCTCGCGGCTCACCGCAAACGTATCTTCAAAATCCTTGCGGATATGTTTCAGAAATTCGCTGTCATACACCCAGACGCCATTTTCATAGTGCAGATAAAAACTGCGGTAATCGAGATTGATCGTCCCCACCACGGCACAGTGCTCGGACATCACGACCTTTGAGTGAATAAATCCCGGCGTGTATTCGTAAATACGGATTCCATAAGCCAAAAGGATCCCGTAATTGTACTCGGTCAGCCATTTCACATGCTTTTTATCGGGAATGCTCGGCGTGATGATACGCACGTCCACACCGCGGCACTTTGCCTCGATCAGACTCTGGATCAGCGTTTCCTCCAGGATCAGATAGGGCGTCATCACATACATCATCTTTCCCGCGTAATTCATCATCTGCTTATATACGGTTCCCACAAAACTCTGCGTGCCGAGCGCCGGCCCGTCCCGCAGAACATGGCAGTACATCTTTGTCTGTGGAAAGGTAAGCGTGGGGCGGTATTTTTCAATGTCAAGTTCCTTTTTATACGCGCACACCGACCACATTTCCAAAAAGGCGATCGTCAGTCCCCACACCGCATCTCCCTGAATGCGGATCCCCGCGTCTTTCCACACGCCAAACCGCTCGATCAGGTTGGCGTATTCATCTGCGAGGTTAAACCCGCCGGTATACCCGATATTTCCGTCGATAATAACGATTTTCTGATGATCCCTGAAGTTCATGTACAGCTTGCTCGCGTATTTATGGATCGGGTTGAAAACCTCGACCTCAAACCCCTCGGCCCGCAGTCTGGACGCAAAATTCTTTCCTGTCCGAAACAGCGCGCCAAAGTCGTCGTACAAAAATTTAACTTCCACGCCCTCTTTGATCTTGCGCAGCAGGATTTCGTGGATCTGATCCCAGATCGCCCCCTCCGCCACGATAAAAAATTCCAAAAAAACAAAAGATTCCGCGTGTTCCAGATCTTCAAACAGGTCCTCAAAAGCATCTTCGCCAAACGCGTAATACTCAGCGGTGTTATTTTTAAAGATTGGGGCGCCTTTCGCGGTCATATATTTTGACATACGCGAAGAAACCGGATGGGCCGCTGAAAATTCCTGCGCGACTTCCGGATCCTGGACGAGCCACCGGTCCGTATGTTTGATCTGCTCCGCGATCGCTATGTTCAACTTATTCTTCTTGCCGACCTTTCCCCAGAGATTAAACATGATCAGTCCGGAAATTGGAAAGATCAATATCATACAGAGCCAAGAGAATTTATATGAATAATTTCTGCTGTCATTCGTGAGAGCCAGTATACCAAACACTCCGGAAAGTTCAATTAAAATATAAAACTGAACCGCATACTCTCGAAACAGAAACGGCGTCAGGACGATGATCCCAAATTGCAGTAAGACGAGAGCCCCTACAATGCACGCCCGAAAGAAACCGCTCAGGCTACCCTGCATTCTTCCTTTTAGTTTTTTTAGTCGTTCCTTCTTTTTCGTAATCATGATGTATCCTTCCTGCTATTTTTGTCTGATCCATTTTACGCTTATAGCTTATCATAACACAGGATTGAAAAATTTTCCACGATAACTTTTCAATAGTTTTCCCAAACTTTCCGAAAAATATAAAAGACTGACCACAACGCCATGGACTTCTGACCGCAAAAATGCTATACTGACATGGACGATACCAATGATCTGACCAGACAGGAGGGATATACTTCCATGCAAATATTTGACCAGGCACAGCCATTCCCAAACGATGCACTCGATGTCCTTACCGCGTGCTGCCCAGACGAAAAAGAACGTTTCTGTTTTTTTGATATCGAAACGACGGGACTTTCCCCCAAAATATCCTCCCTTTACCTGATCGGCGTCCTCTGGTATGACGCCGGAGACGGCCTTTTCCACACGAGACAATGGTTTGCCGACGATTATATAAGCGAAAAAGATATCATCGGATCCTTTACCCGGTTTTTATCCGGCTTTACGACACTCGTTCATTACAACGGCTCCGGCTTCGATATTCCCTACATAGAAAAAAAGTGCCGTGAACATAGTCTGGACTCTCCGTTCCAGCACATAAAAAGTTTCGATGTATTCCGCGAAATACGCGCGTTGAAATCCCTTTTTCATACGCCGGACCTGAAACTTGCCACGGTCGAAACACTTGTCGGTTTCGCGCGGACAGACCTCCTGTCGGGCAGGGACTGCATCCAGGTCTATTCTAATTTTATGCAGAAAAAATATTTCCGGGATAACGAAGCGATGGAATCCGAGCGCGAAAAACTTTTGCTGCACAACAAAGAAGACCTGGCTGGCACGTATTTGTCCGCAGGACTCCTCGCCTATCAATGCCCTGCTGCGTTGGAACGCGCGGAAACATCCGGCTATACGGTCCGAGTCGTATATCGGGCGTCTGCAGCCGCTCCTTTTTCGCTTTTCCGGGAAGGCCAGCTGTGCCAGAAACAGCCTGCACTTTCTCGAAACGGCGGAACGAGCCAAGAACAGCCTTCACTTTCGCAAAACGGCAAACCGGGCAGTTTTTCCGTCCGATTTGAGAAGAACCGCATCCTGCTCCACATCCCGTTATGGGAAGGAACGCTCTGTCATTTTTTCCCGAACTACAAAGATTATTATTATCTGCCGGCGGAAGATACCGCCATCCATAAAAGCGTGGGCGCTTACGTAGAACCGCAGTTCCGCGAACAGGCCAAGGCATCCAACTGTCAGGTAAAAAAAGAAGGGATATTTATTCCTATCCCAAAAGATCTTTCCGCAGGAGACCTGCTCTTGTTCCGCTCCGGCTATAAATCCAAACAACAATATGTGTTATGGGACGAAAAAACAGAACAGGACACCCCATTTTGGGAATCGCTCCTGCTCTGTCTCATCCGGCAGATCTGATCCTGCAACTGCAATCTGTCAGAAACAATCTGGCAGAAATAGTCTGGCAGAAACAATCTGTATGATCCAACCCGACAGACCACATGTCTCCTACATCTGCCTGATATATTCCTCATACCCGATCTTCTCGAGTTTTTCTGCTTTTGCGGACACGCCGTCTTTCATCTCGGTCTTATAGTCTTTCAGCTTTTTCCGCAGTTCCCTGTCCGACACGGCAAGGATCTTCGCCGCCAGAATACCGGCATTGGCGGCGCCGTCAATGGCAACCGTAGCGACCGGGATACCGGATGGCATCTGCACGATCGAGTACAGGCTGTCCACGCCTCCCACCGATTTCGTATGGATCGGGATGCCGATGACCGGAAGGTCAAACAGTGCCGCGCACATGCCCGGCAGATGAGCGGCGCCGCCGGCGCCGGCGATGATGACCTCAATGCCCCTCTCTTCCGCCTTTGTCGCGTAATCCACAAATACATCCGGCATACGGTGCGCGGATATGATCGTCATCTCGTACCCAATCCCAAATTTCTCCAACATCTGAGCTGCCTTCTGCATCACGGGCAGATCGGAATCGCTGCCCATTAAAATTCCTACTTTTGTCATGATTATTCTCCCTTCATTCCATATCATTTAGTACTTCCGTTCCCGCAAGCACAAACCGGCCCTCGCGGATCAGGGCGATCTCCCCGCCGTCTTTTGTGAAAACGACAATGTCGCCCAGCTCGTCATACGGGATCGTAATGTCCGTATGGCAGTTAAAATATGCTTTTTCAATGTCCGTTTGGCGCCGTGCCGAGCACTCATTTTCCTTGGCCACGATTTCTTTGCCATCCGGGTTATGGAGCACGACATCTTCGCTCATCGCATAACACGTATCACCGACCGCAAAATGGGGGCCCGTTTTTTCTGCGATCAGGATCGGAAGCTTGGCCTCAATGCCAAATTTCCTGCCCATTTTATATGCTGTCGTATTCGTTCCGATCGCAAATTCCCCCATCGGAAGCGTCTCCCTGTTATAGAGGACATTTTCCCGGATATACGATTTATTTTCCTCCTCTGAGTCATAATTCGAACAGCTGTAACCACTGATCATCCCGTCCTCAAATTCCATGCGCAGATCCTCATACCGAAGCTCGTTTAAATACACCTTTGTCACATGGAGAACGCCGTTCGTACCTTTGAGTACCGGAGACGTAAAGACCTCTCCCACCGGGATATTGACGTCGGCCAGACAGTTTTCAAAGTTTGTTTCCGTTTGCGGATCTTTCAGTTCGTGAAGCTTCACGGTGAGATCGGTCTGGTTCGCCCCCCGGCCGGTAATATGAACCCGGTCGCCCTGATCCAGCGCGTCGATCAGCGCCTGATGGATCTTGCGGTACAGCTCCATGTCGAGCGTATTCAATTTGATCGTCTCCGCAAAAATATCTTCAAAATCCTCCCCGATCTCCGGGATCGGAAAAGCAATGATCGTAAAGCTCCGCTCCTCTTCTTTGATATATCTGCTCTGTATGAGGGCATAATCTCTTCGGTATCCGACCGACAATTTCTGCTGTTCAGGCGTATATGACAGGCTTTCCGGCTTTTTCTGCGGAACAAACAATTTCTCACCGAACACTTCCATCAGCGCCGGACCGGCAAATTTTCCCGCCAGCTCCCGGTGTGCTTCAAACGCCTTTTCCACATGGGCCAGTTTTTCTTTGATGAGGGCGTGATTGAGATAAAGCGCATCGTCAAACCGATGATCATACATGTACTGTTTATTGGCCGGCGTCGTACACACGCCGATCGCCCGCGTATTGGACTGCTTAAAAATGACCGGTACGAGTCCCATCTTCGCGAACAGCCGCACCGACTCCCGGATCACGCGCTCAAACCCGATGTTATAACGGATCCCTACCGTTTCCTTTTGCGACAGATCGATCCCTGCCGCGATAAATCCCTGGCGGTATCCTTCGGTAAATGTCTGTGCCATCCGCGTGATCGTCTCCTGTGGAATCGAGCACATATAGCGCGCGGTGCGTATTTCATTGTCCGTAATATGTTCGCCATAATAGTACAGGTATCTGTCGTCTTCTAAGTCACTCTCCATGACGATGTTTACCAGTCTGTCCCTCGACGGATCGAGGAGCTTGCTGATATTCTTTTCTGTATAGTACTCATCGTAATCGTGCACGTAATAATACAGCGTTTCCTTTAACCACCTGGCCGTGTCCTGCTCGGTCGTGAGCACCGTATACACCTGCAAAAATAATTCCATCAAAAGGACAAGTGATTCCCTGTCCCCGTCATAGGCATCGTCGATCCCGTCGCGGAACCGGCTAAACAGGCTGCAAAGGACGCCGCCTTCTTCTTTTCCAAACTGCTCGCAGCAGACGCGGGGATTGGCGTAGGAATGTTCATAATTCCCATCCCGTATATCCTCATATAACACACGGTTCCATTCTTTCAACGCTTCTACCGGAACCTCGTCGATTCCAGCCTGCACGGCACACAATACCTGATCCAGTGACTGGAACAGTTCTGCCGCTTTCTGACAATAAGCACGGTATGTCCCTTCTCCGCCATCCTCGCTGAGGATCTGACGGATCCGCTCCTGTGCCAACTGATATCGTTCCTCCATATCTTCCTCTCAATTTTTCTCATTTTTTATTTACTATTTTTTATGATGGCGTTTCTTGTTTTAAAATCTAAAACCTGCCAAAATATAAGAAATGAGCAGCACGATAAGCCGAGTTCTGTCGTTGGATGATCATCTATCTGGACCTGCTGTTACCAACAGGCTCTAGCGACCTACCCGAAAGCACGACGGGCCGCCGTATCGCTCTCTGTTCGGTCTTGCTTCGGATGGGGTTTACATGTGCCCTTTCTGTTACCAGAAAGGCGGTGAGCTCTTACCTCGCCTTTCCACCCTTACCGGCCGTCATGGCCTGATGGCTATAACGGCCGGCGGTTTATTTCTGTTGCACTGGCCTGGGAGTCACCTCCACCGGACGTTATCCGGCATCCTGCCCTGTGAAGCTCGGACTTTCCTCACCTGAGACCTTTCGGTACGGACAGGTGCGATCATCTGTGCTGCTCATATTCCCAAATTATTTTCTTGAAGAACGCTGATTTTGCGTTCTTCAAGTGTGAATAGAGCAAGGTGCCGCAAGCGGTGCCTTGCGAGAAACTACGTGATGAGGTTTCTTCGAATCCGTAGTTTCATTCACACTATTCCAATAATATCCCGCCGCCGATAAATTCCCTGACGATCGAATTCAGCGGCACTTCCTCCGGATTGATTCCGAGGAAGTAATCCAAAAATTTCAAAAGCCTCTGCGCCTCCGCGTACTCCTCGCTTCCGCGCGGCACTTTAAATAAAAGAGGCTCCGCGTATTGTTTCAAGGCAGAAAACTCATAGACGAGCGATGAATTGAACATCGCGTCCGCCTTCTCCTGAAAAGGAAAAATGTTTTCGCTCTCCCCGCTCCGCACGGATTTCCACATGGCGATCGACGTCTGCGCCTCATGTCCTCTCGTCCTGGCGTCGCGGATGATGCGCCGCAAAAGCCTTCCGTCCGAGGTCGGAATCCGGTTGTGTTCATCAATGTTCAGTGTCGTAAGGGCACTGATATAGATTTTAAATTTGTTCTCCGGCATAACCCGCTCGGTCAATTTGTCATTTAACCCGTGGATGCCCTCGATGATCAGCACCTCGTCCGGATCTAACTGCATCACTGGTTTGTTATACTCCCTCTCCCCCGTGATGAAGTTGTACGTGGGAAGCTGTACTTCCTCGCCAGCAAGCAGTTTTTCCAAATCCTCATTAAACTGCGCGACATCGATCGCTTCGATACATTCATAATTATATTTTCCGTCTTTTCCCTTCGGGGTATTCACACGGTTCACAAAGTAATCATCCATCGCGATCGGATGCGGTTTGAGTCCCAGCGTCTTTAACTGTGCCGACAGACGGTACGAAAACGTCGTTTTTCCAGAGGATGACGGGCCGGCGATCGTCACGACCTTAATCTTTCCAGTCGAGGCGATGCGTTCCGCGATACCGCCGATCCTCCGCTCATGCAGCGCCTCCTGCACGAGCATCAGGTCACGCATCCCGCCGTTGACAATGATATCATTGAGCTGTCCGACATTTTCCACCCCCAGCCGGACGCCCCATTTCGACGTCTCGGTGATCGTCCGATGCAGTTTCATACTCGGCACGAACGCAGGAAGCACGTCTGGCTCCGACGATTTCGGAACGACAAAGACAAATCCTTTATCGAACTTTTCCAGCCGGAATGACTGAAGCATACCGGTACTGTATGGCATCGGGCCATAAAAATAATCCATGACCTTGCCCAGTTTATATATATTGACTTTGGAACTTCTGCGGTATTTCATGAGGTTGCTCTTATCATACATCTTCCTCTCGTGAAAGAGCTTGATCGCTTTTTCCACATTCATTGTTTTTTTGTCAAATACCACATCGTCATCTACATATTTGCGCATCCGTTTTTCTACTCTGGCGAGAAGTTCATCCGTGATCTCCACGCCGCCGGACAGCGTACAGTAGTATCCGGTGTCCAGGCTGTTTTCTACGGTAATCTTCTCGAACTGGTCTTTCGGCACCTCTTTGTAAAAGGCCTTGAGCATGATCATTGTAATGCCTCTCACATATGCTTTTTTCCCCTCCAGATCCTGATACGTACAAAACCGGATCTCGCATTCCTCCGTTACGGAATTCCAAAGTTCTTTTACCACCCCGTCTACTTTGGCCACGATGGCTGGCCACCCGTCTGTCTGTTCATCGTACTGTACCGCAAGTTCCTGCAGTGTCGTCCCGATCTCACAGAACATCGGCCTCCCATTGACCATTACCTTAATCTCTTCCAAATGTTACACCTAACCTTTCTCACCTGCAGACATCTGTGCAAGGCATTTATCGATCTCGTTTATTTTATGCTGCAGCTCTGCATGTTACACCTAACCTTTCTCACCTGCAGACATCTGTGCAAGGCATTTATCGATCTCGTTTATTTTATGCTGCAGCTCTGCTCCCGGTTCGGCCTGTGCCTGTCCCTGGGTAAAATTGTTAAGGATCTCCTCGTATTTTCCCTTCTCTTTACACAAGTAACGTTTTAAAACGGGATCACGTTTTTTCACCAAATATGTACCATACCGATACTGCCACTCCTCTTTCCAGCGCTCACCTTCCTCGGTTTCCCGCCGTCTGGCACATATCGCAAAATAATATTTTCCATCATCGAAACATGCTTTTTCTTCCACCGCAACAAACCCCTGCCCGATCAAAAACTTTCTCACCTCAGCTAATTCAGACTGCGGTTGTAGAATAAGAGTGTGGACATCCTGCATGACTGCCGCCCCCTCCCGGAGGATCCGGATCATAAGCGGGCCGCCCATCCCGGCGATCAAAAGCGTATCGACCTCTCCGGGACACAATTTTTCCAGTCCGTCACTTTTCCGACACTCGATACGAGAATCCAGTCCCATCTGACATATATGCTCCCTTGCCCTCCGGATTGGCCCCTCGTGGACATCCATCGCGATGACCGTCTGCGCGATCCCGTGCTGTACGAGCCAGATCGACGCATAGCCGTGGTCGCAGCCAATGTCCGCCACCCGGGCCCCATGCGGGACGAGGGATACATTCATCCGCAGCCGTTCGGACAGCTTTATTCGCTCTGATATCATCAATCCAGATAGTCCTTCAGTTTTCTGCTGCGGCTCGGGTGGCGGAGTTTACGCAGGGCTTTTGCTTCGATCTGACGGATCCTCTCCCTCGTCACATCAAATTCTTTGCCCACTTCTTCCAGCGTGCGCGCCCGTCCATCGTCCAGTCCGAACCGGAGGCGCAGTACTTTTTGTTCCCGCTCGGTCAGCGTATCCAGCACCTCGCTCAATTGTTCACGCAGCAAGGTAAAGGCCGCCGCTTCCGCCGGCACCGGCACATTGTCGTCCTGGATGAAATCACCGAGGTGGCTGTCCTCTTCCTCACCGATCGGCGTCTCAAGCGAAACAGGCTCCTGTGAGATCTTCTGGATCTCCCTGACGCGCTCGACCGGAAGCTGCATCTCCTTCGCGATCTCTTCCGGATACGGCTCGCGCCCCAGTTCCTGCAGAAGCTGGCGCTGCACACGGATCAGCTTGTTGATCGTCTCTACCATATGGACCGGAATACGGATCGTACGCGCCTGGTCCGCGATGGCGCGGGTGATGGCCTGACGGATCCACCAGGTCGCATACGTACTGAATTTATAGCCCTTGCGGTAATCAAATTTTTCCACGGCCTTGATCAGTCCGAGATTTCCCTCCTGGATCAGGTCAAGGAACAGCATCCCACGCCCGACATAGCGCTTGGCGATACTGACAACAAGTCGTAAATTTGCTTCTGCCAGCCTCTTTTTTGCATCGGAATCGCCTTCTTCCATGCGCTTTGCCAGTTCTACCTCTTCATCCGCAGAAAGGAGGGGCACTTTTCCAATCTCTTTCAGATACATCCGCACCGGATCTTCGATGCTGACGCCGTCGGTCACTGTAAATTCGATATTTTCCAGTTCTTCTTCCGTCGGCTCATCGTCAACATCCAGTATGATATCGTCATCCGCATCACTGTCCGGCACCATCGCCACAATGCCGTTCTGCTCGAGATAATCCAAAATCTTTTCGGACTTATCGCCATCCAGGTCAATGTTTTTGAACTGCGTATTGATGTCGCGGAAATCCAGAACCCCGTCCTTTTTCTTTCCCAGTTCCACCAAGGCATTCAGTGATTCCATAAATTGTGCCTGCTCGTCTACCGTATCCTTATTTTGCTTCATAGCTTCCTCCAATCTTACTTCTGAATTGTAATATGCAAATGTTCCAGTTTCTTTTTCTCCAGAATGAGATTCTGTAGTTCATTCATATCCGTAACTTCCCTGCTCCTCTTTTCCAAACTGGCTTTCTTGAGCGTCTTCACCATCTCATTCAGCGCCTTTTCCCGCTCGGCCTGCGCACTCACCTCTTTGACCTGGCGGTTGAAGATCCCTGCCACCACCGACTGTTCTTCCTTGCTATCGAACCGGCTGATGATCGTCGCCGGCGAGATCGCCCCCGTTTCGGCCTGCTCATAAAGCATTGTGGCCACGGACCGGTACGGCTCGTCCACAAAATCTTCGGGCCCGACCACCTCTTTGAGCGCCGCAAACAGGGAGAGGTCTTCCCCCAGCCATGTCAGAAGTATACCCTGGATCCGTGTGGTTCCATTCTCTTTCGCAGATTGTTTCTGTGTTTCCCGTTCTTCTCTTCGTTTCTGATACGTCATTCCCGCCATCGCCGCCGCATGATGGCGGACAAGCTGCCTGAAATCGTCCGTGCGCACCCCGTATTCCCGGCAGAACGCCTCAATATAATTGTTTCGTTCAATCTCCTGCTCAAAGGCTAAACATTTTTTCGCGGCTTCATTCATAAATTTTGTTTTTTCTGCCGGATCGTCCATATCATACTGCTGCCGCAGAACTCCGATCTCGTAGAAAAAACTGTTTACCGCGCCATCGATCCGCTTTTTAAACTCCTCTGCCGACAGAGCCTTGATAAATTCATCCGGATCTTTATACGGGCGCATATCAATGACCCGCACGGTGATCCCCGCTTCTTTTAACATCGGAATGGCCCGCAGCGCCGCTTTTACCCCGGCGCCATCGCTGTCATAACAAAGGTACACCGTATCGGAATACCGCTTGAGAAGACTGCTCTGCTGGCTGGTAAATGCCGTGCCCAACGAGGCGACCGCGTTTGTAAAACCGGCCTGGTGCAGCGCGATGACATCCATATACCCCTCACAGATAATGATGCCGTGATCCAGTTTCCCGTGCAGGAAGTTCAGGCCGTACAGATTCCTGCTCTTATCAAAAATAAGTGTTTCTGGCGAATTCAGGTATTTCGGCTTTCCATCGCCCATCACCCGGCCGCCAAAAGCGATTACTTTATTTGTCTTGTCCATGATCGGAAACATCACGCGGTTCCAGAACTTGTCACCAGCGCCATATTTTTCATGAAAAGTAAATAATCCTGTCTGGTTTAGTATAGTATCGTCAAAACCTTTCTTTTTCATGTATTGATATAGATCATTACTGTATTTATCTGAATATCCGAGGCCGAACCGCCGGATCGTCTCCTCCGAAAGCTGCCTGTCGAACAGATACTGCTTTGCCCCTTTTCCCCTGTCCGAATTCAGCTTCGCATAAAAATAATTGGCAGCGAGCTTGTGGATTTCGAGGATCCGCTCCCTCGTGTCCCGCTGTTTCCGCCCTTCCTCGGAACTGCCCCCCTCCGGCAGCGCCATACCAGCGCGGTCGGCAAGCTGTCCGAGCGCCTCCTGGAACGTGAGGTTTTCGTACTCCATGAGAAACGTAAATACATTCCCCCCGGCGCCGCACCCGAAACAGTAATACATCTGTTTACTTCCGGAAACGGAAAAAGAGGGCGACTTTTCATTGTGAAACGGACAGAGCCCGAAAAAATTGCTGCCGCTTTTTTTTAAACTTACATAAGAGGAAATGACATCAACGATATCACTGCGCTGCCGCACTTCCTCCACCACATCCTCGCTGTAATACATGTCCACCTTCCTGTCGTTTCCTGCCTGCTGCTGCGCCGCCCTGACGTATCATTAACCCTGATATCAATAAATCTGCCATGTTGACGGCACCATCAGGTTCTGAAACGTGGTGACGGCAAAATGATCGGTCATGCCCGCGATATAATCACAGACAACACGCTCCACCGTTTCCCCCTGTTCCCACACCATCCTCGTATACTCTTCCGGCAGCTGCTCCACATGCTCCATATAATATTCAAACAACTGGCGGATCATGCGTTCCGCCTTTCCCTCCTGCGCCTTGGCCGCCGAATTGATATAGACGTTTTCAAACATATACTGGCGGAGTTTCCGCAGCGCTTCGCTCGTCTCCTCCGACATGATAATATCATCTTTCCCCATACTGTGGATCACGATGTCGTGGATCAGTGTATTCAGCCGTTCCCGCAGCGAATTTCCGAGTACGCTTACGCATTCCGCCGGCAGATCCTCCTCGCGGATCACCCGCCCGCGCACCGCGTCATCGATATCGGAATTGACATAGGCGATCTTATCGCAGATGCGCACGATCTTTCCCTCGAGCGTCGCCGGAGATCCCGCCGTCGAATGGTTCAATATGCCGTTTCGCACTTCCTTTGTCAGGTTCAGCCCCACTCCGTTTTTTTCTACCTTTTCCACCACGCGCACGCTCTGCCGCTGGTGATGGAACCCATCGGAACAGATGCGGTTCAATTCCCGCTCACCTGCGTGTCCGAACGGCGTGTGCCCGAGGTCATGCCCGAGCGCAATCGCCTCGGTCAGATCTTCATTGAGCCGCAGTGCTTTCGCTACGGTCCTGGCGTTTTGGGACACTTCTAACGTATGTGTCAGCCTCGTCCGGTAATGGTCGCCCTCCGGGGCGAGGAATACCTGGGTCTTCCCTTTCAGCCGGCGGAACGTTTTGGAATGCAGGATCCGGTCGCGGTCCCTCTGATAGATCGTCCTCAGATCACACGGTTCCTCGTAGACGTCCCTTCCCTCCGAGCTGTCGCTGAACGCGGCATACGGACTGAATATATCGTGCTCCCGCTTTTCAAATTCCTCTCGTAACGTCATGTATGTAATCCTTTCCTCTCAAAAGAAATACCTCTACACTTAAACAATTCAACGCGAAAGAGGAATTTCCTTTTTTCTTTATTGAAATTTTTACATTTTTCGTTTATTATGATAAATGTTATGACTAAGGCATGGCATGATACAAAGACCAGGCGGCAGAGCCGCCTATTCACACAGGAAATACGCAAGATTTGTGCGAAAGGAGGAAACATTATGGCTAGGACCGGAAAAAATACATGGTCGTTATTCCTGCTCCTTCTGGCAGGGATCGTACTCGGAAGCTTTATCGCCCAGCTCACCAGCGGCATATCCGCCCTCTCGTGGCTCTCGTTCGGGAGAACCTTCGGACTGGACACACCCCTGACACTGGATCTCGGTGTCCTGATCCTGACGTTTGGGCTAAAGATCAAGTTTACGATCGCCAGCATCATCGGGATCGTGATCGCCGCCATCATTTACCGTCTGCTGTGACACCAAACGCTGAACCATAATACGGATAGGGCCAGGATAAATGCGGCCGCCTGTTTTCCTATGCCGCCATATCCCTGCCGGAAAAAATGGGAAACATGGATCAGTTTTACTACCGCAAAACGGGAAAACATTTCCATCCCCATCAGATACAGGATCGAGGGGAGCAGCGTAAACGAACAGATCAAAATGCCAATTTCCTGGCTGCTGCACCAGCTCGCAGCCTCCGTGTACAAAAGGGAAAGTACAAGAAACCACAAAAGCCGGACCCCGTAGACGAGCAGGCAGTACGCCCCGATGGAAACAGAACATGGCAGCTGTTCCATAAAGGACAGGCTTTCTACAGGAGCAGAAAATCCACCCAGCGGATAGGTCTGCCGCACATGATAAAGTTCCATCCCGTTTGCGACCAGCCAGAACAGGACAGTCAGCGAGACGATCACCGCATATTTTCTCTTTTGCAACCGGTTCCGCCCGTACCGGGCCGTCCGCAGCACATGTTCCATCCCGGATTTTCTTTCAAATGTGACGATCCCCGCTATGAGCGCTGCCAGACAAAACAGTACGAGCAGCGACGCCTGCATCTCTCTCTCCTCCCCTTTCCTCCCGAGTATATATTCATACCCGCTCGGATCGACGAGCCACAATCCCTTTTCCCCATTCTTCTCGATATGATCCATCCGCTCGTGGACGATCCGCAGACCGGCTGCGTAATACCCCGACGCGGGATTGCCCTGTTCGATCAGCATTTCCAGCTGCTCCTCCCTCGCCTGGATTTCTTCCCACACCTGTTCCGTCACCGGACCCTCCCATTGTTCATAAAAATCCGCCATATACTCTCCCTCGCTCCCAAGTGTGATCTGCTGCGCGGCGGACGCCGGCTGCCACACCTCTCGTATGAGGACGGCCAGAAAAAATACGATCACAAACAATCCCCGCTGCGGCACAAGCATTTTGTACCATTCCCAACACCGCCCCGGCATGCCGCACAGCGCGGCGCGCAAGCGGCGGAGCGTATATTCAATCACCCGCTCGACCAGCTGTTTCTGGTAAAACGGCCGCCGCCTGACCGAAAGAAATAAGCAGAGGACGGCCATCACACCAGCCAGCAAAAAAACGGCCGCGCAGACACACGTCGTCCGTTCCAGCACAAACGGCCCCACCGTATACAAACGGTAGTCCGTGAACAGGGGGCGAAGATCCAGCATCGTCATGATATTGATATATTTGAGCAGGCTCCACCGGCTCTGCTCCGGAATCCAGCGGAAAAAGAAATACTCTGCCACGAATAACAGACCGCACACCGTTAAGGCGATCTTCTGGTTATGGATCAACAGCAGGAACATCCAGAACAAAAGCACGACGGCAAAAATGCCAAATGCCGAGAGCACAGTCACAAGGAGTACAAACGTAATGCCATTGACCGGCAGCATACAGTTCTCTAGCCCCGCTACCAGCTGCACCGGCTGCCACAGGGCCGAATAATTGCCCGTTTTCAGGCAGGCGATGGCGAGCAGGAGCCACCCGTACAGCATGCTGCCGCCGAGCGCGGCCGCCAGATACAGAAGCAACCTGCGAAGGGCAAGCGGGAATCGTCCGCTTTTCGCGGCATAGACGAGCGGGAACAACCCGCTTTTTTCCGTTTCAAACGTAACGAACACGAGCCAAAGGCAAAAGAGCAGCGTCAGATAATGGGGCGTGGAGGCAGTAAACCACAGACTGATGCCCTCCGCCCGGTGCGTCGTTCCGCGAACGGATACGAGCCTGCCGTAATCACGCAGCATTTTCTCATCCTCCCGCGCGTGCTCCGCGTGCCGGAAGATCGGCACATGTTCCCATCCCGCGATCCGCCCACGGATCTCATCCAGCTTTTTGGTAAAATCTACCTTATGTATCTCGTCCGCCTCGCGCGGCACGTAACCGCGGATCGAGTCATCATAAAACAGTACGGTATTTACCGCCAAAAACAGCAGCAGCAATATCAAACTTTTTTTATTCCATAAAATCCTTCTCGCTTCCATCCTCATACGCATCACCCTCGTTTCCCGCATCATCTGCATCTTCCGAACTTTCCGCATCACCCGCATCTTCTCCCGGCACGGTCAACACTGTTTTCCACTCGGTTTCTCCCTTCAACATCTGTTCTTTGTCGATGATGGAAACGGTGCGGTTCCCTTCATGGAATCCGATGGCAAAAAGATACGATCCGTCGCCGTACTCCCAGCTCATCTCCTCCTTCATCGGTATCGCCGCGACTTGATTCCCATCCGCGCCGAACACCTCGATGCCATAATCCTCGAAATTACTTTTTTCCCGGCATTCGGCCCAATTGCACGTATAAAAATATTCTCCTTCCAGAGCGGAGCACACATGAACCGTCCCGTACTGCGCCAACGCTTTTGTTTCGCCTGATCCCAGATCAAGGGAGAATAGTTTCCGGCTGTTCGAATCCTGGTAGACCACCTCATTCCCACGCTTGCACAGAAGACTGATGCTCCATTCAAAATGGGGAGCTGGATCATACAATACGTCCTGCTGCCGGCTTCCATCCCGGATATCGAAAAAATCAGTGTGTACAGGGGCGTCACCATACGGAGTATCGGCTGACGACCCACTCACGACCAGGATATTCCCGTAAGCGGTAAGATCTTTGATGCCTGGACAATATCCTTCATAGACAGCCACTTCCGAACAGACCGGCGCCCCTTCCAGATTTATTTTCTGCACGGCTGTTTTCGTTTTTTTATCTACGCCGCGGTTTATGTCAACGACAAAATAGGCATAGCCCCTGTGAACGCAAAGCTGGAAACCAACGCCGCCATCCTCTTCCACCGTGGCGATCTGGGCCACCTTTTCCCGCTGGCTGCCATCCTCGCTGACAAACCACAGAAAATACCGGCCGACCTTCTCGATTTCATCTTTATCCTCCGCAATGTAATATATTTTATGGTCATAGTAATTGATCTCATTGACAAACGATCCCATATACGCGTGGCAGTCCTCTCCCGTATGATCGCAGTCTGCCTTCCCGCACACGGGGATGGCCTGCTCCATCGAGGGAGCATAATAATACAAACGATCCGACACGAGAAAATAGTATCCGTCTCCCGCTTTTTGTATCTGGGGCATGGACTGCTGCCCGAGACTGGCCTGATAATCCATGCCCTCCTGGTATTCTTCCCCCAGATTTTCCGTTTCCTGCCTGCCGCAGGCGCAGAAAAGAAGCAGACTGTATAAACTGAGCAAAATATAAAAAAAAGTTTTTCGCCTACTCATCCGTTCCGCCTCCCTTCTCGTCGCCGTGTGGTTGCTGTATGGCATCGCCGCCGGGTTCCTTCTCCGCGTTGCTCTGAGTTTTATGTCCAGCGTCCTTCGGGGATTCCTGTCCATTCTCGCCGTCGGGTTCCCTTTCGGCGTTTTCCACCGGATAAAACTGTCCATTGATCCGTATCCCACTCACCTGGTCCAAATCGACATACTCATAACGGTATGTCTGTTCAAATAGTTCCTCTTCCGTAGCGGAACCCGAGGAAAGAAAACGGCGGTCGTCGATTTGACTGCCATCCCGGCACACGATTACAAAATCCGGCTCCGCAATATCCTGAATGCGGGCAAGGATCGGAGAAACCTTTACCTGTGCCAGGCGCGTCCTGCCGTTTGCCTCCTGCGCTTCCAGGCTCCATGTCAGCACCGGCATCTGCGAAATATTGGATAGCCGAATCATTTTATGTTCGATCTGCTTCCCCTGCAGCTCCAAGTCCTCCTCCTGTTCTATCTGCTCAATATCAATGAAGATCCTGTTGATATTGCGGACTGCCTCATCGTCGGATGCTTCCAATTCGATATAAAAATATGCCGTCTGTTCCGTCGAATGTGGTTCGTCATACGAGCTGCGCATGGAAGAGGAACCGCCGCCCGTCCAAAGAGTAAAGCAGATGTTTTCCTCGCGATCAGGATCGAGGGCAAATTTCTGATATCCAGCCGGATTCCGTCCTTTTCCCGAGACATCCGTCACGGACAGATAGAAAAAGGCAATCCCCATCTGATCGTCATACCACGCCTTTTCCACGCAAAAGCGGAATCCCCCGGCCTCTACGCTTACGCTCTCCGTGCCAAAACGACTGTCCAGAATCTCATTTTTTTCTTCCCCCGGCTCCCAGATCCAGGAAAACCCGCCCGCGGCGTAGACGCTGGCCGGAAGTAACAAAAGAAAAACGATTGCGGCAGCCACAGCCGCCTTTTTCCGGCGCGACGCTTTCTGCCGGCCCGCCTGTTTCACGATATTTTGCCACACCTCGTCTTTTTTCTCATCCGGCATCCGGATATCCCCGATCGCTTGTTTCAACTGCTCTTCGTTCATATCCATTCCCCCTTTAATTCCTTCTTTAACAGTTCTCTGGCCTTCTGCAGGCGCGAGCGGACGGTAGACGGGTTTTTCCCGATCAATCGCCCGATCTCTTCGGCGGTATATTCTTCATAGTAAAACAGATATATGACCTCCCGGTACATTTCCGGCAGATTGTGTATCGCCGACAACAGCGTGTGCTTTCGTTCTGTATCCGCGCTCTGTTCTTCCCATTTCTGCACCGCCGATCCGCTGCCATCCTTATAATCGTCCCATGAAACACGCTTTTTTCGCCAGCTGCTTTTTAACTGGTCCTTGCAGCAATTGATCGCCACCCGGAGAAGCCATGCTTTTTCATGGGCCTCATCCTGGAACATGCCGGGGTGAGGCGGTATGGATTGGCGCAGCTTTGGGCGGGGAAGTTTTATATGGCGCAGCAATTTTAGGAACACTTCCTGTACAATATCGTACGCTTCCTGTTCGCTTTTCAAATATATGACCGCGGTACGGAACACCGCATCGCTGTATTTTTCATACAATGTTTCCACCCACTCCATATGACGATCCCTGATCACAACCGCCCCCTTTTTCTTGTTTATATAATGAAAACGAATTCGTTTGGCAAAATGTCCATAATAATAATTATATTTTAAACCATCCCACAAAATTTTTCAAAGTATTGGAGGATATACCAGAAAATAAATTGGTTTGAAATTTTTTGAGAAAGAAAAGCAGGAAAATACAGATATCATCAACAAACATCTTACACATATACCTTGATAATTTAATAAAGGCTTTACACCTTTAGCTAAATATGAACGGTACAGCGCACTAATAACTTAGCGGTGGAAATTTTAAAGAGTTTAACAACACCTTTTAAACGGACTTTCTTTCATCAATCATTTTTTCAAAATCCGCCTCCGGGATCGGCTTACAGTAGCGATACCCCTGTGCCACATATGCCCCGATCTCCATCATAAGTTCCGCATCCCTGTCCGTCTCCACGCCTTCGCACACCACCTGGGCATCCAGATCCTTTGCCAGATTGACAATATTGCGCATAATCTTCACCTGTCGTTTACGGTTTTCTTTATTCAGCAGGAAAGAATGGTCAAGCTTAATGACGGAAGCCGGTATCTGCTCAAATACCCCCAGCGAAGAATAACCCGAGCCAAAATCATCGATAGAAAGATGGACACCCTTTTGCTTGAGTACATCTACTGTCTCCATGATCTTCTGCTGTTCCAGTTCTTCCATGACAAGTGTTTCGGTAATTTCCACCTCGATCAGATCCACCGGCACCTGATACTGGTTCAGAATATCCTCGAATCTCTCCACAAAACCCTGCTGGATAAAATGCAATCTGGAAAAATTGCAGGATATGGGAACAACCCGCTTCTCTTCATCCATGCGTCTTCTCAGCATTTTGCACACGGCTTCCATCACAAAGAAATCAATCTCCGTAATTTTCCCTGTCTGCTCATAGTAAGGCACAAAAAATCCCGGCGCCCGGATCGCGCCCTTGTCTGTAGGGTCTTTAAACCTGATCAGTGCCTCCGCACCGATCACCTGCTCATCCCTGATATCCACTTTCGCCTGATAATAAGCCACAAAATCCTTATTGATGTCCACCGACTCCAAAAGCTTCTCTTTTTTATCATATTCTTTCAGCTGGCTGATCAGGTCTTCATCGTAAATTTGTACCTTATTGGAATAGCTGCCCTTTAAGGAATCCGCCGCCTGAATACTGTAGGAAAGAAACAGTTCGATATCGCTGCCCTTTTCCGGAATTCTGCACACTCCCATCACGACGGCCATATGGATCTGTACCTCTTCATATATTCTGTGCGACACTTTATCCGCAATATCTTTCAGACGCCTCTCCAGGCTTTCCGAATCTTCATATTTTACAAAAAGCGCAAAATGACTGCCATAATTTCTGGCACACAGTTCCTTTTCACCGTCAAGTTCCTTGGAAGCCACCTCCACGAACAATTCCAAAATTCTTCTGCTCGCCTGCCATCCATAAAGGACACCATACCGTTTGAACTGTGTAATATCGGTATAGACGATCGCATATTTCCTGTCACCGGACAGCTGTGATAACACCTTGTACTTGAGATAACTCAGATTCCAGATACCGAGCTCCGTATCCCTGTACATTAATACCTGTATGTGCCTGCTGCTTCTCAGCATCCGGTACAAGACTAGAATGATCAGGGCCGCCGCCGCGCACAGTAATACAATAATGATGACGCTATTGTCCCTGATAAAACTCCCTATACTCATCTTCGAGTAGAAATTATCCTGCAGCATATAGTCGCTGACCATTTTATCACTGACTTCCAAAAGTTCCTTATTCAGTATGCTGAGCAGCAACGGATCTTCCTCCCGCACCATCATGTAGAGCAAATGTCTTTCACTTAGTACACTGTATATTTCCATATTGTTAAACTGTAAATCCGTACCCAGCAAATATTCCGCCAGATAACCGTCACAAATAGCTGCATCCGCTCTCCCTGACTTCACCTCCTGCAGGCAGTCGTACTGGGTATCGCAGGCAAGAACCTCCATCCCTTCATCCCAGAAATCCAATGCGTTATTTTCCGCTGCAATTCCTTTCTCTGCCGCGACCTTCCCTATGGATTCCGCCTTGCTGTTCTTTTTCATCACGATCGCATAAGATGCCTGTGCATACTTATCTGTCAGCGCAAGACCTGTCCCTTTTATGTTTCCTGCCGTCTCTCCAAAACAGCTAAAAACATCTATCCTTCCCGCCCTCAAAAGTTCCTTCGCCTCCGCTGCGCTTCCCACCTTTACATAAGAAAAATGAATGCCTGTCCTTGACGACACCTCTTCCAGCGCCTGCCTGGCAAGTCCCCTGCATTCCCCGGCGCTCTCATAAACAAACGGATAGTAGTCATCAGGATATCCCACCGTGAGAGTCCCCTGCCCGCTTATAAACTGCTTCTCCTCATTCGTCAGAAGTATCGTCTGGTCGAGCCTGCTGTCATAATATTTCGACGCCAGCTCATTCTCCAGTCCCGGCCGGTTCATCTTAACATCCGCAATCCCCTGATTCAGTTCGCGAATCAGATCGTCATTTCCCTGCCACGATATATAATAAAAAGGCATAGGTGCAAAACGCCCTATGACCCTCTGGCCCTCCCGGATTTCCGTGAGAGAATGTACGAGCGCGTCAATCTCATCTTTTTGTAGTGCTTCCTGAAGTGCAGCCGTATTTTCGTACTCGATCACCTTAGGCTCATGTATGCCATAATCCACCAGATAGTTATAAAATTCGTCCTTTCTGATATAAGTCTTTACCACACCATAGGTAATGCCGCCCATGACATCAAAATCCTCATAGGCAATCTCACTGGTACTTTTGACCGCAATGGCGCCAAACGTATAACCGCTGGCAAGGTCCGCATACTCATACTGCTGTGCTCTTTCCGCGGAATACTGGGCAGACCCGAGCAGATCCGCCTCTCGATCTAAAACCATCTGCAGCGCCTTGTCCCAGCTTTCACATGGTATGTATTCTATATCCCAGTTCACATAATCGCACAGATTTTCCAAATACTCTACATCCATGCCTGCCGGATTTCCGGCCCCGTCATACTCATGATAGCCATCCATAGGAAAAAACGCCACCTTCACTGTACGTTTTTCAGCGGCGCAGGCCTTTTTTATAATCCCCAACTCCCCCGCCGCCAGCGCAAAAAGTGCCATCAGCGAAAGAAGAATTCCCACAAAATACGCTTTCCGTTCCATTCTTTTCTTCCTGCTCATAAATCACACTCCCTCATCCTTTTATAAAGATTATACACCCATTTGAAGATAACTGCTATCATTTTTTTGTTGAATTTAATAATCATTTGTGTTATATTTTTATAACACACAACGATGGGAGGTATTGCAATATGTCAGTAAAAACTGACTAACCAGGAAAGGAAGTGTTCACCATGCCAGCATTACAGCCACAACCTCAAATTACCACTTTAGAGCAGTACGAAGCTCTCCCAGAGGATGTTAGAGCTGAAGTCTTTGATGGGCAAATTTATTACATGGCTAGCCCATCAGAAATCCACCAGACGATTTCCACAGAGCTGACTACTATCCTCAACACCTATATCAAAAGCAAGAAAAGCTCCTGCAAAGTGTTTCATGCCCCATTTGATGTAAAATTGAATGATGCTCCTCTCACCATTGTTCAACCTGATCTTATGATTGTATGCGACAAGAGCAAATTGGATGGGAAGCGCTGCAATGGTGCGCCTGATTTTATCATCGAGATCGTATCCCCCAGTAATCCGTCAGATGATTATATTCGTAAGGCATACTACTACAAAAATGCCGGAGTCCGTGAGTATTGGATCGTGGATCCACGCCGAAAGACTGTAACCGTTAATTACTTTGATGGCAATATCATAAGCATTCAATATCCTTTTGATTCCATTATCAAAGTCAATATCTATGACGATTTGCTAATAGACTTCTCCGAGATTGCCAATCTGTCAAATATTTAGCAATCGGGTAAGAGGAATTTCTCAAAACGAGAAATTCCGACCTCTCACACCATATTGCGTGTCCAGATTGATACAATTTTTGAATGGGTGCTATCGTTTTTAGTTATTTTTCCAGCATCATCAAGTAGCTGTCCAGCCTCGCATTCACATAACCCGCAAACAATTTTTGCATTGCACCAAGATCATGTTTTACATGGTATTCATCAAACGCATTATAATAAGAAATCTGGTCTGTAAATTTAATGTCAATTGGCGGATATCCCGCTTTCATCAATTCCAGGTTTACAAGCAGCCTTCCGGTCCTGCCATTTCCGTCAATAAAAGGATGAATCCCCTCGAATTCAAGATGGAACCGTGCAAGCTGGGAAATAATATGATCTGTATTATTCCTGTAATCCTCCAACAACTGTTCCATTTTAGGCTGGATTAAATATGGCTGTACTGGTTCATGTTTTGCACCCATGATCTTGACCGGAACTCTTCTGTAAACACCGCGGTCTTCCCGTTTATCTGCCAATACAAGATAATGTATCCGCTTGATGATGCTTTCCGATAAAGGCACCTGTTCTTTTACCAAATCCCGCACAAAATCAAATGCCTCTTTATGCCCGACTGCCTCCATATGGTCTTTTAACGGTTTCTTGTCAATCGTCAGGCCACGCAAAACCATATCCGTCTCACGCAGGGTCAGTGTATTCCCTTCCATTGCATTTGAATTATAGGTATACTCAATAATGAATTCCTCTGTCAGACGTTCCACTTCCCCCTTCGTCAGCGGACGTCTGGTATCCAGTTCACGTTTCTTCCTGTCTATAGCTGCCAGTAAACTTTCTGTTGCCTTAAACCGTCCATCCGCCGGTTTTCTTGTATCTACCGGAATCATCCAGCGGCGTCCTTCACGAATAGCACCTGAAACTTTCCCTTCTGCACACAATATGCGCACACGTCTATCTGAAATTCCCCATTTCTCTGCGGCCTGTTTTACTATCATATACATAAAGAGTACACCTCGCTTTCCAAAACATTATACTCCATTTTCGGAACAATATCAATCTTATAGGAATGATATTCTCCTAATTTCGGAATAAAAAAAGACTCGAAAGTACAAAAATATAAAAGCATATGCAGGAGAAGAAATAGAGCCTGATGAGCGGGATTTGGAGATGATTGAACATGCAAAAAGAGAAAATGACGGTCACGGTCACGGAATCCCAATAGAACACTAGCGGAAGAATTGGGGATAACAAACATCTTACACATGTACCTTGATAATTTAATAAAGGCTTTACACCTTTACACAAATCCGCTATACTGATTATATGCACAACGATCAGAAAGGCGGTGAAAGGATGGTTGATGAAATGAGTAAAGAAGAATTAATGAAAATATCAATTGAAGAATTTTCCAGGGTCCAAAAATGGATGCTATCCGCAAAAGATAAAGAGTCCGAAACTTATAATTTAATGTACGAAAGATACATCGAATTAAAAGTTATCTTATCAAACCTAGGCGTAAATCTTGCGGAACTTGACAAAATAAAAGCATAGATTTACAACCAAATAATAACAAAAGGTGTAAAGTCTTTATTGAATTATTAAGGCTTTGCACCTTTACAAGATTCATGGTAGTGTAAATAAGTTTGTGTTTTTGGAAATAAATGGCTCCTTTTTGGTAAGAATTAGGATATGGAAATTCTTATCGAAAAGGAGTGTTTTTATGCCAGTAGCAAAGGAACAAATTCGACAGATTATCTCAGAAAACAACTTAAGCAGCGTCACCGATGTCTATGCCCTCCTTCGGGACAGTTTCAAAGACATCTTGCAGGAACTCATGGAGGCAGAGCTGGACGCCACCCTCGGTTATGAGAAAAACCGTAAGGGGGATTTACAGACAGACAACAAACGCAATGGGCATTCCCCAAAGAACCTCAAGAGCCAGTATGGGGAGTTCCAGATTGACGTGCCCAGGGACCGGAATGGGGAGTTTGAGCCAAAGCTGATACCAAAATACCAGCGCGACATCTCCGGGATTGAAGAAAAGGTGATCTCCCTGTATGCGCGGGGGATGAGCACCAGGGACATCCACGACCAGCTGAATGACCTGTATGGAATCGAACTGTCTGCAGAAATGGTCAGCAAGATCACAGACAAAATCCTCCCGCAGGTCAAAGAATGGCAGTCACGCCCCCTGAACCCGGTATACCCGTTTGTATTCATGGACTGCATCCATTACAAAGTCCGGGAGAATGGGCGGATATTAAGCCGTGCAGCCTATGTTGTGCTGGGTGTGACGTAACCAATCTACCGTTTACCACATATTTGTGTCAGCACAAATTTTTAGAGCCAAAATAGAGCCAATTATTTCACTCAAAATAGCACATTACTTAGGGCTTGCTGAATAATAATAATTTTTTCCCGCAAAACAGCAGAAAAATACAGTTTTCATAACACAAACCCCATGAAATTTGTT
>CAJTZN010000034.1 GCA_910584065.1 uncultured Eubacterium sp.
ATCAACCTTCTTCCTTGGGATCCTCTATATTTTTAATTATACAGGAAGCTCCTTTCACTATGTAACATAACACAAAATTTTTCACACGTCAATAAAATTTCTAACTTTCTTAGAAAAAGGTATTGACATTCTGATTAAATTAGAATATGATGTAATTATTCTAAGAAACTTAGAAACGGAGGTGAGATATTGAGCACTTATACAAAAAACCTATCTGAATACGTCAAAAAGAGAGGTATTAACCTTTCTAAAGTAGCTAGAGATACAGGACTTTCTTATACTGCTCTGTATAGTAGCTTAATGGATTCGGACAGAAAAAGAGATTTGCGGGATTATGAGTTTATGGGTGTATGCTTTTTTCTCGGTGTTGATCCAAGAGAATTTGCAGAGGAAACGGCAGTTCAGTAGACAGAAACAAGAATAAATTTTGTTGTACCTTGAAAAGTTTTTATCATTATATAAATCAAAGAAACCGTCAGAAGGCTATTTCCGACGGTTCTCTGCCAAATTTATTTACCCTATGTACTTTGCAGGCTTTCGCCGCACACGATAGCCCATATGCTTCTATCAAGTACTCTGCCACTTATGCAGTTATGGTTCTGCTTTTGTGTTTCGCCCATTAGCTGACAGATTACAAGGAGTACACGACACAGTGGAACATTATAGGTTGCCGACCATGTGTTTTTTTCTCTTCTCTGAGTAATTAACGCTGTGCCAGTTGCTACATTTGACCAGTTTATACTGCTTTGGCGCCAGTGTTGCGGCCTTATAAAAAGAGAACGGGGCAAGTCAATTTTTTTATTAACATAAGTACCTCCTTGCGCCCCAATATGGGTAACTATATTTTATCATAATGATAAAAACTTTTCAAGGTACAACAAAATCTAATTTAGCCAAACAAGACAAGGAGGTAACAACGTGAAAATCGGAGAAAACGAGGTTAAGGAAATCCAGATAGTGACAGATGATGGCGAACTGATAGCCAGTATTACAGATGATGACATTATCGGGAAGTCTGGGTACAAAGTCGTGTGCGTGCCTGCTGAAGATTAACCGAGGTTGTTTTTAGGGTTACGAGGGTGTGAATTGATTAGTGTTTGTGAATTCCTTGGTATTGACCCAAGAGAATTGTTTTTAAAGTTTTTAAAGTCCGCAGGGACATAGAGAAAGCAAGGGCGACAGAATAGGAAGGAAAGAGGTGATAAAAAATGTTTTTAACAGATCAGGGCCTTGAGTTAATTGGGGAACAGGCTGACAAAGTGAAAAATGTCAACCTGATGTTTCTGGTTCAGATTTTAAAGGAAATAAGGGAGATAAAGACTTTATTGGAAACACATGAGGATTCCGGTAATTGCGGCAATAACGGATCCCAATGCACTGATGATAGTGAAAACGAGAACGGCTAAGTTGTAAGGCTTTTGTCTTTGTTCCTGTTTATTTAGATAGCGAATGACCTTGGTGGATTCGTCTAGGCAGGATTTGATTATTGTTTTTTGCATGTTCTTGTCTGATTTCATAGTGTATTTTCCTTTCTTTACTCGGGTATGCCAGTACCATGTAAGTACAGTATAGGGGAAGAGGGTAGGAAAAAGCAAGCGAAGGTATCAACTGATCGGATGGAAAGGAACGAATCATGACGGTAAAAAGCAGAAAAGAAGCATGGAAAAAAGTAGATGAAAATTTTCCCACAGACTATGAAAAGGATGAACAAAGTTCAATCAATGCTGGTTATCCGATTTATAGAAGTACGGTAGAGGGTGTGAACGCTTGGATAAGTGATTTGAATGTGACTCTTGAATTGAATTTTCCTGACAGAGGAACAATCAGAATCAATATTCAAAGTGATCCTGAAATTGTGGAAGAAAGAAAATGGTACGCCGATAATGTCAGAATGGTTTGTTGTGACCATCATTGGTATGATAAGGGAACTGTAGAACAGTACAATGAAACGCTGGATTTTGTCAGGGACAATGAACCTACAGGACTAAATATTTTCAAGGTGGCGGATGACATCATTTTACATACGGTGGAAAACTGGAACATTGAAACGGTTATGTTTTATCTGATGAAAGATGCCTGTTTCACTTATTTCAAAATAAAGACAACTGCCCCTGAAAAGGAGCAGGGGCAGTCAGCCAGTCTTGATTTGACAGGCATCAATGAGTATCTAAGAAAAGATCTTGAAGAACGGACTTCACAAATTGCTGATTCAAAAACAGATAAGTATTAAGTAATTCAGCAATTTGTTCCTGTGAGTTTTTGCCGAACAAATCCATATTGGCAAGAGTGGTGGCAACTTCATTTTTATTGAAGGTTTGCTGGATGGATTCAAAGCGGCATTCAAATTCACTATTAGTCATATTGCGATAATCCCCCTTCCTGTGTACTCGGCTATGGAGGTAGCCTGTAGAAAAGTTAAATCAGGGAAGGGGGAGATGTCAAGGAACTAAAGTGTAGTATTTAGCAACAAGAAGGAGACTAACAGATCATGAGAGAGAAAAAAAGAAGAGCGGTACCCAAAAAGAAAACAAGAGTGGATTATAGCGTCAAACACATCCGAATTAAGGATGGAGAGAAAGAATATTATATCTCTTTCCGTGCCGGATGGAGACACGGGGTGAGAGTGGTAACGTTGGATGGCTTTTCAGAAAAAGCAAAATTAACAGACGCATATCCCCCCATTACCCGGAGTAATAGGAGATATGCTGATGCAGACTAGAAGCAAAAGGTTACAGAGGTTTGGCATATACCTCACCGATCGCTTTAGAAACGGAAGTAATTAGTCCTTCTGTTTCCAGTTCTTTAACGGCATTCAGTTCCTTGATTTTTTCCTGCGTATCGTTTGAATAACGGTAATAACCGTTTTCCCGGATACAGTCAAGAATCCTGTTTTTTGCATTTTCCATTAAATCATCCCCCCTTCCTGTGTACTCGGCTATGGAGGTAGCCTGTAGAAAAATGTTAAATCAGGGAGGGGGGAGATGTCAAGGAACTAAAGTGTTGAAAATTATAACGGAAAAGTTATTTGAGTATCAAATATGAGGAGAAAGAAGGGATTGAAATGGAACTAAGGCCATATGACGATCAGAAGGACAGACCAAGGACAGGCTGGGACAGCAGCGCCATTCAGCACTATTTGGATGGCGGGGCAAAACTGTATGTGGACGAATTAAACGAGGTTTGGACAGAAAACAAAAAGGAATATGTAGGGAAGATACATAAACCAATCCAATAGATGAAATCACAACCCGAACCATCTAACATATAGTAAGAAAAAGGGTTAGAAAGGGGCGAAAGCCGGATGACGATAGAAAACTACATACGAATTGACGGAAAGTATGTGCGCCAGGAAGAAATCCCGGAAGAGCAGATGAAGGAGATAAGCAGAACCCTGATGTTACGGCTCGCAGAAGGATTCGGGTATGTACCGGTGGAAGAGGAAGGAGAACAGTGATGGCAAAAAAGAAAAAAGTGCTCCTTCTGAAACCTGCCGGAACCATGGTACTGGCCGCCGTTCTCTCCTTGTGCCCTGCCACGCTGCGCGTGGAACACGCTTCCATTCAGGAAGACGGCGCGGTCACGGAGCAGGGGGAAGCCGGCCGGACTCCCAGTGATGCTGGAATGATCTCTTCCGGAATAGAGCAGACGGAGCCAATGCACTACCGGTACATAGAAGACTGTCCATTTCCAAAAAAAACGCAGCGTAAAATATTCGAGATTTGCGCCGGCGCAACCGTGTCGTTCGAACTTGTAATGGCAGTTATCGAAAGGGAAAGCGGTTTCGATACAAAATGCGTCTCCGACGAAGGCCAGTCCGTGGGACTCATGCAGATCCAGGAAAAATGGCACAGGGAAGTCATGGACAAGCTGGGGTGCCGGGATCTGTACGATCCGCTGCAGAATGTACGCGTCGGGGTGGAACTGTTAAAACGGCATTTTGAGACATACCAGGATGCGGCCGCTGCGTTGATGGCATATAACGGCGGACAGGCTTACGCGGAGCGGATGATAACGGAGGGGCAGATCTCCGATTATGCGGAAAGCGTGCTGGAGAAGGCCGCGGAATATGAAAGGGCAAATGGATTATGAAAGAGATGAATGAAAGGAATCAGCAGATTTGCAGGAAATTTAATGAAGGCGCATCAATCAGAAGCCTGTCATCGGAGTATGGCATATCGGAAAGGACGATCGAGGATATTATCAATAGGACAAGGCGAAAACAGCAGGATTCCGTGAAGGACAGGCTGATGCAGGATGCAGAGGGAAAGAAAAAGGAACTTGACCAGATCAGGAAGATCCAGGTCGGGGACGTGGTAAAAGTCTGGCATGACACGGTTGACGCCATGGGAAACAAATGTACGGATGTCCTCACCGGAGAAGTGATCTGTAAGAACAAAACATTAATCGCCGTGCAGGGTGAGCATTATACGGAATCATTCAGCGTTTTCGATCTGGCTTCAAATCTAGTGGAGCATATCCCTTCATAAAAGAGTTTTTGTAAATACTGACATCAAAAGAGGGCGGATGGTTTCTTTGGACAGGTTCGATCCCTGTCAGTCCTTTCGCGGTGCATTATACTAGTCCTTCACTTTATAGGCACCGCAGATTCCCGGTAGCGGCGAGAACCACGCTGCCGGGGATGATAATCAAAAAAAGGAGGAACGAGCCATGAGGAAAAATGACATTGTAAAGATAGTGAAAGCCGGAATCATCCTGAACGGATACGAGGGTATCACCGTCCAGGTGCTGTTCCATGGGAACACAGGGTGTCTCTGTGTTGTTGTGGAAGAAAACGGTCAGGAAGCTTATGAGAACAAGGCATTTCTCGTAAACGTGAATGAAATCCGCAGGATCCGGAAGCACATGAAGATCATGATCCGGGAGGCGGGAAGGGGGAAACCGTTGTGAAAGAACAATTTTACAATGACGGGGTAACACGCATCACGGATCCGTTCTATACATGCCTGTGCCCGGCCGGCCACAAACACTGGGAGATCATGTACAGAAAAACATGTTCGACCTGCGGGCAGCAGCTGGTCCTCTGTATGCCATCCAACCGTTACACAGCCGCGCAAAAAAAGTGACAGCCAGCTGACGCTGACTGCCGGAGCCATATGCTATATGTATAAAACCAAATCTGTAACCAGTATAGCATACCGGAGGCAGGAAATCAAGCAGAATGCAAAATATTCCGAAAAGCTGCGGGACTCCCTGCGGAAGCAGGGTGCCGGAAAAGAAAAAAACAGGGGAAACGTTCCCCTTGCCGGCTTGATAAGGATATTATTTTTAGGACAAGGAGCTGCAGGTATGCCATACATAAAGACAGAAACGAGAGCGGGGAAAACCCTGATCATAGAAAAGTATTATTCCGGTAGGTATAAAAAGAAGAACGCCATCCGGCAGAAGAACTTCCGGAAGACAACCGAAGCGCAGGAAGCATGTAACGAACGGAAAGCAAGGAGGAACCTGACGGCACTCATCAACGCGAACTTTGACAGTAATGACTACCACCTGGTGCTGGATTACAGGTCGGAGGAACGACCTGTCACGGTGGAAGAGGCAAAGAACAACATCCGCCCATTCATCCGGGCACTGCGGCGGATGTATAAAAAAGAAGGACTGCAGCTGAAATATGTGGAGTCGTGTGAATTTGGCAAGAAAGGAGCGCTCCACCACCATCTGGTCATCAACGGGGGAGTCCCGACCGCGGAGATTGCCAGGAAGTGGAAGTACGGATGGAGCCACTTCAACCAGTTAGACGATACCGGCGAGTATTCGAGGCTTGCCTCGTACATCATCAAGAACCGGAAACAGTGGAAGCGGTGCGGCGGTACCGGCAGGCAGTATAGCCATGCAAAGAACATGAAAATGCCGGAACGAAAGACCAAGGTCATAAAGACCCGGGACGGCTACTACGAAAAACCGAGGGAACGCAAAGGCTGGCATCTGGCAGGCTACTCAGTCGAACACGGATACACAAAGGATGGATGGCCGTACATGCGTTACATCCTGATACGCGACGAACGCGGCATGAAGCCGGTCAGGCCGAAAAGGAGGCGTACGGCCCGGGGAAGGAAAGGAGGATGACATGAAGGTTGACATATACATAACGACTACGTTCGGGGGGAGTTTCGCCTCAGGAACAGGAGCATACGGCATCCTGTTACGAACGATGCGCGGAAACCGGCCGGCCACAAGGGAGCACTATGCCGGATGGAGCGGTATATCCATACAGAAGCTGAACGTCCGCGCAGCGGCGGAAGCGCTCCGGTACATGACCACGCCGTGCGACGTGGTGCTCCACACGGACAACTCGTATATAAAATACGTGGCAGAGCACGGGGACACGAACGGTAAGTTCCCGGACCTGTGGCTGTCTTTCTTCGCGTCCAGGAACCGGATGAGAAGTGTGCGCGTGGAACTGGAAGCGGAACACGAATACAAGGCATACCTGCAGGAGAAACTGTCCGAAGGACGGTACACAGTGATCAAGGACGACGGAAAGGAAGGGAATAAAGCATGAAGAAAAATCTATTTCAAACATTCGGCGAATTTGATTCGTTTGCCGAGATCAACGAAGCAGCGGAAGGCCTGCTCATGGAAGGAGACCTGAAAGGACTGCGCGAACTGGCGGCAGAGAATGGACTGGAGGAAGAGGCGGAGCAGTACATCAAAAAGGAAACGGAAGAACTGTGCGGGCCGGTAGAGGCGGCGATCGGGAAGATCCGTGTGGAATGCAAAGGGGATAACGATCCATTTTATGAAGATGTAATGGATTACCTGATGTCAAACTGCGACGACCTGGACTTTGCGCTTGCCGTCAGGAAGAAAGGGAAAAGGGTTTCGGAGGCAGCAGACCGTATCGTGAAAGAGGCATTCAAAAACACGGCCTGGATAAACGGAAGACATTGCAATTACTGCGGGCCGATGCGCGGCTACCAGCTGATCCGCGAGTATTACCTGAAGGGAGATGGGCGGTCATGAGAAAACCGGAAGTAACGTTAAAGGATATTCCGGAAGTGAGGGAAGAGATCAGACGTATCAGGGAAGAGCCGGCCATGTACTACGGGACGGAATACGAATACAGGTACGTGATAAGTCCGGAAGAGAGTGGCGGGCTTATCATCCTGCGCTGGTACAACGTAAAAAAAGCGAAAAATGAGGGAGACCATACGGAAGAGTGCATCACATACATAGATGCCGTGAGGGAAGAATGGATCACCTATGTTACCGCGGAGCGGAAGTGGAGCCGGGCAACCATCGCAAACACGGGAAGTGTCTTTGTTCGCTGGGAGGATGCCCTTGTCATCCATCCGGAACGTCTGCAAGCCTGCCAGGCATTTACCGGAACAGGGGATCATCCGCTGGAACTGGTAAATACCTGGCAGAAGGAGGTAAACGGAAAAAAGCTGGAAAATCGCCAGCAGAAAAAGGATAACGAAACAAACAGCCTGATGGAGCAGGTAAAACCATTAACGGAAGCGTTCCTGCGGTGGCATGAGGAAACCGCCATGAAGGACAGCAGGTACCTGATCTACCAGAGAAGCAAAAGGAAGACATTCTGCGCCTACTGTACGCACTGCCGCGGATACATGGACATACCAGCGCCGGAGTGCCGCCACGGTAAAAAGGGGAAATGTCCCAGCTGCGGGAGCCGGGTGACGATGAAGGCAGCCGGGAGGGCGAAAAAGATCGTGGATACGGCATGGACGGAATATGTACAGGCTGTCAGGGATGGCCTTATGATCCGGTTTGTAAAAATGATAAAGATCTACGAGGGACAGACAGAACCGCGAAGGATCGTGACAGAACCCCTGAGGGTGGTAATCGAAAAGGGGAAAAAACCGGCATGGTATGAAAAAAGGGACAGTAATACGAAATATAAAAGCAGCGCGGAGTACCAGAAGAACCAGGGAGAATTATGCGTATATGGCGCCAATTTCCCCAGGGACGACCTATTCCGCGGGGTATACCGGAGGGGACTGGAAGCGGAACTGAAAAAAGCATTTCCGTACAATACCTTTATGAAGTGGATGTTGCGGAACGGCGGAAAACTGGAACAGTATTCCGTGTATGATTACTTTGCGGCATACAGTATTTTACCGCTGATAGAATCGCTGGAAAAGACAGGGAAGGCAATACTGGTGGATGAGATCGTAAAAAACACAGGGATCGAAGGAATCCGAAAGCTGCGCTGGATCGACAGGACAGCGGCAACAGTTTCCGGCATGCTCGGGATCACAAGGAAACAGTACCGCCTGCTGAACAACCCGACAGTGGAGGAAATAAGAGCGTGCAGGGTTTTAAACCAGCACGGGATCGAGGCGGACGGGATCAGCATTTACAGGATCGTGAAGTATACAAGGCATCACAGCATCGAAGAAGACCTGCAAAAAATCCTGGGTTACATGCCGCTGCGGAAGTTTCTCAGGTATACGGAGGGAAAGGAAAAATACGATTTCAGGAATTATTACTTTGATTATTTAAGAATGGGCGAAAGACTGGGTTACGATTTCGGGAATGATTTTGTCCTCTTTCCGAAAGATATAAAGGAAGCACATGACGAAGCGGTGAACATACTGGCCGAAGAGAAGCGGGAAAAAGAACTGGCGGCCGCGGCGGAAAAAGACGAGGGAATCCGGAAGATGGAAAAAAAGATCCGGCAGAAATTTACGTATGAGGACAATGAATATATCATCCGTCCGGCAAAAACAAACCAGGAGATCGTGAAGGAGGGGCAGGTCCAGCACATCTGCGTAGGGAATGGCGAATACAGGGAAAAGATGGAGGAGGGAAAATCCTATATCCTTTTCCTGCGCCGCAGGGATGATCCGGATACACCATTTTACACCGTGGAGATCACGCCGGATCACGAAATCATCCAGAGGCACGGAAGATATAACCAGGAAAAGGAAGAGAAGGAAAGCGTGGACCGGTTTTTGGAAAAATTTGTGGAGGTGAAAGGAAATGGCAGAGAGTATCATGCAGAATGACGAGCGGAGATGTTATCTATGCGGGGCAAACGGATCAATGGATCCGCTGCACTGGCACCATGTGTTCGGGGCGTCCAATCGGAAGATCTCGGAAAAGTACGGGTTAAAAGTCCGGCTGTGCGGGCAGAAATGCCACGAAAACGGCCCGGAGGCGGTACACAGGAACAAGCAAACCGCAACAAGGCTGAAGGAAGAGGGGCAGCGCGCATTCGAGAATGTGCATGGAACAAGGGAAGAATTCATGAAGATCTTTGGGAGGAACTATCTTCCGGAAACAGATGACGGGACGGAACAGGGAGCAGATCAAAAGAAAGGAAGGGAACAGTGGCATGGAGCAGCTTATGATACAGATTGAGAATATGGAGGACGTGGAACGGGAGATCGACCGGGCGCAGAGGAAGGCATGCACGAGTATCGTGGAGATCGGCTTTATCCTGCGGAAGGCGGATGATTCGGAACTTTACAGGGAACGGGGATATTCCAGTATTTTCTCGTTTGCGAAAGAAGCGTATGGCTGGGACAAATCCCGTACGTCCCGCTTTATGGCGATCAACCGGGAGTACAGTGAGGGCGGTTACTCGGCGGTACTGAAAAAAGAGTATAAAGGATTCGGGGAAGCGAAGCTGTCCGAGATGCTCCAGCTTCCGGAAGGGATACGGGAAGAACTCAACCCGGACATGAAGAGGGACGAGATCCGGGACATCAAACAGGAGTACCGGGCAGCAGAGGAAGAGAGGGAGGTACGGGAGTTTGAAGAGGCTTCGGTTGCGCCGGCGCAACAAAGGCCGCTGCCGTCCGGAAGTCTAATGGGAAGCTGCATAAAGGAACTTTTCAGCATGGATGAGTATGCCAGACGGATCCCAGTATTATGGGAATACATAAAAAAGTACAGGGAGGGAGGCGCCGTAAACGAACAGGATGTTCTGATGGCGGTAAGGCCGAGCGGATCCGGGTATGCCCGGGCGGGAAGATACATGTGTTTTTTCAGGAGAAACGGCATATCAGTGGTTTTGGGAACAAGGAAGGAAATGTTCCGGCACACGGACATGCTGCGCGCCTTGCTGGAGTTGTCGGGTGATGCGGCGTTCGATGAGCCGGGAAGCTGGTACCGGGATGTGTTTGGCCGGGAACTACCGGAGGAGGAAGAGAAAACCGCGCAGGAAAAACCCGCAAACGGCGAGAGTTCGCCAGGAAAGCGCCATTCTGAAAAGAAGAAAAAGAAATCTCCCAGAAAGGGAGCGGAAAAAGAAGTCAAAAGCAGCGCAAACGGCGAGAGTTCGCCAGGAGACCGCAATTTTGAAAAGAGGGAAGAGAGCGAAGGGAAGCCGGCGGGAAAAGAGCCGGAGGCAGCAGTCGAGGAAACCGCAAACGGCGAGAGTTCGCCAGGAGACCGCAATTTTGAAAAGAGGGAAGAGAGCGAAGGGAAACCAGAAGAAAATGAGATAGAGGCAGCAGCCAAAAGCAGCGCAAACGGCGAGAGTTCGCCAGGGAACAGCGATCAGGAGGTGCTCCCGGAAGAGGTTGACGGGGTATGCCAGTACTGCAACGGGAACAAGGAGATCGAGAGCAGCGACCGCACGTTTAAGATCCGCATTACGCCGGCGGGGACAGCAAGAATTGAGGAAACGTTGGAAGGATCATTTGGAATCGTGGAGTTCGCTCATTGTCCCAAATGCGGGAGGGCACTCGGACAGGAGGAAGCGGAATAGTGATGAATAAAGAAGATGAAATAAACCAGCTTGTTTCTTTTCTTCACGAAATCGAGCAGGACAGGGAATTATCCAGGGAAGAAAAGCAGACGGTAATGATCGAAGGAGCCATCAATTTAAAAGATATGTGCGATCATGTGGTAACCTGCTCCCGTGGAGACATTGTATTGATTATCAGCATGCTGCATGATTATGTAAAAATGCTGGATGAGATGAGGAACACGATCCAGTGGGAAGCCTATTACCGTGGGAAATTTTTAAATCTGGCAGACAGGCTGTCTAAACAGATTCATTATGATTATGAGGCAGCGGTGAAAAAATGCCAAAAGAATCAGGAGCGAGAGGCAAAAGAAAGCGACATCGGTAGTGACGGCGTAAGTCTGACAGCAGGCTGGAAGGGACGGAAAAAGAAGGAAGAGAAGAAAGGCAGGATTCCGGGAACTGGACAGACGAGCGAACGAGACAAGGAGGAAAAACATGTTAATGAAGGAGGTTGAATTGTGTCAAGTCCACAGGGATTTATTTTATACAAGATATATTACGGAAGCACGTTGATTTATCTCGGAAGGACAAAACAGCCATTACAGAACAGGATAAGAGGGCATTTGTTCAAAAAACCGATGCACAGAAGCATAGACATCAATCTGGTGACAAAGATTGAGTATGCAAAATTTAAAAGCGAAGCAGATATGAACTTGTACGAGATATATTTTATCAACCTTTGGAAACCGCCACTAAATATTGATGATAAGTGTACGGATAATCTGACAGTTTTTCTTCCTGATGTAGCGTGGCAATTATTTGAAACTCATTTATGGGATAAGTGGCAAATGGAACTACAAGGAAGAGATGATGCGTATCAAATGAGAGATAACGAAAGAACGGCGAAAGAGGAACTTTTACGTGTTATGCGGAGAAAGTGGCATGACGGAGAAATTTCAGAGGAAGCATATTACGCGTTTAAGGAAGCGGCAAATAAGACGAGGAAGGAAGAACATGAAAGCAGTTGCAAAATATCCAGGTAGCAAGTGGTCGTTAGCAAAATGGATCATCAGTTACTTTCCGAAACACCATAGCTATCTTGAGCCGTTTTTCGGAAGCGGGGCGGTTCTTTTTAACAAAACAAGATCCAACATTGAAACGGTTAATGATCTGGACGGAAACGTAGTAAATCTCTTTGAGTGTATCAAAGAAGATCCGCAGAAACTGGCCCGAATGATTCATTTCACTCCATACGCCAGGGAAGTATACGAAAAGGCTTATGAAATAGCGCCAGATGAAGATGATAAGTTTGAAAAGGCCCTTATTTTTTACATAAAGCTGAACATGGGACACGGATTTCGAACGAACGGGGAACGCGTAGGCTGGAAAAACGATGTGCAGGGAAGGGAACGGTCCTACGCGTCTCAAGACTGGGTAAATCTGCCAAACAAGATTATGATGGCAGCAGAGCGGCTTCGGGGTGTCCAAATCGAAAATATGCCAGCTGTGGATCTGATTCCGCGATTTAATTTTAAAAACGTGTTGATCTATTGTGATCCACCCTATGTGCTAAGTACAAGGCACGGGAAACAGTACCGATACGAAATGGACGAGGAAGGACATATTGTGCTGCTCTCGTTATTATTGGAGCACAAAGGCCCGGTTATTATTAGTGGCTACGAGACGGAATTATACGACAATATGCTTGCAGGGTGGAACCGCTATGAGACGACAGCGTATTCACAGGCTTGTTCAAAGAAAAGAGAAGTTCTCTGGATGAATTACGATCCGCCGGCAAGGCAAATGAATTTTGATGATTATGGAGGTGCATTATGAGGCGATTGACATCAGATAGGCCAGTTGCAGAAATGGGAATGTTTGAACTGGCGCATAACTCATGTTACATAAAGGACGGAAAAGCAAGATACCGGGATTACGGTTTGGACGAGGACGCAAGGGTGCTGACGAGGATGTTGCTCAAGGATCATGCCGACGGTGATGATGCGTTCACCTGTGACGAGGATTTTGATGATCGGATGATAGATTATCTGAAATACGGCATGGATAACACAGAAGGTCTGATTGCGTTATTTTATCGTAATTTGTGGGCTATGGCCGATTTGAGGGAGGCATTAAAGGCATATGAAGATACAGGTCTTTCGCCGGAGCAGATTGTTGAAATGAATAGCTTTTCGCTGAGAAGTGCAGAAAATATTGAAGGGAAGCGAGCGTGATATGGAATGAATAAAACAAAAATAGATTGGTGTGACAGTACATGGAATCCGGTTACGGGGTGCCTGCATGGGTGCGAATACTGCTATGCAAGAGTGATAGCTGAAAGATTCAGAGGAAGAAAAGGGTATGAGGTGAACGCGGATAACACAATATTTATTCATCATTTTGACGGAAGCCCTACTATTTACGAACTTAAAGAGCCTTGTTTCCTCGAGGAATATGATCCATTCGGAGAAAAAAGTAACAGAGATAAAATAAAGGCTCCTTATCCGTATGGATTCAAGCCGACATTCCACAGATACAAGTTGAACGAATACATAAACAAAAAAGGCAGGAACATCTTTGTATGTTCTATGGCTGATTTATTTGGTTCATGGGTGCCAGATAGTTGGATTGAGGAAGTGTTTGCAGTTTGCGAAAAAGCACCGCAGCATAATTATCTGTTTCTGACAAAGGATCCGAAGCGATATGAAAAAATCCTTGACCGCTATATGCCGCCGAATATGTGGTTTGGTTGGTCGCAGACTGGTCCAATGGGGAATAAATGTGATTTTTCAACACATCATTCAATCAGAACCTTTATCAGTATTGAACCATTATTAGAGCCGTTCAAAGAATTTCACATTAAAGGGGTTGATTGGGTAATTATCGGAGCAGAGACCGGACGAAGAAAAAATAGGGTTGTACCGGAAAGAAAGTGGATTGAGGATATTGTTAACGAGTGCAGAAAATCAGACATTCCGGTATTCATAAAATCCAGTCTTGCGGAGATATGGGGCGAACCGCTGATACAGGAGTTTCCGAAAAATATTGCCAGAATACGAAAGGGGATGCAGTTATGAGATCAATTGATACAGATGAGATTATAGCCAAGATTATAGAGGATCTGGACGACCGTATCGACAACCAGCTAAAAATACTAGCCGGGATCGGAGACGAAGCGAACAGGTACGGATTTGTAAAGGCCCTGGAAGCCTATCAACAGTGCAAAATAATAGTAGAGAAAAATTTTGAAGAATATAAGAGAAAGAAAGCACCCCCATTATATACATCACGGAAGTAACTGTAAACAAGATCTATAGTCCCATGCCGGCATCAGGGGAGCGCCGGCATGGGACGGAAAGGAAAGGAAAGAGAGGTGCGCATCAGTGGCAATCGAAAAAGAAGTATTGATACAATGTGCGGATATACGCAAGGAAATAGAAGAGGTGCGGCAGCGGATCAGCAAACTTGAAATGCAGATCGCCAGAATCAAGAACGAAGGAACCGTCACTGACAAGGTAAGCGGCGGGAGCGGCGGCCGCCAGCACTTCACGATCGAAGGATTCCCGCATCCGGAATACAACCGGAAGAAAACAATATTGTACATAAGGAAGCAGCGGTTGGAAAAACTGGAAACAACTCTTCTCGAGAAATTAAACCAGGCGGAGGAATTCATCGAGGGGATAACAGACAGCCGTATGCGGCGGATCGTAAGCTTGCGGTGCGTTGAAAACCTTTCCTGGCGGGAAATCGCCAGCAGGATCGGCGGCAATACGGAAGACAGTGTCAGAATGGCATTTAACCGGTTTATAGAAGAAAAATAAAACTTGTTCGATATGTTCGGTAAAAAAGTGTTATGATTACAATCAGGAAAGCAGGCATGCAAAATAAACAAAGGTGGTGAGGCCCTTGCCAAAAGCGAAAGATGAACGGGTGGATAAAGCCTTTGGATTATATGAGCAGGGGCTGAAACTCAAAGAAATATCAAGACAGCTGGGAGTAGCGGAGAGCACGGTCCGAAGTTGGAAAAAACGCTATCAATGGGATGGCGGGAAAAATGCAACGTTGCAAAAAAACAGGCGGAGCGTTGCAAAAAACAAAGAAAAGGCAAAGGAAGCTGCAGCTTTTGAAGTCAGGGAAGTAATGAAAAATACGGAACTGACGGATAAACAGCAGCTTTTTTGTATCTATTATATCCGATGCTTCAATGCGACGAAAGCGTACCAGAAGGCATACGGGGTCGATTACAAAACGGCAAGGGCACATGGGTACGAAATGTTGTCAAACGTGGTTGTGAAGGAGCAGATCGAAAAGCTGAAGCAGGAACGACTGAACCGGGAGCTGCTAAGTGAGGAAGATCTCTTCCAGAAGTATATCGACATAGCATTTGCTGACGTTACGGACTTTGTTGATTTCGGGACACGCAAGGGGAAGTCCTATGTAAGTCTGAAGGAGGCCGGGGAGATTGACGGGACGCTGGTCACGGAAGTTTCGAAAGGAAAGGATGGAGTCAGGATCAAACTGGCCGATCGGATGAAAGCGTTACAGTGGCTTGCCGAGCACACAAAGACTGAAGATGACGAAAGCGAGGATGACGGATTCCTCGAGGCCCTGAACGCGTCGGCAAGAGAGGACTGGGCGGATGAAGCAGATTAGAACAATGTTCAGGTTCAGGCCGTTTTCAAAAAAGCAGAGGATGGTCCTGAATTGGTGGTGCAGGGATTCCCCGGTCAGGGATCAGGATGGGATCATAGCGGATGGCGCGATACGATCGGGAAAGACAGTCAGCATGTCGCTGTCCTTTGTCATGTGGGCGATGTCGTCGTTTCATGGACAGAATCTGGGAATGTGCGGAAAGACGATCGGGTCATTCCGGCGGAACGTACTGTTTTGGTTAAAACTGATGCTCCGTGCACGGGGGTATAAGGTGTACGACCACAGGAGCGACAACCTGGTCATCATCACGAAAGGCGAAACAGAGAATTACTTTTATATTTTCGGCGGGAAAGACGAACGCTCACAGGATCTGATACAAGGGATCACACTGGCGGGCGTTTTTTTTGATGAGGTCGCCCTGATGCCGGAGTCATTTGTAAACCAGGCGACGGGGCGGTGCTCGGTCGATGGTTCAAAATACTGGTTCAACTGCAACCCGGACGGGCCTTACCACTGGTTCAAACAACACTGGATCGATAAGGCGGGGCAGAAGCGAATCCTGTACCTGCACTTTACGATGGATGACAATCTGAGTCTGAGCGAACGGATCAAAGAGAGGTACCGCTCACTGTACAGCGGGGTGTTTTTTGAGCGCTATATCCGGGGACTATGGGTAATGGCGGAAGGCATGATATATGACATGTTCGATGAAGCCAGGCATGTTGTCGGATTGAAAGATCCTGAACTCCGCAATCACTACGTATCCATTGATTACGGGACACAGAACGCTACCGTATTCCTTCTGTGGTCCCAGGATGGTTCCGGGAAGTGGATCTGTAACCGGGAATATTATTACAGCGGCCGCAGCGAGGGGAAACAGAAAACGGATACGGAATATGCGGACGATCTGGAACAGTGGCTTACCGACATCAAACCGGAAAAAATCATCATCGATCCTTCCGCTGCCTCGTTTATTGCTGAATTAAAGAAGAGAGGGTACCGAATCAAAAAAGCAAGGAATGACGTCCTTGACGGGATACGTTATGTGGCGTCTTTGTTAAATACAGACAGGATCGCGTTTTGCGAACAATGTAAGAACACGATTCTGGAGTTCCATTCCTACATATGGGATGAAAAGGCAGCAGAGCGGGGAGAAGATAAACCCGTGAAAACGAAAGACCATGCTATGGATGCCGTCAGATACTTCTGTTACACGGTGATCCGTAAGCCGAATGGTATCAGGGTTTTGAAATGAGGTGGTTGAAATAGAACTGGAATATGCTAAGAAGATGATAAAAAAACTCACAGAGCATCATGCGGACTATGTGCAGAAAGCAACGACGGCTGAGAGGTATTACCGGAACGAAACGGATATTTTATTCCAAAACAAGAAATGGAATGACGAGGAAGGGCACCCGCTGCGAAATGCAGATAACAGGATCCCCCGCAATTTCCATGGACTGATCGTCAACCAGAAGGCGTCCTATGCTTTTACTGTCCCGCCGGTATTTGATACAGGCAGCAGCGCAGCAGACAAGAAGATCAGGGAGTTGCTCGGAGACGAGTATGAAAAGAACTGCATGGAGCTGTGTGTCAATGCTTCCAATATGTGTGCCGGCTGGGTACATTACTGGGACAACGGCGAGGGATTCGAGTGGGCGGTCGTAGACAGCAGACAGATCATCCCCGTATTCGATCAGAGCCTGAAAAAGCGTCTTGTCGCAGTACTGCGGGTCTATCCGGAGTATGACGATGATGGCAGTAAATATGTAGTTTATGAGTACTGGACAGACAGTGAATGCCAGGCCTTCCGTAAAAAAGCATCGGATATGGTAGAGGAAGGGCTTGTTCCGTTCGGCATTGTGGAAGATCCGGATACGGGGGAGCTGCTCGCGCAGTATACTCATGAGTGCGGAGAGGTTCCGTTCATTCCGTTCTGGAACAATAACATACATACGGATGACCTGAAAAACATCAAGCCGCTTATTGATGTTTACGACAAGGTTTTCAGCGGATTTATCAATGACCTGGAAGACGTGCAGGAACTGATTTTTGTTATATCTGGATACGGCGGCACGGAATTGAACGGATTTCTTCAGGATCTGAAGAAATACAAGGCGATCAGTTTAGATGATGAGGCAAGCAGCAGCCCCGGAGTCAGCACATTGAACATAGAGATTCCCATCGAGGCAAGGAACAGCGTACTGGAAGCGACGCGCAAGGCTATTTTCGAACAGGGACAGGGATTTGATCCGAGGCCGGAGAGTTTCGGGAACCAGTCGGGAGAGGCGCTCAAGTTCATGTATTCCATGCTGGAAATGAAAACGGGACTTATGGAGACGGAGTTCCGGCTCGGGTTCACCAGGCTGGTACGTGCCATATGCAGGAGCGCAGGGATCCAATGTGAGGCAGTCGCCCAGACATGGACGCGTACACGGATCAAGAATGATGCGGAGATGGCTCAGATCTGCCGCAACTCAGTAGGTATCGTTAGTCAGAAAACGATATTGAAAAACCATCCGTTCGTGGAAGACGTAAGCAAGGAATTGAAACAGATCCAAAAGGAAGAGAAGGAGCTGGAGGGACCGGATACATATGGCAGCAGCAATATCTCAGAGAGGGGATGATATACCATGCAGAGCAGGCGGAACGGGGATTACTGGCGGGAACGTTTCCGGAAAATGGAGGAAGCGCAGAACGAGCGCTCAATTGAGAAGGCCAGGGAGATACAGGAACAGTTCGACCGCACTCTTTCGGAGCTGGATAAAAAGATAAATGTGTGGTACCAGAGGCTTGCCGACAATAATGATGTATCCCTGGCAGAAGCGAAGAGGATGCTGGATAAAAAGGAACTCAGGGAATTCCGCTGGAGCGTGGAAGAGTATATCAAATACGGGAAGGAAAACGATGAAACAGGACAGTGGGTAAAGGAGCTGGAAAATGCGTCTTCGAGAGTGCATATCGGCTGGCTGGAAGCAAGGAAGATGGAAATCAGGGCAGCAGCCGAGAAACTGTATGGAAAGTACGCAGGGACTGCCGGGGAACATATCCGGAACACATATGCGGACAATTACTACCGGACGGCCTACGAGATCCGGAAAAGGGCGGGCATTGATGCAAACATTCAGGCGCTGGACGAGAATATGGTCGAGAAGATCATAAGCAATCCGTGGTCGGTGGATGGAAAGAATTTTTCGGAACGCATATGGCAGGACAAGAAAAAGCTCATCAATACCATGCACCAGAGCCTTACCCGGATGTGCATAACGGGAGCGCCGCCGGATGCGGCCGTGTCAGAGATCGCAAAGGCGATGAATGCGTCCAAAAAGAGAGCCTGGACGCTGGTGATGACAGAAACGGCAGCTTTTAGCAACAAGGCGAGACAGGAGTGCATGAATGACCTGAACGTAGAGGAATACGAAGTGGTGGAGACACTTGATGACTGTACATGCCATTCATGCGGGGAAATGGACGGGAAGCATTACCGGATGGATGAATTTGAGATCGGCGTAACGGCCCCGCCGTTCCATCCAAACTGCAGGGGCTGCACGGCACCGTATTTCAATGATGAATTTACGGCCGGGGAGAAGCGGGCCGCACGGAATGAGGAAGGAAATACATATCATGTACCGTCGGATATGACGTATGAAGAGTGGAAAAAGATTTTTGTGGATGACGGCGAGCCGGAGGAAGAAGTGATTCAAAATGATACCGCAGTAAATAAGTATGGAGAAGAAATCATTTTTAATCTCAGAGATATGCCTCAGGATGCACAAGAGTATGTAAAAACAAAAGTAACGGAACTGTCTAAGCTGTATAAAACCGGATTAAGAGAAGTAATCTATTCCGGAAAGAGAAAGGGTGGCGGGGAAAAGGGAAATGTGGATCCGTCAGGAAGCGTCATGACTTTACATCGTGGCGGTGCACGCGCGGTTGAACATGAGTTCTTGCATACACTGGATTGTTCTAAACGTTTAAAAGAAATGTATAATGGCGAGATTGAAACGGATGCCGCATTTTGGAAAGAAGCGAAGCAGCTATTCAGAGAATATAAAAAAGCCTGCCATGATCCAGAGCAGATGCTCAGTCAATATTCCATGGAAAATGTGGATGAGTTTTTCGCAGAAGCTTTTTCAATACAGAATGGCGGGGGATTGGCTGACCCTTTTGGCGGGGACCAGTATTCAAAGTGGGTAGAAAGGGCCAATCAGATAACGGATAAATATTTCAAGAAGATTCCAGAAGAGGATTTAGCTCATGATAAGTGGGAAAAGAAGTATGCAGGGCAGACACTTTCCGTAGGTAGAGGTACAAGTGGGAATACGAAAAAAGTAGATATAGGGTGGATTGACACAGAGCAGACTGATAAAGCGGTCACGTTTTTTGAGGACTTCATCAGGGATCAGGAAGTGGAAAATGCGATTGTTATTGATAAAAGCGGATTTGTGACAAGATTCATAGGAAAAGGGGATGCGGTAGATATTTTCGATGTGGAACTAGGAGATGCGGTTGTTACGCACAATCATCCGGCGTCCAAAGGAAATATTTCGTTTAGCAAGGAAGATTTTGAATTTCTGAAAGTGAATCCCGAAATAAAGGAACTCCGTTGTGTAACTGAAAAATACGATTTTGTGATCCGGGTATTGCATTCGCTTGATGAAGTGAGCTATAATGTTATATACAGAGAAGGAGTAGATTTGGCGTGGACGAGCTTAGAAGAAATAAATCATTGTATATGTACCGTATTAAAGGAGAAAGGATATGTGGCGTATGAACGGACAGAAATCAACAGAGAAGATGGAACGAAAAGTTGATGGGTTATACAAGAAATGGATAGCAGAAATGGATGCGTTGCCTTCTGCCGATCTTCCGACAAATGTATTCCGTCTTACAGAAGATCCTAAGCGTAAGGCAATCGAAAACAAGTACATGAGGGTTTTGCGGAGAATTAAGAACGGCGAGTGTAAAGACGAGTGCGGAGACGAGTGTGAATATGACTGCGAAGACGAGTGGGCGAAAGAGAGGGAAAAAGAACGGGAGAGAAGGAAGCGGGAAGAAAGTATACGGGGTAAGGATGATAAAAAGTTGAGGGAGGAACGAGAGCGAAAAGAAACAGAATTACACAAAAAATTTTTAAAAGAGTTAAACGGGGTGTCACCGGATGATGCTTCCCCTATATGCGAAAAATATATTAAGCTTGCAGATAAAATTCGGAATAGATGACATACCAGAATAAAAAAAGACCATCTATCTGTCCGGTCAACCGATTCATTGAATCGGGACAATGGGGACGGGAAATGGTCTTTCCTTAATTAACTTATACCACATTTCAAAAAAATATGCAAGCTGAGTTTTGAGTTACATGCACCGCCATACAGCGGTGTTTTTTAATAGAAAGGAGAGGATCATATGGTCACACTGTTAAATACCATCACAAGCGAACAAGGCGAACTGTTCACGATTAGTCATGGACGGCGGATCCTGCTAGCGCATTGTAAACCTGAAATCAGGATTTATGAGGAAGACATGCCAGTTCAGGATTTCAGGAAACCAGGGGACAGGGTGAAACAAAGACGCTTCACCATTGGTTTACACGGGGAAGATACGGATGACACGCATAATCCAAAGTATGAGATCGAGAGGTACGAGATCACTGCGGACATCCGGATGAATGACGGAATCTTGGAACGGTTCTATTTCCACAATATCTCACCAATGGAACATGAATTTGCGTTAAACGTCACAGCGGAGCAGATGCGCAAGCTGTCACTGATCGCGGGAATATAAAATAAATATTCCGCAAACAGGGCCGGTGCAGTTCTGATGAGTTGCGCCGGCGCAACAAAAAGAGGGTTGAAACAGACTCTCTTTTTTATATACAGATAATTACGGGATCCCCACAGATCCTGTTTTTATATACTCCGCCGGGAGAATAACCGGCCGATCCTGCACTGGCAGTACCAGAATAAAAAACATGGAGGAACAGAAAAATGGAATGGTTAAGAGAAATCTTAGCAAAGGCAGCAGTATCAGAGGAAGGGAAGCTGGACATCGACGCCGTTCTCGGCGAGATCAGGAAGGCTTTTCCGAATCACGCGGTACCGAAAAGCGATTTTAACGACAAGGTTAAAGAACTGAAATCCGCAAATGATACGATCAGGGAACTAAAAAAAGCAAATGGGGACAACGAGGATCTCCAGGGGAAGATCGGTGATTATGAGGCCGAGATCAAGGAGTTAAGGAAAACGGCCGAAGACACGCAGAAAACATATGCCCTGAAGGAACAGCTTGGAAAGGCGGGTGTGATCGATCCGGATTACCTGATCTACAAGGCGGGCGGTATCGAGAAATTTACCTTTGACAAGGAAAACAGTCCGGTCGGCGTAGAGGATGCCATAAAGCCGTACAAGGAGGATAAGGCGATGGCCCACCTGTTTAAGCAGGAAGAGAAGAAACCGCCGTACCAGCCGCATGGAGGCGGAACGGATCATGCCGGGAACCCATTTGCGAAGGAAACATTTAACATGACGAAACAGGGCGAATTATTCAGATCCAACCCGGAGCAGGCGCGGGCGCTGGCATCGGCCGCCGGGGTGAAGATCTAATGCCTGAGAACAGGAGGTAAGAAGATGGGAACAACATTACAGGACGTAATCGTGCCGGAATTGTTTAATCCTTACGTGGTAAAACGATCTATGGAACTGTCTGCACTGGTAAACAGCGGGATCGTGGCGAACAACGAGGAATTTGACAAACTGGCAAGCCAGGCGGCACCTACAGTCAACATGCCGTTTTTTGAGGACCTGACAGGAGAATCTGAACAGGTCATCGAGGGACAGGACCTGGAGAGCAGCAAGATCACATCAAATAAAGATGTGGCTGCCATCATAAGGCGGGCAAAGATGTGGAGTTCGACGGATCTGTCCGCGGCGCTGGCGGGAGCGGATCCGATGAAAGCGATCGGTGATCTGGTAGCTGTATTCTGGGCGCGGGATATGCAGAAGGAACTTGTTGCGGTGCTGAATGGTATTTTTGGAACGATCCCGGCGGTGACAGGAGATAGCGCGAAGCCAGCCCAGACCCGTCTCAGTTCCAATTTGTTAGACATCTCCGCAAAAAGTGGAAATGCTGCCAATTGGAGCGGGAAAGCGTTCATTGATGCGGAACAGCTGTTAGGGGATGCGAAAGCGCAGCTGACGGCCGTGTGTATGCACTCAGCGACGGAGGCGCACTTAAAGAAGCAGAACCTGATCGATACGGTACAGCCGTCAAATGATGTTGCATTTGGAACATATCAGGGGAAGCGTGTGATCGTTGATGACGGATGTCCTGCGGATAATGGTGTATACACGACATATCTGTTTGGAGCGGGAGCGGTCGCGCTCGGAAATGGAAATCCGGAAGGGTTTGTCCCGACGGAGACGGACAGGGACAAAAAGAAGGGATCGGGCGTCAATTACCTGATCAACCGGAGGACCAGCATTCTGCACCCGAGAGGGATCGCGTTCACCAATCAGAACGTGGCGAAGACAGAAGGGCCGTCCCGCGCGGAACTTCGGGATGCGGCGAACTGGAAACCGGTCTATGAGTCGAAACAGATCCGCATTGTCGCGTTCAAGCATAAACTCGGCTAGAGGGTGTGCTGCGGGATCCGGGAGGACGGGTCAGTGTTGATAAAAGGCGGGTGATCACATGTATAATATTGATACAGTAAAGAAACGGCTGCAGTCATTTGGCTATGAGGTGGGGAAAGAGGATCTGTATTCCCTGTCCTTTTGCGTGGAGAAGGTGCGGGACACAGTGAAAAATAAAGTACATTGGGAGGATGTACCGGAGGGACTGGAACACATCGCCACGGATATGGCGTGCGGGGAGTTCCTGAACGCGAAAAAGACGTTTGCCCCGGAGGACCTTGCAAATTTTGATCTGGAACCTGCCGTCAAACAGATCCAGACAGGCGACACCAACACGGTATTTGCTGTCGGGGACGGTTCTGCTACGCCGGAACAACGGCTGACGGCATTCATCAATCACCTTCTGACGTATGGATCGGCGGAATTTAACTCATTTCGAAAGATCAGGTGGTGATGGTATGACAGCGATAGAGAAGGCACAGCAGGCGGCGAGGAAGGCCATTGAAAGAAACCATTATGATGGCACGTGCACCGTCACAGAGCATAAGAAGGTAACGGATACGAAAACGAGGATTTCCGGTTATCAGGATGTTGTCACACTGGAAGACCAGCCGTGCCATCTTATATTCAAGACGGTGAACAGTACTAAACAAAGTGAGTCGGCATCAGAAATGGAACAGGTTACAAAACTTATGCTCCCGCCTGACGTGGCTGTTAAACCAGGATCAAAGATCACGGTGACACAGGCGGGGAAAACCGCTGACTATACGTACAGTGGCGTCCTGGCTGTTTATCCTACACATCAGGAGATCATGCTGGAACTGTTTGAAAGGTGGGCTTAGATGGCACGGATAGGAAGATTTGACATGAGCGGGCTGAAAGAGTTCCAGCGGAAACTGGAGAAGATCGATCAGGAAGCAATAGACGGTTTTCTCGAAGACTGTGCAAAGGAACTGGCGGCCCGTCTGCTGCGCAAGGTCGTCAAAAGAACCCCGGTTGGAGATTACAGTGGTGAAAATTACGAATGTAAAGCCAGTGAAGGTGACAAGAGGGAGCACCAGGGTAACAAACAGAAGGGGAAAAAGGGTGGTACACTCCGCAGAGGATGGACTAACGGGCAGGGATATTCAAAAGATTATGCAAACTCGCTTCCTGTAAGACATGAAGGGGATAAGTTTATTATTGAAATCGTGAACCCCGTGGAATACGCAAGTTACGTGGAATTTGGCCATCGAACCAACAAAAAAGATGGATACGGATGGGCGGCCGGCCACTTTATGATGACCATTTCTGAAAAGGAGCTGAAGGACATGGCCCCGAAGATACTGGAAAACAAGCTGAAGAAATTTTTAGGGGGTGTGCTGCAGTGATCAATCATACGATTGCAGGAATCAGCAACGCACTGTATGAGGCGTTCGGGTATGAAAATTTTAAAAACGAGATCTTGCAGGACCTGACGCCTCCCTGCTTCTACATCAGCTGCATGGAACAGAAAACAAAAAAGTATATCGGAACACGTAGCCTGCGGAAAAACCAGTTTGTCATCCAGTATTTCCCGCATACGGATGACAGAAAGGGGGAGTGCTACGATGTAGGAGAAAAAATGCTTGAATGCCTGGAAGTCATCCCTGTGGATGGCTTCCTTTTGCGTGGAACGGAAATGAGGTTTGAAATCGTGGATGGAGTACTGCATTTCTTCGTGGACTACAATGCTTTTAGCCATAAGGAACAGCAAAAGGAAACGATGGGAAGCATGAACTCAGACATCCAGGCGAAAGGATAGGTGATCATATGGCGAAAAGCCAGAAGGAAACAATGGAAACGGCAGAAGGAAAAGTGACGAAAACTGCGGAAAGCAGGTATACAAAAGAACAGATCCTTTCTTCTGCCACATTTGCGGGCCGCCGCGACATTTTGAATGTATTGCTGACCGATGGGGCGGAGTATACCATCGGGGAAGTGAACCGTGTCATGGACGGCTGGCTGAAGAAAGAGGTGAGATAATATGGCTTTAGGCGGAGGTACGTTTACCGTACAGAATAAGGTATTACCGGGGGCTTACGTGAACTTTTTTTCAGCGGCATCGGCATCGGCTGCTGTTTCCGACCGCGGTATTGCCACGGTCCCCCTTGTGCTGGACTGGGGACGGGATCACGAGGTGATCACGGTAACGAATGAAGAGTTCCAGAAGCAGTCGCGGAAGATTTTTGGTCATGATTACACGGATCAGGAGATGAAAGGTCTGCGCGATCTGTTCCTGGGCGCAAAGACACTTTTTACATACCGGCTGAACAGCGGCGGGGACAAGGCATCAAATGAGTATGCGGTTGCAGCGTGCAGCGGTACCCGTGGCAACGACCTGAAAATATCCATCCAGCAAAACGTGGATGAAGCGGGCGCGTGGGATGTCATCACCTGGCTTGGGACCGACCGGGTTGATACGCAGACGGTGACAGAAGCCGCGCAGCTTGTGCCAAATGACTTTGTGTCGTTTAAGGCGGACTTTACATTTGCGGCAGTCGCCGGCGCGGCACTTTCCGGCGGCACGAACGGGACGGCAACGAATGCGGCATACCAGGCATATCTGGACAAGATCGAATCTTATCGTTTTAATACGATGGGAGTTGTGACAACGGATGATACGGTCAAGTCATTGTTTGCTGCTTACAATAAGCGGATGAGGGACGAACTCGGGATCAAGTTCCAGCTAGTGCTTTATGATTATACGCTGCCGGATTACATGGGTGTGATCAGTGTAAAAAATAAGTGTCTCGACGGCGCAGGCAAGGGCAGTGATGGAAAAATGGCATACCCGCATGAGGCCGCGGCCGTTTACTGGACCGTGGGAGCACAGGCCGGCTGCGCAGTCAATGCTTCCGTACAGAACAGGATGTACAACGGCGAGTACGAGATTGCCGTGGATTATACGCAATCGGAACTGATCGCCGCGGTCAAGGCCGGTGAATTTGTTTTCCACCGGGTGAACTCGGACATACGGGTGCTGGAGGACATCAACACGATGGTCACGGTAACCGATACGGTCGGAACCGTTTTCAAGGATAATCAGACGATCCGTGTCATTGATGAGCTGGCAAACCAGGACGCACAGGTATTCAATGATAAATACCTTGGCAAGGTTCCAAATGACGAGGCCGGGCGCTCGGCTCTCTGGTCCGATCTGGTGAAGATCAGGCAGGAACTCCAGACGATCCGGGCCATCGAAAACTTTAATGAGATGGATGTCTCGATCTCTCAGGGAGATACAAAGAAGTCCGTAGTCGTAGAAAACGCTATCACGGTCGTTAATGCAATGTCAAAACTGTATATGACGATCACGATCGCATAGAGAAAGGCAGGGTGAAAGAGATGGAAAAGGCAACAGTTATGTTATCCAGGGATGCCATTTCGGCATCGCTTGCAGAATGTTTTATCACCATTGACGGCAACCGGTACAATTTTATGCAGGCCATTAACCTGGAAGCCAAATTCACGAAGAAAAAGACAAAAGTACCGATTCTCGGAAAGACCGGGCAGGGCAACAAGGCGACAGGGTGGGAAGGAAGCGGAAAGGCTACGTTCCATTTCAACCAGTCGGTATTCCGCCGGGCTATGCTCCGTTATAAAGATACCGGTGAAGATACGTATTTTGATATTCAGGTCATCAACGAGGATCCGACCTCGAGGGTTGGCGCGCAGGAGATCATTTTGAAAGACTGCAATATGGATGACGGCATCTTAGCGAAATTTGGCGCGGATGGCGAATATCTGGATGAGGATATGGAGTTTACGTTTGACGACTTCTCCATGCCGAGGGAGTTCACCGAACTGGCCGGATTTTCAATGTCATGATACTTACTGGCAAGTGATTTGTAAATATGGATGTGCAGAGAGCACGTGAAAGAAAGGAAGATGATCAATATGTCAAATCTCAGCAGATTTATGAAAAACAACAAAAAGAAAAGGGAAAACGGATTTTACGCTCCGACCGCGTCCCTGACCAATGAAGAGGGAAAGCCGCTGGAATGGGAATTTGCTCCCATGACATCGAAGAGGAATGAGAGTTTACGGGATGAATGTACCATTGACATCCAGGTGAAAGGAAAACCAAACATATACCGGCAGCAGCTGAATACATCACAGTATCTGGTGAAGATGGTGGCGGAGAGCGTAGCCACCCCGAATCTGTATGATGAAAAATTACAGGATTCCTATGGCGTTAAAACACCGGAAGATCTGCTTTACGAAATGGTGGACAATCCCGGCGAGTATCAGGAACTGTGCGTGTGGGTTCAGAAATTCCAGGGATTTACTAAGACACTGGAAGAAAAGAAGGACGAAGCAAAAAACTGATCCACGGCGGCGATGTGGAAGCTGTGTTTGCGTACTACGCCCTGCACAAGCTCCACATCAGGCCGTCAGAGTGGGTAGGGATGGAAGAAAATGAAAAAGCATTTATTATGGCCGCGATAGAGGAAAAGGCGGAAGAGGATGAGAAACAGAGGAAGGAAGCCGAGCGGAAGGCAAAAAAGAAACGGTAGGTGATCTTATGGGGTATCTTCAGACAGGGATTGAAATGCGGGACCAGTTTAATGTCGTCCTGATGAGTTTTGTAAACAGCATGACGGCTGCGGTCACGGCTGCAAATGATTTTTCCGATGTCATGAACCAGAATATCAATACGAATCCCCTCGATCATGTGCGGGGTGAGATCCAGTCGGTGACGGAGGAACTGGATGCGCTGAACCAGTCAGCATCAACACCATTGTCACCGGATGTGTCTGCGGATCAAAGCGTCCGGCGACTGAATGAACGGATCGAGCAGACCGGTGATCTGCTCGACCGCGTGTCAGGGATTCAGCAGTCGATCGGCGCGGGGAGCGAGCAGGTGGAGGTTCTTCCGGAGGAGACGCAGGAAAACATCCAAAGGGCAAATGAGAGACTTCTGGAGATGCAGGCGGAAATGGATCAGATCTCACAGAATCCGTTTGATATGCCGACGGAGGAAATAGAGGCCCAGCTTGTCTCCCTGCAGGAGAGGATCCGGGAGACCTTACAGGAACAGCTCGCGCTAAATGAGGAATTATCGCATATGGACATGGAGAACGAACAGCCGCCTCCGTGGCAGAGTGACGATCTCGAGATTTTTAACAGTTCCGGCGCGGAACGGTTTCATCAGGAAATACAGGCGGCTAATATGATGCTGGAACAATTAGGGCGCACGCAGCGGGAGATAGCGCTGCAGGCTTCCCGCATGAACATCCTGCCGCCGGCAGCGATTCAGGACATGAACGGACTTGCAGGCCGGATCGATCATGTGAGGCAGCGCATCCAGCAGATCGAGAGTCATCCGCTGCGTTTTGCTTCGAGCAGGACGAACGGGGAACTGCAGCAGCTGCGGGCACACCTGAGCCAGGCACTGGCTTTGCAGGAGGAAATGAACCGGGCCATGCAGCGGATGGACGTGCGCGCGGCCAACGAAGCATACCTGCGCTTGTCACGGATCATTTCGGACGCCGAGTCGCGCATCCGGGATAATACGGGGGAACAGGAACACTTCAACCGTGCGATACAGGGTGGGGCCGGGAAGGCGCAGAACCTTGTGAGGTCGCTGATGGGACTGTCTGTGATCCAGAGCACGATCGGCATGATCCGCGGACAGTTCGGCGCGGCCATAAACCGTATGGATACGATGACAAATTTCTCGCGTACCATGACAGCGATCACCGGGTCGTCTGACGCAGCAAGCGGATCCCTGGAAGGCCTGAAAAGCATGACAAAGGGAACTGCCTACGGACTGGATACGGCGGCGGCAGCGGTACAGAATTTTACGACGAGGGGAATGGAGATCGGTTCCGCTACGGCAGAGGTCGGGAAATGGGCCGATGCGGTTGCTTTTTACGGTGACGGAACAAACGAGACACTGACCACCGTTACGGACGCAATCGGGAAAATGCTGACGAAAGGAACGGTCGAAATGGATCAGCTGAACCGCCTGACCGATGCCGGAATCAATGCGGTGGGGATGTACGCGCAGGCGACAGGACGGGATGCGGCAAAGGTTCAGGAGCATCTGTCAAAAGGGAAAATATCGGCACAGGATTTCATTACCACCGTTTCATCGGCTTTTGAAGAGGGAACGAATGGTGTGCTGAATATTTCGGGAGCGGCAAAGGAGGCCGGGGCGACATGGGCGACGACAATCTCGAATATGAAGGCGGCTGTTACCCGGGGGATCACTTCCATGTTAGATGAGATTAATGAGAGCCTGAGTGAGGCAGGACTTGGGACCATCCAGGACGGCATCAAAGGGATAGGGGAAGTGACGGAGAATGTGCTCGGAACGGTGGGTACGTTTTTAGGCCAGGGAATCGCGTTTTTTGCCGAGCACCGGGAACAGATCATGATGACAATACAGGTGCTTGGGTCACTGGCAGCGGCGTACATGCTCGTATCCGGAGCAGTTGGTTTTGTCACGGCTGCGGTCACAATTTGCCAGACAGTCATGACAACGTTCGGGACGACGGCTGCTATTGCGTTTGGTGTGACAGGCGTACTGGCAGTACTGGGGATAGCCGCAGCGATTTTTTCTTTGATCGAATGGATCAAGGATTTGAATGAAAAAACAGGTGACACCGGAAAAACGATGGAGCTGGTTTTCAAAAAAGCGGAAGTAGTTATGGCTGACCTAAGTTATAAATGGGCGCTTGTTACTGGTGGAATGCAGATTGCATGGAATAATTTTTGTTTAGGGTTTGAGATAGCCTTTCATGGAACGTATGGAGCCGTCCTCGAGATTGTTTACCTGATAGGTGATGCGATACGATCCCTCGTGAATGGCGCCATTACAATGATAAATGATATGATTCGCTCGCTGAATCAAATTCCTGGTGTAAGTCTCGATGTGATAGAAGAGGTCAAGTGGAAAGGACTCGACGAACTTGGGGATATGGCTCAGGAGCAGTTTCAGGAAATTTATGATCTTACTTTGGATACAGATCGGAAAAACCAGGAAATTGCAAATGGAATCATCGAGAAAGAGACAGCTGCAAATGAAGCCCAGAGGGAATACGATGAACTATACGCCTTGTACACATCCGGAAATGAAGTGAAGGGAGTGGAAGGGGAGATCCATGCAAGTTCAGATCTCACAGCGATCACCAAAAACACAGGTGATACGGCAAAGGCAGCGCAAAAGGCAGTCCAATCGCTGGATATTACCGGTGAGAACCTGAAATACATCAAGGATATGGCTGAGCGTGAATATATCAACCGTTTCACAACGGCGAAGATCAATGTGAAGCAGACGAATCACAATAAGGTAAAAAGCGGTATGGATCTCGATGGCATCAATGAATATCTGCGGTCGGATCTTGAACAGCGTATGGTAGCGACTGCGGAAGGAGTGCATTAAAATGTATCGGATGTATATTGACAAAGTTCTTTTCCCGGTCACGCCGGGAAAACTGCAGGTAAACATCAACGGCGCCAATAAGACGATCACCCTCATCAATGAGGGTGAAGTCAACCTGATCAAAACGCCGGGACTGACAGACATATCAACGGAAGTCTTACTTCCGACACTGACCAGGTATCCGTTTGCCGTATATCTCGATGAGTTTCACACGCCTGACTGGTATCTGGATCATCTGGAAAAATGGAAGCAGAGCAGAGAACCTGTAGCGTTTAAAATGCTGAGGGAATCACCCGAGGCCGAGTGGAAAAGCAGAAGTACACTTTGGTCGACAGACTTCCTGGTTACGATCGAAGATTATAAGATAGAAGAGGACGCAGCGGAGCAGGGGTTTGATGTGGTGGTCAGTATAACGATGAAGCAGTATCGGGACTGGGGCGCCAAAAAACTGCTCCGCCGTCCGAAGGGGAAAACAAAGTATCAGAAATTGAGTGTAAAGAAATCCCGCCGGTCGAAGTCGTCGGCGAAATCCTACATCGTGAAAAAGGGTGACAGTCTGATGACTATAGCCAAAAAGCAGCTTGGAAACGGATCCAGGTGGAAAGAGATCTATAAACTGAACAAATCCACCATTGAAACGCGGGCGAAAAAGAAAGGGAAACCTGGGAACGGCCAATGGGTCTTTCCCGGGGAAAAACTGAAACTGCCCAAATGACGGAGGTGATGATGTGGCAAAGGATATTATCGATGTCGCGGCAGGTGAACTCGGATACAGGGAAGAGGGAGGCAACCGCACGAAGTATGGTGCCTGGATGGGAATGAACGGGGCGCCGTGGTGCCATATGTTTGTTTCCTGGTGCGCGGACCAGGCAGGGGTCTCGGCGTCCGTCGTTCCCAAAACGGCTTCCACAAGCGCGGGAATGAGTTGGTTTAAGTCGAAAGGTCTTTTTAAGTATAAGGATAAATATACGCCGGACCGCGGCGATATTGTTTATTTTAAAACGAACCGGAGTCACGTCGGACTGGTGGAGTATGTGTCCGGAAATACGCTGCACACCATCGAAGGAAACTCATCGGATCAGGTAAAAAGGAGGACATATCCCCTTTCCGAGCCGACGATCACCGGTTACGGCGTACCGAAATATAAAAACCTGAACACGGAAAAGAGTGGTTCAACCGAATCCAATGGGTCAAAAGACAAGCAGAAGAAACGGAATGCGAAAGAGGAACTGTCCTACCTGAAAAAGGTGCTTGACAGGAAACAGCCGAAAGATGAGACGATCCGTGCCATAGCGTGGGAAACGGGAAAGATTCCGGATGGCGCGGTAGAAGTACTCGTCAAAAATGGAGAAAATCAGTTTTTTGTTCCGGTGGAAGATGGCATGAAGGTTGTGATGGAGCGTCGGGGTGTACCAGGGACGTTGACGTTTACGGCAAGGTACGACAAAAAGTTTAAGATCAAGGAAGGTAACAGTGTAAGGGTCAGTGTGGATGGTACGAAGTTTTTTTATGGCTTTATTTTTAAGCATAAGATGTCGAAGGACGGCATGGTGGACTATACGGCATACGATCAGTTAAGATACTTGAAAAATAAGGATAATGTGATCTATGTAAAAAAGCGCGCGGACCAGGTCATCCGGCAGATCGCTAAAAAGTTCAAGCTGGATGTGGGAACACTTGCAAATACCGGATATGTGATCCCGAAACGGGTTGATGATAATACGACGTTGTTCGATGCGATTCAGAATGCGCTGGATATAACGACGGTGATGAAAGGAAAGGTGTATGTCCTGTATGATCAGGTTGGTAAACTGACACTTTCTGATGTCTCGAAAATGAAAGTCAATACCTGTCTGGTGGACGAGGAAACCGGGCGTGATTTTACTTACGAGGTAAGCATTGACAGCGCTACCTATAACCAGGTCAAACTGATGTATGAGAATAAGAAGACAGGGAAGTATGACGTGTACATTACGAAAAATTCGAAAAAGATCAACCAGTGGGGATTATTGCAGTATACGGAGAAGATCGATCACCCTGATCTGGGAAAAGCAAAGTCGAAGGCGCTTTTGAAATTGTATTCCCAGGTACAGAAGACATTATCGATCACGGGAGTCATTGGCAATAAAAAAGTGCGTGCCGGCTCGCTCATTCCTGTTTTTTTTAAAGTGCATGAGTTGAAGATTGCCAATTATATGCTGGTTGAAAAGGTTACTCACACGTTCAAAAACGGCGAGTGGACGATGGATCTGATTGTTTCAGGGGGTGATTTTAGTGGCTGACACTCATTGGCTGGATCTTGTGAAAAAGGCAGCAGTTCAGGCAGTTAAGCATGAAAAACCGTGTGATTACATGATCGGGACGGTAACATCCGCTAAGCCGTTGAAGATCAAGTTATCGGATGGTGACGGTCTGGAGCTGGGAGCGGACTTTTTCCACCTAACCGAGAACGTTACCGATCACACGGTCAATGTGACGATTTCCGGCAGCGAGCAGAAGATCAAAATGAACAATGCACTGAAAAAAGGTGATAAGGTCCTGATGATCCGCAAGTGGGGCGGTCAGGATTTTATCATAGTGGATAAGGTGGTGAGCTGATGATCCCAGGAAATGAAAATTATGAGGATTTCGACGAGGATGAACAGGACTCTGATTTTGAAGACTATACGGAGCCGTCGTATACATATGCCATGAAAATGGCGGAAGATGAAGCAATAGAGGATCGTTTTGTCGGTAAGGTTGATGATACCGAGGCGATGCAGCAGGCGGTCATGAAGATCCTGGCCACGGAACGGTATGAGCATGAGATCTATTCATGGGATTTCGGAATTGAAACGAAAGATCTGTACGGCATGGACATCCTTTACGTGATGAGCGAACTGAAAACAAGGATTGAGGATGCGATCACGGCAGATGACCGTTTCGAGTCGGTAGATGATTATTCCGTGGAAAAGGTCGGCAAAAATACCGTCCACTGTACATTCACGGTTACGACGGCAGCTGGTGAACAGATTGGGTCGAAATATGATTTTGACATGACAGGAGGGTGAAATAAATGTTTGAAGCGCAGAGTTTTGAGGAAATATCGGCCAGGATGCTTGCCAGTGTGGATGATAAGTTTGATAAACGGGAAGGATCGGTCATATACGACGCCATCGCTCCGATCGCGATGGAACTTGCCTTTTTTTATACCTGCTTGGATATGGTGATGGAAGAGGTTTTTGCCGACACGACGTCTTATTATTATCTGATAAAAAGGGCGGCAGAGATAGGGCTTTTTCCAAAAGAAGAGACGCAGGCGGTACTGAAAATGCAGGTCATGCCGGCAGATGCTGACATCACGGCTGGTGACAGGTTTAATTTGAATGATTTGAATTACACGGTTGTGAAGGCAATTGAAGGTGTGGATGGGGGCTACCAGGTACAGTGTGAGACGGCCGGGACGATCGGCAACCAGCAGCTTGGAATTTTGCTGCCGTTTGAGACAGCAAACGAACTGAACGATCTGGAATCTGCTGAACTAATGGAAATCCTCATACCGGGTGAGGATGAAGAGGATGTTGAGGATTTTCGGGAACGGTATTTTTCTTCCTGCAGGAATGAATCGTTTAGCGGCAATCAAATGGACTATAAGGATAAAATAAACGAGTTGGATGGCGTGGGTGGGTGCAAAGTATTCAGGGTATGGGAACAAGGATATGATCCGGCCTTATTTATCCCTGCGGACACGGTTTCGAACTGGTATGGAACAATAAAGGATACGCTGCCAGATGGGGTCCGGCCGTGGCTTGACGCGGTTTATAAAGCAGCCTCGGAAAGATGTCTGACCGTTGGCGGCACGGTGAAAGTGATCATTATATCAACGGAATACAAGGCGCCTTCGGCGACGTTAGTGGATCAGGTCCAAATGCTGCTCGATCCGGCCGGCAAAACGGGGGAAGGGGCAGGGCTTGCTCCGATCGGTCATGTGGTAAATGTGGCCGGAGTGGTGCCAAAGGAAGTAGATGTAAGTATGGTCATGACATTTCGGTCAGGATATTCATTTACTGCATTGAAAGATATACTGGAACAGACATTGGATGATTATTTTCAGGAATTGGCGCAGGGGTGGGAAAATGCGGATCACTTGATCGTGAGAGTGAGCGAGATCGAGACGAGGTTTCTCAAGATAGCGGGTGTAGAGGATGTTACGGATGTAACATTAAATGCGAAGGAAGGCAATCTGATACTGGCGGCGGAGGAAGTACCGGTCAGAGGGGGGATAGGTAATGGCTGAACTGGCAGATAGAAAGAAATTGATAGAATATCTTCCGGATTTCATGAAAAAATTTTCCGAGATCAAGGAACTGATGCGCGTGGCAAATGTCGAGAGTGATGAGGCCTATTCGCGTATCGGCGAGGTCATAGACGAGGCTTTTATTGACGATTGCACAGAATATGGCTTATCCAAATATGAAAGGCAGATGGGGATCATATCGGATCCGGATGAAGATATGGCAATCCGGAAAAACAGGGTCAAGGCCTTCCGGTGCAGGGACAAACAGTATAGTTTCGACCAACTCATTCGGAATTTGAACATCTTACTGGGGGGAAGTTGGAATTATGATATGTCGTGTGATCTGGAACATTACGCCCTGGTTTTTAATATTTACGAAGATAAGTATCTGCACGTTCTTGATGGGTTTCTGAGGACCGTGCTGCCGGAAAATATGTTTTATACGATCCATGTGGCAAAAGATTGGGCTGCAGACAATTTTATCTGCTGTGTATGGCAGGATGACGAAATATTAGAATGGAGATGAGTTTATGGGATTTATTGGTCTGACGTTGACAAGAGCGGGGAGACGTTTGATCGCTTCGGCGATCAGTGAGGAAGATCCGTTGAACATTACACATATCCAGCTGGGCGAAGGTATATGTGAGGGGACGTTTGCCGAAATGAAGGGATTGGCGAAGAAAGTGATGGAAATCCCTGTAAAATCGGTGAAACGGGATGAAGGAAAAGTGATAGTAAACTGTGATTTTAATAGCACGGAGGCCCCGAAGGGGTTTTATTTCCGGGAAGTTGGGATCATTGGGAATGGAGTGCTGTGCTATTATGACAATAGTGGTGATGATGCGGAATACATAGATCCGGAGACGGAAGGGGTTATAAAGCAAAAGAGGTTGCGGTTTACTTTGACGATTAGTAGTGATGTGACGGTTACGGTGAAGATCAGTAGCGAACTGTATGCGCTGGCAGCGGAGGTTGAAGAGAATCTTGACAAGAAACTAGACAAGACAGGGGATGCGTCGGAAACTACTGTGACATTTAGCCAGGCGAGCAAGCGGGAAAATATTTCCGCCGGCGAGAAGCTATCGGTCATTTTTGGCAAGATCGGGAAGTGGTTATCTGATCTAAAAACGGTAGCTTTTACCGGAAAGTATGAAGATTTATCAGGAACGCCGGAGATTCCGACTGTTGGGAATGGAAAGATTACAATAAAACAGGCCGGAACCGTAAAAGGAAGCTTTACAACAAATCAGGCGGGGAATAAAGAGATAGAACTGACCGACAACAATACGACATACAGTGCAGCTACGCAATCTGCAAATGGCCTCATGTCAGCGGCCGACAAGAAAAAGCTAGACGGGGTAGCAAGCAGCGCAAATAACTATTCTCTTCCTCTTGCCGCCGCCGGCACCAGAGGGGGCGTAAAGATCGGATACTCACAAAACGGGAAAAACTATCCCGTGCAGCTTAGCAGCGAAAAAATGTATGTCAATGTGCCCTGGACGGATACAAACACATGGCGGGGGATCCAGGATAACCTGACGAGCAGCAGTACCACGGATAGTTTAAGCGCGAAACAGGGAAAGGCTTTAAATGATAAATTTGTGAATTATCTGCCTTTGGCCGGCGGGATAGTAAAAGGTACGATAAAAGTAAGAAACGACGCATATCCCAATGCCGGGGTTGATATAAGAGTAGACTCGGAAGGCGCCAATATAACCTTGTATACTAAAACGGCAGGTAAACATTACGAGATAGATACTTGCGGTGATCGATTTAGGATCTATCAAAATGTGAATGGTGCCATTACGACACTGATGGAGGTTGATGCCGATAGTAAGTCAAATATCAATGGCCGGGCCGAAACAGCGGTGAGCATGACACCAAGAACAATAGTTACCTTTACAATGTCGTCATCCGTGATAACAACGGATGTAGGTTGGTTAAACAGCTATTTATCAGTGGGGCCAGTGTATCTTATGGTCGTAGATACAAAGACCCAATACGGGAAAACCTATTACACGCTAAAATTTACCGCTTTTAATAGTCCTTATTTTGAGGCAAATCTATTGTGCGGAGTGGATGTCGTAAAAATGTCTTATATAGGAACGGGATATAGATATGAAAAGTTGTCGAGCGGACCAACAAAAAGCGAATACCAGGTGCGATTTTACAAATTACTTGAAATATGACGGGATTGTACGATTACGTAAACTAAAACAACCGCAATTGGCCAACGCAAGGCCAGTATGCGGTTCTTTTTGTTATAAAAAATGAAAAGGATGTGGTGAAAATGAAGATGAAAATCTGTGAAAAGGAGGCGGTAGGATAATGGATGAGATAATGCAATTTATACAGGTACATTGGATGGAGTGGTTTTTGACCGCTTTTTCTTTTGCGCTTACTGTATTGTACAGGGGCGTAAGAAAACGTCTTAAGATGGAGCAGGAGAAAAATGACGCCATAGCGGAGGGGGTACAGAGCCTTTTGAGGGAAAGTATTGTACAAAATTACAACAAATACCAGGAGCGCGAATGCTGCCCGATCTATGCCAAAGAGTCTATCAAGCGCGTGTATGCAGCTTACCATGATCTCGGTGGCAACGACGTGGCGACACAATTATACAACACTCTGCTGGCTATGCCAGAAGAATCAGAAAAGGAGGATGAAAGATTATGATTAGTGGTAAAACAAAACAGTGGTGCAGGGCGGCAGCAGTCCGGGCCGTAAAAACGATGGCGCAGGCGGCGGTCGCGATGATTCCGGCCGCGGTATCAATAACAGAAGTTGACTGGCTGACGATAGTGGGAACGGCGGCGCTTGCCGGCGTAGCATCGGTACTTACGTCGTTTGCTGGCTTACCAGAAGCGAAGGAATAGTGTGATCGATTTTGAGAAAGGAGGAAATAGTGTTATGGCAGTAACTGATCAATGCAGGGATACAGGCAAGTTAAATGTTTTAGTACAGGTAATGCTGTCGGCAGCGATGAAGGAAATTAAGTCCGCCGGCGTGAATCCTTTGGTGGTGGAAACATACCGCTCAAAGAATCGGCAGTACTACTTATACGGCCAGGGACGGACGGCCACGCAGTGTGTGGCAGCAGGGATCCCGGCCGCGAAAGCAAAGAAATACGCAAGGCCGGGGATGAAACAATGCACATGGACACTGAACAGCATACATATCCAGAAAAAGGCGGTAGATGTGATCCCTATGCGAAATGGAAAGGCAATCTGGAACGCCCAGGACAAGGATACTAAGAAAATTATTGAGATCATGCAAAAGTATGGCTTCGAAGCCGGAGCAAACTGGACGAAGTCACCGGATTCTCCCCATTATCAGGTAAAGGGCAATTTTTCTAGGGTATTTATGCAGGGAAAAACAACAGTTTACGTCACGCGCACGGTGCAGCGAGCACTGAAGAAATTTGGATTTTATTCCGGAGATGTGGATGGAATCTGGGGAGCGGGAACGACAAAAGCTGTGAACCGATACCGAAAAGCAAACGGCTGGCTCCAGAGCGGGAAATTAGGTAAAACGGGTCTTAAAAAATTGTTGGGGATTTTGTGACAGTGGATCAAGGGCAAAATGAAGAATCCCCTGACCGTGTTGCCCCACGGTCAGGGGATTTCATTTTTTGTCCGAATGGACTCTTTATTGCTTTTTGCCTTCGAGTATATTATAGTATATGAATATTTAGATTGCAATAGATATATTTAGTTTATGTATCCCTATCTGCAATACGGTCCTCCAAACTGACTGATAACAACCTTTGCAATCTCAGCGTTCGGCCTTGAGATATTTACGGGATACTGTAATCTTCTTTCATAATTCCACATTACTTAACAACCTCCTTCCCAAGGCCAGGGCCCTTCCACCCACGACCAGCAGTTTTCGATATTCACATTTTCGTTCGTCAGCGGCCCGTAATACTTTGTATATTCCTTTACCGCTTCCCGGTTCATCTTTTTATACTTTTCATAGTACTTTAATGCTTCCTCGTCCGTTGGATGGGTATCCAGATAGAGAACAACGTCATCAATGGCGAACCCAAGCTCCTGAATGTAGCGGAGCATCTGTGCTTTGTCTGATTGATTCATCGCATACCCCTCCTATTATAATTGTTGTGGTAGTTGTTAGGACTTTTTTCATTGCGCGCACAAGGCGAACAGGCAGCACGGGTTCCTTCAAAAGAAAGAACGAGATCCTCAAAAATCGTCCCATGCTTCAATCCGCTGCAGCCATCCATGACATTCTGCCAGGTCTGCCAGGGAACATAAGCCATCGCAAGACTTTTGTGATCCTTGCGGGACATCGGCGCAGGAGACATGCCAGGCCGTTCGCAGCCACATGAATTTGAGTATTGGTTGTTCATGTTAAAACTCCGTTTGGTCTTTTTAGTATAACTTATGACAAAATTCGCCATCGGTGAAAAAAAGTACGTTGTGTATGGTTAAAAAATGGCAGAAAAAAATAAAAAAAAGTGTTGACAAAAAAATATTTGTAGGGTATTATGAAAAAGTAATAATAATCATTATCATTTTGAATGAGGTGAAATGATTGGCTGGTATGAAATACAGTAGGCAGAGAGAGGCGATACTTGCCTATCTGCATTCAACAAAAGAGCATCCGACAGCTGAGATGGTATACACCAGTATAAAGCAGGAGAATCCGAAACTTAGTCTGGGAACCGTCTATCGGAATCTGAATATTTTAGCAGTAAGCGGTGAGATCCAGAGGTTGAGCTGTGGAGATGGGACAGACCATTTTGATGCTACGACAACGCCACACAGCCACTTTGTCTGTAAAGGCTGCGGGCGGGTGATGGATTTGGATATGCCGTGGATTTCGCTCATGAATGATAAGTTTTTGAGTGAAATAAAAGATTTTGACGGTGAAATTTACAGCCATCAGGTATTTTTTTACGGATTATGTAAAAAATGTTTGTAAGTATGGTTCTTGCGAGAATTTATCGGGAGAACTAAAAATATTATAATCAAAAAGGAGAGAATGACAATGAAAAAGTTTGTATGTACTGTTTGCGGATATGTTCACGAGGGAGATTCGGCACCGGAGAAGTGCCCGCAGTGTGGAGTAGGACCGGAGAAGTTCAAAGAGCAGGCTGCTGATTCTATGACATGGGCAGCAGAACATGTAGTAGGAGTAGCAAAAGGAGTCAGCGAGGACATCGTAGCGGATCTGCGCGCGAACTTTGAGGGCGAGTGTTCGGAAGTCGGGATGTATCTGGCGATGGCCCGTGTGGCTCACAGAGAAGGGTATCCGGAAATCGGTCTTTACTGGGAAAAGGCTGCATGGGAAGAAGCTGAACATGCTGCTAAGTTTGCGGAGCTCCTCGGTGAGGTCGTAACGGATTCGACAAAGAAGAATCTTGAAATGCGCGTGGCAGCAGAGAACGGTGCGACAGCAGGAAAATTTGATCTGGCAAAACGGGCGAAGGCGCAAAATCTGGATGCGATCCATGATACGGTGCATGAGATGGCCCGTGACGAGGCAAGACATGGTAAGGCGTTTGAGGGCTTGTTGAAGAGATATTTTGGATAAGTCCTAAAAGGTTTGAAAATTAGCGATTACGTTTATTTTCAGGGTACATGGGCGTTGGCCTGTGTATCCTGAATTTTTTGATTTTAAAACCCGGAGCAAGGATTGAGTGATCCTTGCGCTTGGAAAAGAAGGAGAAACGTTCTAAACAGCTGAATGATTTCAACGTTTTTCGGGAGGGCGATTATTCTCCGGTCGAACTGGCGTAGTGCGCGTATGTTACAGAAGAGGAATATCAGGATGTACTGGCAAAATATCCATTACTTCGTGCGGAATTCAAGTGTAAAACAATTTATAAAAAAGTGTTGACTCTCCTCCTGGGTCAGAAGGTAAACTAATATCAGATTCGAATCAAACATCGCGAAGGAGGTAAAAAGGATGCTGCAGATTGGACAATTTTCCAAAGTGTGCCAGGTAAGCGTAAAGACGCTTCACCATTATGATAAAATCGGACTGCTGGCTCCGGCAGAGGTGGACCGTTTTACGGGGTACCGCTATTATAAGACGGACCAGATCGATGACATGAATTACATTCAGCGTCTGAAACGCTATGGTTTTTCTTTGGATGAGATCCAGCACCTGATTACTATTTCGGATGAGAAGGAGCTCGTACAAGCGCTGCGGCAGCAGAAGGAACAGCTGAAGCGGAAAAAACAGGAGATGGACATGATCCTGAATGAACTTCAGACACACATTTCTCTATTCGAAAGGACAGGTGATATTATGACCTATCAGAAGGGTTACACAATTGAAATCAAAAATTCGCCGGCCATGAACGTTCTGGCGAGGCGGTCCAGGATGGGAGTGGACGAATTTGGCAAGTACTATGGAACGCTTTTTGAGCGTGTGCCGAAAGAGCGCGTTACGCCTACCGGATTGAATGGCGCGAGATATTACGATAAGGAGTTTGACAGGGAATCTTCCGATATCGAAGTTTTTATCGGGATCAGGGAGAAGGATAAGGCGGATGAGGTTATGAAACCATGCGAGTGTGCGATGACGGTACATCACGGGGGATACTCAACGCTCTCAGAGGCGTATGGCGCAGTCGTGACATGGATTTCGGAAAATGGATACGAGATTGCTGGTGCGCCATTTGATCTCTATATCAAGACGCAGTTTGATTCGCTCCCTCCGGAGGAATGGGAAACGGAGGTATATTTCCCGATTCGGAGAAAATAGGTTAAAATGACCGCAAACAGACCGGGTCAATACATGGGGTTGTCGGGAAATGGATTTTCCGACAGCCCCATTTGATGCTTTAAAATACACTTGATCGAGCCAATAGGGGATGGCTGTACGGAAATGAGAGTAAAAACAATACATAAATTGATACCAATGATGTCAGGGTCAAAACCCCAAACATCTGTTTCTGGATATATTCTCGCCTCA
>CAJTZN010000035.1 GCA_910584065.1 uncultured Eubacterium sp.
CGGATTATCCGAACTCCACTCGACGCTGCTTGTCGTCCCGAGAGGCTCTAAATTTGCCGTCAGCGTCACGCCTTTCGTCGAGGCGTCTCTCCCGAACGGAAGGTAGAGGATCTTGCTCGAGGCGTTCTCTACATACATCGATGGATTATTTTTTACGTAGTTATCGGCAGCCGCGGACACCGTGAGTTTCTCCGTCGGCTGATCCAGTACTTTTACCTGGAAATTGAACTCATGCGGGCTGATCATGACACTATTCGTATTGAAATACTGATGACGTGTCGCTGTCACAACGCGTACCGTTACCGGCTCCGTAATATATTCCGTTCCATAGAGGACAAAGGAATACGGATCCCCGCTCGTTACAAATTCCGCGTACATCCCCTTATAGGCGTTCTCTTTTCCGATGATCGTTTCCTTATCACCGGCTGAGATCTTCACCTCACCGTTGATATTATCTTTGTTGATGGCCTTGATCGGCAGGCTCACGCTTGCGCCGATCGGAAGAACGATCGTCTCCTTCTCGTCATAGGAAAAGTTCAACGACGGGTCGGAAGCCGAGATATATCCGCCAAAAGCCCCGGAAATCATATCTTTCTTAACCGTTGCACTGGCAGGTATCCGGATCGAAGTTATATTGATCGCATCTTTCAACACATGGGAACCAACGCTTTCCGTCTTATCCTGGAACGCGATCGTTTTTAAATACGTACACTGTTCGAACAGATTGTCAGGAATCTGAACAAGCGGCGAATCCGTGAGATTGACGGTAACGACGTTCGATTTTTTGAATGCGCCGGCCCCGATCGTTTCCAGCTTGGTAGCTGCCGTAAAGTCAATCTCATTTAATCCGTTTTTCTTTCCCTTTGTTCCATATTCCTTGAAATTAACCCGGTATGAGTTTTTCTGCTTTGTGCTCGGATCTATCACCTCGATCGGTTTGGGGTTCTCAATACTACAGCTGGCGAATGCGTCCCTCCCGATCGTTTTTAACGTCGTCGGGAAACGGATGCTGTTTAACGAAACACAATTCGCAAAAGCGCTGGCCCCGATGCTCTCTGCACCTGTTCCAAAGGAACTGCCTCCCTTCGTTTCCAGCAAAAGGTTATAACAATTGCTAAAGGCATTGTCGCCGATCTTTTTCACGCTGTTCGGAATCGTAACGCTGCCCTTTTCTGTACTCTTTACCGTCCGGAGTCCAAAATAATCGTAGTACTTCGCGTCAGCAGAAGTATTACAAGCATTTATAACCTCCCCGCCCGCGTTTGCAAACGTACCGTTTTTGATCTCTGTCAGATTTTTGGACAACGTCACCTCACGAAGATTAATACAGCCTTCAAAAGCGCGCTCTCCCAATTTATCATCAATGACGGTATCCGGAATCACAACATCTTTTACGCCAAACAAATAGGGCATCGTAAGCGATCTTCCCATCACGTTTTTCACACCCACATTCGGGATCGCACTATTGGCGGATACTGTAGTCCAGACAGCTTTCGCGCCGACCATAGGCTCTTTTGACACCGCGCCCTGCAGGTTTTCCGCCTTAAAATAAACGGCTTTGACTGCGTTTAACGGACTGAACATCCGGTTCTTGTAGTCTTCCGTTTCAGTCTCATAGGTATCATAAACCGGAAGCTGCTGCGCTCCCAGCTCGAGCTCCTGAGAATACTTTCCGGTAATATACACTTCTTTGGCGGCGAGATGTACCACCTCATACTTTTTGGCTCCTTCCTCCGTGAGGAATCCGTTCACAAAATCGCCGTCATTCAAAAGATCTGACGTGCTCTTAATATCATTTTCATCAATATAACCGATGCGGCAGTAATTGCTCTCTATACCGGTATTTTCATAATCATAGATCATAAATTTGCTGCGTCCGGGAGCGTATGTGTCTTTCACGGCGCCTTTTTCCACATAGGCGTCTGCCGCCTGCATCTGGATCGTGCTCTGGATGCCGCATCCCAGAAACGCTCTTGCCCCGACAGAGAGAAGGCCGTCTTTAAACTGTACTACCCCTTCCTCTACCGTCTTCTCATTCCCCTCCCGGTATCCGATCGTATGCAGTCTCGACTGGTTCGCAAACGCATCTTCTCCAATGCTCTCTAACCCGCCTGAAACGATGACGGTTTCCAGTCCCGCACCGGATTTCGAGGCAGTCGTCCGTGAGTTATAAAATGCCTTATTGGGAATATGCGTCACGCCGGTACCCAGATCCGCCTTGCGCAGCGCGTAGTTATCGGCAAAAACACTTTCACCGATCGTTTTCACACTGTCTGGCAGGACGATCTCCTCCAGTCCATATATCACTCGTTTATCCCCATATATGTTATTCAGCTCGTTCGTGCCATTTGCTTTTTCCACCACGTAACAGTTGGAAAATGCACCTTCCCCGATCGTCGTCAATTTGGTTAAATCCTTGAGGAATGCTGTCGTCCTCAGCATTTCACATTTGTTAAATGCGTTCTTGCCGATCGTCTCCAGTTCCGCTCCAGCTGTAAACTCGATCAACTCTCCCAACAGATACTCGCACTCACTAAACGTACCTTCTTTTATCTCTTTTAACGTTTTCGGAAGATGGATCATCATAAGAGCAGACCGGGCAAACGCTTTTTCACCGATTTCCGAACAATTCTCCGGAATATCCAGAGAAGTCAGACCACACGCGCTAAACGCCTGATTTTTGATTTCCTTTAATGATTCCGGCAGTTTCAGACCTCCTGACCACGACGAACTCGAAAACGCATACTGCTCGATCCTGACAAGCTTCGTACATCCCGTCAGATCCATCGTTCTCATCTTCGCGTCGGAGAAGCACTGGTCACCTATGTAAGTAAGCTGTTCCGGCAGGCGGCTCGTTACGTCCTCCTGTCCTATAATATACAATAACAGTCCTTCGTCACTGGCAGTGGCAGCTCCTTTGAACACGGCGTTGCCCAAATAACCCAGATCGTTCTGCAGCCCGACCTTCTCCAGGTTCTTACAGTTCTCAAACGCGTTCGCGCCGAGATTTTCCGCCGTCTTAACCGGTATCTCAATTTCTTTTATCATCGCGCAGGAAGCAAACGCATTCGCGCCGATCTTCAGTTCCGAAGAACGAGTCCCATAGGGCGCAAACTTCAATACTTCCATACTTGAACAGCTGCTGAACGCGGACGCGCCGACCTCATCGACATTTGTCAGGTCCACAACGCCATCCGTGCCACTCCCGATCGTCAGTGTCTTTAACTTCAGGCACGACTCAAACGCATTCGCACCGATTTTTTTCACCGTGCCCGGCAGTTCGATCTTCTCCAGCGCCTTGCAGGCCGCAAACTCATTGGCCGGGACCTCAGTCAGTTCATTGACAAATGCGGCGCCTGACAGGTCGATCTCCTTCGCCGATCTCGCCCAGCCAATACCGTCCACGCTTTTGATCGTCAATCCGGAAAAATTGATCTTTCCCGAATACTCCGTTAGATATGTACCCCACACATCTCGCGTGTAGTCTGACGACGTACAATTTTGCAGCACCTGACTGGCCGGTACGCCGTCCACCTCGGACAGGTCGCCCATCCGCTCCGCGTTCGCCAGAATCTTATAATACTTCAGCACTTCGGTATCTTTGACATAGAGTTCGTCTAAATTCGTCTCCGTCTCCATCGTACTGCCCGTCGAAGCCGCCCTGGCCTCCTTCACGGCAGCCGGATTTCCTGAAACCTGCAGGCCGCTGACGACGAACGCCAACGCCATCACGATGCTCAGTACCCGCTTTGGCAAACTTTTACCTTTGTTTCTCTTTTCCATATAACCCTCCATTCTGCACATAAATGCAAACTTTCTTGTTTGTCTTTTACATGACGAGAAACTACGCAGTCAAACGTGCGTAGTTTCTCCCTCAGACTATTCGATGATCTTTGCGTTCTCACCTACAAAGTCCACAACTTTATTTGTAATCAATGTGATACGGTAGTACTCCTCGATCGTGATCACATCGCCATAAAGTTCCTGAAAACTCTTGCGCAGATCTTCTTCCGTCTGCTGTCCCTGTGAAACCGCATCCGTGATCTGCTCCTTGATCTCCTCGTCAGTTACCGTGATTCCTTCCTTCACAGCGATCGCCTCCGCCACAAGCTGTGTTTTGGCAATACTCTGTGCCGACTGGTCCAGCATCTGCTTATAAGATTCCTCCGTCATCTGCATCTGTGTCAAAAATGCGTTAAAATCTTCAAACCCGTACTGGGTGGACATATACCGGTAATACGCATCCAGCTGGGAGGAACACATGTTTACTAGACTTTCCGGATACGTTTTCACTTCGGAATTTTCCTCCACTTTACCAAACGCCGTCTCTCCCACCTTATCCTTTTTCTCCTTCGCAAGATTCTCGCGGGTCGCTGTTTTAAACTCATCGACCGTCTTATTATCGGTATTATTCGCTACAAACTCGTCGTTGAGTTCCGGTATGACCGTTTCTGAAATGTAATTCAGTTTTACCGTAAATACCACGTCCTTGCCGTTCAGCTCTTCTTTGCCGTAATCGTCCGGGAATCGCAGTTTCAGATCCTTTTTCTTTCCTACCTTCATACCGATGACGCCATCGTCAAAACCGTCAATAAATCCGGAATTTCCCAACGTGATCGAATAATCCTCGGCGCTTCCGTTGTCAAACTCTTTTCCGTCTATCTTACCGACAAAATCAATGCTGACCGTATCGCCTTTTTTACAAGTTCCCTTTTCTATTTTGTTCTGCGTGGAATGGCTGCTCAGCGTGGAGTCGATCTCCGACTGGAGTTCATCATCAGCCACCGTGCAATCCACCTCAACGCCCTTGTACTCCGCAAGCGTCACACAATCCTCGGCCACATAGTCTTTATCCAACGTGGACGCTGTATCCGCACCTGTAAATCTAGCCGCGAAATCGCTCCAGGAACATCCCGTCAATAAAAGCGACGCCGACAATAATACACTAACAACTACTGCTCTTTTCTTCACTTTGTTTTCCTCCTATCGCCCAGAAAGGGCTGACTTATTTTTCCTAAAATAACTTAGTATTTTCATTTTATCACATATCGGAAAAAAAGAAAAGTGAAATTTTAGACACAACTTCCATGATCTGCACAAAACTCCATCTTCACAGACGACTGGGATTACACAATCGCCTGTTTCATGCTGCGGACATATTCGCCCACCCGTTCCGCACAATCCTTTCCATACTGCCCGACAATCTTTACGATCGCGCTGCCGACGATGACGCCGTCCGATATGTCCGCCATCTCCCTTGCCTGTTCTGGCGTGGAGATACCGAAGCCGATGGCGCACGGGATGTCTTTCACTTTTTTTACCTCGCGCACCATATCGGCCACTCCTTTCTGGATCGTCGCGCGCACACCCGTCACGCCGAGGCTGGACACGCAGTACACAAACCCTTTCGCCTCTTTGGCAATGGCCTGGATCCGGTCTTTGGAAGTCGGGGCGATCAGGGAGATGACGTCAAGTCCGTATCGGCTGAACACCTGCTCCATCTCCTGCTTTTCCTCAAACGGGATGTCCGGCACGATCACGCCCGCCATCCCAATCTCCTTTGTCCGCTTCGCGAATTTTTCGATGCCGTACACAAAGATCACGTTCGCATACGTCATAAAAACCATGGGGATATGGATATCGTCCGCGATCTTTTCTACCATGTCAAAAATCCGGTCGGTCGTCGTCCCCGACGCCAGCGCCCGTTCGTCCGCCTGCTGGATCACGATTCCCTCCGCGACCGGATCCGAGAACGGGATCCCGATCTCGATCAGGTCCGCCCCGTTTTCCTGCATCGCGAGCAGGATCTTTTCCGTCGTTTCCAAATCGGGATCGCCCGCCGTCACAAACGGAATAAACGCCTTTTTATTTGTAAATGCCTCTTCTATCTTATTCATAGATTTATTCATAGATTTCAACCCCCCTGTATCTGGCGATCGCCGCCACGTCTTTGTCTCCCCGGCCGGAAATATTGACCACGATGATCTGGTCTTTTCCCATCGCCGGCGCTATTTTTCTCGCATGTGCCAGCGCGTGCGAACTCTCGATCGCCGGTATAATCCCTTCCGTTCTGGACAGGTACTCAAATGCCGACACCGCTTCCTCATCCGTGACCGGCACATATTCGGCCCGCCCCGTATCGTGCAGATGCGCGTGTTCCGGCCCGATTCCGGGATAGTCAAGTCCCGCGGAGATCGAGTAGACCGGCGCGATCTGCCCGTATTCATCCTGACAGAAATACGATTTCATCCCGTGGAAAATGCCGAGCGTCCCGTTGGCGATCGTCGCCGCGCTCCGGTCCGTTTCCACGCCGTGCCCCGCCGCTTCGCAGCCGATGAGCCGCACTGTCTCATCCGGTATAAAATCGTAAAAAGCGCCCATCGCGTTACTTCCGCCGCCGACGCAGGCAATGACCGCATCCGGCAGTTTTCCCTCCCGCTCCATGAGCTGCTGCCGGATCTCTTTTCCGATCACGCTCTGGAAATCCCGCACGATTTCCGGAAAGGGCGCCGGCCCCATGACGGAACCGATGACATAGTGCGTATCGCTGATGCGGTTCGTCCACTCCCGCAGCGTTTCGTTGACCGCGTCTTTGAGCGTCTTCGTCCCGCTCGTCACCGCGTGTACTTTTGTACCGAGAAGTTCCATGCGGTACACATTGAGCGCCTGCCTGTCGATATCCTCTTTTCCCATAAAAACTTCGCACTCCATATTGAGAAAGGCCGCAATCGTCGCCGTCGCCACCCCGTGCTGCCCGGCGCCGGTCTCCGCGATGAGGCGCGTCTTTCCCATCCGCTTTGCCAGAAGAGCCTGCCCGAGCGCGTTGTTCAGCTTATGGGATCCGGTGTGGTTCAGATCCTCCCGTTTCAGATAGATTTTCGCCCCGCCGAGATCTTCCGTCATGCGCTCCGCATAATATAGAAGGGACGGCCTGCCCACATACGCCGCCAGCATCGTGTGGAATTCATTGACGAAATCCGCGTCATCTTTATATTTCCGATAAGCCTGTTCCAGTTCGATCACGGCATTCATCAGCGTTTCCGGTATATACTGGCCGCCGTGAATGCCAAAACGTCCGTTTGACATATTTTTTTCCTCCAATTTCCACATAACTTTTTATTCCTATTCCAAATGCGCGATCTCCACGATGCGCGCGATCTTCTGCCCGTCCTTCACCCCATCCGTTTCCACGCCGCCGCTCACGTCCACCCCGCAGCAGCCAGCTCCGCAGCAGCCGACCCTGACCTGCCCGATCGCCTGCCGTATGTTGTGCTCGTCAAGTCCGCCAGCGAGAAAGAAGGGATGCGCCAGCTTTTCCGGGATCAGTTCCCAGGCAAATGCCTTTCCCGTTCCACCGTATCCCGCGCTTGAATACGTATCCAGCAGAAGAAAGTCGCAGGAGAGCCGGTCCGCCGAGCGGATGTCTGCCGCCTCCCTCACTCTGACTGCCTTGATGATCGGCACCGAGATCCGTTTCCGGAGTTCCTGTATGTCCCGTTCCGTCTCATCCCCGTGCAGCTGCACCGCGTCAATGCTTCCCTCCCTGACACGCTCGCATATCGTTTCCACCGGCGCGTTGACAAACACGCCGAATGCCTGGATGCGCCGGTCCAGCTTCTGCCTGAGGAACACGGCCTGTTCCGGCGTGACCTCGCGCCTCGAGGGGGCAAAAACAAATCCCGCATAGTCCGGCAAACTCTCGTTCAGATAGCGGACGTCCTCTTCCCGGCGGATCCCACAGATTTTTATCTTCATACGGCCCCCTCTCCCCGGAGTTCCCTGATGGCCGCCGCCTTATCCGGACTTTTCATAAAGGTCTCGCCGATCAGCACGCCATTTACGTTTCCGCGCTCCAGCACCTCCACGTCCTCCCTCGTGCGGATGCCGCTCTCGGCCACGAACAAAATGTCGGGCGGAACATGCTCGCGCAGCCGCAGACAATTGTTCACGTCTACCTGAAACGTCTTAAGATTCCGGTTATTGACCCCGATCATCCGCGCGCCCGCTCGGACCGCCATCGCCACCTCCGCCTCATCGTGCGCCTCCACGAGCGCTGACAATCCCAGCCTGTCACACAGCCCAATCCACTCGCGGATCGTTTCCTCTTCCAGCAGCGAACAGATCAGCAGTACCGCGTCGGCGCCAATCACTTTCGCCTCATAGATCATATAGTCATCGACAGTAAAATCCTTGCGCAGAAGCGGTATCCGCACATGTTCGCGGATCTCCGTGAGATAACGGCTGCTGCCCATAAAATAATGCGGTTCCGTGAGGACGGATATGCAGTCCGCCCCCGCCCTCTCGTATTCTTCCGCGATCTCCACATAGGAAAACTGCGGCGCGATCACGCCCTTTGACGGGGACGCTTTTTTCACTTCGCATATGAAATGAACGCCGTCTCCCCGCAGCTGCTCCTCAAAGGGGAACGCTCCCGTAACCTCCATCCCGCACGCCCTGTCTTTCATTTCTTCATATGAAACATGCTGCCGGCACGTCTCCACCCGTTTCCTTGTGTCGGCCGCGATCTCATCCAGAATCATATCTTTTCTGCCTCTCTTTCTCTCTATCCACACACCGGTCTATCGCCGCTGCGAGCGCCTGTTTCCCGCTCCTCCGGTCCGCCACACCGTTCTTTTGCTGCGATCACCTTTTTTTCATTCTTCCGGTCCGCCTCACTGGTTCGTCGCCGTCACAAACTCTTCCAGCTTTTCCGCCGCCTTCCCGCTGGCGATAATCTGCGCGGCCTCCTTTATGCCCTCTTCCAGCGTAATACCAAGTTTTCCGAGATAGATCGCCGTCCCGGCATTCAATGTGACAATATCCCGTTTCGCACCGGTAATCTTCCCCGTAAGGATCCCTCTCGTGATCTCCGCATTCTCTTCCGGCGTCCCACCGACCAGCTCTCTCAGTTCACACCGCTTCATGCCGAACTGTTCCGGCGTTATATCATACGAACGGAATGTTCCCTCACGGATCTCGCAGCAATGGCTCGGCCCGGTCAGCGTGATCTCATCGAGTCCATCCGAACCGCACACGGCCATGCCCCTCGTCACGCCGAGATTGCTAAGTACTTCCGCCAGTTTCTCCACCAGTGCCACATCGTATACACCTAATAGCTGAAACGATGAATTTGCCGGATTTGTCAGCGGTCCGAGTATGTTGAACATCGTCCTCTCTCCCATCTCCTTGCGCACCGGCCCCACATTTTTCATGGAGGCGTGGTGTGACTGGGCGAACAAAAAGCACATATTCGTCTGATCCAAAACCTGCCGTTCTTTTTCTACATCAATAGAAAGCTTCACGCCTAAGCTTTCCAGCACGTCCGCCGCGCCGCTTTTACTGGATACGCTGCGGTTTCCGTGCTTTGCCACCGAAATCCCGGCCGCCGCGATGACAAACGCCGATGTCGTGGAAATATTAAACGTGCCGGCCTCATCGCCGCCGGTCCCCACGATTTCCAATACGTCATACGGCGTATCCAGATGTGTCGCCATATCCCGCATCACCTGTGCCGACGCCGTGATCTCCGTGATCGTCTCCCCCTTCATGCGCAGCGCGGTGAGATACGCTGCCATCTGCGCGTGTGTCGCCGTGCCGGACATGATCTCCTGCATGACCTCTTTGGCCATGTCATATCCGATATCCCTGTTGTTGATCACCTCATGTAATGCCTCTTTTATCATATCCTCTTACCTTCCTTTCCTCATTCAGATCATTTTTAAAAAATTGTCCAGAATAACGCCGCCTTCCGGTGTCAGTATCGATTCCGGATGGAACTGCAGTCCGTAAACCGGAGCCCCTTTATACCTGACCGCCATCACTTCATTGTTATCATCGGCCGCGATCACATTTAGTGTATCCGGCATCGTCTCCATATCCGCGATCAGGGAATGATACCTCGCCACGTCGATCCGCTCCGGAAGCCCCTCAAAAATGGGATCCGTATTGTCAATCTCTATATTACTCTTCTTGCCGTGCATGAGCGTTTTCGCATGGCAGATCTTAGCGCCGAACACCTCGCAGATCCCCTGATGCCCGAGACAGACGCCTAAAATCGGAACCTCTCCCTTTAGTTCCGCCACCACCTGCTCGCAGACGCCGGCCGCCGCCGGATACCCCGGCCCCGGCGACAGGATGATGTGGGACGGCCGGCACGCCCGGATCTCATCCACCGTCATCTCGTCATTTCGTATGACCCGGATATCCGGATCCCTCTCCCCGATCATCTGCACGAGATTATAAGAAAAACTGTCATAATTATCGATTAATACTATCATGTTCCACCTCATTCCTGCGCGCCCTGTGCGCCTTCATTCTCAAATCGGTAGGCGATCGCCTCCATCACAGCCCTTGCCTTGTTCGCCGATTCCTCGTACTCCAGATCCGGCTGGCTGTCCGCCACGATGCCGCCTCCCGCCTGCACATAAACTTTTCCGCCCTTTTTCACCGCCATACGGATGGCAATGCACGTATCCATATTTCCGCTGAAATCAATATACCCGAGTGCCCCGCCGTAAATCCCCCGCGGCTCGCTCTCCAATTCATCAATGATCTCACATGCCCGGATCTTCGGCGCCCCCGACAATGTTCCCGCCGGAAGCACCGACTTCACCGCATCGAGCGCATCCTGATCTTCGCGGATATCCCCTTCCACCTGCGAACAGATGTGCATGATCCTCGAATATTTGTGTATCATCATATATTCGGTCACTTCGACCGAACCGAAGCGGGAAATGCGCCCCAGGTCGTTCCTGCCGAGGTCAACAAGCATATTGTGTTCGGACAGTTCCTTTTCATCCTGCAAAAGATCTTCCACCAGCGCCCTGTCCTCTTTCTCATCCTTCCCCCGCGGCCTCGACCCCGCCACCGGGAATGTCGTGAGCCTCCCGTCCTGCAGCCGCACGAGCGTTTCCGGCGACGTGCTCATGATCTCCACATCATCGAGGTTCATGTAAACCATATACGGGGACGGGTTCGTCGTCCGCAGCACCCGGTACGGATCAATCAGGCTGCCCTCGTAATCACTGACAAAGCGTCTCGAAATCACCGCCTGGAAAATGTCACCGTCCCGAATGTATTCCTTCGTCCTCTCGACGATGTCCGTATACTGTTCCTTCGTCACATTACACGTAAATTCCACCTCGCCGCGCGGCGCTTCCGGAGGAATGTTCACCTGTTTATGGATCTGGGCGATCATCTCCCCGATCTCTGTTTCCGCTCTCCGGTAGTTTTCCTCCACATCCCCTTTTGTTCCGACATTGGCGACGACCACCATCTTCTGCCGCAACTGGTCGTACGCGATCACCTTGTCAAAGAGCATGAGGTCAAAATCGTGGAACTCTCCGCGTTTTATATCCAGCACCGGCTCCGCGTGGGCAATGACCGCATAGGCAAAATACCCGACAAAACCTCCCGTAAACGGCGGCATATCCTGCAATTTCGGGGAACGGTATCCCGCCAGGATCCGTCGCACCTCCTGAAACGCGTCTTCGGTTTTTTTCGTCTCCACGCCGCCTCCGGATTCAATCGTCACCTGATCCCTCGAACACGTCACGCGCATGACCGGATCATATCCGAGAAACGAATAACGTCCCCACTTCTCGCCGCCTTCCACGCTCTCCAGCAGATAAAAACGGCTGTGTTCCGCCGCCAGTTTGCGCAGCAGCGAGATCGGGGTAATGATATCGGCAAATATTTCTTTTTTGATGGGAACAATGTCATAGTCTTTTGCGTACTGCCGGATGCGCTCTACTTCCCTCTGCATCGTCCCGCTGTTTGTCTGCCCTGTCTGTTCCACCTGTCCTGTTTCACTTGTCTGTCCTCTTTGTTTTTCCATGCTGTCCATCCTTTCTGCTACCTGACCGATGAAGGAATTTCATCTTCTTGACATGTTCCTGGTTTTTGCTCGTCACAAAATAAAAAAGCTTTCGTCCCTGTTCCAGTTAAGGAATAGGGACAAAAGCTATCATACTTCTGCGGTACCACCCAAATTGGCCATAAATGACCCACTCATCATGCACTATCATGCACTCCTGCGTATAACGGTCCAGGTTTCCGTCAGCGTCTACTTGATGTTCCGCACACCGTTCAAGCTGCCCTCTCAAGTCCATTCAAAATGTTCCTGCTGCTGTATCGCACCAACCTACAGCTCTCTGAAAGCATTTCCACATTCCTACTACTCTTGATCGTCGGTTTGTTTGGTTTGTTTTTCAATTTGTTATCTAGTATATCACTTTTTTTTGAAATGTCAACAAAAAATTTGAAAAAAAGATCATCCATACTCCGGCACAACTTCCGGCATAAAGAACCGCCCCTCAAACAGCGACTTGACAAGGATGTTATACTCTGCCTTCGTCAGTCCGCTGCGCATCTGCGCAAACGTATCCGCCTCGTCATAATACTCACTATTCATGCCCGACCTGCTCTTCGTCGCATCGGCGTCAAAAATCATCAGCTTCTGCACGCCCGGTGCATTGTTCCAAGTGTCCCAGTTTGCCAGGGAAGCGCCATTTGGATCTCCCTTTGCCAGGAAATTACCGACATATTTCTGCATCAGTTCCGTCAGCGCTTTCCGCCCCTCTTTGTTCGCTGAACTGAGTGCGTTCGGCGCGTATTCCGTATAATTATTTTTATAGTAACCACGCAGGAAATCTTTACTTGAGCCGTGGAACGCCCCTACATACCGGCTGTAAAAGCCATCAGTGACAGTAGCGTCGGTTCCCCAGCGGAAACGGTAGGCGTATACCGGCGCATGGGCGCCGTCCTGATAAAGCCGGTTCGCCGTCTTTTCGATATAATGTCCCGATTGCAGCATGCTTCCAAACTTCACCCCGTTAGTCACAAGATTCAGCATTTGGGAGCCGGTCGTGATCTGCGTCAGATTTTCCAGTTCGGAATCCAGTTTCCCGTTCCAGGCATAACTCGAAAATTCCGTAGCGTCGCTTCCGAGGATGACTGGGACGCGGTTATAGTTTCCGGACGAGATCACGGAAAATCCCTCTTTCGGGATCACGGTCCCATCATGAAATCCCTGAGGGAACTCCCCGAGGCGCAGCGACGACGATTTGTACATATTCGCGACTTCCGTCGTCGAGAGTCCCTGAAACAGCTCGCGTATGACGTTATCCTCCGCGTCTTTCAAAAATGCGAGCGCACTTTTTTTCGTGGCGTACGTCCCGCGTTTTACGAGGATGGCCGCGAGTTTTTCCTCCGCGGATTCCTCCCCGTCCTCCGGCGAACACGTATTGCAGCCGCCGCTGAAAATAATGGCCTTGTGGAACAGCCCGTTCATGCCCGGCGAGATCATGCAGAGCAGCGCATTCCGCGCACCGGCAGAAAATCCGGACAGCGTTACATTTCCGGGATTTCCTCCAAAGGCAGCGATTTCGTCACGAACCCAGCTCAGTGCGGCTTTGATGTCCAGCAGCGCAAAATTTCCGCTGTTTTCCTCCTCCGTCCCGTTTCTGAGCGCCGGATGGCTGAGAAAACCGAACGCCCCCAGCCGGTATTCTACCGAAACGACGACACAGTTCGCCGCCGCCGCAAAACTGGAAAAACTGACATTCGACGTCCCGGAAGCGTTTCCGCCGCCGTGCAGGTAAACCATGACCGGCAGATTTTTATCGCCGCTATTGGGGCGGTAAATATTGACATACAGACAATCCTCCGTCCCCATGTACGAAGTTCCGTCGCTGTACTGCGCCGCCGGTTCTTTCGCCGCGGCGGCGTTTAACGTGCCGAGCCACGGCTCCACCGGCTGGGGCGCCTTCCAGCGGTTTTTACCCGCCGTGGACGCGCCGTAAGGAACGCCGTACCAGACAAGCGCTTTCGCGTTCGCGTCCTCAATGCCCCGAACGGCGCCTTTCGCCGTCGTCCGGATCAGTTCTGACTGTACCTTGACCGTCACTTTCTTCGTCTTACTGCCGTCTTTCGAAGTAATGGTGATCACGGATTTTCCGTTCGCAGCCGCCGTGATCGTCCCATTTTTTGAAACCTTCGCGACAGCCGGATCCGAAGACGAGTAAAAAAGCCGTTTGTTCGCAGCGCTGGCAGGCGCCGCTTTGGCCCCCAGACTCTGCTGGTTCCCGGGATACATTTTTACACTGGACGATGCCACATTGATCTTCGACACCTTTTTGCCGACCGTTACTTTGATCGCCAGCACCTTTTTCTTCTTGCTGTTATATCCCCGGACGTACGTACTCCCTTTTTTTACTCCTTTGAGCTTTTTATTTTTTATGATCTTGACGATCTTTTTATTTTTTGATTTCCATTTCAGTTTCTGATACTTGGATTTTTTCGCCGCCGTCAGCGGATTCTTTTCAACAATGTTTAAGATCGTGACTTTCTTCCCTTTTGTCACCGTATAGGCGGGGTTCTCAGCCGCCTGCGCGGGCTGGACCGCACAGGCGCCCCAAAACATTCCGAGGCACAAAAGGCACAAAAATAAATTCGCTCTGCTCCATTTTTTCTGATCCATGTTCATCCATCCATTTCCGTTTCGTATTTATATGATGTCCATATAATACCAATCCAATAAGACAAAAATATGTCAAAATAGATATACATGGTTTACTGCCAGCTCAGGGACTGGTATTCTGCCACACGCTCCCGCAGGATCAGGTCTTTCAGCGCCTGTTCCGTCGGCTTATCCTCAAACAGGACCGCGTTGATCTGCTCGACGATCGGCATATTGACATGATGCTTATTGGCCAGCGCCATCGCCGCCCGGGCACAATTGACACCCTCGATGACCTGCCGGATCTCCTGTTTCGCCTCATCGAGTGTCTTTCCCTGGCCGAGCAGATAGCCGCAATTGTGATTCCGGCTATGGGTGCTCGTACATGTTACGATCAGGTCGCCGATGCCGGAAAGTCCAAAAAACGATTCCATTTTTCCGCCGAGTTCCATACCCAGACGGCTGATTTCCGCGATCCCCCTCGTCATGAGCGCCGCCTTCGTATTATCCCCCATTCCCATGCCTTCCAGGATCCCGGCGGCAAGCGCGATCACATTTTTCAGCGCGCCGCCGATCTCAATGCCGATAATATCCGGACTCACATAAACGCGGAAGTTCTCTCCCATAAAAACATCCTGGATAAAAACAGCTGTCTTTTCCGACTTCGCTCCAACTACAACTGTCGTTGGCATCTGTTTGGAAACCTCCTCGGCATGGCTCGGGCCGGAAAGCACCGCCACATCCGCGTTCGGCAGCTCGTCCTCCAGAATCTCGCACAACGTCATCAGTGTATGTTCCTCGATCCCCTTCCCCACATTCACGACGATCTGCCCGTCCTCGATAAAAGGCTTCGCCAGCCTGGCCGTGGAGCGCACATAGGGGGACGCCACGGAAAACACGATGATATCCTGTCCCCGGCACGCCTGTTCCAGATCGTCCTCGATCACGATCGACGGCGGCAGTTTTACCCCCGGCAGACGGTCTACGTGTTCCCTCTTTTCGCGGAGCATATCCGTTTCCTCTTTCACTGCCGACCAGACGGTCACACGGTGCCCGTTGTTCGCGCATAAAATGGCAAGCGCGGTCCCCCAGCTCCCAGCTCCCAAAAAGCTTATCTTTTTCATTGTCATACCTCCTTAGTGATCCTCTTTTCGTTTTGCCCCGAGTTTATTTTCTGTTCCGTGTAACAGCCTAACGATATTCGCCTTGTGCTTTATGTAAGCCAGACCGGTAAACAAAAGGCTTATCGTAAGCAGTACCGGAAAATATGCGCTGTCCCGGTAATGAAGCACGGAAAACGCCGGGATATACCACACGACGATCAGCGATCCGAGCGACACGTAGCGTGTTACCGCCACGACGACGACGAAAATAGCCAGACCAACTGCGATGAACAGCGGATCGAGCGTGGATACGACGATGACGGCCGCCGAGACCGCGATCCCTTTTCCGCCCCGGAATCTCAGGGTGACCGGAAAATTGTGCCCCAGCACGACGCCGAGTCCGGCGCAGAGTGTAAACATATACGTGAGATCCTGGTCAAATCCCATGCGCGCGCAGTAAAAAAACTTCACGACGAGCATCGGGATAAACGCTTTCATCAGATCGCCGAGAAACGTGAGCGCGCCCGCTTTCGCGCCGAGAGAGCGGAGCGCGTTCGTCGTGCCGATATTGCCGCTCCCCGTCGAACGTATATCCATTCCGTTCATCTTACCAACGAGATACCCCGTGGGGAAACAGCCAAATGCATAACCAATGACCAGGATCAAAAATCCGGTTAAGATATTTGCTGACACCGCCATTACTCCTTTCGTTCACGAATAAACATCCGGATCGGCGTGCCGGTAAAGCCAAATGTCTCGCGGATCCGGTTTTCTATATAACGCTGATAGGAAAAGTGCATCAGTTCCTTGCTGTTCACAAAGACAACAAACGTCGGGGGCTTCGTGCTGACCTGTGTCATATAAAACAGCTTGAGCCTTTTTCCTTTATCTGACGGCGGCTGCTGCATCGCAACGGCCTCCATCAGTATTTCATTGAGCACACCGGTCTGGATGCGCAGGGAGTGGAACTGGATGACCGTCTCAATCCGCTCAAACAGTTTTTCCGTGCGCTGTCCGGTGAGTGCGGAAATAAACATGATCTCCGCGTAAGGGACGAACGAGAGTATCTCCCGCACGCGGTTCGTGTACTCTTTTACCGTGTGATTATCCTTTTCCACCGCATCCCATTTATTGACGGCGATGATCAGTCCCTTTCCCCGGTCGTGGGCGATGCCCGCTATTTTCGCGTCCTGCTCCGTCACGCCCTCGACGGCGTCGATCATCAAAATGACGACGTCCGAGCGCTCGATCGCCGCCACGGTCCTGATAATACTATATCGTTCTAAATCTTCCTTGATTTTATTCTTCCTTCTTATACCAGCTGTATCAATAAATACATATTCCTTTCCGTCGCGGACGATCTCGGTGTCGATCGCGTCGCGCGTCGTACCGGCGATCTCCGACACGATAACACGGTTTTTCCCCACCAGTTTGTTGACGAGCGAGGATTTCCCGGCGTTCGGCTTCCCTACGATCGCTATCTTCGGGCGCTCATCCTCTTCCTCTTCAAATTTTTCCGGCGCGATATGTTCGAGCACCGCGTCGAGCATATCTCCGATGCCCAGTTTCGACGAGGCGGACACCGGATGGGGATCCCCGATCCCCAGATTGTAAAATTCGTACACATCCGGCATATATTTTTCAAAACTATCGACTTTATTTACGACTAAAACCACCGGTTTCCCCGACTTGCGCAGCATATCCGCCACTTTGAAATCCATATCGACCAGTCCCTGCCGGACATCGGTGAGAAACAAAATGACATCAGCCGCGGCAATGGCGATATTCGCCTGCTCACGCATGTGCGAGAGCATGGCATCCTTCGTATCGAGGTCGATCCCCCCAGTATCGATCAGCGACATACTGCGGTCGAGCCAGGTGAAATCCGCGTAGATCCGGTCGCGCGTCACGCCGGGGTAGTCTTTTACGATCGAGATCCGCTCCCCTGCCAGCGTATTAAAAAGCGTCGACTTTCCCACATTGGGCCTTCCCACGACAGCTACAATTGGTTTACTCATAGTACTCCTCATTTCTGCTTATTTTATCAAATGATGCCACACACTTCCTTTATTCTACAGGAAATCGTATCCAAAATCAATAGAAAAAAGCATTGTCTTTTCCATTCCCACATGATATAATTGAAAAAAATCAAGCGCAGCGCGCGCAAAGGAGGTTGATACGATGGATTTAAGTCTCGGCATGGACATCGCTGGATACGCAAGTGCAAACGCCATCCAGAGTACGCAGTCCCAGGTATCGGTTGCGATGATGAAGAAAACCCTTGACCTGCAGGAAGCGGCGGGCAGCCAGCTCGTACAGATGATGGAACAGTCCGTAAATCCCTCGTTAGGAGGAAATATCGACATCCGTGTTTAAATGGCTATCATAACAAAAATATCAAGGGAGATTTCTTGCAGAAAGAAATCTCCTTTTGACGTACCCCTTTTCCCTGCTTTTCAGACAGCCTCAAATGCGTTTTCCACATGCAACACCCGTTCTCCGTCGATGGCCACCACATCAAAACGCATCGGCGTGTCCGGCCAGACACCTTCTTTATATATATAATATCTGGCACAGCGGGAAATATTCCTTATTTTTTTGAGATCCACGGCGTACGAACTCTCGCCACAGGCCGCGGTTTTCCGGTATTTTACTTCCACAAATACGAGCGCGTCCCCATCGTATGCCACAATGTCGATCTCCGCCGTGCGGCACCGGTAATTCGTGGCGACGATGCGGTATCCTTTGTCTTCCAGATATTGACATGCGAGCGCCTCTTTTTCGCTCCCGATCTGCCTCCGGTTCATAACGATCCCACCCCTCTTTTTGTATGTCACGATCACATCTGCATCAGGATCTCACGGATCTCCTCTTCCGCAACCGGTCTGGCATAGACGTCCTCGCCAAATGTCATGACCTCCCCGATCCCTTTCTGGAACACAAAACGCAGCTTTCCGTCGCGTACTTTTTTATCGGTATACAGCTTTTTCACCAGTTCCTCCCGGTCGATGCCGTCCGGGATGCCGACCGGGAGGCCGATCCTCTTCTGGAGCGCGATGACGCGGTCCCTCTCGTCTTCCGTGAGGAAACCGAGCCTGCAGCCGAGATTTACCTGCGCCGTCATGCCGATCGAGAGCGCCTGTCCGTGCAGCAGCTTGTAACCGCTCACCGTCTCGATGGCGCGCCCCACCGTATGGCCGAGGTTCAGTATCTCCCGTAGATTCTGTTCCTTCTCGTCCTTCATCACGACCTCATACTTGACGCGGCAGTTCTGTTCGCAAATGTATTCGCAGACGTCCGGTACACCGTTTAATATATCCTCCACATGGTCCTCGATATACGAAAAAAATGACGCGTCCGCCAGACAGGCGTGCTTGACCGTCTCCGCCAAGCCGTTGATCAGATGCTCCTTGGGCAGTGTCTTCCACGTATCAATGTCTATATACACTTTTTTCGGCTGATAGATCAGCCCGATCAGGTTCGTGGCCAGATCGGTATCCACCGCCGTTTTCCCGCCGATCGACGCGTCGGCCGCAGCCAGAAGCGACGTCGTATAATTTACATACGGCACGCCTCTCCCAAACGTTCCCGCGACAAACCCGGCCAGATCCGAAACGACGCCGCCGCCTGCCGCGATGACGCAGCAGTCCCGCCGGAAGCCTTTCTCTAACATCGCGTCCTCGATCTGTTCTTTCGTCCTGCGGACCTTACTTTTCTCCCCGGCAGGAAACACAAACAGTTCCGCCGAAAATCCCGCTTCCCGCAGCTGTTCGACAAGCGGCGCGGCGTACAGTTCCCTGACATTCGTATCGGTCACCACCGCGAACTTTTTACAGTTTCCGGTCAGACCGCCCTTCAGATCAGCCACCAGTTCCGGGATCAGATTCCTTCCGATCCGCACATCATAAGAATCATCCACTGTTTTTTTTAGTTCTACTCTGAATTTCTGCATCGGTATGTTTTATCCCTCTTTCTTTTTGCTCGCAATTTTATTGGGCGCCAGCACCTATTTTATCACATTTTTTCTGCCGGCACAATTCTTTTTCATAAAACGCCTTTCTTGACTTTCCTATTTTCATATGATATATTCAATTCAATTGGAAAAACATATACTACATATTGAAAAGAAAGACTTTGGAGGATTATTATGTGTGGAATTATTGGTTACGTCGGATTTCTCGATGCGAAAAAAACACTGATCGACGGACTGCAGACGCTTGAGTACCGCGGATACGACAGCGCCGGCATCTCGTTTTTTACCGATGACGGCATTCAGACGTTAAAAACGATCGGAAAGGTTTCGGCCCTACGCGACCTCGTTCAGGCGAACGAAAACAACGCCCCGTCCACGTGCGGCATCGGGCACACCCGCTGGGCGACGCACGGCGGCGTTTCCACGCGGAACGCGCACCCGCACACAGCGGGAAAAGTAACTCTGATCCATAACGGGATTATTGAAAATTATCAGGAACTTCAGAAGGAATTGGAAGAAAAAGGGAAGAAACCAGTCTCCCAGACCGATTCGGAAATCGCCGCCATGGTGATCGACGACTGCTACCGGGGAAACCCGGAAGAAGCGATCCGCCTCGCCGCGGATAAATTGACAGGGTCTTACGGCTTCTGTATTATGTTCGAAGACATTCCCGAAACGATCTTTGCCCTCCGCTGCGGCAGCCCGCTGGTTGCCGCCCATACAAAAAACGGCTCAATCATCGCTTCCGATATGGTTGCCCTCGTCAACCATACCAATCACTACTTTGTGCTCAAAGAAAAACATATCGCTGTCATCTCCAAAGACGAGATCATCGTCAAAGATGAATACGGCGACATTTACGGCCCTACGATCCATCATATCAGCTGGGATGTGGGCGCTGCCAAAAAAGGCGGCTATGACCACTTTATGATGAAAGAGATCCACGAGCAGCCGGACTCCCTGAGAAATACCATCACGCCGAGATTCATAGGCGGTATGCCGGATTTTTCCGCCGATCAGGTGTCCGATGAGCTATTCGAGAACGTCAACCGTGTCGTGATCACCGCGTGCGGCTCCGCCATGCACGCCGGCCTGATCGGGCGGAACATGATCGAGCGATTGGCACGGATCCCGGTTTCCGTAGACATCGCCTCCGAATTCCGCTACCAGAACCCCATCATTGACAAACAGACGCTCGTCATCACGATCTCCCAGTCCGGCGAGACGGCCGATACGATCGCGGCGCTGAGACTCGCCAAATCAAAGGGCGCGAAAACGCTCTCCGTCGTCAATGTGAAAGGTTCCTCAGTCGCCAGGGAAAGCGATTATGTGCTCTACACCCACGCCGGCCCCGAAATATCAGTATGCAGCACAAAAGCCTATACAGTGCAGGTTGCGGTCATGTACCTGATCGCCTTCCGCCTGGCTTACGTTTCGGGACAGATCTCGGAGGAAGAAACGAAAACATACATGCATCATCTCGTCGGCGTTGCCGAACAGGTAGAGGAAACGCTTGGCTTTGACAGCCAGGTCGCAAACATCGCAAAACGGATCGCTGGCGCCGGCAGTATTTTCTTCATCGGCCGTGGTCTCGACCACGCCCTCTCCTGTGAGGGTTCGCTGAAGCTGAAAGAGATCAGTTACATCCACTCCGAGGCCTACGCCGCCGGTGAGTTAAAGCACGGCACGATCTCCCTCATCACCGACAACGTTCCTGTCATCGCGCTTGCCACACAGCCGGACGTCTACGCGAAAGTAATCTCCAACGTGCAGGAAGTCCGTTCCCGCGGCGCCAAAATCATCCTCATCACCGACCGGAACGCGTCCGTGGACCCCAGCCTGTGCGACCATCAGATCGTCCTGCCGGAGACATCGCCGCTATTTACGCCATTTGTCTCTGCCGTCGTTTTGCAATATCTGGCCTACTATGTCTCCGTGGAAAAGGGACTGAACGTAGACCAGCCGCGAAATCTGGCAAAATCAGTAACGGTAGAATAAAGGATACGTGATCAGGAGTAAAAGAGGCCCGCTCAAAAAAGCGGGCCTTTTAAATCCATTCAATACGATAACTAATACACGACAACCGGCGTTCCAACTTCCAGCTGCTCATAGAGTTTTCCGGCAAACGAAGACGGAAGGTTGACACATCCATGGGAACCGCCGGTTTTATATATTTTACCGCCAAACTTATTGCGCCAGCTGGCGTCGTGAAGTCCCTGGCCGTCCCAGTTAAACGGCATCCAGTAATGAACGAAGGAACGGTATCCCTGCACCGCGATCGTCCCCAGATAACGGTCTCTCTGCTTGCCATAAAGCCGGTGTACCCCGACCGTCGTCTTCCGGTCCTTCGTCAGTTTTCCCGTCACGCAGTCCGACTCCATCTTTAACTTGCCATTTTTGTAGTACCATACGTGCTGCCGTTCGATGCTCACTTCGACATACGTATTTCCCACATCGTCGTCGCCATGCTGCACCGCCACATTCCGGTAGACCGGCTCCAGCGTCTTGCTCTTTTTCTGCTTCAGCAGCTTCCGCAGCTGCTTTGCCGTCTCGTCCTGATTGATCCACCATCCCAGGATGCCGCCCTTGATTTCCACGGTACCGTCCTTCGTGGTCTTGAACTTTCTCGTTTTTCCGTATGTGTTATATTTTTTACTTAAATCCTGAACAAACTTGTCTACCCATTTCGTTTTTAACGTCAGCTTGATCTTTTTGTCGTCATAGGTCAGATATTTTTTCAGTTTTTCCCAGTCGATCACTTCTTTTTCCTCGCCAAATTCGTACTCGATCTTCATTCCGGAATAAGCGTCGATCTCTTTCACCGCGTTCACGATGTCATCATGTTCCTTCGTGTATTTGGGCATGATATAATAGTCTTCCAGTTTATAATCGAGCTTCAGTCCCGTACCGATTCCCTCGGTAATATCAGCGATCAGCCTGTCAAAGTCAACCTCGTCTCCAAAGATCTCCGGCACGAGTTCGAAATTTTTATTGATATAGGCATCTTCCGACTTCGTCGTCGCCTGCGGAAGCGACCGCTCCAGAATCTCACGCAGTTTCGCTTCATCCACGACCGAGCGAGCCGGCTTGACCTGATAATCCTTCTCACTTCCGAACAAATACTCCTGAAACGTAGAACTTTTCTTACACTGTGTTACCTCATCTTTGGAAAATTCCCTCGTCACGGCGGCGGAAATGTCAATGTCCTGGATCACGCCGTCTTTGGAAAACTCGACAGAAAATCCCTCTGACGCGTTCATAACGGCAACCGCCTCATCTACGGTCAGCGAACTGACATCGGTGTTACTGATAAATGTCTTCCGCCCAAACTGATTGCCAAAATACTCTTTACTATTATATAGGAATGCTCCTGCCACTCCGAGTAAAACAAAACATACTAAAATCCTGGCTACGATCAAAAGCCTCTTCTTCCACATAATAAACTTATCCACCTTTCAACGTCCTATTTTGAAAGTATAACATCTTCAAATAAATAATTCAATGCCAAATTTGTTTCAATTGTATTACATGTTTTTGTCACATTATTGACAGTCACAAATAAAATCAATATAATTATTATATGTGCGCGTATTGTATGTATGCGAAACAGAATTTATGGAGTAACGGAGGCTTTCAGCTTTGCAGACGATAGATGCTCAGATCAAAACCGGGGAACTGGCGCGGTTCCATCTGCTCTATGGCGAGGAACCCTATATGGTGCGCTATTACAAAAACAAATTGAAAACAACCCTTTCCACAGAGGGCGACGACATGAATGCCTCGTTTTTTGAAGGCGACTCCATCCCACTCGAAGAAGTTGCCTCGCTCGGCCAGACACTCCCCTTTTTCGCGGAGCAGCGGCTGATCTTAATGGAAAATACTGGGTTATTCCACTCGGCCAGCGACGCGGCCGACATGCTGGCAGGTTTCCCAGACTCTACTTATGTCGTATTCGTGGAAAAACGCGTGGACAAACGGAACCGGCTGTACAAGTGGATCCAGAAAAACGGCTGTGTCACAGAGTGCGCCCCGCAGTCGGAAAAGGATCTCGTGCCGTGGGCGGCCGCCTATCTGAAACGGCACGGAAAATCATGTACCCGCCGCACGTTGGAATACGGCCTGTCAAAAATCGGATTTCAGATGGACCGCATTATAAACGAGCTGGACAAACTGATCGGCTATACCGGGGAGCGGACGGAAGTCACCGAAGCCGACGTGGACGCCATATGCTCTGGCCAGACCGTGGGAAAGATATTTGACATGATCGACGCCGTCATCGCCGGAAAAAATGAACTCGTATTCCGTCTCTACGGAGACCTTTTAGAGCTCAAGGAACCGCCTCCCGTGATCCTCCATCTGCTCGGGCGCCACATTAACATTCTGCTCCAGATCAAAGAAACCGGAACCGCGGCGCCCGACCGCGATGTGGCAAAAAAAATCGGCGTCCCCTATTTTACAGTAAAGAAATATAAAGCCCAGGCCGCCCATTTTTCGAGGCGCCTCCTTCTCTCCCTGCTCGAACAGCGGGCGGATAGCGAAGAACGGTTTAAAACAGGCAGGCTGAGTGAAAAACTTGTAGCCGAACTATTTCTTTTGCAGGCGTTAAAAAAAGTAGAAAGAATGAAAAAATCTGAATAAGGGATTGACAAATCTGAAAAAAAATGGTACAAATATAGAGATGGTGTTTTACTAACATCATACGGAGACGTATCGAAGTGGTCATAACGAGAACGACTCGAAATCGTTTTGCCTTCACGGGCACGTGGGTTCGAATCCCACCGTCTCCGCCTCAGCAGGCTAATATTTTTTCTACTTCTTTATTAGTCTACTAACGCCATGTCGGGTGCGCGGAATGCGCACCCGTTTTTTTATTGCTGCAAATAGCCGCTGATCTTCCCACCCGCCTCGCTCCACCGCAGAAAAACAGCTCCCTGCTCCATCGTACTCCAGATACAGGCCCCCTCCTGCTCCAGCTTTTCGATCGTGACTGGCGCCGGATGGCCATACCGGTTATCCCGCCCCGCCGAGATGACCGCGTGACGCGGCGCCGCCTCGTGGAGAAATCCGGGCGAAGAAGATGTTTTGGAACCGTGGTGTCCGACTTTTAGCAGATCATACGGTCCTTTTACGCGCTCCAGCGTCTGCTCCCCTTCTTCCTCCAGATCGCCCATGGAAAGGATACGGATGTTCCGATAGGAAATGTCCAGTGTCAGCGAATAATCATTCTCGCTCTTCCACTCATAGTCCGGAAACGGGTGGAGGCACTCGAGCGAAAGTTCCCCCAGACAAAAACGCTCTCCCTTTTCCATCGTGTACACAGGCGTCTTCCATTTGGAAAACAGCGACACGAGCGACTCATATCTCTCATCTTTTTTCCCAATCTCCGGCATGACGACGCCGCCGACTTCAATCCCCCATTTATCCTGATTTGCCGCCAGTTCCTCCACCCCGTTCGTATGATCAGCGTCGCTGTGGCTCAAAAAAACGAAATCGATCCGAGTCCGCCCGTAATATTTTAGAAACTTCTGTATCGTATAGTTCCCGATTTCCTTCTCCGAAGAGCTGCCGCCGTCGATGAGGATCGTCGTATCGCCATAAAACAGGCAGGCACAATCCCCCTGTCCCACATCCAGCTGTGTATACAAAAAACCCATGCGCGGACGGAACGACAGACAGAGCAGAAACAAAAGCGCCGCCCCCGCATAAAACCACCGGCGCTCGTCCCATTTCAGATACAGACGTACCGCCAATACCAGAACGACATAATAGGCGACGAGGCACCAGACCGGTGGCCGCCCGGTCACGACCCGGCTAAACGGCAGCGAGAGGATCACGTGGCAGACGAACTCATAAAATTCTAATATGTAATGGGCAGACGTGAGCAGAAACGCCCCGCCGGGCGGCCAGAAAAACGAGACGATACAGCCGGCGGCCCCGATCCCGACCAGAAGGGACAGAAACGGCAGCACGAGCACATTCGCCAGCACAGAATAAGGGCATATTTCATAATAAAACCAGAGCATGACTGGCATCGTCACCGCAAAGACCGAAGCACTGAAAAAGACTGACTGCCACAGTTTTGACCTGTTCCGGCTCTTTTCCATCACCGGCGCGAATAATAGGACACCGCCGATGGCCGTATACGATAGAAGGAAACCGCACTGAAACAGCTGCGCCGGCTCAAGTGCGATCGTGACGATCCCGCTTAACGACAGGGCTGACAGCGGGTCGTAACTCCTGCCGGCGTACCGGGCAAACAGCGAGCAGCTCACCATCAGGACGGCCCTGACCGCCGCCACCTGAAACCCGGTAAACTGACCGTACAAAAACAAAAACGCGATCGTGACAATGACGGCCCCTTTCATCGGCATGACGTAACTTCTAAGAAAATAGAAGAGCCCGGCCGCCAACAGCGAGATGTGAAGGCCGGATATGACGAGCATATGCCCGATCCCCGTGCGCTGGTACATTTCCTTCTCTTCTTCCGGCAGATACGCCTTTTCCCCGAGGAGCATCGCGCACAGCATACCGGCATCATCCTCCCGCATCGCCGCAAACAGATGCTCCGCGGCCTGTTGCCTCAGCATAAACAGCGCATTCCGCAGCCTGTCACAGCGGCGGTCCGTCACTGTCACCGACTCCGCAAACATTTTTCCATCGATCCCGCGGCTCTGATAATAAAGGCGCTCATCAAATTCTCCCGGATTTCCCGCTCGCGTAAACGCTGCATACGTTCCTCTGATATCAAGTTGGTTTCCCGGTCTGGAATCATCAAATAGATGCTGATTTTTGGAATGAAAGATCAAAATTTTCTCACATGGGATACGTTCATTAGAATTTGTATTTTTTACATGTACATCCGCCAATACCAAAACCCTCGCGGATGCTTTCACCTGAATCTCCTCCACCCTGCCGACGCACTCTGCCGGCTGCTGCACAGGCGGTTCCTGCCTTGGCAATTCCTGCCCTGGCAATTCCTGCCCCGGCAATTTCTGCCCCGGCAATTGCCGCCCTCCATCTCCCACCCAGTGGTACCACACACTGACAAATGCCAGCAGCGTCATAAATATTAAAAATAATGGTCTGCGCCATACGTCCACGCCGCCACCTCCCGTTCCTATCCATACCTATCCTTCCTATCCTTTGCTGCCGCCGCTCACCAGATCCAGATTTCTCTCATACGGCACGTCAAAATGTTTCGTATCACCGTAATCCTGCCTCTGTTCGCCGTCGATCGTAAACTGCACCTGGTTCACATCCGGCAGTTCACATAGCGTGTTCACGATGCTGTAAATGACGATCTCGCTTTTCACCTGTGCCTGAACGTTTAGAAACTCCTTGCTGAAATCCACATAACAGATGTTGTCGCGGATCGACAGTGAATTTAACACCGTCCCGTCCGGAATCGTCTCCCGGACATCGGACGTATTCACCCCTTCGATCTTTTCCGGCCCGGCCAGCAGTTGATCGATCAAAAGAGTGGCGAGCGGCACCGTCATATCATACGTGAGCCTTGCCGTCACTTCTTTCATGCCCGAGCCGGACACATCGGCAAAAAATAGCGTGACATACTTGTCCTGTGTGTATCCGTCGCCGCCGATCGAATCGAGAAAGGAGAGCTCGCTCATGGCTCCGACCGGTTCCCCGTCGATCTCCAGCGAATCCTGCTCCACAAAAAACTCGACGTACTCGATACTTTCCACCTGGCAGAGCGTCTTGACGATCGCCGCCCGCTGCAGCACCTCATCGATCCCCTCCAGGCTATAATAAGCGGAAGAAAAGTAGATAAAAAGCTGTCTCTCCTTGATCTCAAATTCCCGCACATCCACGGCTTCATAATTCGACAGAAGTTCCGCCACGACCGCTACCGTGTCATCGATCTGTGCCGTCACATGATATTTCGTACTCTTGAGTCCTACGCCGTCATCCGCGATGCGGTACAGCCGGAACTCTCCGTTTTTATGATCATAGCTGTCCTTCCCGCAGCCGCCTGACGCCAGACAGACAAAGAACAGGACGAACAGAAGCATCCACCGTTTTACCATATTTTCCTCTCATTTCTCCATGCGCGCGGCACTCCTTGTCCCAATCGATCCGCCCCTCCGGCTACCCAACCTGATAATTGAGCGGGATCCTGACCGCAAATGTCGTTCCCTGCTTCTCCACACTGTGGACCTTGATCGAACCGCGGTGCAAAAGCACGGCGTTCCTCGTGATCGCGAGCCCCAGCCCATTTCCGCCTGTCTCCCTCGAGCGCGCCTTGTCCACCCGGTAAAACCGCTCAAAAATGTGATCCTGCAGCTCCTCGGGGATACCGACCCCTGAATCCGATACACGGAGATAAAAGAACTTGTGATCGGCATTCAGCGACACCCTGACCCACCCGTTATCAAAATTGTATTTTACGGCGTTTTCAATAATGTTGCGGAACGCCATGCCCAGCTTCACACTGTCGATCTGCGCCGAAACCGGCCGCACGCTCTCAAACACGATCTCAATGTTCCGCTGCGAGGCGATCGGGGTGATCCCTTTTAAGATGCCTTCGATAAATTCGTTGATATTGACCTCCTCGACCACCATCTGCACGGCGGACTTATCCATTTTCACAAGCGAAAGAAGATCGTTTACGATCTTATTCATGCGCTCAAGTTCCTGATTGATGTCTTCCATGAACTCCCGGTACAATTCCACCGGGACATCGTCCTGTGTCGTCAGCGATTCCGCCAGCACTTTGATCGACGTGATCGGCGTCTTCAACTCATGCGACACATTGGACACAAATTCCTGTCTGGAATCTTCGAGGTTCTGCACCGCCGCCAGCATGGAATTGACCGCTTCCGAAATATTTTCCACTTCTAAATTGTCCGTGACTTCCATTTTTTCGCTGAAATCACCGGACGCGATATGGTCGATGGAGTCCACGGCGCGGCGGAACGGCCGGACGAGCTTGCGCGAAAACATCCAGGCCATGACGATGATAATGACGGACAAAAGCAGGATGATCGAAACCATCACCGTCTTTATATTGTCATACAGCGACAACAGCGTCTGGAACGAGCAGTTCATAACGACCACGCCGTGCACGGATTTCCGGTCCGTACTGATGATCGGAATGTAAATCTCCACGCTTCGCGCGTGCTGTTTGACCACTTTCGCCGTATCGCCCCGGAAACAGCGGACCACCTCGGGAAGCACGACGATCTCCCCCTCTTCCAGTCCGTACGTATCCCGGATCACCCGCAGTTTCGAGTCCACGATGAGGATCCTGCCATTTGCCACATCCGAGGCGTGCGCGATCTCCTCATCGACCTCATTCCTGTCTTTTCCTGTAAAATAACCAGAACCGGCGATCCGGTTGGAAATGACATTTCCCCGGACCTGCAGTTCCGAAATCTGCTGTGAGATGTTCCTCGACTGGGCCAAATTTAAAAACACAAAAGAAAAAATGATAAGAGGAACGATACCGATCACGATCAGCACACCCATACTCTGGATGTGCAGGCTTCTGAATATATTGAGTTTATCTTTAAGCTTGGAAATAATAACCAACACCCCATTTTGTATGTATATATTTGGGGTCGCTCGGAGTCGATTCGATCTTTTCCCTCAGACGCCGCACGTGTACATCCACCGTCCTCACGTCACCGAGGTATTCGTAACCCCACACATCGTTCAAAAGTTTCTCCCGGCTGTACACTTTGTTCGGATTGTTCATCAGGATCTCCAGCAGGTCAAACTCCTTCACCGTGAGATTCACTTCTTTCCCATCCAGATACACACGGCGCCCCTCAGAATCCACTTTCATCGCACCGATCGTGCGGATCGACGGATTTTCCGCCTCTTTCGCCTCTTTTTTCGCGCTCCTGCGCATGATGGCCTTGATCCTCGCCTTCACTTCCAGGATATTGAACGGTTTCGTAATATAATCGTCGGCCCCGTACTCCAAACCGAGTATTTTGTCCATATCGTCGCCTTTTGCCGTCAGCATGATGATCGGCACATCCGAGAATTCCCTGATCTGCTGGCACACCTCAAATCCTGTCAGTTTCGGAAGCATGACATCTAAAAGAATGACATCGTAGGAATGCGCGCCGGCCAGTTCCAGCGCCTCTTCCCCGTCATACGCACACGTTACTTCCATCCCATCCTGCTCCAAACTAAAACGTATTCCCTTTACGATCAGTTTCTCGTCATCCACGACCAATACTTTCCTTGCTGCCATCTTACCCATTCTTCCTTTCTTGGATCCGGAGATATTACACTTTTTACACTTTGATTTTATCTTTTATCTTGTCAAATACGCCGTTTTTGATGCCGGTAATGTTCATAATCTCTTCAATCTTCTTAAATTTCCCATTCGTTTCCCGGTAAGAGATAATGGACAACGCCTTGGACTCGCCGATCCCGGTCAATCCCATCAGTTCTTCTTTCGTCGCCGTATTGAGATCAAGCCGCGCATCATCCGATCCATTCTCTTTTTTTGCTCCCGGCTGCTCCCCATCCGCTTTTTCCCTTTTATCACGTTTTGATTCGATGACGACCTGGCTCCCGTCTTCCACGAGTTCCGCCTGGTTGATCCCCGACTTCACGGCATCTTTCGTAAAGCCGCCGGCTTCGGCCACCACATCCACCACCCTCGGCCGCTCGTCAAACGCGTAAACGCCCGGTTTTTTCACCGCGCCTATGATATGTACGTATATCTTTGCGCTGCCTGCCGGGGAATCCGGCCCCTGCGTGGCCGCGCTCTCAAACATACCCGCCATCTCTTCTTCCTGCCGCCCGGGCGTGACCCGGTCTCCGCAAAAGACTACACCCAAAAACAAAACTGCCAGGGCAGCAAGTATATATTTGATCTTATTCTGTTCCATCATCCGTCACTCCTGAACCCAGGAATCCAGACTAAGGTGCATAACATCATTGTATCAATGAAACGGGAATTTGACAACAATAAAATAAATATTTTCTCCGATTTTTTCTCCGTTATTTCCATTTAAAAGTAAAAATACCGACAATGATCACGACAAGTCCGATGACTTTTCTCCACTCAAATGGCTGCTTCTCCACGCCAAACAGCCCCATCAGTTCGATAATGTACGCCACCGCGATCTGTGCCGTCACGATAAATACGACGGCCCGCGCCGGTCCGCACTGGTTCATCGCCTGGATGACGGTATACGTAATAAACGCGCCGATCGCTCCGCCTAAAAGCATATATTTCGGCTGCACCTGCCACAAGCTGCCGACCGCCCCGTCCCGCCCGGTCACGAGCCACGCGGCGACACAGACGACAAACGCGGAAATCTGCACAAACGCGGCGGCCAGCCATATGCTGCTCTGTTTTGTCACCTCAGAATTAAACACTCCCTGAATGCTCATCAGCGCACCAGAGATCATTCCTATCACAATGCCCCACATAAAAATCGTCCATCCTTCCTATGATAATCGGATTTTGCACGGGTACACCGCGCCCGCGCGCGAACTTTCATAGTAAGTATGGACGATCTGTATCTTATTTATACATCGGCTCTTATCTTTTTAGAAACATTTACTTTTTCTTAGAAACGTTTACTTCTTCTTAGAAACGTTTACTTCTTCTTAGACTGCACACAGTCCGGATGCGTGTAAAAGACATCCTCTTTATACTTATTTGCTTCTTTTACAGAAGGTACGCCGATAAAAACATCTTTCCTCACGCCGTGCAGTAACCCGGTTGGCGCCTCTGTCAGCTTTTTACTATATACCGTGACGGATCGTAATTTGTACGTATGGCAGAACGCGTGCTCTCCCAGCATCCTCACACCTTTGCCTAACGTGATCGACTGCACATTTTCGGCGAGGAAAAAAGAATAATTTCCAATGACTTCCACATTGTCTCCCACTACGACTTTCCGAATCTTTTTCTGGGAGGCAAACGCCTTATCCGCTATTTTGTATACCGGATATGACACACCGTTCAGCACAGCCGTCTTCGGCACCTTGACGACCTGGCTGCTCTTTCCTTTGGCAAAACCGAGCAGCGTCGCCGTCGTTTTCACCGTCGCAGACTTCGCATTTTTCACGGACGCTATCTTATAGTTATATGAACCATACGTAAAACGGGTTCCGATCTTTGCCAGCTTACGGCTTATCGTCTTTTTGCACACCGTGCAGCAGTACTGGATCTCCCCCTCCTGCTTTTTCGTCGGTTTTTTCAGAACCTTTCCTTTATCCCATTCGTGCGCTTCCATGTCCTCCGTCTCACCGCACGAACACTGGACCCAATGATACTTTTCGTTCGACATCCAGGCATTTTCTTCAAACGTATGCGTGTGCGCCGGTATGAGTTTGGCAAGTTTTTTCGTCTCCGAAGCGCCGCAGACCGTACAACTGCGTCTGGCCGTGCCCTCCTGTGCCGTCGTCGGCGCCGTCTCCTGCTTCCACTCGCCGAACGTATGGCTGAGCGTGGCAGACAGTGCCGGGATCACTTCCTCGTAACTTTCCCCGCAGTCCTCATCTTCACAATACCGGCGCTTGATCCCGGTTTCCGTGCAGGTCGCCGGCTTGACGATCACTTCCACAAATTCGTGCTCATGCGGCTCTTCCGGCTCTTCCGGTTCTTCCGGGCCTTCCGGTTCATCCGTTTCCTCCGGCTCCTCGGGGCCTTCAAATGAAAATGGCACGCGGATCAGGTTCCCACAGACGTCACACAGTATTTCCTCGATACCGTCCTCTTCTTCGGTCGCCTCTTTGATGACTACGCCCTCATTTTCACCAAAATCATGTTCCTCATATTCTTCGATGGCATCTTCTCCCTCGAGATCGCAGTCCGGCGCCGTACATACCTGCCAGTGCGCTTCCTCATCAAACCGCCATTCCCACACGTGCTCATGCGGCGGTGGCAGTTCAAGCCCAGCTGGCTCGCTGGCATAATCCGTCTCGTTCCCGCCATTGACCTGCTCCGCCATCAGATAAACCATATCGCTCTCTTCGTCGAACTCCTCTGGAAGCGTAAATGTGACCGAGCCGTCACTCTCAAATTCATCCTCTGTCACCTTACCATAATATTTAACGGAAGTATCGCCGTCTTTATAGTCTCCATCCGTGATCAGCACCGAGATCTGGTTCGCGCCCGTTCCCGTATACGTATACGGGACGGTGATCTCATCCGAATGCCGCTCCACTTCTCCGGTCTCCAGCGTCTTTCCTTCAGACAATGTCAGCTTCCACTCATGGATCTCCTCAGTATCCACCGGTTCGATCTCCCCGCTTTTTGCCCGGTCCGCCGGCGTAAGGAACAAAACGCCGGATGCATCCAGATTAAACGCCGGCACGACGCCGTTCTCTTCAAATACAAAATCACGAAAGATCTGTCCGCCGGCCAGTACACAGCCGGCGCCCGTATCCGCTTTTGTATAAGCGCTGCGCAGCCACCAAGGCTTTTTGTAATCCGCACCTTCCGGACTCTCTTCATACGAATATCCATAGGCCGCGTTTGAAAGATCGCTCACATCGAGCAGAAACATGGTATCCCGGTTCAGAGCCGCACTTTTTAACCCTGCCACCTGTGATTCTCCCGCCGGCACGGTCGTCCGCACGATCCCGGTCATCTCCAGTTCGGAAAAATCGGCCTTGCCAAAAAATCCATCCTTTGAGCGCAGCCAGGCGCGCACATCGCTAGCGCCCCACCGGTTATCCGCCACTTCCCCGTTTCCATGCTGTCCGGCGTCATCGTTCCCGTCCTCAAACGGCATCGTTTCCAGTATGCGGTCAGACTGCAGAAGGATACTGTCCTCCGCCGAACTGTTCCCCGCTTCTCCGGTCGTGTCCAGCACCCGCCATTTTATCGGCTTGTCCCCATATTTCCCATAATATACATAATCGCCGTTCCATCCTTTTCCCTCCTGGGGAAGCGACGGAGAATCCAGACAGGAAACGCCGAGACTGACCGTCTGGTCAGGCTCGGACGCCCTCGCCCGGCCCCCGAATATACCATTGAACAATAATGCCGCACTTACGGCCGCGAACGATACAGCTAGCACCGCACCTTTTTTTATACCTTTCTTTTTCATGTATCCCTCATGCCCTTTCCAAATTATTTTTGAACCAATAGGTCGCTCACCACCCTCTTCTCTATTATATGGTAAAAAGGCAGATCATTCAAGACTTATTTTTACCGTTCGTATTTTCTTCTGTACTCCCGCGGGGAACAACCGGTATTCTTTTTAAACTGCCGGCTGAAATGCTCCACATTTTTGTAGCCGCAGCTGATCGCGATCGTATGGATCGGCACAGTACTGTGTTTTAAATAATCTTTTGCCAGGCCAATCCTCATCTGGATCACGTCATCCATGCACGTCACGCCAAACATGCTGCGGTAGCGCGTGTGGAGATAACCGGTACTGACGTGGAGCATATTGGCCATATACGGCACCGTCCAGTCAAAGCCGGGATCATTTTTAATGTTCAGCCGGAGCGCGAACCATTACGGGGAAGAAAAAGGGTAACGTCAAAATACGGGCGATCTGCGGAAACAAGTCAGCTACGATGAATATTGAGGTTCAATAACCTACTTATTCTCCTTTTAATTTATTTAGGGAGAGGCACTAACCACGCCTCTCCCGCTTTTTAAACGGTTTTTCCAACGTTTTTTTATTAACCGCCGGACGGCATGAACACCTTCTTTTATGCGTAGTGATACTTCTCTCTGTTCTGATGAAGAAAAACTAATGCTACAACCATAGTGATTAGCTCTGCTATCGGTACTGCAAGCCATACCCCTGTTACGCCCCAAATATTTGGCAATGTAGAGAGCAGCACTGTAATCAGTCCGAAAGTCCGCAGGAACGACAAAATTGCTGACAGCTTCCCATTTGATAATGCTGTAAATGTGGCAGAGGTAAAAATGTTCAGCCCGCAAAACAAAAAGCTAAAGGGAAAAATCAAAAATCCGTTTCGTGCAATTTCATAAACAGGCGTTCCCTTTTCTGCAAAAATACCAACCAATGGCGAACCAAAAATAAAAGCTACTGCAAAAACAGTGACCGAAACAAAGACAATGAACCGCATACAAATAGAAAATACATTCTTTAGCTGTTTTTCGTCCTGCTTCCCATAGTTATAGCTGATAACAGGGGCTACTCCCATAGAAAAACCTATGTAAAGGGCACTCAATAAAAATTGTGTATAGATAATGATTGTGATTGCCGCAACTCCATTTTCTCCAAGCAGTTTCATCATAATCCAGTTAAAAAGGAATGTTGTAACCGCTGTTGCCGCCTGACTTACCATTTCCGAGAAACCATTGTTACAGCTTTCAGCCAATACGGAAATATCTTTGACTGGCTTCCTAAAATGCAGACTGCCTCTCTTTGCGGAAAAGAACCATAATCCAATCACCGCCGGTATCATATAACCAATTCCCGTACCAAGAGCCGCCCCCTTAATGCCCATGTGAAGCGGCACCATAAAAATAAAGTCCAGTAAAATATTTACGATTCCTGCGCTTACTCCAAGCACCATACCCATTCCGGGGCGTCCCGCTGTGACGATAAGATTTTGAAAAAGCACTTGCAGGATACTTGCGGGCGTGAATAACAGCAGGATAAAAAGGTATTCTTTACAGTATGGAAATAGAATACTGCTTGCTCCAAGTCCCCATACAATCCTGTCAATAAAAACCGTTCCCAACACTGCAATCAATACACCTAACAAAATGCCCGCTGAAATAATCAGCGTAAAATCCTGTGCCGCCCTTGTATGTTCTCCTGCTCCCATTTTGCGCGCGATGATAGCGCTACCTCCTGTTGCTAGCATAGTTCCAAGACCGACAATCAGATTGATAACAGGGCAGACGATATTCAATGCCGAAAGTGCATTTGTATCTACAAATCGTGCTACAAAAAATGTGTCAACGACTGTATACAGCCCCATGAATATCATCGTCAAAATTGTCGGAAATCCAAATTTCAGCAATGATTTTATTGTAAAGTCCTGTGATAGTGGATTTTGGTCACTCATTGTCCCCGCCCTCCGATTTTTCTCTGTGAAGTATAAACCGCTGTGTCGGATAGCCAAACTCAATTAACAATTCCGCTTCGGCAAAGCCAAGACTTCCCCATATCTCCCGATAGCCTGTATCCGCCTTGTCACCCTCCCGAAAAGTCGTCACGCTAATCTGTGCGGAATGCGCAAGCTCATACAATGCTTTTTCACAAAATGCTTTCGCTATCCCTCTTTTCCGATACTGCGGGTGTACCCCAAAGAAATCAATGCTCCCCGTCATCTCGTTAAATGCCATAATTCCGATTGCCGTATCAGCGTCTTTCAAAATCAATGCCCGCTTATTTTTGATATACTCCTGTAACTGTGCAAGGTATTGTTTTTCGTCCAAGTGCGGGAAACCGTCAATGACAAGGTGAACCAGTTCTATCCATTTGGGTATATCCTCCTGTGTTGCAAAGACGATTTTATCCTGCCATTCTTTTTCCTCTAAATTTGTAGGATTTTCATTCAAGACATATCTTAGCTGCAATGGATAAAATTCTTCTTCCTCCCTGTACCTGTTAGGGGATTTTTTATACATGGCTTTGAAAATATCCGTAAAGGACTGCTGGCTCTCATATCCGGCAGAAAGCGCAATTTCAAGGATTGGTCTGTCGGAAAGAACAAGCAGTTTTGCGGCTTCGGTCAACTGGCGGCGTTGTACATAATCATGGATTGTCAACCCTACCGTATCTGTAAACATTCGGTGCAAATGATATTTTGAATAATGTACAGCCCCCGCAACTGTTTCCAAGTCCAGTTTTTCGTGCAGGTGGCTTTCAATATAGTCGATTGCTGCCATTACATTTTTGATATTCCCCGGCATTGCAGCTTCCTCCTTTCTCCTTGCATTATAGCAGGATATTTTATTCCGTTTTTCATATATCTTGCGGTTTTAAGAACAAATATTTACCAGTATGCAACAGTCCACTCCAATCGGAAAGATTTTTAGAACTTTCTGTTTTCAACTTTGTGGGTGAAATCAATTTCCTCTCTGCCGCGCAACCGAAGCGACAAGGCGCATAGAAACTCAGAAAGACGGTACAGCCCTTAAAATCAGGGCTATACCGCCTAATCTGAAATTACTTCCCTCTAACCGTAAACATTTCGTTTTTTTGGTTAATTATTTGTAGCAACTGGAGGTTTTTGGTATAATTTACGCTCAATACACTTTTTTTCAAAAGCAATCTGCTCTTTGAGTTTTTCATACCCTCCATCTTTGTCTGCGATTTCTAAACGTTCTAACAAATCTAAAACATTAAATAAATTGACATTGATTTCTTTTTCTCCCGGCATATACTCACCTCTTTTCTTTTTGTGTTGCTACATAATATTATAAGATATAATATGTAAGGTGTAAAGCCTTTATTAAATTATCAAGGTACATGTGGTTAAAAAGAAGAAAGCAAACCGTGTTCTGAAAGCGGCTAAAAAATCCGCCGTATTGAGGTTCAATAAGACGCCGCTTTTGCCATTGTAAAGCGGCGTCTGCCTTACTTATTCTCCTTTTAATTTATTTAGGGAGAGGCACTAACCACGCCTCTTCCTTATCTTTTGATCTTGATACGCTTTTTCTTCCCCCAGCTTCCATAGATCATTTTTCCATTCCGCTTTGTATAAGCGCGCACCCGGAAATAGTACGTTTTCCCTTGCTTCAAACCTTGAACTGTTACACGAAGGCTCTTAAATTTCTTTTTCTTCTGGCCTTTCATAGAAGATTTCGCGGCATATGCCACTTGATAACCAATAGCGCCAGACACCTTTTTAGAAAGGGTAAGCGTTACTTTTTTTCCTTTTCTATTTTTCAACTTCTTAATCGCAGGCTTAGCAGGTTTTTTTCCCTTGATTTCCACCGTTGACTGTGGTTTCTCCGTTGATCCTGGCTCGACGGTTACATTCGGTTTCCCCGTTGGTTCTGAAGAAACCGTAGATAATGGGCCTTTTGTTGGATATAATGGAGCCACTGTATTTGTCGGACTAGGTATTTCTGTGCCCGGACTAGGTGTTACCGCTCCCGGACTAGGTGTTGCTGCGCCCGGACTTGGGGTTATGATCTCCGGCGGCATAATGAACACGATACCCTTTTCCTCTGACCGGTCACCTATCACCTTTTCTGAACCGACCACCTGATAGGCCGCCATACAAAAGACATACGCAGCTTTTTCTTTCAAATTATAAAAACGATAACTCTTCGTATCTCCGCCAACGATCGTCTGTCCCGTAATCTGTACTCCATCCTCATAGGCAAATATGACATATCCGTCTGCCCCTTCTACAGGCTTCCATTGAAGTTCTATGCCGCTGCCGTACATATCCCGGAAGCACGAAAGCGATTGCAGATCCATCACGGGCGCAGACGGCGTCAGTGTTGGGCTGACAGGCTGGGATCCCCCTGGAATGTGAATGACGATACTGGCAATATTTGATATATCGCTAAATCCCTCCTTATCGATCCATGCGTTCACAACATAATAGTATGTCTTCCCCTCTTCCACTCCCTTATCTATGTAGTCTAACTTCGAAGTGTTTCCTACAAATGTAAATTTGCCATCATCCGAATCATAATAATAGATATAATAATCCGTTGCTCCTTCCACTTCATCCCATGTAAGCAGCACACCATTTTCCGTATTTTTAATAGAAGTTATCTCTGGTCCCGGCCGCTTCCCCTCCGGAGCCGTAGTTGGAACCGGCCTTGCACTAGAGGTGGCAACCGGCTCTTTACCAGGTGTGGCAGTGGGTTCTGCGCTTGCACGAGCCGTCGGCACCGGCTTTTGATACTTAACATTTTTCGCCTCTGACCAGGCACTATATATTTTGTTTCCATCCTTTATAGCATAAGCGCGTATTTTATACATATAGAATTGGCCATCTGTAACATTTTTGTCCAAATACGCTGTGCTGGCCAGACTTTCATCCCTCAACCCCTGGGTACTGTTGTAAATGCTAAGCTCATATCCATCGGCTCCCTCGACGGAACTCCATGCCAGTTTCATGCCATCGCTGGCATTTTCTACGATGGTAAATGACGGCGTCGGTAACTCACTCACCGCCGGATTCTCATAAGTAGTGATCTCCTTCTTCGCTTCTTCACTGTCAAATCCGTATGTTCCAGTCATGGAAGGCGTCTGGATAAATTCCGATTTTCCAATCACTCCAAATTGATACTTTGTTCCATTTTTCAGGCCGGAAACCGTGCAGGATAAATTATCCGAACTCATGCTCTGCTTCAAATCCGTCGACGTATAAGCCTGCCTTGCTTCATTCCAAATATAGGGGCGCAAATAGTACTTCTCTGCTCCAGAAGCTTTACTCCAGGAAACCATCACGGTATTATCCGAATTACAGACAGCCCTGATCTGCGGCGTCTCAACGCGAACATAGGAAGTGGTGACGAAACGCGCGCTGACGCCCTCCCCCCTGCGTGTTTCAATGCTATAATCATAGGCAACGCCGCCTTCCGCAGTTGTATCAATGAACGATTCCACCGAACCACTCTCATATCTGTCCGCAGCACCTTTTACTACAGTGAGCAGCTCCGCTTCCGTCTCTCCTGCCCTGCTGCGGTAAATGCGAAATTCCGATGGATTAAAGTACGGATTATAAGGCTTCCAGCTAAGCTTGATTCCAGAAGCAACATTTTCTATCGCAGAAAAATATTGAACTCCCTTAAAAAGCCAGCGTTCTATTTTTTCACATCCATAGCTTAAAATCTTGCGGTCATTACAAATCTTATACGAACATACGCGGTATTCATAAGGAAATCCATCCGTGTATTCCGACCGGTCCAGATAACTGCATGTGGAACCGCCTTCTACATAAGTAGTCTCATAATCAGTCAAAACCTCCACGTACCCATATCCTGTATTTCCTGCGTTCTCCTGTTTTTCATTTTTGATGATGCAGTATCCGTCTGCGCCGCTGACCGGCTCCCACTCCAGATAGACGCCTTCTTTCTGCAGCTCCACCTTATTTACAGTCGGTACCCCGGCTACCGTGTTTACTCCATGAGACTCAAATGTCCCCTGGCTGTCGATCGTATAGAAATACACTCCCTCGTTATCGGAACTGCTGTACCAGACCGCTTTTCCATCTTTCACGATCGGCTTACAGTCCGTAATCTCTCCAGCGGCTGTTTTTGTCTCTCCCAGCGGCCTGCCCTCCGCATCCACAAACCGATATTTCAGTGTTCCGATCTCATGTGGTATCTGCTTTCCCTCGCGCCAGATAACAAGAAAGCGCGTATCATTCATTTTCACAAGCTGCGGCGTGGAAATCTCGACTCCCTCGCCCTCCGCATGATCCGTAAGCCAATACACTTTCGTATTCTCAATGGAGAAATCTGTTCGGGAAGTGGCCGTCACAAAAATATTGCGTTGTGCGGCCGTCAGAAACGTCTCTTCTTCCTGTTCGATCGAGCTGCCCGCCACGAGATAAGAAGCTTCCGAACGCTCCAGGCCTCCCAACGACGCCCCTGTATAATTTCTGACATTTCCGCTGGCGTCCTCTCCTCCCACACAGGAAAAGGTAGTGATCTCTTTATTACTCGGTTTCGATAATGAATTATACTCTGTATCAAGTTCATATTGTCCCAATGCCGAACCCCTGTGATCAGCACCATCTCCATGATTCAGCGTAACCATTCTCCCTGGACTCAATCCTTCATCTACCAGAAGAAACTGATTATAGGAATGAGAGACCCAGGCATAATAATAGGCCAAAGCATAATTTGTCTGTACGGGGGACAGATCCGACTCCACAAGATCAAACATCATGCTGCGCTGGTGGCCATCCACTCCTTTATAACAGCTGTTGATATAGAGATGTCCTCCATACTCCGCCATACGGAGGCTCCCGGCCTCGCATGGATATACGACTCCACCGTTGCTATCACTCCCGCAAAAACTGCCATTATCCGAATTCAGGTCAACCGATCCCTGAAGCTGCCATGTTTTATCATATTTGAGCACACGCATAAACGTCTGGTCTGCAGACCAGTTTTTTTCGTCAAGATTCTGCTTCCATACCACATAGTAATAGCCGCTGCCTGCATAGAATCCGGCAAGAGATTCCAGCTTTTTTTCTTCCTCAATATACTTCTGTGTTTTCAGCTGAAACTGTTCATCATAATACTCCACCAAAAGCAAATCCTTTTTTGCCCCCTCCGTCGAAACATCCTCCGCCGAGCTAGAACTCTTCCCCGCCACAAACTGCACGCGCATATAAGCGCCCTCTTCTTCTACCAGATAAGAAGAGACCAGATTCCCATATGTATGATAATTCTGATCATTCAGGTTGTCGGCCATATCAGGCTGTGATCCCGCCGTGTTATAAGTCTGCGCAGTATCCGCTTTTTCGGCAGCAAACGCCTCTTTCGCCATCGGCTGGGAAAATGGATTCACAGCAGCACCCAGCATCACAACTGCCATGACCCCGGCAATTGCTTTCTTCCATTTTAGTTTCATATCCACACTCCGCCTTTCTGTCATAAAATCCGAACCATTCATGGAGACACAGTAACGTTTTATTGTTTTTCGTCTCGTTACCTAGATTGTACCAAAATAGAAGCTCTTTTTCTAGCACTTGATAGATTTTTCTTTTATTTGAGATACAGATGGACGGACAGTTCCTGTCCCTGTAACGTTGCATCGACCTCGCCCCCGTGGAGCTCCACGATGCGTTTTATTTTACAATGGCAAGCCCCAGCCCGGAGCTTTGGAGGGTGCTTCTGGCCCGGTCTCCGCTGTAGAAGCGCTCAAAGATTCGGTCAGGCTCAATTTTTTCTTTCATTCTCTCAAATATTAACATTCCCTACCTTATCTGTATTTTTTTCTATTGTGTTATATTCTTCTTCAGAAAATTCAGGCATATCATCACTATTGTCGAGTTCTTCAAGTT
>CAJTZN010000036.1 GCA_910584065.1 uncultured Eubacterium sp.
GAAGTAGAGTTTCCCAGGTCCACCTAGATATAATGGACACGGGAATTTAGGTTATAAAGTCCCTGCATCATTATATATACGAGCGTACACGGATAAAGAGACTTCAAGAATTGTCTGCAGGGAACAATGCGAAATATGGGAACTTTTTTCATACATCAGAAATCATTTTATGCCATCCTACAATTTTAAAATGGCTCAAAACGGAGCGCAGGAAATGGAGATGTTTGACACGTTTGCCCACAGTTCCGGTTACGCTTATATGCCTGTAGAAAGAGGCGTGTGATTGGTTTCTGACAAAGCCCGGTATGTCCGGGTCGAATTTGATCTGCTTTGGACAAAATCGGGCAAATAATGTCGGGATATCAAAGAACCAATAAAGTATACTGTAATCACAGCGAAGGGGGCAATAACTATGGAATGGACAGAGGCGATAAGAGAGGCAGTTAGTTATATCGAGAAATATATCACAGAAGATATCACAATGTATGATGTGGCTGACCATGTTCATATTTCGCCATTCTATTTTCATAAAGGGTTTGGTATTTTATGTGGCTATATCCTGACGACGAGAATTACTATGCGGAGATATGGATTCCAGTTAAAGGCGGTATTCGGGTATCTGAAATCGGCGGTATTGTCCATATCGTTCACGGGGAATATCCCCGGATGATGGGGGGCATAGCGTATTTGTGTAAAGCGCCTAACAGTAAATACAAGTGGATGAATTTTCTCCGCCTTGATTTTAAAAATGCATACTCCCCAATCCCAACGGTAAATGACATATGCAAAACACTGTCTGCCAGAAGTTCGGAAGCTGTCAGAAAGTTAGAAAACAACCTGTCAGGGATGAGTGTCAAAGTAAAGATAAAGCCACTGAGAGGGATTGTCTCAGATTTTAAGTGGAAAGTAGAATATGTGTACAAGGGGAAAAATATATGCGGTTTCTATGCGGACAATGAATCCTTTATGTTGTGCATTTATTTCAATCATTTCCAGAATATAAGTGAATTTGTCAATCTTTTATATGAGGAGGACCATGATTTATATCTATGGTTCAAAGAACAGTTTCCTGAGAGATTGTGCAAATGCCCAAATAACCGGAGGGTTACCTTTGGAGATGAATCCCGCCGCATCTGCGGGCTGTCAAATCGGGCTGAAATAGTGAATCCGGACGATTGTGACGTGGACAAGGCTTTGTATGTTTTAAGGAAATATCGAAACATTGGTTCCCGCCGATGATGATGTTGAAAGAGGTATGTTTCTTCAAAAAATGAGGTGATAGTATTTCAATTATCAGAGAATCACATGGTTTCATAACAAGATGAATGCTCCACTCGTTTATTGCGGCAGGAAAGATGCAAATGTTAGTTATGATTAGGAGAGAGATTAGTGAAGAAAGCAAAAGAAGGAACTGTAAAAGAAAGGAAACTGACATTCCTTGAAACCATTAAAAATGACTGCTATGCGTTGAAGCTTGGGCTGTCTATAAAAAAAAGCCTGCTGGTACATTCCTTTTTTATGCAGGCGTCAGGGTATTTTGCATGGGTATTCTTTGATGCGGTTTTCATACGCCATATTGTCGGCGCGATGGACCAGAATCAGGATTTCCATGTTATTTTCCGGTTTATTCTGGTATGCGGAGCGCTGTTTTTTCTATTGAGTCTGTACAAGAATTATGTGGAGAACGTAGTATACCCGTTATCGTCTGTCAGGCTGTATTACGGCGTTTATTCCATGCTGTATGCGAAGGCGAAAAACGTGGAGCTGCGGTGTTATGAGGATCCGGAATTTTATAACCGGTATACGATGTCAATGGACGGCGCGGATACCAAAATCAGGGAGATTATCGAAAATGTGTGGGGCGTGCTCGGCGGCACAGCGGCCACGGTCGCGGTGTTTTGGTTTATGTACGAGATTGACCATTATGCCGTATTGTTTATTTTCTCCCCGTTGATCGGCAATTTTGTATTTGGACATTTTAAAAACAAACAGGAATTTAAGCGGTATACGGAACAGGCTCCCGACGACAAGGTGCTCAACTATGTGAACCGGGTAATGTATCTTCCCGATTATGCGAAAGAGATCAGGCTTTCCAATGTGTTTGCACTTCTAAAGAAACAGTACCGCGATGCGACGCAGCACAAAGTCCGGACGGCCGTGAAGTATGCGTTCAGCAACGCGGGTTTAAGTTTCCTGAAAATTACATTTACCTTTACGGTGATTTTTGAGGGCGTCCTTTTGTATGCGGTATACCGAAACCTTGTCACGGGTTCGGTTTCGCTGGCGCAGCTTACGGTCATGTCCAGCCTGATGGTCGCCATGACGTGGATTTTGATCGGTCTGTTTGAAAATATTATGAACATCATGAAAAACGGTATGTTCATCAACAATCTGAAAGCATTTATGGATTATGAAGAAAAAATCCCCGAGGATCAGGACGGCGTGATGCCAGAGGGAAAGTTTGAGACGCTGGAATTTGACCATGTAAGCTTTTCCTATAAAGAGGAGGAGACGATCAAAGACCTGTCGTTTACGATCAGGGAGGGCGAGATCGCGGCGTTAGTCGGGCAGAACGGAGCCGGGAAAACGACGATCATCAAGCTGCTTCTGCGCCTGTATGACCCTGTTTCGGGTGTGATCCGGTTAAACGGAAAGGATATCCGGGAATATAATCTTCATGCGTACAGGGAGCTGTTTGCCGTCACGTTTCAGGATTTCTGCATATTCGGCATAAGCGTTATGGAAAATGTGCTGATGGGAAGGCATTATGAAAATGACGAACAGGCGGCGGAAGATGCGCTGAAAAAGGCGGGCGTGTATGAGAAAGTCAAGTCCCTGCCGGATGGCATACATACGGTGATGACCAAAGAGTTTGACGAACAGGGTGCGGTGTTTTCTGGTGGGGAGAGTCAGAAGCTTGCTGTGGCGAGGACGTTTGCGAAGGATTCCTATATTAAGATTTTCGACGAGCCGTCAAGTGCTCTTGACCCTATCGCGGAATACGAGCTTTTTCAAAACATTATGAAAGAGGGCAGCGACCACACGATGTTTTTTATCTCGCACAGGCTGTCTTCGGTCAAGAAATGCGATAAGGTCTTTATGCTGGAAGGCGGGAGGCTGATCGAAGAGGGTTCGCATACAGAGCTGATGGCGCTAGATGGCAGTTATGCGAAAATGTACCGCAGACAGGCGATGAACTATCTGGCGTTGGAGACGGAAGAGGAGGTGGCGGTTTGAAACAGGATAAAAATAGTACAAAGCAGTCCGCAGCAAAAGTATGGCGCAACAACTGGTTTCTGCTAAAACTGATGTTTTCCGCATCCCCCTCATTTATTATTTTTATGGTGCTGGACTCTATTCGGAATCAGGTATCCATCTTTTTTGAACATACTTACGGGATCGGTTATGTGCTGGAAGCTGCCGAATTCCATTACCCGTTTATCAAAGTGGCGCAGTTTCTGTTGATTTTGGCGGCCTGTATTACGCTGGGCATGGTATTTACCGTAGTGGCGGGCGATTATATTCAGGAAAAAGAACGCCCTAAAGTCAGGGAAAAAATCAAAATGCTCTTATATGAAAAGACGAAGGAGCTGGATCTGGCGTGCTATGACAACCCCGAATATTACAATGAAATGGTGCTTGCCATTTCCGAAGTAGATAAACAGATTGACCGATGTGAAACTTTTTTGCGTAATACGGCATCGGGCATCACGGTTTTCATATCCACGGGAATTTACTTTCTGATCCGGGACCGCTTTTCCATCGTGTTTGCGGCAGTTTCTTTCATTATGGCATTTACGTTTAACCAGTTATATAATAAAATCTCTTTCCGGATACGGATGGAGCGCAATCCCCATGAGAGAAAGCGGGAGTATGTAAAACGGGTGTTTTATCTGAACGATTATGCCAAGGAAATCCGTTTAAATCCTGAGATCCCTGATATTATGTTCCAAACATTTAAACAGGCGAATGAAGAGGTTTACAATGCGGAGAAAAAGCATGCCATGAAAAGGTTTTTTCTCGGCGTGATGCGCAGGTATGTGAGCAATGATTTTTTCAGTAATGTGCTGTATATTTCGTATCTGGTTTTTCAGGCAGTGGTGAGGGGCGCGCTGTCGTTCAGCGGGGTGGCTATTTTGTATAACTCCTTCGGAAGACTGAAACGGGGGATGAGCATTTTTACGGATGTGTATCCGTTCGCCTGTGAGAGCAGCCTGTATGTGCAGAAAATCCGCGATTTTTTGGCTTATGAGCCGGAAATACAGAGTGAGGAGGGCATCGGGCCGTCAGAAGGCGCTAAGGAAATGGAGCTTGACAGGGTTGCTTTTGCCTATAATAAAGACACCGGCGGGCTGTTAAAGGACATATCGCTTCATATTGCGCCCGGTGAAAAGATTGCGCTTGTAGGCTACAACGGCGCCGGAAAAACGACGCTTGTCAAGCTGCTTATGAGGCTCTACGACGTGGATGAGGGGAGGATTCTGGCGGACGGAACGGATATCCGCTCCTATGACGTGCAAAAATACAGGGATTCGATCGGGACGGTATTTCAGGACTTTCAGATTTTTGCCGGAAGCATCAAAGAGAATGTACTTCTCGATGTCGCTGACGGCTGTGACGAAAGGGAAATCCGGGACGCTCTTTCGGACAGCGGACTGATGGGACGCGTGGAGGGGATGGCGAGAGGGCTTGACACGCCGCTCACGACTGAGTTTATGGAAGACGGCATGAATTTGTCGGGCGGGGAAAGCCAGAAGCTTGCAATCGCCAGAGTATTTTACAGGAAAGCCGGGCTGATGATTCTGGACGAGCCGTCAAGCGCGCTCGATCCGATTGCGGAATATCAGCTGAATCACGCCATGCTTTCAGCCACAAAGGATAAGACGGTGATCTTTATCTCGCACCGCCTGTCCACCACCAGACTGGCCGACCGTATTATTATGCTGGAGCAGGGGAGGATCGTGGAACAGGGCAGCCATCGCGAGCTGCTTGAGAAGAACGGAAAGTATGCGCAGATGTGGCGCGTGCAGGCGGGGGCTTATATCGAGGTATGATTATGGATACGTGGATGGCCGAGGATTGCGGGAGCCTCAAAACAACGGAGCAATCCCCGGCATCAGTTGGGGCAGAATATGGGAAGCGCCGGCATAAGCTTCTGTCTCATATCATCATTCCCAGAAATGCGGCGCCGGCAACGGCATAAAGACTGTTTATTATTAAGCAGACTTTCATCAGATTATTTTGCACCTTTGCCTTTATATACGAAAGAATCGTAAACACTCCGCAAAAAATCATGAACATAGCATAGCAGGCAATCATAATTTCAGCGGCAGGCGACTCTAACGCCCAGTCAAAAGTTCTGAGCGGTAAAATAGTCCACGGCACAAAAAGCATCATCGTGTTGACAGCGGTTAATATTTTGCTTTTCATCATCATTATCTCCTTTCAGCCTGCCCGAAACGAAGGCAGGAAATGACTAAACATAAAATGGTAATTGCAGTGGCGGCAGGTATCCACGGTATGAGCTCGACCTGCGCCGTATCAAGATTTGCCGCCAGTTTTCCGTATTCTGATGTGATGACGAAAAACGGATACGACATGGGATAGGCAAACCACGCCTTTGTATTGATGATCAGTACTGACGGCACGATCGAAGCCAGGCCAATACCGATGGAAAAAATCGGCGTCTGAATACAGACTGACAGCATCCAAAAAAAGGAGATCATCGGTATTGCTGACAGGAATATCAGGCTGATTTCCTGCAGGACAAACAACGGCGGCAGGATGAAATGATAATCCTGCGTCCCTGAGCTGATGGCGGCGCTGATATAATACATGCCTGTCATCATTAAAATCTGCGCTGCCGCCAGGGAAAGCAATACGGTAAATTTTGCCATACAGAGTTTCGCCGTATGGATCGGCAGCGCGAGCATTTTCAAAATGCCTTTATTCGCCCGTTCTGTCTGGCTTAAAAGAACCGTTCCCACTACCATACTTGCGGGGAACATAAACCACGCCATTCCCATAAAGCCTTGAATAAAGAAATTGTGTTCCGGCGAAATCCCCTCCGCCTGCATTCCGAAATTCATGTTGGCGTTCAGGATGGATGGTATCCAGAGAATAACAGCAGCTGCCGCCAAAAGGAAAAAGATTTTAGAGCGGCGTATTTTTTTGAACTCTACGCCGACAAGTGTGAAAAAACTCATTCAAACGACCTCCTTATTTTTACGAATAGGAACTGTGCCAGACAACAAAGGGCAAGTTCTATGGCTGCCCCGCAGATATAGTGCATGGACTGCGTCAGATCGCTGCCCGCCAATATTTGAAAAGGCATGGCAAAGGGAAAGAGTGAAAGGGCAAAGTTTGTTGTCGGCAAAATGGTGGCGGTAAATACGCATACTACGCCGATTCCAAGGGATATCCACATGTTTTTACAGGCTTCCGAAATGAGGAGCGACACGATTACGCAGGGCAGCATCAATAAGAATGAATATCCGAAATATTTGCACAGTTCACCAAAAAAATTCTCTTTGATTTCAAACCAATGAAAGCTGCAAAGTGTGAGTGCCCCCGCTTCGATTGCGAGCATAAAAAGGCTCATAAAAACAGTTAAAACCGCTTTGCCAAAGAAAATAGAATGTTCCCGAATGGGCAGGGACTTCATTTTCTGCATCGCGTTGTCGGCGTATTCCGTATGATATAACAGGCAGGTTCCGGCGACTGCCAGCAGTACATTCAGCATAGCTATTACCTGCCAGTTTGCGTCAAGCAGAATCTGTAACGGATGGCCCGGCTGGGTAAGGTACATTTCCGAACGGGCCGCCATGTTGATCATAGGAACAGACGCGGCCAAAATACCGCCGCCGAAAAAAGCCGGTAAAAAACCAGTCCGCTTTATCTTCCTGCATTCCAAAGCAACGCTCATCGCTCAGCCCCCCTTCGTCTGTTGTCAGCGTCGATCAAAGCAAGGAAGGTATCTTCCAGATGATCTGTCGGGTAGCCCTGTGAAGCGGCGCTGAATGTAAGCTGCTCGAGCGTTCCCTCAAACAGCAGGCGGCCGTGATTTAAAATACCTATGGTATCCGCCATCAATTCGATTTCGGACAGCAAATGCGACGATACCAAAACCGTGCAGTCAAACGTTTCCGGTAAAGACCGGATGAGCGTTCGGATCTCGTGGATACCGACCGGGTCAAGCCCGTTTGTCGGCTCGTCTAAAATCAGAATCGGCGGTTTTCCGATTAAGGCGCTGGCAAGACCTAACCGCTGTTTCATTCCGAGCGAATACTTTTTGGCAAGCCGCTTCTTAAACGGTGTCAGTCCCACGATATCGAGGGCTTGCGCCACGGAGGATTTCGGAAGTCCCAATATTCTGCGGATGATCTCGAGGTTTTCTTCACCGCTTAAATTTCCGTAAAACGCGGGGGCTTCAATAAACGAGCCGATTTCTTTTAGAATCTGCACTCTGTTCTCGGAGTACTTCTTCCCATCGATGGTAAATGAGCCGTCGGTAGGTTTGGTGAGGCCCAAAAACATTTTCATGGTAGTGGATTTTCCGGCGCCGTTCGGACCGAGAAAGCCATAGACAGCGCCTTTCGGGATGTGCAGATCAATACCCGAAACCGCAGTAAAACCAGCATACGATTTCGTTAAGTTATTTGTTTCAATGATATTCATTGTACCAAACTCCTTTCTTATTCTTGTAAATACAATGATACCTTACCAACCTTGCGTGAACCTTTCCGTGTCCTTACATTTACCTTACATTTGATCACAGTGTGGAAAATGGCATATTTCTATGATACAATAGGGAAATATAAAGGAGGCAGGCCAATGAACTTTGATTTTTTGAAACAAAAACGCATTTTGCTCGTTGACGATGAACAGGAACTTTTAGATATGGTCGTTTCTATTTTGAATGAGGACGGATTTCAAAATATAGAAACGGCAAAAACAGTGGAGGAAGCGGTGGCTGTTTCAGAAAGCTATCAACCGGAGTTTGCGATTCTTGATATCATGCTTCCTGACGGGAATGGGTTTGATCTGATGGAACGGCTGAAAAAAACGGCTGACTATCCCGTGCTGTTTTTAACTGCCCGTGGTGAGGATGACGATAAGTTTCGCGGTTTTTCACTTGGTGCAGATGATTATATGGTAAAACCTTTTTTGCCAAAGGAACTTTTGTTTCGGGTGAACGCCATTCTTCGCAGAAGCTATAAAACCGAACATCCACGTGTGAAACTGCATGAGTGCGAAATTGATTTTGAGCGTGCCGAGGTCATAAAGAAGGGAGAACATATTTCTCTTACGGCAAAAGAACACGCCATTCTCGCGGCTTTATACCGGAACGAGGGGCGGATTGTCACGATCAACGCTCTGTGTGAAGCGGCCTGGGGCGATAATCCGTTTGGCTATGAAAATTCCCTGATGGCACATATCCGCCGGATCAGGGAAAAAATCGAAGCGAATCCTTCTCGGCCTGTTTCCCTGATCACGATCAAAGGACTTGGATATAAACTTATGGTGGAGGGAAGATGACATGAAAAGCGTACCCAAACTGATACGGCGTTTTGTCGGCATTATGCTTTTGTCCGTAGTTTTTCTCATTATTCTGAATTTTGCGTTATTGGCAGTCTATACACTGGATCAGGCGTCAAATAGCTCCCCCTGGACCACGGCACAGGAAGTGGCCGACGATCTGTCCCCAAAGGAAAACGGATATATGTTAAGCGAAAAGAAAGCGCTCGAACTTCAAAAAGAGAATGTATGGGCGATTTTTATTGACAATGCGACTATGAAAGTTGTATGGCAGACGGATCATCTTCCCCAAACCGTTCCCCTGTCCTACACCGTTTCGGATATAGCGGGTCTGACCCGCGGCTATATAGACGGCTATCCGACCTTCACCGGCGAAGCGGAAAACGGGCTTGTAGTACTCGGATATCCGAAAGACCGTTTTTGGAAACATATGTGGCCAAGCTGGGATTATCATTTCATCGCGAATTTGCCCAAAACGATCCTTTCTGTTTTGGCGATCAATCTCGCTGTCATTTTTCTGATCTATGTCATTGCAAATGCCAGACTGTTAAAATCCGTGAAACCGATTGTCGGCGGAATACAGGCGCTATCGGCGAACGAAGCAGTCCATATCAGGGAAAAAGGGGTTCTATCCGAGCTGGCAGTAAACCTGAACAAAACCTCGGACATTTTGCAGACGCAGAGCAGGCAGCTCCGCAAAAGAGAAACCGCCAGGGCAAATTGGATCGCGGGCGTGTCCCACGACATACGAACCCCGCTGTCGATGGTAATGGGGTATGCCGGGCAGTTGGAAAGCGACAGGCAGTTATCCGGAGATCATCGCCAGAAAGCGGCGGTGATCGTACGGCAAAGTAAACGGATACGAAATCTGATCAACGATCTAAATCTCGCGTCCAAGCTGGAATATAACATGCAGCCGGTCAAACGGGAGAGACAAAATCTGATTGCCATTATCCGCCAGGTGGCAGCCGATTTTCTCAATATGAATATTGAGGAAACGTACACGATTGAATGGGAAACGGATGAGACCTTAACTTCCTGCACTGCAAATGTTGACAAGGATTTGATCAAAAGAGCAGTCAGCAATCTGATTCAAAACAGCATGAATCACAACAGAAAAGGCTGCCGTATCTTCATCCGTGTCATGGCAAAAGATCATATTTGTACTGTCATCGTTGCCGATGACGGTACGGGTGCGACCGATGAACAGATTGAGAAACTCAATCATTCCCCGCATTATATGGTGTGCGATGAAGAAACAACCGAACAGCGCCACGGTTTAGGGCTTCTCATTGTCAAGCAGATCGTATTCGTGCATGACGGAACAATGCTGATAAAACATAGTGAGTACGGCGGCCTTGAAGTGGATTTGCGTCTGCCGATGAGTATGTGACATGACAGAGGGGTGTTTCCGTTAAATAGGTTTAGAGGGGAAAATGCAAGGGAGAGGGGGATGATGGTTGGTCGCGGGATGAGTTTTAGTAAACATTTGGTGAATTGTTTTTCACTTGTACGCGGTGGGAGAGTTAAGGTATAATATAAGTATAGTTTTAAGGTTAGATAGCACTTGAAGCAGGGCATTGATACGATAGAAAAAGATAAGGAGAAATCAGATGAAGGAAACAGAGCATAAAGTACTGGCAATGTACGATGTTAGGGGAATCCAGAATTACATTTACCGTACGGATAAGGTACAGGATGCCATTGGAGCTTCCTATATTGTTGAAAATATTATTTTAGAAGCTTTGGAAAATTCTGTGGAGCGGGAGAAGGATGTAAATAGCTATCAAACAAAGTGGTATGATAAAGAAGGTCCATTAAACTTTGCGGAAAAGAATATGGATGTTCAGGTACTGTTTATTGGCGGGGGGAACGCATACGTCCTGTTTCGAAATAAGGATCTCTGCATTCAGATCAATCAGAAGATGTCCAAATACGTATTGGAGCACACTTACTCCTTGCAGTTGGCGGTCGCCATTTGTGAAAAATCCCAGTGTTACGCGGATGATTATAAAGATTTACAAAGCAAAATGAGAATGAATAAAGCCAATATGGTTCTTTCAAAACCGTTCGGGGCAATACCAGTCATGAAGGTAGAACTAAAGACCGGATATCCTGCTACGATGATAGATTCCCGCTCGAAAAAGGAAATGGGAGAAGAAACTAGACTGAAGCAGGAAGCCTATCGAAACAAGCGGAAAGCGAAAGGTAATTCTTTTGAAAGAGATGAACAGGTTTTTGACAATCTGGTGACTCAGAAAGGTGTGGATAGCCGTCTGGCTGTAGTACATATAGATGGAAACAGTATGGGAGTCAGGATACGCCAGATCGTGGAGGGGATTGAGGATTATACAGAAGCGGTGAATAAAATGAGGGAGATTTCATTTCAGATCATGAATTCCTATCAGGAGACGTTTCAAAACATGCACGATCATTTTACGGATAGACAAAGTGGACAGGAAGGGATTCCGAATAAGGAGGGCAAATACGTTGTCCGGGAGATCCTTGTGGCAGGAGATGATGTGACATATGTATGTAATGCCCGGATCGCGCTGGAAAGTGTGAAATATTTCAGCCGCGATATTGCAAAAAAAGCGATGGTGAGAGAAAATAGTGCAAAAAGTTTAAAAAAATATGGGTTCAGCGTATGTGCGGGAGTGGCCTTTATCGGCAGTCATTTTCCGTTCCGAATCGGATATGATGTGGCGGAACAGTGCTGTGCTTCTGCGAAAAAACGGGCGAAATCCAAAGAATGCAAGGATACGATCAAGTTTCTCTCTGAAACTGGAAAATATGTAGAAATGGATCGCATCGGAAACTTTGTGGATTTCCAGATCTGTAAAAATATACAATCGGCTAATTTTGAGGAAATGCGAAAGCGCGAGTATGTGACCCGGAGTGGAGAGCAGCTTATGATCAGACCGTTTTTTATTTGTTCAGGCAGGTCGGCAGAAGAGGAACCATTGGAAGAAAAAAATAATAAGGAAATATATTCTTATGAGAAGTTTGAAAAAGGGTTACAGTATTTTATGCAGGGCGCGGATACATTCCCGAGAAGATTTGCCTTACAGTTGCGCAACACATATCCCCTGGGTGAAAATCAGGTGGAACTGTTGAATTCATTCCTGCAATCCCGTGGCTGGAGTATGCCAGATGGCGAAAAACAGCTTTATTACAAAGAGGATAAAAAGAGCATTGCGAAATGGTATGATGTTCTGGAAATGCTGGATTATTGCGTGGCTCCGACGGAAGAGGAAACGGAAGGAGGCGATGCGAAATGAAAAAATATCAATTGCGTATTCAGCTGCTCAGTGATCTTTGCGTATCGGATGGCGGGGTGTACAATAGCAGTTTGGATATTGACATCTGTCATGATGAATATGGTTTTCCATACATTCCCGGAAGAAGGATCAAGGGATGCCTGCGGGAATGCGCTCTGGAATTGCTGGATTGGGGAAAAGATATACCGATCAAAAAGATTTTTGGCGGTGAGGGGGATGCAAAGGGAGCAGTAAGTATCCGAAATGCGTATCTCGAGAATTATGATGAGCTGAGAAAACAGGTTGAGCAGCACCGAAACAATCTGTTGTTTCACCCGCAGAACATTTTATCTCATTATTCTTATCTTCGCACACAAACGGCAGTAAATAAGGAAACAGGCACAGCAAAGGACAAAACCCTCCGTGTCATGCGGGTGGCGAAGAAAGATCTAGTGTTTATAGCGGAATTGGAGATGGATGAGGCATATAAATCAATGTTTGAAGATATCCTTGCTGTTTTTCACTCTATGGGTATTTCACGTTCGAGAGGTCTGGGGGAAATAAAAGCTGAGTTAATTCCAGGTGACGACGATTCGAAAGAGGATCATAAAGGCGAGAAATCCGTGGATATGGATGCCGTAAAACGAAAAATTGAAAAAGAAGGATGTCTGCGGTATTCTGTTTGCCTGGAGGAACCGCTCATCTGCAAGAGCATCGACGGGGGAGAAGCACGCAGTTTGGATTATATTCAAGGAAGCCGTATTTTGGGCATTGTCCTGCAGGAAATGAAGAGGGCGGGAGGATCTGTGGAAAAATTTCTTCAACATACACAGGAACTGTTTTTCTCTAACGCATATTTGGAAGAAGGGGAAAAACGGCTGACGGAAGTACCTGCTACGTACTATTCCATAAAAGACAATGATAAAAAATATATTGATAAGGCATATGAAAATGAGGAAAATCAGGCACGAACAGATAAATGGCAATTGAATGTCATGAAACATTGTTATGTGGGAGAAGCATCCGATGGAACGATGATAAAGAAAAGCGTGGCGATGGAAGAGCGGTATCATCACCGGAGGCCGGAGGACAAATCAATCGGTCGCGTTATCGAGGATGAGAAGGATCCTGGTGTATTTTATCAGGTGTCAAGTATCGCGGCAGGGCAGTCCTTTCAGGGGTATGTCAAGGGGACGATGGAACAATTGCAGGATGTGGCAAGGTATTTGTCCAAACGACAGTATTATTCCATCGGGACATCTCGTTTAGCTGAATATGGAAAGGTGACGATCCAATTACATCTGGATGAGGAGAAATCAAGTACGGATCGAGCGGAAGAGGCTATGCTGGCAGAGCGGGGTATGGATCTTTTGATCAAACTGGAATCTCCTGCCATCGTGTACAGCAGGGAAAATATTACTTGCTCTATCGATGTGGAAGATTTAGTGGAAGAAGTAAATGCGGTGCTGGGTCTGAAGAGCCCGGAGGATATGCCGGATAGGATAGATGAATTCATGAATTATACATCTGTCGGCGGATATAATGTCACATGGCATAAGAGAAAGCCGACGGTAGAAGCTTTTGATAAAGGAGCGGTGCTGATTTATCACTTTGAAAAAAGACCGTCTCTTTCTATTGAACTGAAACAAAACCGGTATGACAGTGCGGTGATCGGAGAGCGGAATCTGGAGGGGTATGGCGAAATTTCGATCATTGAATTACTACCGGGGAATGGAAAATATGAAGGGAAACTGTATTCGCCGCCAGATAAATCGAAAACAGAAGAAAAAATAAATGTAAAGGAAACAGAGCTGGCGGAAGAGATCAGTCGAAAGATGTGGGAAGAATATATCCGCATAAAGGCGCGGGTGAAAACGGAGTCTTTTGGCAGGAACAAGCTTAAGAAGGCAAGGGCGGTTGTCAGCAATCTGCTCAGTATGTGTGATGAACAGAAGACATGGACGGGATTGAAAGAATGTGTAGATAAGCGGTTTGACCGGAATTCTAAGAGGATAGAAGAGAAAAAGGATCTTGCCAATGACATGGTAAAAGTGGTAGAAAAGGAAATGTGCGACATGCCTGGTGAATTTTGTGCCATTTATAAAATAGGCGATTGGGAAACGGATGAAGATGAATCAAAGATAGCATATCTGAGAGCTTATCTCATTGAGTTAAGGCACAGGATCCGAGAACACGAGAACAGCGAAGGGGGAAATCCAACATGAATCATAAGATAGAAAGACGGAAATACATAGCGGTGACGATGAAACTAATTTCCCCACTGGCAGTATCCAGCGGAGAAAGTCTGTATAGTGATGCGGATGTGCAGCGTAATGGAACGGGTGATATCTTTGTGCCGGGAACTTCGTTAGCGGGAGCATTTCGGAACATATTGGAAGACTATGGCTGTGCTGGATCGGTCATGGGATATTCGGAAGGCAGTCGGGGACGAATGAGTCCGCTGTATATATCAGATTTGTATTTTGAGAATCAAAAAAAGGAGGAGATAACCGTTTCCGTCCGGGACAGGGTGAAGTTAAATGGAGGGAAAACGGTCGATAACAAGTTTGAGACAGAGATCGTGGAACCAGAAATAATAGGAACGCTTTTTCTGAATTATGTACAGCGGAGGAAAAATCAGGTGAAGGACGAACCAGTAGATTACGATGGTGCCGTGAGTACGATCCTGAAGGAGATACAAAGTGGCGCGATTCGGATTGGAGCAAATAAAAATCGCGGGTTCGGACGCTTTCAGGTTTTGGAGGTCTATGAAAAAGAATTTAAAGAAGAGAATGTGGAGGAATGGATTTCATTTGTTCCGCAGTCAAAAGATTGTTCGGCGTATGGGGAAGGTGTTTCTTATGAGGACTGGGTTGCAAATCCAGATAGAGAAAAAACAAACATGGAGTTGGATGATAAGTCTGGTTATTTAAAAATAAAAGTGCCGCTTCGCCTGACAGGGGGTATCAGTATTCGAAGGTATTCCACGAAACCGGAAATGCCGGATTTTGAGCATATTACCTGTGGAAAGGACGAAAAGGGAAAACCAATTCCTGTCATACCGGGAACCAGCTGGAGCGGGGCGATCCGTTCGGAGGCGTTATCTATTTTGACTGAGCTGGTAGGAAAGAAAAAAGCGGCATGCCTGATCCGTGGATGGTTTGGTCATGTGAAGGAAAAAGAAGAGAGAAAAGCAGGAGAATGGGACGCATGGCAGTCAACGGTTGTCATCGGCGAGAGCCGGCTGAAGGGCGGCACATGGAAGACGATGACGAGAAATCAGATCAATCGTTTTGACGCCTCGACTAAGACCGGGGCGCTGTACTCGGAACAGACATACTTTGGCGGGGATACGGTGCTGGAACTGATGGTCCGCAAAAACGAACAAGATGATTATAAGGCGTTGGCGGGGCTGCTTCTTTTGGTCGTCCATGAATTGCAAAACGGGTATGTGAGTGTGGGAGGACAGACAGCGATCGGACGCGGTTTGTTTGAAAAGCGGGGTGAGCTTACGATAGATACGGGAGAGGTGGAACAAGAAGATCCTGAGATAGGTTATAATAAATCACTGTATCGATTTTTATACGAAGGAGGTGCGGGTAAATGGATTGGAAAGAGTTGAAAGGATCAAGTGAGATAGAACATGCGCCAAAGTCTGGAATCATGTTGATCTACACGAGAAAGGAAGTTATTTTTGAGCGATACCAGTCCCTGCAGGATGTGGAAAAACGAGTGAACGGACAGGAGATCCTGGAAGTGCATTTGTTTGATAAAGAAAAAGAGTACCGGGCATTGGCGTCACAGAGTAAACGATTCTCCGGACATTTTATTGATAAGGTATTCCGTGCGGAGGAAAAGGACCAGGATCGTATATATTCACAGGAGATTCTGTTGGAAACTGTGGAAGAAAGTAAGACGGGGATGAAGAAAATACAAGTAAACAATCATATTACATACAGCGATACAGGAATGGCTGTCATTGATAATTACCGTTTAGTGGAGGTGGGATAACATGGGAGAGGACAAATATACATTTATTAATCCATATAATTTCGTGCCTTTGGTTGGTGAAAAACATGCCGTGGCAGAAGAGAAGCAGAATGAAGAATTGCAGTCAGGAGTCATTACCTATTCCCTGCTAACGAAGACGCCATTATTTATACCGGATACAAGTGATGTCAAAGTGTTTCAGATAGATGAAGAAGAACATAAATCCTATGAGTTCTTTTCTTATGGAGAATCCGGGGTGGATGGAGAGAATGAAGTGAAACCGGTGATTCCGGGCAGTGAGATACGCGGAATGCTGCGCAGCAATTTTGAGATTTTAACGAATTCCTGCATGTCAGTGGTGGATAGTGAGAAGGTTATAAACAGGCGTTCCTGTCATGTTTTTAAACCGGGACTTATAAGAAAGAATGAGAATGGTACTTATGATCTGTTAGCGGCGAAAGATTGTATTTGGCGTACGCTGGGGGAACATAGTGATACGGATGAAAGGAACTGGAAAAAGGAATATGGAAAAGAGAGAAGATGCTATATTCAGAAAGGTTTTGAAGAAGGCCAAAAAGTCTATTTTTCCTATAACGAACGGAAGCTGGAAAGGGGGGAGTGTAAGCCGCTGGCGACGAATGTCTCGCGAGAGTCTGGAGAGGTAGAGGGATACATGATAAAGGGGGAGGCATCCCCTGTTCCTACCGACAAACCTGAAAATGAAAAGCATTGTTGTCATATTTTCACCTTGGAACATGCGGGAAGTAGAATTTCAGTAAATATATCTATTGAAGTACTGGAGCAGTGTCTCGCGGAGTACAAAAAGAATAAAGAAAGAGTTCAGGATGAATATTCTTACAAAGAATACGGCGAACAGTTAAAAAAATTTAAAGCACAGAAGGGCAGCGGGTATTTTCCGGTCTATTACAGTCAAGTGGAACAAGGACATGTGATGCTTTCACCGGCAAGTGTTACAAAAGAGATCTATAAGCACCAGATGAAAAATATCATAGGCGGGTTTGGAAGTTGCGAGAGCGAGCCATTGTGTCCGGCGTGTTCCCTGTTTGGAATGGTGTCGGAAACGAAGGCGGTTTCCTCCCGAATCCGTATGAGTGATTTAACCTGCAAAAGTGACGAATGGTTTGATGGGAAACCTATTACATTGCCGGAACTGTCTTCTCCGAAAGTGGGAAATGTGGAATTCTATTTGAAACGCCCAGAGGATGCGATATTTTGGACATATGACTATTATATCAATAGCAACGGAGAGGTGCAAGCATGGGATACTCCCATCATAAATGGCCGGAAATTTTACTGGCATCAGCCGGAAATGAAGCTGCCAGTCCATGTGAAACAGAACGGGCGGAATATGACGATACATCCAGTAAAGAAAGACATTTTATTTCAAGGTAAGCTTTATTTTGATCATATTACAAAGACGGAACTGGCACAATTGCTATGGCTGCTAAACTGTGGAGAAAAAGGGGAAATGGGAAGCAAGCTTCATGCCTATAAACTGGGAGCGGGAAAGCCGCTGGGGTTGGGGAGCGTAGCTCTGAATGTGGATGAGGTTAAGATCCGTGAAGTGGTAAAAGGAGAAGGAAGGATTTCTCTGAAAGAAGAACCGTTAAAAAACAAGGGACAGGATCTGTGGTCGGATGCTTGTTTTGACGAGGAAATCCAGGAGAAAGTGCTTCCGATGTTCCGTAAGATGTCAAAGTTTGAACTGTTGGAAGGGAAGAAGGTATCTTACCCGATGACGGTGAGCCAGATGGAAAAAAGTGATGCGGTTGAGGAAGGGTTTGAATGGTTTACGGAGAATCATTATTACTATGATTCTAGAAGAAATATGGAAATAGGTATGGGGACAGATCGGAAACAAATGCGCTTCCGGGAATACATGGAAGCGATGGAACCTGAACTCAAAGCGGTTACAGGAAATGCAGCAGTAGGAAGGGAAGGAGAATGCGTATGCGTATGGGTTGCCAAATATCGCCTGAATGGAGCACGTATTCAGGAGTTAAAAGACTTACTGGATACCCCGATGTATATAGAGCAGAAAACGGGTGATTGGATACAAACGTCTGATGTTGCCGTGTTGGCAGAACAATATCAAGTACTTGCCCTGCCGTCAGGAACCCGTGACTTTATGATCAGGGAAGCAAAGGAACATTTTGAAAGAGTATATATGGCGACTAAATCTGCTGGAAGCAGGTATGATGATGGCTGGACGGAATGCTGAAAGGAGACAAAAAATGAATAAGAAAATTTTAGTAGCACAATTAGGGGTTGGGAACATCAGGGATTCGGAATATGCGTATTTTTCTTCTGATGGCCAAATGGAATCTTTCGATCAGGTGGATCATTATATTCAGTTTGACGAGAAAAACAGAAATTGTTATCCCTTTCTCGCATATTTAGATACGGCCAAAGATGAGAAATTTACGGACTTAATGTTAATAGGAACGATGATGTCTTCCTGGGAACAGCTGTTAGAAAAATTGTTTCCCAATGAAGTTATATCAAAGGACGATAAGGAGCGCGATCAAACAGCGTATATCAATGGAATACGTAACTTGCTCGAAGAGAAACTGAGTGAAAGATATGGGCTTAATACAGTCACTGTCGTCGTAAAAAATGGTGTGACGGAAACAGAGATCATGGGGAATTTTAATGAGATAAAGCAGCAAATGGAAGCGTTTATTAAGCCGTCAAGTGAGAACATGAAAGCGGATATGGGCTTTGATAAGCGGGATATTTCCATTTATCTTGATATATCAAATGCCTTTAGAAGCGTACCGATGCTGGTATTCGCAACAACAAATTATCTATCGGTGAGATATCATAATATTAATTTTGTAACAGAAGTTTGTTGTAGTGTTTTAGAGTCGAGCCTTGAACCGGTCACGGCTGGCGATACGGATCTTGTTCAGAAATATCGGATCGGAGAGAAAAGACCGTTTGATAAAAATAATATAGTTGAAACCGTAATTCCGATGGTGGATCTTACCATTGTCTCCATGATCAATCAATGGAATATGGCAATCAATGAGTTTTACGATAGCGGTTCAGTTGTAAAACTTAAGCAGCTTATTGTGGAAGGCGATGCCGGCTGGTTTGTAGATCCTTCAAAGAGCGATATTATCAAGGCATTTGAAGAGTTTAGTTTTGCGGTAAATAGTAATAACCTAAAACTATTTGAGAGTTCAGTCAAAACAATTATTGATATACGGCCGACAAAGAATATGCCAGGCTATATATCTGATTTTGTGGATTATTTAGTACAGGATTTTAGAGAGCGGTTCGGCATGGTATGTGAAATGAGGGAAAACTGCTATGGCAGCCTGACGTTAGCGATAGCGAAGTGGTATGCGGATCAAAGAAGGTTTGGAGATGCTGTCGTTGCCCTACAGGAGGGAGTGGTAACCTATGTGATAGAAAACTATTGTGAAGAAGTAAAAGAATTGCTGAAGAAAAGAAAAGGGCTAGAAGATAAAGCGGCAGACGAGCTCACTGTGGATCTATTAAGCAGCAACGATACGTACAGAAATATGATCAGTACACTACTCTTTTCGAATGAAGAAAATGATGATTTTTTGGAATATTGCAAAAAATGTCATGTGGATGAAAGTATTTCCGATGTGTGGAATACGTATTTGGAGAAGTATGATTATATCTGTAAGAAGCTAAGAAATCCAGTGATGAAAATTAATTATGTGAGTTCGGATGTTTTCGAGGAACTGGTGGAAAGCAGTGATGACAACGAGTATGATATGCGCGAGGCAGAAGAAAATATTGATTATTGTATCAGGAAGATGATCGACAATGATCTGACAGATTATATCGAGCGTAAATTTGAGTATTTGCTGCAAGTAAAGGTTCATGATTTTTTTATCAGCTATAGGCGGTGCTATGGGGAAAAAGATGGTCATGAACGGGCTGTGGCGCTCAAGGATGAATTGATAGCACAGGGGTGTGAAGCGTGGATGGATGACAGGCTGAAATCGGAGACGGGAGAATTTACGCCAAAGATCAGAGAGGCGATAAGGAATAGCAAATATTTTATCGTATTATTGGGAGATCAGGTGTTTAACAGGAGTCTTTACAGAGAATATCTGAAAGAACCGATCGGGGATGCGCAGCCACAAAAACTGGATGTTTTTTATGAAGAAATAATAACCGCATATAAGCATTTTAAGCAGGATTCGGATAACAAGATCATCATTGTGTCATTTGATGGTTATATAACGAAACCGGATAAAATGAATGTGAGGTTATTCGAGGATAAGAAAGAAATAATAAATGCCCATCCTGAGGCCAAAGGATATTACAACATATTGGCAAAGATCGTAAACGGGGATGTTCAGTTTCATTTTGAGGAAAGTGGCATCCATGATTTGGTGAAGGACGATATATTGAAAATACGTGGTGTTGAAGAAAATATATCGCGAAAACGGAAGTGAAAGTAGTGTGAGTGTGTGAGGAATAAAATGAATCAGATATTACAAGAGGCTCTGAACGTTCATTACATAACATTGTCGTTTACACTTGAAATGACAGAGGATACGATTTTGCCTGAAAATAAGGTTTCGGCAATTCGCGGCGGCATCGGGGAGATGCTGCTGCGTGCCAATTGTATACGAGACAGGAAATGTGAATGCTGTTATTTTGCTTCGGAATGTATGATCCATCATACGATGTATTCACAATTTGAAAAGAAACCTCGTTTTGTTACGACAGGGGAGAGTATCGGCTATGTCATTGAGTGTGAAGATTACCAGAGGGAATTTAGGGAAGGGGATACCCTGGTGTTTCGATTGATTCTTTTTGGGAAAACGGTCGTGTATTTTAATTTGTTTTTGCAGGCGGTTCACATGTTAGGGATGAACGGGCTGGGGAAACAGGAAAGTCATTTTCAGATTAGGAATATTGGGAATACGAGCGGGGAGCCGATTCTGGATGGTGTGGATGTCCATATGGAGAAATATCAGGTAATGCAGCTCGGAGATTACGTGGGGCATCGTTTGAAGACTTGGAAGGGAAATGTGTTTTCAGTAAAAATGATATTTGAAACACCTTTGACAGTAAAATATAATGGGGAATTTTTGCGGGAGTATAGCATGGATGCTATCGTCAGGAGCGTGAAACGCAGAATTTATATGCTGGACTGCTTTGAGGGAATTGACGGGGAGGAAGCGTTTGACCAGAATTATCCGCTTCCAGTCATCAGGCAGCAGAAGGTGAGACGAAAGGAAGTAAAACGTTTTTCTTCGCGTAAGCAAAGTTCCATGTATTTGAAGGGGATTCAAGGGGAGATAGAGCTTGAACAGATGGAACCGGATACATTGGAACTTTTATTGGCGGGAGAACTGATCCATATTGGGAAAAATACGAGTTTTGGATTTGGGAGATATAGAGTGGAGTGGTAAATTATTGATGGAAAGTATGGATTCAGATAAAAACCATGAAACCGATAGTGTAAAATTTGCATGAGTTAGTAGATTGCCTTTGAAGAGAAAATCAGCGGTTAAAAGAATTGCTGTCAGGTGAAATGCTGTCCGCCGCCGGTCCGGATCATTTCATCTGTTTCGGCAAATGCTTCCAGGCAGTAGTATTTGGTTCCGTCCTCATTAGGCGCGAATGTTGCGGTATAGATATATTTCATAGGTCAGCCTCCTTAAATATTTTGGAAATATTGTCGAAGTGCAGCCTCATGCGCTACCTTTGCCACAAAGCACTGAAAACCTGTTACCTCACACATTTTGAGCGACTTTCGGTCTTGTACGTGTTCGGGCATATGGGGGAAAGCGGGCGGGAGTTTGTCCACCAGGTCATGTCGTATACCCTGAATTACCAACACAGTGTAACCGAACGTTTTATACAGCGCATTCCTGCCAAGCCGGTGAGTTGCATTAAACTCCGTGAACAGTATAAAATGATCACAGCGGAATATGGCTGTAATTGTAATTTCCGGCAAAACAAAAATTGTTATCCGTCACCGGTTTTACATGCGATCTCCCGTTCTTCCGACTTGCCGGAAGGAATAACATTGCCGACGAGCAGGAGTGTTACGGAAGAAAAGGCGAAGAAAGTAATAGAAGAGATGAATATACACAAAAGAAGTCAGGAACTCGCCAGCAGCATATTGGAATATAAAAAGCAAAAGCGTGGCATTGATGCTGCCATTCATAAGGTGGAGAAAGAATTGGAACGAATCTATGATAATGCCGGAATCGACCGTTTGGAGGTGGAAATGGGTCTGTTGGTGCGCCGGAAAACGGAAAATGGATTCGAATGGCTGATAGAGATTTAAGGAATGGTTTGTGGAGGATCGCATGATAAGATTGTTTTTAGCAATAGGGAAATGTTGTAAGAGTATGAAGAAAACCGGCGCCTATGAGTTTTGTCAGAGTATGTGCCATCGTGCGGGGGAGTTTGCGGTGAAAGGTCAGATGAAATGTCCCAATGGCTGTAAGGGGAGGACTTTTCATAAGGACGGAACGTATCAGAGAAAGCTGGTGTGCTTTGAGAACAATGAGGTCGTCATTCATGAGATTTCGGTCGCCTGTGTAGAATGCAAGGAATGCGGGCGGACCCACGCTGTTCTGCCATCTATCGTGATCTGTCATTCCCAGTTCAGTATTCAGTTTGCCGTGCAGTTGATACAGGCTTATTTAGTCGGGCGGTACCGTTCGGTAAATGAAATGTGTAAAGTATACGATGTTTCGGTTGCTACCTTTTACCGTCTGCTGCATGGGTTTAAGAGGGACTGGAGGCGGATGTTGAAACTGGTTCAGAAATATACGGGAGAGGTTGGGAAGGAGATTGACAGGGAAATTATGAAATTTGTGGAATATTCGTATGTTGACATGGATGATATTCTGCGGAAGTTTTATGATCGGTATTATTATGGTTTTCTTTGTTCTGACGAAGTGAACTCTACGTAGCATTTATGAAGGGTGGGAAGGCAGGTATAATGCAGATATGGATTTGGAGGTTGTTGGCCTTGGGGGAAAAGCGTAGGAGAAATGGGTAGAACCCAAAGAATGAAGAATGGATAAGTGTTGAAAACGTGCTTTACGTTGGATACGAAATATGTGTTTTGGTTATTGTTAGTATAGTTATGATAGAGTTCAAAAATAAAAAGCAAAAGGCGGAAAAATTTTATCTTGCATTGGATTGTGAAGTCAGGTATAATACAATTATAGTATTGAGAATAATATTGTGAAAATTTTCAAAAAACCAAAAATAAGCCTAAAAAGGATAAAAAATCGACCTTTTTCAAAAACATATGCAAATTTGGGGTTGGAACATGCCGGAAAATCGTTGGTTTTGGAGGGGTACCGTAGAAATGGGAGAAGCCCGATGTAGGGCATTGACACGAAAGTTCGCAAATTTTCTCCCAAACTTTTTCCGGTAGAAATGGGAGAAGCCCGATGTAGGGCATTGACACCATAATCTTCATTTACTTTCCGCGCCTCGTCAGCCCGTAGAAATGGGAGAAGCCCGATGTAGGGCATTGACACTTGATAACAGCATAATCCTCATAGAATCTTGACTGGTCGTAGAAATGGGAGAAGCCCGATGTAGGGCATTGACACTTTTTCTTCCTTTTCCATATCGCAATATCTCCTTTCGTGTAGAAATGGGAGAAGCCCGATGTAGGGCATTGACACTTTACAGGTTGAAGGTCTCCGACTGTCTTTACGGTCCGTAGAAATGGGAGAAGCCCGATGTAGGGCATTGACACATATTCATCTTCATTATTCCTCCGCCCTGTTGTCCATGTAGAAATGGGAGAAGCCCGATGTAGGGCATTGACACCTTTGATGACTTACTTTAAATGAAAAATGGTTAAAACGTAGAAATGGGAGAAGCCCGATGTAGGGCATTGACACAACACTGTCTTCGTCGGAAGGCGGGTTGTCAGCAGGTTTCCGTAGAAATGGGAGAAGCCCGATGTAGGGCATTGACACTATTATAAGTCCAACTCCATTGCCAATACGGTACTCTATGTAGAAATGGGAGAAGCCCGATGTAGGGCATTGACACATAATCTTCGTTCTTGCTTGACCCACACAGGCATTGAGTAGAAATGGGAGAAGCCCGATGTAGGGCATTGACACTTATAATGTCTTAAGATTGTCTCAGCGACTTCTTCTGCGTAGAAATGGGAGAAGCCCGATGTAGGGCATTGACACAAAATAATTTTTGTATTCATAGTGTAATCCTCCTTAAAAGTAGAAATGGGAGAAGCCCGATGTAGGGCATTGACACCAAATAATAATCGTGGGAAAATGTGCAGAAGTGTAAAAAAGTAGAAATGGGAGAAGCCCGATGTAGGGCATTGACACCAATAGAATCCCCACTTCTATATTGATTCGCTACAGTAATAGGTACCCCTATTTAAGGCATCTGATATGAGAACTAGACGGCGATATGAGCCACTTGGACAAGAATAAAAAAGAAATCTTATACTCTTTCTTAATTGAAAACATTCGCTCAAAAAACAAGCTCAATCATGTAAAAAATTCCTCCCCCCACCATCGAACTTGCAAAAAAAACGGATATCCGATATACTCATTGACGAAGCCACTTTTAAAGAACAGAAAGAGTAAAAAGAAAAAAAGCAAAAAAGCAAAAACCAACAAAACCAAGAAAGCAGGTAAATGAAATGAAAACCATCCTAATCATAGATGATGACATAGACATCGGAAACATGCTCCAAGAAGCACTAACAAAAGAAGGATACAACATCCGCCGCGCCTACTCCGGAACCGAAGCGCTATACGTATTAAAAATCACCCCCCTCCCCCCAGATCTCATCCTGCTCGACCTAATGCTCCCCGGCCTGGACGGCGAAAAACTCCTGCCGCAGATCAAACAAACCCCCGTTATTGTTGTAAGCGCGAAAGTCGATCTCGATAACAAAGTAGACCTTCTCCGCGGCGGCGCCGTCGATTATATCACAAAACCCTTTCACATGAAGGAACTCTTAGCCAGAGTATCCGTCCACCTCCGAAACACACACGCGGCCAGCCGATCCGACCGCTCCACGCTGACTTTCGAAAACATCACGCTCCTCACCGACCGCCACGTAGCAACAGTTGACGGCGTCGAGGTCAAATTAACCAGAACCGAATACGCCATACTAAAACTCCTCATGCAAAACCCGCTGCAGGTCGTTGCCAAATCGCTCATCTTAGACCGCATCAGCGAAGACACCCCCGACTGCACGGAAAGTTCACTGAAAATGCACGTAAGCAATCTGCGGAAAAAGCTGAGGGAGCCGAGCGGGAAAGATTATATCGAGGCCGTCTGGGGAATCGGTTTCAAAATGCGGAACGATTAAATCTTTACTATTTCTTTACGATCTTCTTTACCGTTTTCTTTACGGTTCTCATGTAAAATGTCCATATTGATTCAAATTTTAATCTAGGAGGTAACAGTTATGGACTATGTTCTCACAACAAACGCGCTATGCAAAACCTACAAAAACGGAAAAGCGCTAAGCGGCCTATCCATGAAAATTCCCAAAGGCGCGATCTATGGCTTCATTGGGAAAAATGGCGCGGGAAAGACGACGCTGATCCGCCTGATCTGCGGACTGCAGGAGCCGACATCCGGCGAGTATACATTATACGGCAGGAACCATTCGGACCGGGAGATACGGAAGTCGCGCAGAAGGATGGGGGCGGTGGTGGAAACTCCATCCATTTATCTGGATATGACGGCAGAGGATAACCTGAAACAGCAGTACCGCATCGTCGGGCTTCCGTCTTATGACGGATTACAGGAACTTCTGAAACTCGTGGGACTCGAGCATACCGGCAAAAAGAAAGCCAAACATTTTTCACTCGGTATGCGCCAGCGGCTGGGGATCGCCATCGCGCTTGTGGGCGAACCGGATTTTTTGGTACTGGATGAGCCGGTCAATGGCCTTGATCCGCAGGGGATCATCGAAATGAGGGAATTAATCCTGAAACTCAACAGGGAACGGCAGATCACGGTATTGATTTCCAGCCATATCCTGGATGAGTTGTCAAAGCTGGCCACGCACTATGGGTTTATTGAGAACGGACGGATCGTCAAGGAGATCAGCGCCGTTGAATTAGACGCCGCCTGCCGAAAGCGCACCCGCCTGGAGGTGACAAACGCGCGGACGCTCGCGCGCGTATTGGACGCCATGAATGTGGAATATGATATTCGTTCGGACTGGGAGGCGGATGTGTACGCGAAGGTCAATGTTTCGGAACTGACGCTTGCCCTGGCAAAGGAAAACTGTGAGGTTGTATCCATGCAGGAACAGGGCGAGAGTCTGGAAAGTTATTATGTCAGATTGGTAGGAGGAGGAAGAAAATGAGTAAATTAGTAATGGCAAATGTAATGCGCTTGAAAAAGAATACCTTTTTTTGGATCGGATTTGTTTTTATGTTTGCGGCGGGGATCTATTTTCCTGTGAAGCGGTATGTGTCAATGAGCCAAACGGGTACGATCTATCACCTGGACAAAGGTTTTTTTGCCTGCTCCCTGTTTATTGGTATTATCATGGCAGTATTCTGCAGTTTGTTCACCGGGGCGGGATACAGCGACGGAACGATCAGAAACAAAGTGGTGATCGGGCATAAACGAAGCGATATTTATCTGGCAGATATGATCACTTCTTCCGTTACCGCAATTGTAATGTGCATGGGTTTTTTTGTTTCTTATCTTTGTACCGGTATCCCGCTGCTTGGTTTTTTTGAATCAGACAGTAAAACGATACTGTTGATCGGGGGTACCGTGCTGTTCCTTTCGATCGCATTCACTTCTATTTTTACAATGGCCGCTATGATATGTCAGAATAAAACGGCTGTCGCTGTGATCTGTCTGCTGCTCGCGTTTGGGTTTCTGCTGGTGGGGGTATTTCTAAGCAGCAGGCTGCATGCGTCCAAAACGGTTCAGTTTTATACGATGAATGAGACGAATGAGCCAATCGTAGAAGAGGAACCGAATCCGTATTATTTGGATGGGGTAAAGAGGGAGATCGCTCAGACGATTTACGATGTACTTCCCAGCGGGCAGGCCATTCAATGCACGTTGTTAGAGGCTGTCCATTTACCGAGGCTTCCTCTTTATTCGATCGTCATTATCTTGTCAACGACAGGTATCGGTCTCATTTGTTTTCAGAGAAAAGATTTAAAATAATGAATAAGGGGTATTCGTGTGGCGCTCCGGAATGGGGGATCATGATGGAAGTATGGTTATGGATTTGTATTGGTATATTGGCTGTGGTGATCGTGGCGCTTCTGCTAAAGATCCACATGCTGAAAAAAGCCGCGAAGGAAATCGAGGACGCTTTTGCTGACAGGCTCGTAACGGATACGAATACGCGGATCGATATATCGAGCGGCGATCGGTCAATGCGCCGGCTGGCGGATGCGGTGAACCGCGAGCTTGGCAAGCTCCGGGCCGAGCGTCTCCGGTTCCAGCAGGGGGATACGGAATTGAAACAGGCGGTAACCAATATTTCACATGATTTAAGAACACCGCTGACAGCGATCTGTGGATATCTGGATCTGCTGGAAGAGGAGGAAAAGCCGGAAAGTGTGGAACGGTATCTGGCGATCATCCGCAACCGCTCGGATATGCTCATACGGCTGACCGAAGAACTGTTCCGGTATTCGGTGATCCATTCCAGGGAAAAGGAACTGGCGCGGGAGCCTGTCGTGATCAACCATGTGTTGGAACAAAGTGTGGCGGCGTTTTATACGGCTCTGCGGGAGCACAGTATCATACCCCGTATACAGATACCGGAAGAAAAAGTGATACGGATGCTGGACGGGGCCGCGCTGTCCCGGGTCTGCTCGAACCTGATCCACAATGCCATTAAGTACAGCGACGGCGACCTGGATGTTACGCTCGAACCGACGGGGGAGATTATGTTTGCCAATTCGGCGCAGGGGTTGGATGAAGTGCAGGCGGGAAAATTATTTGACCGTTTCTATACCGTGGAGACAGCCAGAAGATCGACCGGTTTAGGGCTGGCGATCGCCAGGGATCTCGTGGAACAGATGGGGGGAACGATCACGGCGGAGTATGAGGACGGCAGACTGGGTATCCGCCTGTTTTTTCCGGACAGCCCGCGGAAAAGAGAGTGAGGCGTACCGTTTAGAACCATACTTCTCGGATGGAATAAGATAAAGTAGAATAGAATAATGATCAGGGAGGTATGTGGTTTGGCATATCAGAGGACTTGTGATTTGACTTGCGATTGCAGGACAGAGTGGAACAGGGAGCACCAGGCGTTTCCGCCGCAGCATCAGGACCGGCAGCCGGGGTTTGAATACGTGATGGAGCCGCTGCCGGTATCGGAGTGTGGAAAAAGATGCCGTAAGCTGGAAAACAAAGTGGCGTTGATCACGGGCGGCGACAGCGGGATCGGAAGGGCGGTCGCCTATGACTTTGTAAAAGAGGGCGCGGCGGTCGTGCTGGTGTATTATGACGAGGAGCGGGATGCCACGGAGACGGCCGAGCGGATCGAACAGCTCGACGGCCGGTCGCTTTTGCTGCGCGGGGATCTGAAGGAGCCGTGTTTTGCCGATTATTGTGTCGAAAAGACGGTGGAGTGTTTTGGGCAATTGGATATTCTGGTGAACAATCACGCGGTGCAGTTTGTACAACGGAGTATTTTGGATATATCGCAGGAGCAGTTAGAACTTACATTTCGGAATAATGTGTTTTCTTTTTTCTATTTGATCCAGAGTGCGCTTCCTTATATGAAAAGGGGCGGCTGTATCATTAATACGACTTCTGTCACGGCTTATGAGGGAAATAAGGATCTGATCGATTACAGCGCGACCAAAGGAGCGATTGCGGCGTTGACGAAGTCTCTTTCCCTTTCCCTGGTGGAAAAGGGGATCCGGGTCAATGGGGTTGCGCCTGGGCCGATCTGGACGCCGCTGATACCGGCATCTTATTCGGCGGAGGAAGTCGCTACGTTTGGCAAGGGGACTTCACATGTGCCGATGAACCGCGCGGAACAGCCGTGTGAGGTCTCGCCCTGTTATGTATTTCTCGCTTCGGACGATTCCAGTTATATGACGGGGCAGGTGCTGCATCCGAACGGGGGGACGATCGTGGGATAGAGGGAAAGGGGTTACGAGTTTAAATACCCGATGATCTCGTCTTTGAGTTCGAAAAATACCGATACGAGCTGCGGGTCAAAGTGCGTGCCGGTGGATCGTTCGATTTCGGCAAAGGCTTCCTCTACCGGCATGGCGGATTTATAGCAGCGCTTGGAGACAAGGGCATCGAAGACGTCCGCAATCGCCATAATACGCGCGGAAAGCGGGATGTCTTCCTGGGAGAGGCCTTCCGAGTATCCGCTCCCATTCCATTTTTCGTGATGGTAGGCGGCCATGTCTGCGGCGATGTCGATATAATCCGTCTCTTCGATGGAGCCCAGAACTTCGCGGACAATCTGACCGCCTGCTGCGGCATGCTGTTTGATCGTTTCAAATTCTTCTGCTGTGAGCCGGCCCGGTTTTTGGAGGATATGGTCGGGGACGATGATCTTTCCGACGTCGTGCATCGGGGCGGCTTTCGTCAGCAGCTCGATATAATTATCCGTCAGGACATCGGTGTAAAGACCCTTTTCTTTGAGCGCACAGGCCAGAAGATGGACATAAAAGCTCGTGCGCTTAATATGTTCGCCGGTGTCCCCGTCCCTGCTCTCGATCAGATTGGCCATGCCGACGATGATGTTGTCCTGCAGTGCCATCATTTTTTCGTTGTGCTGTGTGATCGACAGGTTCTTCTGCTCAATTTCCTGTTCGAGGGTTTCTTTGTATTTGCTCAGGTGGCTGGTAATGGTGACGCAGTAGATCAGGCAGATGAGCATTGTCGCAGAGATCATGATAATGCAGACCGTGACGCTCATATGGGAAAAGTCGATGCGGGACTCCATTTTCTCTTTGGCCAGGTCCATTTCCCGCGTCGTCAGCTGTTCCAGTTCCGCCAGATTGGCGTTTACGCTCTGCACAAAATCCCTCATCTGGCCGGTAAGGTAGAAAATGGCGGTCTCCGTATTGCCTTCCCGGCTCAGTTCCAGTGTGACGTCAACGCTCTGGACATAGCTGTAATAGTCGGAGTACACTTTGTGGTATATCTGTTCCCGGTTGTCTCCGGTCATGCGGCCGCGGAGGTCTAAGAGGATACTTCCCATTTTTTTCCGTACTTCTCGTTCTTTTTCTTCGTATGTTGTGTAATATTTTTCTTCCCGGGAAGCGACATGGATGGCGATGAATGAACGGTGCTGGTAGAGGAGCTGACTGAACTGTTCCATGCAGATCCGGTTTTCATTGTGCTCTTCAATGATTTCCTGATAGTTCTGGGAGAGCTTGTTTATATTATGTTTCAGTATAAGAACGCCGGCGATGCCGATGATGCCGGCTGTCAGTACCATGATAAAAACCCGAAAGGGAATGCTTTTTATTCTGGAACGGAACTTTTTCCTCATAGCGCATAACCTCATTATTTTGTATTTGATGTAATACCTTGCGTCAATGTATCCAATAGTTTCTGCAGATCAGTTTTATCCCGGTTGCCTCCGGCGATGGTAGTACCGAATTTGAATGTCGGAGTCCAAAAGGTTTCCGCTACGTTCTGGAGATGGCTGTATGCCGACTGTTCGCTCAGGGCTCTGATGGCCGGAGCGGCCTGGACTTCCTCAGAGGAGGCCGCCTTTATATTCGAGGGCCCCTCGCCCCTTTTGCGGAAACGGGTGAGCTGATTTTCCTCATTTGTCAGCCAGGAGGCAATACGCATAGCCCAGTCGGGATTTTTTGTATAGGCATTGATCCCCAATAGCTTGTATCCGGAAAAACTGTGCATCTGTACCTGGTCTCCGGCCAGGGTGTAGGTGGGAAGTTTGGTGGCGTTATAATGTTCCTGATAGGCGGCTTCGACGTTGTTGGCGTTCCATGTGCCATTGACACCAGCAATGATCGTTCCGTCCTGTACCCCTTTGATAAAATCCTCATCCTTGCAGTTGAGGAAGCCGTCGTGTCCCGCGATCGCGAGCATGGCCTCTGCCACATCCACTCCGGTGCAGCGGTCCGTCTGGCCATTCCAGTTGCAGGAATTGGTAGTCCGGTCTTCATTCATCTGCACGTCAAATCCGGCGCCTTTAAAAAATGAGTAAGTATACCAGCCGCTTGAAAAGTCCATCGCCACCTTTTTGCCGTTTTTGGCGGCAATATCCAGCATTTGGTCGAGAGAAGTTACATCCTGCTCCGAAAAGTAGGCTGAATTGTAATACATAAAATATCCGTTGCTGGCCACCATCGGGTACGCGTAAAGAGCGCCGTCCCTGGAGGATGATAAAATAGCAGCGGAATTTTCGCCGCCATTGTCCGCTATGATCTGTTCGGTATTATCAGTGATCGGGAGGAGGGCGTGTTCCCTCTGCAGATTGTCAAGCTGGTCGGAGGCAAACGTATAGAGATCGGCGGCGCCTTCGGGATCGGCCAGTACGGTGTCCCGGCATGTCGTTTCATCTTCTTCGCTGATCGTGACCACGAAATTATCAAAATCTGTTTCATCTGCATACTCTTCCTTGAACGCCTCGATCATATCTGTCATGATTTCCTTTTCTTCGGCGGAAGTCCAGATGGACAGGCTGACGTCAGGTCGTTCCTTACCGCATCCGCTCGCTGCGATCACCACAAAAATGAACATAATGAAAAAAATAAGGGTACGTTTCGCCATATGGTCCACCTCGCTTTTGAATCTATTAAAATAATTATACTAAAAAAATGGGAAGAAATCAATTTTTTCTTGAAGGAAATACTGCTTTTTCGTGAGATAAGGAAACGTAGAATGGTGCGCTCCGCACCTGGCAGAACATACGGGGCGCCTATGCATATGCGCCCCCGCTGTCTTACCGCCCTGTAATCAGGAAAATACCGTGTGCTGCCGGCGGTAGGTATCGTTGTCTTTCTGGCTTAACTCGCTCTGTACCTGAGCGAGTTTTTTCTCCAGGCTGGCTGCTTTTTCTTCGTCCCCGGAAGCCGAAGCTGCCCGTAACTGCTGCTCCAGCTGCTGTGATTTTTCTTTCAGCTTGCGGATTTCCCGATCGACCTGGTCGGTGTTGCCGGTGCAGGTTTGGTTCTCTTTTTTCGGGTCGTCGTAAACGAGTTTTTTATTCCCGTGTTCATCCTGCTCGAACCGGTACAGACCGCTCGGTTTGGCGTCGGACGCTTCACTTCTCGTGTATTCGTCCACAATTCCGTCGGGCGCTGTTCTGCTATTTTGCGCCTCCTGGGCTGCCGCTGCCTTTACCTGTCTGATGTCAGAAAGTTCCGCGTTTGGCGGCGTGCTGTGACTGCTGCTGATTTCGATTGCCATTGCGTATCCTCCTTGTTTTCTGGAGGAAAATACGACTGCTTATGCAGGAGCAGAGGATTTATCCTCCTTTATTGGTTAGTCAGGCAGTACACTGTTGGAACCCTGCCTGCAATATTTTTTTCGTCATTTAAAAACAGCAGTTAAGCGTTATGCTGTGAGATGTGCTCCGGTTGCTGTGGAATGATGAGCAGAATACTCAATGTAAACGTGGAATGGTCTGTCTTGATGCTCAGGGCGCCCTGATATTTTTCGGCGACCGCTTTTATATTTGACAGCCCGGTCCCCTTGCGGGGCAGTCTGTTTCCCTGAAAGCTGTTTTCCATTTCGAGCAGAAGAAAATCGTTCTGCCGGTGTCCGGTCACGCGGATAAACCGTTCCGCGCCGGGAGGCAGCTGTTTACAGGCGTGGATGGCGTTGTCAAGCGCATTTGCCAGGACGATGCCGATATCGATGTCCCGGATCAGACAGGGAGAGGGAAGGAGCAGCGAACAGGAAACATCGATTCCCATGCTCTCAGCGATCCCCAGCTTATTTCCGATCAGGATATCGGCGACCGGGTTATTTGTGCTACAGGGAAATGACAGTTCTTCGGTTATTTCTCCCATATCTCCGATATAGTCCAGCGCCTCTTTTGATTTTCCGTTCTGTACGAGTTCCTTCACTACGGTCATGTGGTTTTTTATGTCGTGCCGGAAGGATCGTGTCCGTTCGTAGCGCGTTTTGGCTTCTTCCACGTATTGGTTCAGGGAGTGCTCTTCCTGTTCGAGCAGCGACAGTTCCGTGATCAGTCGGAAGTTTTCCAGCAGTTTTTTGTAGGCGAACAGGATGCAGAACAGGCTGGCCATGCCTAAAAGCTGGATGCCAAGCATTTGATAGTGGTTTACCCCGGAGGATGTCCCGTAAATGATCGAACTGATATATTCGCCCATCAAAAAGATCAGCAGTATGGGGGTTAAGACCATGAATACGTGCTGTTTTTTCAGTGCCTCGTCGCACAAAAAATAGCGGCTGACGATGCGGTAACAAAAAGCAGCCAGGAGCAGCGCCGCGTTTCCCGCTATGAGAATGGCGATTCCCACAAATTTGTGGGGGAAAGGAGCTGTCAGCGGATATAAGATATTCAAAAGGGAGTGCACGATTCCGTAACTGAGCTGCATGATCTCAATGGTCAGGGCCGCGTATAAGAGAACGGTAATTTTGTCCGCGCGGCACAGGAAGATCCCGCCCAGTGTGAGGAGCAGGAAATAGACGAGCTGATCGGTGATCCCGTCCGGGGGGATACACTGTATGGCGGCAAGCGAGCAGATGGCAAATAGGAAATAGGAGGGACGTGTTACTTTCCTGTCCAGAAATCGGCAGAGAAAATAAAAGCCCATGAGGATCTGGACCATCCCTATAAAATATATATTGAAAAAGTCCCATAACCGGTCCATTTCGCGCCCTCCTTCCTCTTTATCATACGATGCGCTAGCGTCTGCCCGGCGGCGCCTGCTGTTTCATATAGCGCAGGATCACGCTGGAAAATTCTTTGCTCCGCAGGCGGGAGACGGGAATCTGTTTTCCGTTTTCCATATAGGCGGTCCCGTTTTTATAGCTTTTCAAATATTTCAGATGAATGAGAAAACTTCTGTGGCAGCGGAAAAAGCTGTCGTCCAGTTTTGTTTCCAGATGATCGATCCGGTCATAGAAATCAATGATTTCGGACGAGACGAGATGCACGTACACTTTCCGGTCGATGACTTCGCAGAACACAATGTCCCCGGAGGGGATGATGATGCTTTCGTACCCTCTCTGAATGAGCAGGCTCGTCCCGCCGGCATCCAGCATGGAAGCCAGAAGGCGTTCCATCGTTTTTGCAAACTGTTTTTCCCCGATCGGCTTCACCAGATAATCAAACGCCTGGACCTCAAAAGATTCGAACACCATTTCTTTGAGAACGGTGGTGAATATGAGGAAACCTTTAAACTTGCGGCGGCGGAGCCTGCGGGCGGTCTCCATCCCGTTTACGCCCTCCATTTGGATGTCGAGAAAAAGGATGTCGATGTTCGTCTGGCTGCGCAGCAACTGTTCACCGCTCGTGAACTGCGAGATCATGACGTCCCTGTTTTTCCCGCGGAAGAACTCCGCTGCCATTTCCCGCAGCGCATCGGACATATGCGGTTCGTCGTCGCAGATCGCTATGTGGATCATGGGATCACCTCCTGAAAAATAATATTTTACCATGTTCTCCGTGTGAAAACAATCAAATTGCAGGGAAATGTAGTTTTGTCGCCGCCGGTTGCAAAGCTGCCGTTGGATGTTTTCCCACATTCGTATTGTGTTCTTTAGGCAGATGTGATATGCTAATAGCAGCGAAACGGGCTGCTGTATGACCGGCAGTTCACAAAAAATATTGCATGTTAAAGGAGGATTGGAACATGGGAAGATTTACATTACCTAGAGATCTTTACTATGGAAAAGATGCACTGGAGAACCTGAAAAACCTTGCGGGGACGAAGGCGATCGTTGTTTCGGGCGGGAGTTCGATGCGCAGGGGCGGCTTCCTCGACCAGGTGGAGAAGTACTTAAAAGAAGCGGGCATGGAAGTCCGGTTTTTTGAGGGAGTTGAGCCGGATCCTTCGGTGGAAACGGTGATGAAGGGCGCAGAAGCGATGAAAGAGTTCCAGCCGGACTGGATCGTTTCCATCGGCGGCGGTTCGCCGATCGACGCGGCAAAGGCGATGTGGGCTTTTTATGAGTATCCGGACACGACGTTTGAGGATCTGTGCACGCCGTTCAATTTCCCGAAACTCAGGACGAAGGCGCGGTTCTGCGCGATTCCTTCGACTTCCGGCACGGCCACGGAAGTAACGGCCTTTTCGGTGATCACGGATTACGCGAAAGGCATCAAGTATCCGCTGGCCGATTTTGAGATCACGCCGGACGTAGCCATCGTGGATCCGGCGCTCGTTGAGAGCCTTCCGGAAAAACAGGTTGCCTACACGGGAATGGATGCGCTCACCCATGCGATCGAGGCCTATGTATCAACGCTGAACAGTCCATTTACCGATCCGCTGGCGATCAAGGCGATCGAGATGGTATTTGACTATCTGCCGCAGTCCTATCAGAAGGATATGGACGCGCGCGAGCAGATGCATTATGCCCAGTGTCTGGCGGGCCAGGCATTTTCCAACGCGCTGCTCGGCATCGTGCACTCGATGGCGCACAAAACGGGAGCGGCGTTCTCGACAGGCCATATTCCGCACGGATGCGCGAACGCCATCTATCTGCCCTATGTTATCAAATACAATGCCCATGAACCGGAAGCAATGCGGCGGTATGCGGATATAGCAAGAAGAGTAGGGCTTGGCGGGACTTCGGAAAAGGCACAGGTCAATGCGCTGATCGATAAGATCGAGCAGTTTAACCGCGCGATGAACATCCCGAAGACGATCCAGGAATTTGGCGTAAAAGAGGATGAGTTTTTGGAAAAACTGGATGCGATCGCGGAAAACGCGGTGGGAGACGCCTGCACGGGTTCAAATCCGAGAACGATCACGCCCGAGCAGATGGCGAAACTGTTTAAGTGTACATTTTATGGTACAGAAGTTGATTTCTGATTTTTTCGTGCGAGTGGGATCGGCCGGAAGATGATGACGTAAAAAACGGGCGCAGAAGCAGGATGTCATACCTGCGCGTCCGTTTTTTTGTGTGACGGGGTATCCACGATCCTCTTTTTTTCCGTGCCTGTCACTGGACAATTATTGATGAAGGGCATATAATATAGTAAATAAAGCTACAATAGGAGAATTTGTGTAATGCGCAAATGACATGCACAGATGGAGGATAAAGATGGCAAAAGAGCTAGTATGGAATGAACGATTTAATATTGGTGTAGAAAAGGTTGATAAGGCACACCGGAGACTTTTTTCAATTGTTCACAAATTAATGGTGCTTAGTGAAGATGAGAAAAAAAGAAAATGGGCGAGTGCGGAGGCGATCAAGTTTTTTAAAAGCTACGCGTTGAAGCACTTTGCGGAGGAAGAGGAGTATATGCGATCCATCCACTATGGCGGGTATGAAATGCACAAGCGCCTGCATGATGTGATGCGGGATAAAACGATCCCTGCATTGGAAAAAGATTTGGAGGAAAATGATTATTCCAGCGAATCGATCCAGCATTTCATAGGCATCAGTCTTGGATGGCTGACGGGGCATGTTCTCATCGAGGACCGCGCCATCACCGGGAAGGTTCCGAAACGGTGGGATTCGGTACAGCCGAAAAATGTGACTGCCGCGATGGAAAAAGTGGTTTCCCAGATCATCCTGGAAGTATTTAAGCTTCAAGCCCGGACGGTCAGCTTACAATACGCAGGGGAAGATTTTGGCAAATGTATTTACGACCGGATTTCCTATCGGTCGAAAGAGGGAAAGCGGCTTCAGGTCTTTCTCGTGATGGAAGAGCGTCTTGCGCTGAGAACAGTTGGACAAATGCTGGACATTGAATTTAAGAAAGTCGATAAAATGGTGCTCGATGCGGTGAGGCAGATTTCACAGCAGATAATGGTGCATATGAGAGGATATTTTAAGATGCTCGAGCAGTATGAATTTGAGAAAGACCACATGCTGACAAAAGAACAGCTGGAACAGGAGTTTCTGTCCGAGTATCCCCGTTACAGCCTGCTGTTTGATACGGGCATCGGATATTTTGCGTTTTGTATCAAGATGCGGTAAATGAAGTTTCGGTTTTGGATGAGAGGAAATATGATCATGTATCAATACTATTTTTTTGATCTGGACGGCACGTTGACGGACCCAGGGATCGGGATAACAAATTCCGTCATGTATTCGTTAAAGAAAATGGGACGGGAGGTCAAAGAAAGGGAAGAGCTGTATCGGTTCATCGGCCCGCCGTTAGTCGAATCGTATATGGATTACTGTGGCTTTTCGAAGGAGCAGGCGGAAGAAGCGATCGCATATTACCGGGAGTATTTCAGTGAAAAAGGAATCTTTGAAAATGAATTGTATCCCGAAATTCCGGACGTTTTAAAGTCGCTGAAAAGCGGGGGAAAGAAACTTGTGCTCGCCACATCGAAACCGGAACCGTTTGCCGTGCGGATCTTAAAACATTTCGCATTGTATCCGTATTTTGACCTGATCGGCGCGGCGACGATGGACGGCAGCAGGAGTAGAAAAGAAGATGTAATTGCCTGTGCGCTTGACGCGGTTGGGGAAGAGGCCGGGGGCAGGGCGGAAATACTGATGGTGGGTGACAGGGAGCAGGATATTTACGGCGCGAAAGTAAATGGAATAGACAGTGCCGGGGTATTGTACGGGTATGGGGATGAGGAGGAGTTGAGGTGCGCGGGCGCGGACTATCTGGTCAAACGGCCTTCGGACATATTGAATCTGATGAGAAGCTGAACATGATTGAAAAAGTGTATGATATTCCGATAGAGGATGTTAATGCGGCTACTCTTTTGCTATATAATTAACGATAATTGACCGATATATAAATTAGCAATATATTATCGAAAGGCAGGGAGCGGCATGGCAAAGGAAGAGATCACACCGAGTGAATGGCACATCATGGAAGTATTGTGGGCGTGCGGGAAGCCTTTGACGTCCTCTGAGGTTTACAAAAGGATGCAGGCAAATGTGGATATGTCGATGCGGATGGTTCGGGTGCTGCTGAACCGCCTGAATCAGAAAGATATCCTCGGCTACACAGTAGATCCACATGATTCGAGGGTTTACCACTATTATGCGCAAAGGTCGAGGGAGGAGTGCGTGAAGGAGAAAAGCAGGAAGTTCGTGGACCGCTATTTTTCCGGTAACGGGACAAATGCGATGGCGGCGCTGCTACAGAGTTTTGAGCCGACGGATGAACAGATCAGGGAACTGGAGGAAATCCTGGAAAAATGCAGGGACCGTGACACAAAGTCCCGGGATAAAGAGGGTGGCCGCTATGATTGACTGGACGCGGCTTGGCAGCCTCATGGATTTCTGCGCGGTATATTACACGACCCAGCTTGTGCGGTGCGCGGCTTTTTCCTATTTGCTGCTCGGACTTGTGATGCTGCTCCGGAAGATGCCTTTTTCAAGATGGACATTCATAAGGGGGCTGCTGTGGTCATCGTTCCTGCTCATCCCGTTTCTTGGAAAGTTAAAGCTGTTTTATGAAAATGAAGCTGTGCTGAGGATAACATGGTGGGTAACACGTGGAACGATGACCTGCCTTTGGATTGACCGTATTTATATGGCCGCTATTTTTGCCTCTGCTGTCTGCCTGTTCGGGAAGGGACTGCGCCTTCGGAAATCAGTGGCCGGGATGGAAAAGGCCTCGCTGGATGGTATTCGGGTCAGGGTGACGGACATGAATGTCACGCCGTTTACTATCGGACTTCTGAAACCGGAGATTGTCATTCCAAGAGTGATATGGGAGGGGTATGGCAGGGATGAGTTGATGTCTGTTGTGCAGCATGAGCGGACGCATATCCGGTTGGGACATTTGTGGTTTGGATTTCTGTGGGACATCTTGCGGTGCCTCTTATGGGTGAACCCATTACTGACGATCTTCCAAAAACAGTTCCGGGCGGATATGGAGGATATCTGTGACAGAGTGTGCATACAGAGCAGCGGGATGACGGCGCATGAATATGGCCTGGTGCTCTTGAAAACCCTGAATCTGCTGCGTTCCGATTCAAAGGGCACGCCGCCCGCCATCACTTACGCGGGGGAAAGGGAATTTGCGGACATGAAAAGGCGGATGAGTGAAATTGCCGGTTTTCGCCCGTATCGGAAAAAAGTGTTTGCGGGCATGGCAGTCGCGGCCGCCCTGGTGATCGCGGCGCTGTTTCTGACGGTACAAACAAGTTCCTTTGCCCGATGTAATGAAAGCCGGGATATTATGATTGGAATTTCTAACGGCGAACCTGAAATCGTTTCCAGTGATACCGGAAAACTGGCGCAGATGATCTCGTATGATGACAGATATGTTTATGTTGACCGGGAAGCCTTTGAAAAGTTTCTGGGAGAAAACGACGCGGATGGGGAAATATGGATCGTTTTTGGCGGTTTTTTTAAACTCCCGGGTTTAGCTGGCGCGGCGGAAACTTGTATTTATGAAAGTGAAAGCGGTTCCGAGGACAAAATGGTACAGATTCCCTATGACAGTATAAGAGGCGACTGGTATTTGGAATTGCTTCGTTTGTTATAGGCGCAGCATGGATGAAAGATGGAGGAATCAAGATCCAGTGAGTAGCTTATAATGTTTCAAAGAAACTGGGGAGCATACACGATCAGGTATTAGGCACAAATCTTATATCGGAAAAGGTAGACAGCATTAGGAAAATTTTTAACGCTGTTTCCTCCCGGTTTAAGGAAGATATTTAGTTTTCTTCTGTCTGTATTCATTTGGACTCATATGATAATGCTGTCTAAACTTTCGGCAAAAATAGCCGGAACTTGAAAATCCCGTTTCTTCTGCAATGGAAGAAACAGATTTTTGAGTGGCATAGAGCTGTTCGGCAGCCTGCGCCAGTCTGTATTGGATGAGGTACGATACTGGAGAAATATGGATACCTGACTGAAAAATGTTTAAAGCCCCGCTTTTGCTGATAGATGCGGATGCTGCAATCATCTCAAGAGTAATTTCTTCCATGTAGTGGTCATGAATGTACTGCATCATAGCTTGTAACCTTGCCTGCTTGTGATTTAAACGATGAATACCGCTGGAACCGGAATCCAAGTCTAAATTTTTTGACAATACATTCCAAAGTTGAAATAGAAGCTGTATTGTACATAATTCATTATCCTGCTCTGTTTCCTGAAGGGTAAAAATTTGTGACAAAAGCTCCAAAGCATTGTTTTCCCATGTTGTGTATGGACTAAAAACATGATATGGAACAGACGAGTTTATAACAGGGAGGATATATTTTTCGTAAATCAGACTTTTTTCAGGCGCTATCAAGGTTGGTGAAAAAACAATATTGGGGGCAAATGTACTGCATTGTGCTTCAAAACGGTGCAGTATACCGCTGTTGATAAATATGCCGTAACCTTTATGCAGTTCTATTTTGCTTGTTTCCACAAGGCAGAGTGCTGTGCCTTCGGCAACAAACAGGAATTCCAGTTCATGATGCCAGTGCCAGTCAATGCGGTGAAAGTCAAATTGCCAAATATTTTCGGGATAGTATGCAAAAGGATAATTGCTGTTCCCATGCCGGACGGTTTCTCGCAACGTTTCATCTGTTGTAGTCCTGTAAATGTCCATAAAATACCACCTCACAAAACATAATTTGCTATATTGTACCATAAGTATGTGATTTTGTGCAATGACTGGAAACAAATTATGCGATATAATCTCATTCGTTAGGAGG
>CAJTZN010000037.1 GCA_910584065.1 uncultured Eubacterium sp.
CCAGATGGTCGAAGGCGTGGAGATGGCGGTGCAGATCAACCGGGATAATACGCTGATCGATATTATGAGTAAGGATAAGCTGCTCCTGCAAAGGGTTATTCCATATGGAGCGACAACGATCATTGAGACGGCGATGGAAGAACCTGCTTTTCAGGTTGCGACTTATGACAAGGCGTTTGATCTTTTGGCGTCGCAGCGGGTGTTGCTGCATTCGTTTAATGCCACCAATCCGCAAAATGACCTGTCGATGCAAAAAAGGATCGAACTTACCCAGAGTGCGTCCTCTCTGATCGGAAACATATCGCGTGTTATGGAGTACTATAACTCGAGGTACCGCGATGATCCGATCCAGTCGATCATCGTTACAGGAAACGGTGCGAGGCTTGCGGGGATCCACGAGTTGATGAATAACGAACTTGGCATACCAGCTCGTACGCCGTCGGATCTTTCCGGAGTATCATTTAACCGGCAGATTGAGGTAAATAACAATATCCTGCAGTATATTGGGTGTTTTGGAGCCGTTTTTAACCCGGTGAATTTTATTCCGGATGACATCAAAAATAAAACGGCGACTAAAGATTCGATCATGAGCATCGCGGTTGTATTTGCCGCATCTTTCCTGCTCTGTCTGGTACTTGGGGTATTCTCGTTCGTGCGGGTCTGGGGAGCGGAGGATGCGTTTAATACCGCGCATACGAAAGCGGTTTCCATGCAGCCGATCGAGGACCGTTACAACGATCTTTTGGGAACGCTGAATAAGGTATGTACCTATCAGGATATTCAGTTTGCGGTCGATACGAATAATAACCGGCTCCACAAGGTATTGGACCACATAAAAGAGTCCTGTCCGGAGTCATTCCGGATTGATACTATCAGTACGAGTGAGACGGGCGGTACGATCAACTGTACGACATCTGACCGGTTTTCTTCTGTTTCAGCGGTGATCATGCGTATGAACCTCTGTACGGATATCCGGAATGTCACGATATCCAGTGGTATTACAAAAACGGATGATTCAGTAACGAAAAAAAGGAAATATGTGTATACGATCACGTATGAATATGTGCCGCATACAGATGCTTTGAATGAGAGCGATATCCAGTACCGCGCAATGGCTAAAACAGCTGGCTCGAATACGAACAATACAAATGGCGCGAATGCTGCGAATAACACGAATAATACTGCAAATACGGGGGGTGCACAGCAATGAAAGGAAAAGTAACTCTGGCGCAGATCCGTGTGATCTTGTTACTGGCAGCCGTTTTACTGATCGTGATAACTTATTTTCTTGTCTTTCAAAAAAATATGGATCAGGCGGCGAATTATGATAATATGACGAGAAAAGAACAGGAGAGGATCTCATATCTGACCGGGCTGCAGAGTCAGGCAGATGACCTGGATATTTACACATCCCTGTATACATCGTATATTGATCCGTTTATCCAGTCGTTTCCGGTAAAATTGACACAGCAGAAATCAATATATCTCATCTACAACATGATGGTAGAAAGCGGAGTTACAGTGGAAAGTGTCGTACCGGGTAATGTGACGCCATTCTACTATAAGGGGCAGGTACTCGATTCTGCTAGTGCGCAAAATCAGGCGCAGGTAAATGTGGAGGGCCAGGAAGAGGAAAATCTGTCGGAGATCACTGTGGTCAGCATGGATCAGATGATTGGCTCTAAGGCAACCTATACGATCAATCTGGCTGGCGAAACAAAGGACATTTTCAAAGCGCTTGACTGGATCAGGGATAACAAGGAAAAAATGTCTGTTGGAAATGTAAACGTTCAGTTTGACAGTTCGACCGGACAGTTAAAGGGCAGCATTGGCATTACGTTCTACTGCATGCTCGGCAATGGTGTTCCATATAAAGATCCGGATACAAGCATCTTTACATATGGAATGGATAAGATTTTTGGCGAATTTAGTAATTGATCCTGTTTTAAGAGGAAAGGCGGTGTGCGGCATGTTCAGGAATAAGTGGTTAAAGGATGACAGCGGGTTTTCCCTGATCGAGGTCGTTTTGGCGGTGGCGATCCTTGCCCTTGTGGCGTTGCCAATCATAAATTATTTCACCTATTCTTCGCTTCAGGCGATCGAGGGCCGTGACCGGCAGTGCGCCACAACAGCGGCCGAGAATGTGGTGGAAGAGTTAAGTTCTTATTCGAACTATACGCAGATCAGAGACCTGACAGCCACGCCGGATCCTGCCGGGCCGGCATCGTCGGCAGCGCCTGTATGGCAGAAATCTTCTCCGAAGCCGGGAGAGTCGCCGGATCCGCAGTCAGACTATCTGGAACGGCCGGTGACGGTGGACGGGTTTGACTACGTGGCGAAGGTACAGGTTCAATACGGCGTATATAAGAGCGGTACAAAAGCGATCGTTGCTGGCGAGAAGGTCGGCAGCGGTACGGGGGATCTCAGGAGTCCGAAATATAATAGTTATAATATCCCGAGTCCGAGCGAGGTGTATGCGCCTTCGAATGCGGTAGCCGTAGAAGACGATGAACTGGATACCGCGCTCAGCGAATTGTTTACGACGCTCAGCGCGTCCGCTCCCGGGACTTCGGGAGCGATCGCGGACAGAGATGCGATCCGTGCGGGATTAACGCGGGTGATACATATTGATATTGATTATAAAGATATTGAAAAGAAAGAGTACGCCGTCCACGTTTATTATAGATATGAATACAGTGGGCATACGGTGGACGTCACATTGGAGAAAGCCGAAATCCCAATCAACCAGTTTAAAGGGGTATTTCTATTTTACAACCCGCTCGTGACAGATAAAGAGGAAAAAGTCATTATGAACATTGCTTCAAACATTCCGTGCAGTGAAGACCAGCGGGTTTCTGATGAGACGATAGTAAATGATATGGAGTTCTATTTTGCCGTGCAGGGGACAGTTGATAAAACGAAGTATAAGTTGGACATCGCGGCTGGCACAGCTACCGGTGCGAAGTTTTTTGCTAATGATATTATGCTGACGAGTGTTACGGGCAATCTTCAGGAAGGGAGCGATCCGGGAGATAAAATGCATTCCTTTGTAGGCCGGAAGCAGAAGGAACGAATCGGCAGGATACTCGTTGATATTTATGATACGGCGGGGAAAAAGGCGGGCGAAGTAGTCGCCCATATGGAAACGACGATGGCTGAGTAGAGTAATGATGAGATGAATGGAGGTTTTTCGGATGTTTGGAAAATGGATGCAAAAACTGAAAGAAAAACTGAAAAGGATGCGGGATGATGACAGTGGTTCTGCTTTTGCGTTTGTCGTCATCGGTGTGACGGCGTTGATGATCATTGGCGCCACGGTGCTGTCTCTTGCGACAAATTATGTGGTTTCAGTCATCGTGGATCAGCATACGACGGATCATTTTTACGAAACAGAGGGCGCAGTCGCGGAAATCCGCAGCGGACTGGAGGAAATATGTGGAAAGGCGAATGAGTACGCCTATATGGAGATGATCAATAATTATAATGCCAGGCCGACCAGCGCGCCGATTTCAGATCAATCCCTGTCTTCCACGATGAATTCAATGAAAGAGAAATATGCGGTCAAATATCTGACTGGTATTGCCAGTATATTGGAGAATCCGACGATTGACAAGTTGGATAATTCACAGAATACAGTCGATAAAACGAGCAAATGGGACGGGACAGATCAGGATAAGTCGATCTGGGGGAGTTTTAATATGGATCCTGTGATAAAGAAAATGGTCACACGGCCGGAAACAGTCGGGTCCACTTATGGCGGGAATGCACTCCGTTACGGCTTTCAGGTAGACGCTGCGACGAAAGAGATGTCTTTGATCATCAGCGGGTTGAAAGTGGATTATACCGATGAGGCGGGATACCGCACGGTAGTACAGACCGATATTAAGATTGGGGTTCCAGATTACGGTTTTGAGGGAAATGCGACGTTTGATGAGTTAAAAAAATATATTGTAATATGTGATGATCAGTTGTCGGTAGCGAATACCAGCCTGAGTCCTGGTACGAAAGGCATTGATTTTACTGGAAACGTATATGCGGGCGGCGAAAAAGATGGCGACGAGTATAAAACGAGTATTGATATTGTATCCCAGGCGAAAAACATTACATTTGACAGTGATACGATCATTACACGCGGGGATCTGACGGTGAATGACAAAGCCAAGGTGGCGATCAACAATACCGACGGGGAACTGTGGGTAAGAAATATCCTTTTACCGGATTCGGGAGCCATTCCGGCTGCTACGCCGGGACCACTTACCTCGTATTCGACTGAGCTTGATCTTCAGACGAACGCATACGTGCTCGATGACCTGAGTATTGATAACCGCAACAGCTGTGTGAATCTGGGCGGAAAGTATTATGGCTACAGCTACAATGTGAATAACAAAGATAAGTCGAGTTCTGCAGTGGCAGATGTGACGAGTTCCAAGTACAGCAGCGCGATACTGATCAACGGTGTGAACACGACGTTAAAGAGTGACCACCTAACGAAACTGATCTTATCGGGGCGCACATTTGTATCGAGATTTGACAACGGGACTTCGGGAACGACCGGAGTGGCGGAACCGGACATCATGATGGGTGAGTCGTTGGCAGTAAAGAGTAATCAGATCGCTTATTTGGTGCCGGATCAGTATATTTTCTCAAACGGACAGGGACATAACCCGTTGCTCCGTTCGGAGATCGACGGCGATGATTATATGGGAGCAGTCAACCGTGTGGCGTTGGAACAGGCGATGGGTGATTATCTGGATCCGGCGAAACCAGTAACGGCGAATTTCAACAATACGGGCGGATATGTATTTTTATATCTGAACTTTAAAAACCAACAGAAGGCAAATGAGTACTTCTCCGCGTTTTATTCAGACAAAAACAACGATGAGATGCTGAGGGACCGCGCAGAAACATATATTTCCACAGCGGATAATGACGGCATGAAGCTTGGTGCGCAGCTGTATCTGATTGCAGGTAATATCATACATAATTATTATGCGGCGTCAGGCGAGTCGGCGAAACAGGAGGCAAATTATTTCGACGGTTCCGGCAAGCCAAATGCAGCGATGCTGCAGGATGGTCAGATTAAGATGCAGAACTATCTGGGAAAACAGCTTTCGCTCGTCAATTCGGGATTTCGTTCGGATATGGCGCGCTCACCGGTAACCGGGGAGGAAAATGATGTACTCCGGTATGAATTGCTGCAGGATTCCGATAAATCGGAACTTGTGAAAGACCGGATTATTGATTTTGCTGCGGTAAACGCCGATTCGTCGATCATGCCAATCGAGAAAACGTGCGAGGGAACAGACGGTAAACTCTATATCACGCCAGGGGATTACAATGTAGATGGAACGATTGACAAAGGACTGATCATTTCTGGCGGAAATGTTTCCGTGAGCAAAAGTTTTGAGGGACTGATCCTGGCAAAGGGGAAAGTGAGCGTAAATGGCTCCAGTATTGACCTGAAGGCAAATCTTCTCATGGTCGGCAAGATTTTGGAGATGGTGCGAAACGATAAGGATCTGTCGAAGTATTTCATCGGATTACGGACCAACGAAAACCGTTCGGTGGATGTGGCAGATTGTATCAGCTATAAGAATTGGGAACGCGATAATGAAACGCAGCTATTGTCTGGGACGGCAGCCCCGTAAAAGGGCAAAGTTTTTTAGCATATCGTCGTCCCATAGGACGGCAGCCCCGTAAAAGGGAAGAGTTTTACAGCATATCGTCGTCCCATAGGACGGCAACGGAACAAAGAAAGCAGGTGAGGCTGGATTATGAAGATGGAACAAATTCCAACGGAAAAATTTTCAACGGAAAAATTTTCAAACAATCAGGGATTTTCGCTTATCGAACTCGTGATAGCAATTGCAATCTTAGCGATCATGTGTGTGGGCGGCATGAGTGCGATGGGATATTTGAGCATGGCAAATTCATCGAAATGTGCTTCGAGGATAGACAGCAGTCTGACGGTCCTGAAATCAAAAAATTCAGCGGAAGCCCGTTCAACCTATATGCATCTTTACCGTTACAGGGATCGCTATTACGTCCGTTACAGCAACCAGCCTTCGTATACTCCTGACGATTCAAATTATAAAGAAGGGGAAGAGATTGGGAACAGCCAGATCACAATTTCCTATCAGGAGGGAAATCTTTCGGCATCAAGTGTTACGATCCAGGACGGTGATTGTAAGACATTTGGGATACGGAAGAAAGACGGCGCTTTTACGGGGACGATGGAGCCGACCTGTGTGATCAGTGTGATCGGGCAGTCTACGTATAAAGTTACGCTTGTCACAAATACAGGAAAACATTTTAGAGATTGATATTTCAGAGGGGGAATCGGCATGAAGTTGGACAATAAAGGATTCACTCTTATCGAGATCATGCTTGCCGTATTGGTTTCGACGCTTGTTTTAGGAGCGATCACGGTGATGATCGGTTTCGCCGCTAGAAGTTCCAGAGAGACGAATGAGAGAGTTGAACTGCAGAATCAGGTGAAGGACGCGATCAATCACATCGAGGGTTATACGATGGAGGCAGAGACGGTGACATGGCAGAAGGTCGGTTCCGCAGATGTACTTATTGTGTTACAGCGGCGTGACGACGCGAAAAAGATCGTGTCACCGGCTACAGACAGTGCAGTTCAGGCCGATCAGGTGGAAACGCTTGACTCCAATGTGTACGCATACTGGTTTTTTGATGACGGTGATTCCACGAAAGGGAAAAATCTCTATTTTGGAAAGTGTTCAAGGTCGGGAGATGTGAAACTGTCAGACCTGAAACCAGATAGTTCCGAGGCAAATAAAAAAGGAAACCGGGTATATCTTCTGGCAGACAATATCACGGATTTTGACTGTAGCGTAAAGAAAAACGATGTTTCTGGGAAATATTCGGTCGATATAGAATTAAAAGCGAAACTGAACAGAGCGGAATATAGTACGAATAAAACCGTTTATTTGCGGAACCAGTAAAAGGGGGCAGATGTAATGAAAAAGAGAATGGGTAAAAAGGGCCGGGTTTTGATGTATAGCGCGTTTACGCTGCTTTTGACATGTTTGGTCGTGACAGGGTATTACCTCATATCCAATGGCGTGATATTTGGTAAGCCTGCGGCAAAGCCGAATACATACAAAATGGGTGAAGTGACGGCAGCTGATCCACAGAAAATTGCAGTCACGCCCCAGAATCAGGATAAGGCCGTTCCGCTTACGAGCGATAACAAAAAGCTTCCGGTCATTCCGGGCGTGACGGATCAGAAAGGGGAGCAGGCAAAGAAACTGTCGAAAGAAAATCCTTTTGTCGTGCTGGAGATCGTGCCGGAATTATCCCAGCAGTCACTCGCTTATCTGGTGGATTCGGAGGAAAAAGGACTTCCGTTTAATCCGGTTGAGATCGGGATCAAGTTCTGTAATGAGAGTTGGAATGAGAGCGGTTTTCTGGATGGATCTCGGCAAAATGTTCTGGGGCAGGGCGATGTTAAAAATCAGCTGATGAATAAGGGCGGCTATTTCCAGAATGAACTCTGGGATAAGATCAAGAACGCGAAGGGGGAAGTGGTAAATTATTATGAAGTGAAGTTCCTCTACGAATTTAAACTGTATTCAAGTGATATGAATCTGAGTGGTGAAGAACTGAAAAATAAAAAGGTTCATGAAATTTATGAAGAAAATAAAGAGGCGTTTGCCCTGGCCTGTCCGCAGTATTTTGCGACGACGACGGACGAGGCTGGAAATATCACCGATGTTTCCTGTCAGGACCGTTCGTTCCAGTTTGCCCTGAATGAACAGGACAGGGACGGAAACTACACGGACCGCAACTGGGTGAAGACGGTGGAAGAGAACAAAGATGTGACGAAGTCTTTCAAATTTACAGTCCCGGTAGAGTCTGGTATGACGGACGCCGATCTCAATCTTCCGATGTCGGAGCTGGCTAAGAAGTTTAAGGATTCGTTTGCGGTCGATGACAATGGTAATTCGGTTCCGGCCTCAATCCTTGCGAAAGATAAGAAATGGGTGAAAAATAAGTCCCAGAAGATTACGGAATTTAATAAAGGGTATTTTGTCAAGGTGGGGAAAGGCGCCGGCCAGTATACGTTACAGGGATACAACGCCTATACGAATCAAAACACGATTACTGCGACAAAAACCGGTACCGATACGGATATGTGGAATTATGTAGAGAGTGACGTATATCCCAACGACAACCTGGAAGTGTTAAACTTTTATTCATCACAGCAGTATAATATTGATAATAAACTTCGTGAAGAGGGCGATGAAGGGGTATATATTAAGCTCTGGTATACACTTCATGACGAAAATCCTAACTATATCTGGCATGAAGGCCGGTATGTTCATCTGACGAATGACGTATACACATTTGATTATGCGAAGTACGTATATACATTTAAATATGCAGGCATAAAGATCAATGAACTGTTAAAATACGCCCTGTTTGAAAGGGATAAACAGGAAGATTATGACAAGATGAACGTTCAGGTCATCACGGTTACGCCGGAGATGATCAATGAGATGGACGCGAATGATAAGGAAAATACATTGGATTATATCGAGCGGGCCGATCTGTTTTATATCAATGAAATGTACGATGGATTTAATACGTCTGCCGACGGAAAGGAACTAAACATTGCTATAAACTTTTATAACAAGTACTGCACCGAGTCGGGAAAAACGGTGGATGTGAATGATAAGTCCAACATCAAGACGTTTTATGATTCAGATCTGGAGTGGTGGGACTGCATCAAGATCATCAAGCGGCTCAGTACGACCCGTAATCTTCCGATGATGATGACGAAGCTTGTCGGGAGTATGGGTAATAATGGCGTGGATGGTACGGTCAACACGAAAATGTATGTGGATGATAATAGCCGTTCGGTGGAAACGGCGGGTATGCTGAATAATATCAGTAAACTTCAATTGATTACGGCACAGTTTGATCTTTTGGATTCGACAGTTTTCATGGATACGATCATGCCAAACATAAGAGTGATGGAGTTAAATAAAGATCAGCAGGACGGCAGCAAGTTCCCTGCCAAATATACCGGTTATTATGAGCGGATTCCTCTGGCGGACGATTCATCGGCGTCAGACGATTATAAGAAAAGGTGCTACTATCTGTGGAACAAGTTTACCTTTTTGCCGACTGGAGGCCTGTCTGACACTGTGTTCCCGAGAGGAATCGGTGACGGTAACTTTGGCGCGGATGGAAAGATTCAGGGCGTACTTGCGGAATTGATTGAAAAATATGGCTTTTGTGAGTTCTTTTTCTGGAATTATATCCAGCATGGCTCGTATGACACGCTATATCAAAATCCGCATGACATAGGGAGTTCGCAGGCACTTCCGAGAATTGACGGTTCCGACGGAAATGATATGAAAAATGTAACGTTTGTCAGCAATGCACAGAGCGCCAATATTAACATGGGTGTGCTGTCTGAGTTTACAGCGAATCGTATGCTTGAAATCCTGAAAAAGATTTTGGATAACGTTGATCTCAATCCGGCACCAGTATCCATTAAACTGCAGGATAATAAAAAAGAGTATGTCAAGATTTCAGAGAATCAGGCACTATTGGATTACAGCAGTGAGGCGAACTACCGGACGACCACGAAAGATAAGGACATAAACCTGAAGGTGACCTGTCCAAATCCGAATAATGAGGATGCCGTGATTCGGAAATTGACATTGGTGAAGAGAGAAGAGGATACGAATGGTGTTGAAGTTCCGCTTCAGAACGAGGCAAAGAATAAGCAGAAAGAAAGCATGAAGTTTGAGTGGACGGATGGCGGGAAGCCTAAGACGAAGACATACAATGGCTACCGTATTTTCAAAGAAGATAATACGACACCGTACTTTGTGCCGTTTAAGCTGTCAAATTGGCAGGAGGGATATACGATACTGCGCGTTGACTATACGTCCATACTGCGGATTGAGAGGAAGAGCGGAAAGATCGAATACAACATGGAGGACGGTACGAGTTATATCTATATCGGAGAGCGCGGACTGTCAAATCTGGAATAAGATGACGGAGGCGGCAGCTGTTCCTGCAGACGGAAACGATTCAAATAAATGGGGATATCTGTGGATATCCTCATTTTTCTGAAAATAAAGGAGAGTTAGTGTGAAAAATAAGCTTGATAGCTTATTTTTCACACGGTTATTTGTGCCGGAGCGTCACAAATAAGCCCTGATGGCAGACGAGAAATCGCCTTCGCGAATTTCTCGTCGCCCCGTCGCGTAAACGCTCCGGAATGGAGGATAATATGGCGGCAGGGAAGAAAATAGCCGATATAAAAAACGAATTTGCAAATACTTCCATGGAAAAATGGGAATTGTTATTTCAGGAGTACGCAGAAGATGAACGGAGCGGCGTAAAGAAACTGATTGCTGCTCATCAGCGAAAGATCCAGGCCTATGAACAGGAGAGGGTGCGTCTGGAGGAAATGAGGGAATTTGAGCACAAATACGGGAACGACTATTCCTGTATATGCGGCATTGATGAGGCCGGCAGAGGCCCGCTTGCCGGCCCGGTTGTGGCGGGCGCCGTCGTACTGCCTGCTGGCTGTGAGATTTTATATTTGAATGACTCCAAAAAGGTAAGTCCGAAGAGAAGGGAAGAACTGTACGAAGAGATTCGGGAAAAAGCGGTTGCTTTTGGCATCGGTATGAGTTCTCCGGCCCGCATTGATGAGATCAATATTCTGCAGGCGACGTATGAGGCGATGGTTCATGCCGTGGAGGATCTGGGCGTCGTGCCGGACCTTCTTCTGAATGACGCGGTGGTCATCCCGCAGCTTCGGATCAAGCAGGTGGGCATCATAAAAGGCGATGCCAGAAGTGTGTCGATCGCAGCTGCCAGCATTATGGCAAAGGTGACGAGGGACCGGCTGATGACGGAGTATGCCCAGTTGTACCCGGAGTACGGCTTTGAGGCGCACAAGGGATACGGTTCGGCGGCACATATCGAAGCGCTGAAAAAATATGGCCCGTGTCCGATCCACCGGGCGTCGTTTCTTAAAAATTTTGATCGGTAAAGGAGGTCGCCGGCATGGGTACACAGACAGATGATCGCGGAAAAAAAGAATTCAACCGGTTGAAAACAGCGGTTGCGCTCGAATATGAACCGGGCGAGCAGGCGCCGAAGGTAATCGCGTCCGGAATGGGCCATATCGCGGACCGCATCATAGAGAGGGCGGAAGAGGCAAGCGTTCCGGTACACAAGGATGAAAAACTGGCGAAAAGCCTCTCAATACTGGATGTGGGGGAGTATATTCCGCCGGAACTGTACGGGATCGTGGCGGAAGTGCTCATTTATGTAGACGGCATGGAAAAGATCCAGAAGAAGATTGACAAACGCTGACACTTATGATATGATTTTTAACAGATTGGGGATTCCCATGAAGGGGTACACCACCGCGGGTGTAGGTTTCATGGGCGTTCTTTTTTTATTTTTGTGGATCCCAGAACGATAAAAGCGGGGTTCCGACAGAGTAAGGAGGGCGAAACAATGGTCAGCATCAATGGAGAAACGAAGGAAGGCTATGAAGGGATGCCGCTTCCCGAAGTTTTGGAGAAAGAGCAGTACGATATCAGGCGGATTGCCGTGGAAATCAACGGTGAGATCATATCCCGTTCGTTGTTTCCGGAGACGGTCATAAAGAGCGGTGATCATCTGGAAGTTGTCAGTTTTGTGGGGGGCGGCTGATACTAGCTTCAAAGTGAGATCACATTACTGTGAAGAAAATTTCACATAAAAGTGTAGAGATACATAGAGAAGGAGGATTTTCATCAATGAGTGAAGAAAAGAAGGATTCCCTCGTTTTGGGAGGGCAGGAATTTACATCGAGATTTATACTTGGTTCGGGGAAATATTCGCTGGATCTGATCCGGGCGGCGGTGGAGCACGCGGGGGCGCAGATCATCACACTGGCGCTGCGTCGTGCCAACGCCGGGGGGACGGCGAACATACTGGACTACATACCGGAGGGCGTGACATTGCTCCCCAATACTTCCGGCGCGCGTAATGCGGATGAGGCCGTGCGCATCGCCAGGCTTTCGAGAGAGGTGGGGTGCGGGAATTTTGTAAAGATCGAGATCATGCGCGACAGTAAGTACCTGCTCCCCGACAATGAAGAAACGGTAAAGGCAACCGAGATCCTCGCGAACGAGGGCTTTGTCGTCATGCCGTATATGTACCCGGATCTGAATATTGCAAGGGATCTGTACAATGCCGGTGCGGCTTCGGTTATGCCGCTGGCGGCGCCGATCGGCTCGAACAAGGGACTCTGTACAAAGGAGTTCATCCGCATCCTCATCGATGAGATCGATCTGCCGATCATTGTGGACGCGGGCATCGGCTGCCCGTCGCAGGCATGTGAAGCGATGGAAATGGGCGCGGCTGCCGTGATGGCAAATACCGGGATCGCGACGGCGGGAGATGTGCCGGCGATGGCGGAGGCGTTTAAAAAAGCGATCGAAGCCGGGCGGACGGCGTATCTGGCCGGGACAGGCCGGGTGCTGGAGCGGGGGGCGAGCGCCTCTTCGCCGCTGACCGGCTATATACAGGATGGAAGCAAACGGGAGGAATAGTGAGATGGAACATAAAACGACAGGATCGGGAGAGCGGATCGACCACATGAAATACCTCGAGGGAATGGAGGTGTTGGATTCGGATATTGACCGGCTTGTGCTGGAGGCTGCTGCGGCTTATGATCCCGGCCGCTATACGGCGGCGGATGTGCAGCGGGCGATCGCGGCTTCCGGCCAGGGGGCCGGCGGTGTTTCCGGATGCGGGCCGGAGGGATTTGCGGCGCTTTTGTCGCCGGCGGCGGAGCCATTTTTAGAGGAGATCGCGCAGGCCGCGAGATATGAGACGAGGAAGCATTTCGGAAATTCCATTTATATGTTTACCCCGATTTATATTGCCAATTACTGCGAAAATCATTGTATTTACTGCGGGTTTAACTGTCACAATAACATCCGCCGGGCCAAACTGGATCAGGAAGAGATCGAGCAGGAGATGAAGGCGATCGCGGATACCGGCCTGCAGGAGGTACTGATCCTGACGGGGGAGAGTCCGAAGATGTCCGATGTGGCCTATATCGGAGAGGCCTGTAAAATCGCGCGGAAATATTTTAAGGTGATCGGCCTGGAGATTTATCCGGTCAATTCTTCTGACTACGCGTATCTCCATGCGTGCGGCGCCGATTACATTACCGTATTTCAGGAAACTTATAATCCGGATAAATACGAGACGCTTCATCTGGCCGGGAATAAGCGCATCTTTCCCTATCGGATCAATACACAGGAGCGCGCCCTGATCGGCGGCATGCGGGGCGTGGGGTTTGCGGCGCTGCTCGGACTCGATGATTTCCGCACAGATGCGTTTGCCACAGGTATGCACGCCTATCAGATCCAGCGAAAATATCCGCATGCGGAAATTGCGTTTTCCTGTCCGCGCCTGCGTCCGATCATAAATAATGACAAGATCAACCCGAGGGATGTGCATGAGGCCCAATTGCTGCAAGTGGTCTGCGCATACCGTCTGTTTATGCCGTTCGCGAGCATCACGATCTCGACGAGGGAGTGCGAGAGGGTGCGCAACAGCCTGATCCAGATCGCGGCGACGAAGATTTCCGCGGGGGTCAATGTGGGAATCGGCGGCCACAGCGGTGAGGAAAAGGGCGACGAGCAATTTGAGATCGATGATACGAGAACGGTCGATGAAGTGTATGAGGCCATTGCGGCTCAGGGACTTCAGCCGGTTATGAATGACTATATCTATGTATAATAGATGTGGCGGAAGGTGGAGGTTGAAATGCTGACAGGTCAGGATGGGACGGGAATCCCGTGTTTGTGTGTGACAAACCGGAAGCTGTGCCGCGGGGATTTTCTGGAGCGGATCCGGCGGATCGCGGGTCGTGAAATAAGCTTGAAATCGAGTGGGAAAGCTGCCGGCGGATCAGGCTGGGAAACGGGCGAAACAGGGATGACGGCGGATGCGATCGTGCTGCGTGAGAAAGATCTGACGGAGGAAGAGTATTTTTTCCTGGCGGAAAAGGTTTTGAACATATGCGGGGATTTTGCGATGCCCTGTATTCTCCATACCTTTTACCGGGCCGCGAAACAGCTGGGCTGCCGGCGAATCCACCTGCCGCTCGACGTGTTCGGGCAGATGGAGCCGGACGTCTCGTTTGATGTGATCGGTACGTCGGTGCACTCGGTCGAACAGGCCAGACAGGCCGTATTGCTCGGGGCCGGCTATGTGACGGCAGGACATGTATTTGCGACCGACTGCAAGAAGGGACTGCCGGGGCGGGGGCTGCCGTTTGTGCGCGAGGTCGTACATGCCGCTGATATTCCGGTGTACGGCATCGGAGGGATCAACGCGGCAAATGCTCCGTCCGTTATGAAGGAAGGAGCGTCCGGCGTGTGTATCATGTCGGGATTTATGAGGGAAACAAGCAATACGGGAAAAGACGCTTGAAAAGAAATTTGAGTTATGTTAGAATAAGTGCTAACGATTGCCGAAAAAGAATAGAGGAGTGGATGAAAATGCCGATCAATATACCGGATTCGCTGCCGGCAGTGGAGATATTGCAAAATGAAAATATATTTGTTATGACAGAGGAACGGGCGGTACGTCAGGATATCCGGCCGCTGCGGGTGCTGATCCTGAACCTGATGCCGACGAAAGTGGTGACGGAAACCCAGCTTTTGCGGAAACTGTCCAATACCCCGATTCAGATCCAGGTAGAACTGCTGAAGACGGCCAGCTATATTCCGCAGCATGCCGATCCGACCCATCTGGATACGTTTTATACGACATTTGACGAAATAAAGGATCAGAAATATGACGGCATGATCATCACTGGGGCGCCGCTTGACTATATCGCGTTTGAGGACGTCACGTACTGGGAAGAGGCGTGTCAGATCATGGACTGGTGCCGGACAAATGTGTTCTGCACGATGCACCTGTGCTGGGGAGCGTTTGCCGGACTGCATTATTATTATGGGATTCCGAAAGTCGATCTAGAACAAAAGCTGTCGGGGGTATTTGCGCACCGCATCGTGAAACACCATGTTCCGCTGTTTCGCGGACTGGATGATATTTTTTACGCGCCGCAGTCGCGCGCCACGAGTATGCGGGAAGAGGATATCCGGGCGGTGGACGAGCTGGAGATCATGGCCGTCTCGGATGAGGCGGGCGTGACGATCGTGAAAACAAAGGATGACAGGCACTTTTTCATGACCTGTCATCCGGAATACGATGCGGATACACTGGCAAAGGAATATTACCGGGATTTGGAAAAAGGACTGAATCCCAAACTGCCCTGTAATTATTTTCCGGATGATGACCCGAAGAAAACGCCGATCGTCACCTGGCGCTCCACAGGTCAGATCATTTTTTCAAACTGGCTCAATCATTATGTATACCAGAACACACCGTACGACATAAAAGATTTAAAATAATGTTTATGTTCAGGGCCGCAGCGTATTTATGCCCAGAGCCGCAGCGTTTTGCCGATGGAATCGTTGATCTCCAGGTTGGCGTGCGCGTTGCGGCTCGTTTTGCTTTTGTTGATAAGTACCAGCTTATTGCCCTGGTAGTAATCAATGAGTCCGGCGGCGGGATATACGGCGAGGGACGTTCCACCGATGATGAGCACGTCGGCGTTTTTTATGTAGGAAATTGATTTTTCCAGCACATAGGAGTCAAGCCCTTCTTCGTACAATACGACGTCCGGTTTGATCGTGCCGCCGCAGCTGCACGCGGGCACGCCTTTCTGGGATGTGATCTCATCCAGCGGATAAAATTTCCGGCAGTCCATACAATAATTCCGGTGCACGGAACCGTGCAGTTCCAATACTTCCTTGCTTCCGGCCTTCTGGTGCAGGCCGTCGATATTCTGCGTGATCACAGCTTTTAATTTACCCTGTTTTTCTAAATTCGCGAGGGCGATATGGGCATCGTTCGGCTCCGCATGTTCAATGATCATTTTGTTGCGGTAAAAACGGTAAAATTCCTCGGTGTTTTGAACGAAGAAGCTGTGGCTCAATATCGTTTCGGGGGGATAATCGTACTGCTGGTTATAGAGTCCGTCCACGCTTCGAAAGTCCGGGATATTGCTTTCCGTGGAAACGCCGGCGCCTCCGAAAAAGACGATGTTGTCGCTTTGTTCGATCCATTCTTTTAACTGTTCATTCTGTGTCATTCGATCTGCTCCTTTCTTTTCCATTAGAAGATTCAAATTTCATATTTTAATTGTAACATAAAAGGGCGCGGATTGATATATGGGTGAGAAAAAAATATGTTTACTTGAATAGTCTTGCAATAAATTTGAATATATGGTAATATTATACTGTTAATGTTGGGGAATCATCGTACTTTGTCCCCGGCGGATGTTTCCAATCACTATGAATACAGCCATGTGACGCAGAGCGTTCGTGGCGGAAATGGGGGATAAGATGAATCAGAACAAAAGTAAAAAAGTGCTGGCGCTCGTATGCGCAGCCGGTCTTGTATTAGGAACAAATGGTGGCACGCTGAGTCATGCGGCGGCGAAGAAACCGGTTTTTCTTTCGAAAACGAAAGTGACAATGGCTGCTGGAAAATCACAGACGATTCAGGTGAAAAAGGCGGCGAAAGTAAAAATCAAGAAAAAGACATTTACTTCGTCGAATAAAGCCATTGCGACCGTCACAAAAAGCGGAAAGGTGGCAGCGAAAAAAGAGGGTACGGCTACGATCAAAGTAAAGGTGAAATATGTGAAAAAACCTGGCAAAAAGGTAAAAACAGCCAATTTGAAATGTAAAGTAACCGTAACAGGGACAAACGCCAATACGAACACAAATACGAATACTAACACTAACACAAACGCAAGTCCCGCGCCGGATGCAAACACAGCAAAGGCCGCAGGGATCTATGACCAGAGCGGGAAGCTGGTGAAATCATGGACGGAGCTGGTGAACGAGGGCGTAGCGAAGGTAGAGAACGGCGTTCTGACTTCTTTCGGAATGTCCCTGCCATCTTATGACCTGGTCATAGGAGAGGGCGTGACAAAGATTGGGGAAATGGTATTTTATGGCGATGGTTCCACTCCGATCAACAGCGTCGTTATCCCGGAAGGTGTGACAACTATTGAAAAAAGTGCCTTTGGGGGATGCGAGGTTTTGAAAAGCGTTACGCTTCCCAAAAGTCTGAAAACGATCGGGGAAAGAGCATTTCAGTGTTGTTATGAGCTGACCAGCATTACGCTTCCGGATGGTCTGACGAGCATTGAAGATGAGGCATTCCGTTCTTGTAGTAAGATTGCGGAACTGAAAGTTCCATCCAGTGTGACGAAGATCGGATATTATGCGTTTAGCGGCCTGCCGCTCGTGATCTATGACGGAAACGCCGAATTCCTTTCATGGGGGGCGAAAAAAGTACAGAAGAGTGACGGCACGGTCATTCACGAGCAATAGGTATGTATCAATGGTACTATAGTCATTTTGGCGGGTAGAGTTTTCCTTCTGCACAGGGATCTGGCAGAAAAGGGGGACTCTCCCTTCTTTTTTCATATTTCTTTATGTTATTCATTCCATTAAAAAAACTTCACAATCATACTTTTTTATCATATATTATGGAAAAAGGTCATAAAGGGGAAAAAAATGAAACAAGAACGAAAAAAACGTTCCCTGAAAAGGGCAGCTGCCATGTTGCTCGTCCTTTCGCTGGTGATGATGCAGCTGGCCGGCTGCGGAAAATCGGACGCGGAAAAGGAACTTGTCAATGTGAAGCTGAACGAGGTGGCGCATTCTATTTTTTACGCGCCGCAATACGTAGCAATCGAGAATGGTTACTTTGAAGAAGAGGGGATCAAGATCGACCTCGTCAACGGCGCCGGCGCGGATAACGTTATGACGGCGGTGCTGTCAGGGGAGGCGGACATCGGATTTATGGGATCCGAAGCTTCCATTTACGTATACAATGAGGGATCGGGAGAAAAGATCGTAAACTTTGCACAGCTGACACAGCGGGCAGGTAACTTTTTGGTGGCAAGAGAGAAGGACGAAGCGTTTGCCTGGGAGAAACTGAAAGGGAAGACCGTTTTGGCGGGCAGGAAGGGCGGCATGCCGCAGATGGTGTTTGAGTACATACTAAAGAAAAATAATATTGATCCGGGGAAGGATCTGACGATGGTACAAAATATTGATTTTGGCTTGACAGCGGAAGCGTTTGCATCCGGACAGGGCGATTATTCAGTGGAGTTTGAACCATTTGCCGCGTCGCTGGAGAAAGAGGGGAAAGGTACTGTTGTTGCGTCGCTCGGTGTAGAAAGCGGTAATGTGCCGTATACCGCTTATTCCGCTAAAGAGGGTTATATCGCGGAACATGGGGAGATCATCCAGAAGTTTACCAACGCCCTGCAGAAGGGGATGGATTTCGTAAGCAGCCACAGTCCGGCGGAAATTGCAAAAGTGATCCAGCCGCAGTTTGCGGAAACGGAGCTGGATGTATTGACGACGATTGTAGAACGTTATCATAAACAGGGTACATGGAAGGAAAATCTTGTGTTTGAAGCGGATAGTTTCAAGCTGCTGCAGGATGTTTTGGAATCCGGCGGGGAGCTTACAAAGAGGGTGCCGTATGAAGAACTGGTAAATACGGCGTTTGCAAACAAGGCATGTGAAAAGTAAGTTGTGCACCATAGACGGATCATGTATTGTTTCTGAAATGCCCTAAATTATTTACGGATGTAATCCGATATATATGTTGTAGAATGATATTCAGGGGTAAACGGATTTACTCTTTTGGAAGGCAAGGATGTGATGATCATGAATATAACAAATTCTGCGGCATATGGGGATCATTCGATTCGGGCTGGGAAGGACGGTACGAAGAAGGCTGCTTCTATGAAAGTTACTTCTAAGCAATCTTCTTCCCTGGAGCAGCTTTGGTACGATATTTCAAAAAATAGCGCTCAGGCTGCCAAAAACGTAGAAGATCAGCAGGGTGCCGCTGCGAAAAAAGCAGAATCTCCGGTATCAGTCGAGTTATCGGAGAAGGGGCTTCAGATGGCAAAACTTGCGGATGCGTTCAGGAAACAGAACATGAAACGATTGTCCAATGCGGGGAAGAAAAAGAAGAAACCGACGGGAGATCTTTCTCGTGCGCTTGCGATCGCCAGACGGATTATGAAAGGGGAGAAAGTGCCGCCGAAAGATGAAAGTTTTCTGTTCCGCTACAATAGCGACCTGTATCTGAAGGCTAAGATGATGGCGACGATCCAGGAAAATCCGAAAAAGCATAAAAGTCTGCTCGAGGAATTGGAAGAGGAGAATGGAAACGAAAATGCGGATCCGGGCAGCGCCCCATCCGCACCCGATCCGGAGACGCCGGAATCACCCGGGGATTCGGATGACGGCGGGGAGGCGTCTTCCTGATCAGGGATAGGGAGATTTATCTTTCTGATCGGGAAATAGGGACATTTATCTTTCTGATCAGGAAGGAAGGTGGAGCGTGCTGTTTACCGCTCCACTTTTTTTGCCGTCCGACAGACAGCCGTAAAAGGAAATACGGTATGTTCCGCTTTTCAGTGTGATCGTTTTTTTCGCGGCAGATGTTTGGTAAACCCGACTCCACTGTTTTTTGGACATTTTTTTATTCCGCTTTGAGATTTTTATCCGGGTATACGCGGTAGGGGTTCCTTTTTTCCATGTAAAGGTGACGCGGTAAGAACTGCGTTTTGTTTTTTTCAACTTCCATCTGATCTTCCGGGGTTTTCCCGGTTTTTTTGAATTTTTCTCCTTCTTTCCCCTCGGTGTCCGTTCGCCCGTGTCTGGTAAGACGGGGGAAGACGGGGGCGTGGCTGACGGTACGACAGCCGGAATCGAAGATGCCTCCGGTTTAAGGGAGGGCTCGTTGGGTACGGCTGGTTCGTCAGGGCCCGGCGCATATCCTTCCTGTACGGCAAAAAATGTTCCGGAATCATTGGAGTAATACAGGGTTCCGTCGGTGCCGGCAGCGATACTCGAGAGGCAGAACTGCTTTCCCTCTTTTGGTGTAAACAGTGTTTCTATTTCGGCCGATCGCGCTGTTTTGTCATCCCGGATGTAATAAATTCCGCCGGGAAGTGCGTTCTGCGTGAAATAAACGCAGACGGAACCGGTCTCATTTTTCCCATTTTCTTCACTGGCCATGCCGGTACTGACAAGCGGCGACGATTTTATATCGCGGCAGTCCGGAGATGTAGCAGAATAGATCGGGGTCATGGATGCGGCGTCGATCACATGGATCTGCCCTTGAAGGCCGTTATAGCTGCACACGTAGATCCTGCCGCTGCAGATGGTAGGCGTGCTCGTGCAGTTGCAGTCCGGCGTGCGGGACGCCATGAGAGAACGCGCTGTTACAGATGCAAATGTACCCTGGGAGGACATTTTGATCTGATATAAATATCCGTTTGTGGAAGTCGTGTAGTAGGCGTCCGTATCGGCATCGTATGTGATGCCGGCGCGGATCTTTCCGGGGGCGGCAGATTGTCCGTCTGTTTGTGGTATGCTGCCGGAGAGGTCATATGTGTCCAATACGGTATCATTCCCGGCACTATGTGAGATCAGGATGCCGTCATCCCCGCCGAAGAGGACAAAATTGTCCCCGCTGTCTGTGACGGAGCCGCTCCAATAGTACCCGCAGGGGGTTGGAGCTTTGTAAGTCCAACGGGTCCTTCCGTCTTCTGCGGAGAGGCAGTAAAAAAGCCCGTCCGTCCCTGTGGCATTTGTCGTTCCGGCGTAGACGAAGCCATTTGCACAGTATACAGTCGTAAGGGACTGCAGACCGAATGCTTCACTCGCCCAGAGGGATTTCATCGTGGATATATCAATACACTGCATCCTTCCGCCGCTTAACGGGATAAAAAGCCGGTTTTCATTCAAACACATGCGGCAGACGGAATTCATCGGTGCTTCCAGTGGAATGGAAGAGAGGATGGCTCCGTTTTTGTCTAACTGGTAAAGGGTGCTCTTACATGCGATATAAATATGGGCATCGGTAATGACCGGATCGGAATTGTAGGCGGTGCCGCCTCCTTCCGCAAATCGAATCTGCCATTTTGCTCCGGTTGTTTCCGGAGACAGCGGCGTTTTTGCTGCAATCGTATTGGCTTGTCCCTGTCCCTGCTCGTTTCGAAAAGAAGACCAGGCCTGTAGTGCCTGAAACGGCAGCAAGCTTAGGACTGCTGCCGTTATCAGTATGGAAATGATTTTTTTCATCGTACGTTCACCTTAATGATTGTGCTGTAGTTGCTGTAAATGGTTTTGCCATTTTGCCTTTTGTAACTGCGGACCTTGATATAGCAGAGTCCTTTTTTCCATTTTTTCGTGATCTTTGTTTTCTTTGTCCTTGCGATCGTTCGAAATGCTTTTTTGTTTTTCTTTGATACTGACAGTTCGTATCCGGTGGCGCCGGCAGCCTTTTTCCAGCTTATTGTAACTTTTTTCGCGGATGCTTTTGCATTTTTTGCCACGGAAGCGGTGAGTTTTTTCGGCTGGGCCGGTTTTTTTACGGTTTTTTTCGCGGCGCCGGCTGCCTCCCGGCTAGCAGATACATTAGGCGTACCAGCTGGTGTGGCCGATGCCGCCGGTGTTCCGGATGGAGCAGATGTCTGGTCCGGGGATGCCGTCGGTGTGGCAGTCGGGGTTATGTCTGGCCCGGTGACGGTGATCGTGGCCGAGGCATGTGAATGTTCGGGTATCCCGTTTGTTTCCCTGCTGCCAGTGATCGTGTACGTTCCGGCCTGATCGAAAGATAACCCGGCGATGCCGTTAGCATCGGTCTTCACTTTCTTCATGAGATCGCCTTGTTTGAAAATGGATATTTCCTCATTGGCTGCGGAACTCGTGCTTCCGCCAAAGCCGTCATCAACGGAATAAGTGATGGAAACCGGTGTATTGACAGCGGTTTGATATACCGGTTTGTCAAAATAGCTGTATTTTGTATAGGCGCCCCAGTCACCGGCATTGGGGTCGTAGCATGCCTGGCGGAAGAAGACGATACAGTCGCCGTCTTTGACCGGACATGTGTCAGATGTATAACCATAACCGGTCTGTTCGTCTGCCGGAGCCGTGTTGTTTACACGGAATGACCAGTACGGAAAATAGTCATACGTTTTCTGGCCTTTGATATAAAGCGGGCTGCCATAGGAAAAGGTAAGGTCAGCCGCGGGTGAGTCAGAGGTATCGGTTATGTACTTTCCTAAAACATTTGCCGCGGTAAAGTCCTCTGATGTGAGAACGGGGACCTCAACGCTGCCGCTCTCGACGACAAAGGTGTTGTTGATTTTTTTCACATCGTCTTTGGTGAGTGTAACCTGTTCCGAGATCAGTGTGGAATCGACATCCTCCACTTTCAGTGTTACGATTACGGTGTCTGCTGTGTTTTGTGCGTCCGCGTTTATTTCCAGCGTCGAAATACATAAGACAGCTGCGAGAAGTAACGCAAACAGTTTCTTTGTTGTTCTCATTTTTTCCCTCATTTCTGCCTGAGTAAACAATGCACGCTTTTTAAACAATGCTTTGCTGCTGTGCTTGCTTGGGGGGCATTGTTTGCTTCATTTGGCGTTTTTTTGTTTGTGTGAAATGTAATATGAGTAAGAAATAAGAAATCTCTGTAGAGACTGTTATGACATAAGTGTGTTGCCAAAACATTCCTTCTCCCTCCGAAAAGGCATATTTCAAGACTGTAGAGGCAGATCTTCCGACTCATGGATCAACTGTGGAATGCGCCTTCCCAGATTATGGCGATCCAGTGGCTGGCCTGTCGGCCGTGCAATCCACATCCTCAAATACGGCAGCGGGGGCTGTGCCGGACTCACACCGGCTTCCCTATGTAGAAACCAATACAGCTACTTATATTAAATTCAGCGTTTTCATTATAACAGCACACTTTAGAAAAATCAAGTAGCTCTTAAGATTGTTTGTTGTTTTTATTTGGCCGGCAATTTTGATTGGACTTTATCTTCCGGTTATGTTATACTGTTTAGAAACAAAAGGAAAGCGAAAAAAGGTACTGATATGAACATGAATAAAAAATTGATCTTATTTTGTGCTGCGTCCCTTATCGCCATTTGTGTGTTTCTGACAGACCGGGGCACGACATCGAAAGAAATTGATAAAACGGCACAGCCGGTTATTTCAACCGGAGCTGCCATTATTTCCAGTGGGGGCCAGGCGACGCCAGATGCTCAGGCGACGCCAAATGGACAGGCGATGGCAGACGGCCAGACGACGCCAGATGGACAGGCAGCGACAGATAGTCAGGCGTCATCGAATGGACAGGCTCAGGAAGCAGGCCAGTCAGCGGAGCCGGGACAGAATGATCCGGATCACATCCGGGAAAACGGCGCGGGAAAAACAGGCACATCGAATGATAATCAGGGGAATGCTGGCGGGACCCGGCGGAAAAAGGATTCATCGGGACAGGGCAGCAGTACGGCCTCTTCGAGAAAGAACAGGTCTCATCGTTCGGCGGACAGTGGCCGCTCATCTGCGAGCAAAGCGACGGCCAGACCGCCGAAGTCAAAATCCCCTAAGTCGTCGAAAACGTCAAAACCAGCGGACCAGACAACTCCGGCGGCAGCGCCATCAAAGGCACCGTTCAGGCCGGCGGCAACGGCCGAGGCCAAAAACCAATGTACACTGCAGATCACGTGTTCTTCTGTGCTGGCACATATGGACCAGCTGAAAGAAAATCTGAAAAAGATCATCCCGCCGGACGGCGTGATCCTGGACGGAACGTATGAATTTTCGGAGGGGGATACCGTGTTTGATCTGCTGAAAAAAGTGTGTTCGAAGCAGAACATACTGATTGATTACGTATTTACACCCGGATTCTCTACTTATTACATAAAGGGGATCAATCAGCTGTACGAGTTTGACTGCGGCGACGAGAGCGGCTGGATGTATTCGGTGAATGGGAAAGAGCCGGACGTGGGGTGCAGCCAGTATAAAGTAAAGAAAAATGATAACATCGTATTTTATTATACTTGTGAAAGGTAATGGGAGAGAAGGGGATGAATACTTTTGGCACCTACCATCCGGGAGTGGTTTTTCTCTATTTTTTGGCAGCGGCGGCCATCCTGATCCTCATATTTGATCCGGTGCTTCTGGGGATCGGGTTTGTGAGCCAGACGATTTTTTATATGTATGTAAAGGGAATAGGGAAAGGGGCAAAATTTGCGGGCAGATGCCTGCTTTTTGTCTGTCTGTGCACCGTGATCAATGCGCTCATCAACCACCGGGGCGTGCAGGTTTTGTTTATGCTCGGCGGGCTGCCGGTCACTGTGGAGTGTCTCGTGTACGGGATGATGACGGGATTCTTACTGGCGGATTCGATGCTTGTGTTCGGGACATTCCAGTCGATCATGACATCTGAAAAGATCATGTGCCTGTGTGCTGGCGTTTTTCCGTCATTTTCGCTTCTGTTTTCGATGGCTCTCGGACTGATTCCCAAACTGAAACGGGATTACGCGCAGCTGAGGGAAACCCAGAGACAGGCGGGAGATCAGGCGGGGTATCCGGGCGTGTTCCAGAAGGGAATGCTGTCGGCGCTGATCGGCCTTACACTGGAAGATTCGCTCGATCGGGGGATTTCCATGAAATACCGGGGATATGGACAGGGGAAGCGGACGAGCATCTGCCGCCGCGCGTTTGCGAGAAGGGACGCGGTTCTGGTCGTGCTGATCGTCTGTCTGACCGCGGCGGGCACGGGGTGTTATCTGACGTCCGCGTCGGGGATGGAGGTGTTTCCGTTTATTGAATATGAGTGTGACGGGGGCGGGGCAGCGGCCTATATTATTTTTGCCGTCCTGTTTCAGATCCCGATGGCGCTGAATGTGAAGGAGGAGCTGAAATGGAGCCGTATCATTTCGAACATATAACCTACACGTATCCGGGGGAAACAGTGCCGGCGCTGGAAGATGTGTCGTTTACGGTACAGCCGGGGGAATTTATCGTCGTGTGCGGGGCGTCGGGATCCGGAAAGACGACGTTATTGCGCCAGATCAAAGAAATAAATCCCGCGTTTGGCTTTGTGATGCAGGATCCGCGCACACAGTCCGTGACGGATACCGTACGCCATGAACTGGCATTTGGCATGGAAAATAAGGGTATTCCGCCGGAACATATGTGGCACGCGATCGCGGAAACGACGACGTATTTTGGCATGCAGGAATGGCTGGACCGCGCCATATGCGAATTGTCGGGCGGGGAACTGCAGCTGGTCAATTTGGCGGCGGTGCTCCTGCTCGATCCGGCGGTCATTCTGCTCGACGAGCCGACGGCGCAGCTCGATCCGATGGCGGCTACGGAATTTTTAGAGATCGTAAAGCGCCTGAATACGCAGTTTGGCATTACTGTCATCCTGATCGAGCAGCGGCTGGAGGAGGTTCTCGCGGCGTGCGACCGGATGCTCGTTCTGCACGGGGGGCGGATCGCGGCATTTGATACGGTAAAAGGCGTTTATGAAAAAATAGGCCGCTCGGAACTTTCTGCGGAATATCTGTCGTATATGCCATCTTATGTGAGGTTGTACGCTGGCGTGAACGAGTCCGAAGGCGGGTGCCCGCAGAGTATCAAGGAATGCCGGAGTTGGTTTTATGGGGCGAATATCGAACTTTCGGTAATGAAAAAGGAGAGAAAGGAACTTACGGGAGCGTGTTCGCTCGTGTGCAGGGATGTGTATTTCCGCTATGAGCGCACGGGGCCGGATATTCTTAGGGGGATACAATTCCGGGCGTATCCCGGCCATATTTATGGGATCGTCGGGGGAAATGGGAGCGGGAAATCTACGTTTTTAAAGGTACTGACCGGTGCGAAGAGACATTACCATGGGAAGATAACCGTGGATGGTGAGATCGCCTACCTTCCGCAGGAACCAAAATATATGTTTTTGCAGGAACGGGTGCGGGATGTTGTTTCTGACCGGCAGGTGGCCGAGGATTTCGGGCTGGAGGACCTTTTGGACCGGCATCCGTATGATGTGAGCGGAGGGCAGATGCAGCGTGTGGCGATGGCGTATCTCTGTGGGAAACAGGCGTCGGTTTATTTATTTGACGAGCCGACGAAGGGGCTGGATCCCCAGTGGAAGCGGATGTTTGGGGGGTGGCTGGAAAAACTGGCCGGAGAGGGAAAGACCGTGATCGTCGTGACGCACGACGTCGAATTTGCCGCGAATTACTGTGAGTGGATGTCCATGTGCTTCCGGTCGGAGCTGACGGAACCGATGCGCACGTCTGAGTTTTTGAACGAACACTATTTTTATACGACGGCCATCCACAAGATCACAAGGGACAAGTATCCGGATCTCGTGTCAGAGAGGAGTTTGTATGAAACGTAAACAGGAGTGGATCGAAGCGGTGATCCTTTTATTCTGCGTCGGCATATTGTTTTATAGTTTATTTTATTTGCAGGGGAAGGAATATTATGCGATCAGTCTGGCAATCATTTTATCAGGAGTGATCCTTTTTTTGCTGAAATTCGAGAACCGGAAGCCCTCGGCCGCGGAATTGACGATCATCTCCGTTATGTGCGCGCTGGCGGTGGCCTCCCGCGTGTCCTTCTTCTTTTTGCCGGAGGTGAAGCCGATGGCGGCCGTTGTCATCATCGTGGGGATCTCACTTGGTGCGGAGACCGGATTTATCACGGGTGCCATGAGCGCTTTTTTGTCCAACTTTTATTTTGGACAGGGCTCGTGGACGCCGTTTCAGATGTTTGCGCTCGGACTGGTCGGTTTTTTTTCCGGCATCGCGTTCCGGCGGATACCGGTCAATAAGTTCACGCTCTGCCTGTACGGCGTCGGCTCCGTGCTGGTGTTATACGGCGGTATCGTGGACATCAATACGCTGTTTTATTATGAGGGGGAAAATACACGGATGGCGGTCCTTGCGGTATACGGCGCTTCTTTTCCGTTCAATCTGGCGTTTGGTATTTCCACCGCCGTATTTCTTGTGATTCTCCATAAGCCGGTGTTGCGGAAACTGGCGCGGGTGAAACGGAAATACGGGCTCATTGACATAGATCATTCCGCGAAACAGATGGAGTGGAACATGAAGTGAACATTAAGTTAGAAAGAAGGTTAGATGATGGGTAAGGTTAAGGTTATCACAGACAGCAACAGCGGTATCACGCAGGAGCAGGCGGAGGATCTGGGGATCGTGGTTGTTCCGATGCCGTTTTTTATCAATGAAACACAGTATTTTGAGGGGATCAGCATGAGCCAGGACGATTTTTACCGCGCTCTTTTGGACAGCTCGGCAGAAGTGTCGACTTCCCAGCCGTCTCCGGAAGCGGTGATGGATCTTTGGAGAAAGGAACTGGCGGAAAGTGAGGAGATCGTACATATCCCGATGTCCAGCGGGATCAGCAGTTCGTGTGCGACCGCGCTCATGCTCGCGGAGGAGGATGAGTTCGCGGGACGGGTATTTGTCGTCGATAACCAGCGCATTTCCGTCACGCAGCGGCGGTCGGTCATCCAGGCAAAGGAACTGGCAGACCGGGGATTTGCGGGCCAGGAGATAAAGGACATCCTGCTGCGGGACAAGTTCGAGAGCAGTATTTATATCATGGTGGATACGTTAAAATACCTGAGGAAGGGCGGCAGGCTGACGCCGGCAGTGGCGGCGATCGGTACGGTCCTGCGCATCAAGCCGGTGCTTCAGATCCAGGGAGAGAGGCTGGATGCCTTTGCCAAAGTGAAGACGTTAAAACAGGCAAAGCAGACGATGATAAAAGCGGTCACGAGCGATATGGAAAAACGGTTTGCGGACTCCGGCCAGATGCTCATTGACATCGCCCACACGCAAAACTGGGAGGAGGCAGAGATTTTCCGGCAGGAACTGGAGCAGATTTTTCCGGGACAGGATATTTATATCGACAATCTGTCGCTCAGCGTCTCGTGCCATATCGGGCCGGGCGCGCTGGCAGTCGCTTTGTCGAATACGCCGAAAGAGTTACGAGGCGAGTGAAGCCATTCCTTGCTCGGCGAAAGGGAAAAGGAGCGGGGCAGTTCTTTGCCCTGCAATATGGAAAGGGCTGCCTGTCGGGATATGACAGGCAGCCCTTATAGAAAAAGAGGAAAACAAAAACCAGTTAGTATGCTTTTTATTTGGATGACGGCTTCACGTAAACGTCTACGTCTTCGTCGTCATCATCATCGAAGTCATCGTCAAACTCATCATAGTCAAAGTCACCATCAAAATCATCCAGATAGCGGGGAGTTACGCGGCGATATACGGCGTAGGCAATCGCTGCGACACAGGCAACAGCGCCAATGATGGCGAGTATCCACACGATACAAGTCTTCCGCTCCTCATCTGCTTTATTTTTGTTTAAAAGCTGGTTGATTTTAGCATTGTTTACGAGATCATCAATTTTTCCGCACATAGATCACTACCATCCTTTCCATATCCATTCATTTTCTATTGCTGCTTCTATATAGTAGTATAACATATTAGGTGAAAATATACCAGTCATAAATTTATATTTTTGTAAGTTTTGCAAATGAACTGCGAAGCTTGCGCTGGCCGAAGTCGTTGAATGTAACGACGACTTCATAGTCGTTGCCCTTGCGCTCCAATGACACGACGGTTCCTGTGCCGAACTTCATGTGATAAACCGTGTCACCCGCCTTGTAATCCGGCGCGCCGGCGGTGCCGGCAGATGCCGCGGCCGTCTGGGAGAGGCCCGCGGCAGGAGAGGACGTCCCCTGTCCGGCAAATAATGATTTTCCTTTTTGGATGTACGGATTGTCGGCAAATGGGTTTTTGGAATTTGCCGCGCGCTGTTTTTTCCCCGCTCCCGGCCTGGCTGGTGTTTGAGCAGACCAGGCCGACGGCTGGGATGGTGTGCCGCCAAACGGCCTGGCTGATGTGCCGCCAAATGGTTCGGTCTGGGTTCTGCCGGTTGGTTCGATCGTTCGGGTGACCGGCGTTTCATATTCCCCGTCAGACTGTTTGATCAGGTGTCTCGGGATCTCGCTGATAAAACGGGAGGGAAGGTTGAAATCCGGCTCTCCGTTCCTCATTCGCCGCATCGCGCAGGTCAGCGTCAGTTTTTTCATCGCTCTTGTGATCCCGACATAACACAGACGGCGCTCTTCCTCCATCTCTTCCGGCGAGGGGTCGTAGACTGCCATCGAACCGGGGAATACGCCTTCTTCCATGCCGCATATGTATACGTGCGGAAATTCGAGTCCTTTGGCACTGTGCAGCGTCATGAGGAGAACCTGCTCGGCGTCGCTGTCCACCGTGTCGATATCCGCGACGAGCGCGATGTTTTCAAGCAGGCTGTCCAACGTGGCCGGCTCGCCGGACGGATCTTCGGCGGCATCGTTTTCAAACTGGATGACTTTGTTCATCAGCGAGTCGATGTTTTCCAGTCTGGCGCCGGCTTCTACCGTGTCTTCGGCCTCGAGTTCCTTTACGTATCCGGTGGAATCTATGATCTCTTCCAACAGTCCTTTCAGGCTGAATCCGGGTTCGTCAAGACTTTGCTTTAAATGATCGATAAAGCTGACAAAGCTGTGGATCCGGGAAGCGGCGCGCGAACAGCCGTCGATGTAGTCCGCCTGGCGCAGCGCCTCAAAGAAGCTGATTTCATGGTCGATACTGTAGTCGGTGACACGCGAGACGGTCGTGGCTCCGATTCCCCGCCTCGGCACGTTGATGATTCGTTTGATGGCAATGTCATCGTCGGAATTGCTCACGGCTTTCAGGTAGCAGAGAAGATCTTTGATCTCTTTTCTCGCATAGAAATTGATCGCGCCGACGATCCGGTAGGGGATATTTTCCTGGACAAGCTTTTCTTCGAAAATTCGGGACTGCGCGTTTGTCCGGTACAGGATGGCGAAATCGGAGTAGCCGCATCTGGCCAAGTCGGAATTGTTCTGGTTAGCCAAGTTGGAGTTGTTCTGGTTAGCCAAGTTGGTTTCGCGTTTGATGTCGCTGGCGATGCCGGCCGCTTCTTCGTACTCGTTTAGGAACTGCACGAAACGGATCGGTTCCCCTTCCTCGGCTTTCGTCCAGAGGGATTTTGCTTTCCGCTCGGTATTATGCCGGATCACTTCATTGGCGGCGTCCAGAATGCGTTTGGTCGAGCGGTAGTTCTGTTCGAGCCGGATCGTAACCGCATCGGGAAAGATCTTTTCGAAGTTTAATATGTTCATGATATTGGCGCCGCGGAATTTATAGATCGACTGGTCGTCGTCCCCGACGACGCAGAGATTGCGGTATTTTCCCGCGAGCAGCGCAAGCAGTTTAAACTGGGCGGTGTTCGTATCCTGATACTCGTCCACCAGAAGGAAACGGAAGCGGTTCTGGTATTGCTCGAGGACTTCTGCCTGCGTCTCGAACAGTTCCACCGTTTTCATAATGAGGTCGTCAAAATCAAGCGCATTATTTTGTTTTAAGCGCTTTTGGTATTCTTTATATACGTCGCCGAAAATTTTGCGGTCGTATTGTTTTGCCACTTCGTCCGCGTAAATTTCGGGGGTTTTCAATTCGTTTTTGGCGTTTGAGATGGCGTTCAGAAATGTTTTTTCGCGAAATTTTTTGGTGTCAATGTTCATGTGCTTGCAAATATCCTTCATCAGGCTTTTCTGATCGTCGGCGTCGTAGATCGTAAAGCTGCGGTCATAGCCGATGTGGTCGATGAAGCGTCTCAGGATGCGGACGCACGTCGAGTGGAACGTGCTCACCCACACGCTCCCTGCGCCGTAGGAGACAATTTGGTCCACCCGCTCCCGCATTTCATTGGCCGCTTTGTTTGTAAACGTCAGCGCGAGGATCTGGAACGGGTTGATCTGATGTTCTTCGATCAGATAGGCGATGCGGTGGGTCAGCACCCGGGTCTTTCCGGAACCGGCGCCCGCCAGAATTAAAAGGGGCCCCTCGAAATGTTCCACGGCCTCCTGCTGTTTGTCGTTTAATCCGGTTAATATATCAGTCACGATAGTCCTCCTTCGATTTTTGGTGAATGTCATGGATCTGTGCTGGCTGCGCGCAGTTCCATCCGGTATGTTACTTATATCCGGTATGTTTTTTACTTGCCTTTTCGCGGGTCGAAATCGAGTGTCTCATCAATGATCCGCTCAATGATCTGTTTTTTTATGTAAACGTCGAAACTCAACATGCAGATGTAGGCAAAACGGGACAGATAGTCGGCTTCGGCCTCGTCCGTGGCGTCAATGAATATTTCCTGCGAACTTTTGAAACGGCGTACGACATCTTTGGTGAGACTATTTGTCTGTTCTTTTTCCATTTTAAATATTTCTTCGTATATTTTTTCAAGAGAAATGTCTTTCGATCCCCCGTCAAAAAACATGTGGGTGAGGGGGGCGAAAATCTTCTGGATGTCGCTGATCGACAGGACGTTTTTAAAGTAGTACAAAAAGATCAGGAGAAACATGTGCTCTTTGGAATACTTTTTTTTATTTGGCGGCGGGAGCAGATTATTTTTCGTATAGTTGTTGATCATCGTTTTGGTGAGGATCTTGTCTTCTTCCGTCCGCTTGCAGGCTTCGAGATGGGCGTCCATGAACGTTGTGACCTGATCCATATAGAGGTCAATGTTTGGGATGTCCTCCGGGTTTATGTAATCGATCTCCCGCAATTTATTGATGATGTCCATGATACTTTCTTCGTTATTCTTTTTCATGATTCCGTTCTATGATTCCTTTCATTTCTCAACTTTTTACGCAGTGTTCTGCGCATCTTGTCATTATCGTATTAGTACAGTATAACTTATTTTGTGGGAAAAAGCAAATTTGACTTCCTTTTCCGCTTATGTTACCATAAAAAGGGAAGGCGGAATGAGGCTGGGGTGTTTGGTCCGCAGTTCCCATTCTGCCTGTAAAAAAACGTTAAATGGAAGGAGAATAGTGTGAAAAATAAGCTTGATAGCTTATTTTTTACACGGCTATTTGTGCCGGAGCGTCACAAATAAGCCCTGATGGCAGACGAGAAATCGCCTTCGCGAATTTCTCGTCGCCCCGTCGCGTAAACGCTCCGGAATGGAGGATAATATGCCGTTTATTAATTCAAAGGTTACTGTAAAGATGACAGATGAGAAGAAGGAAGCCGTGAAACAGAAACTCGGGGACGCGATCACCCTTATTCCCGGAAAATCGGAGCATTGGCTGATGGTAGGTTTTGAGGATGAGTATGATCTCTATTTTCAGGGAAACCGGGACGGCGAGAGCGCGTTTGTTGAAGTGAGCGTGTTTGGCAGTATTTCGGCGTCGGTGAGCGACGATCTGACCGGGAAGATCTGCGAAATCCTGGAGGGTGAACTGGGAATACCGAAGAACCGCATTTATGTGAAGTATCAGGATGTGAAGAACTGGGGATGGAACGGGAGCAATCTGTGAGCCGGTTATTTCCAGTGAAAAATGAACAGGAAGGATGAAGGTTGGAGCGATGATGAAGAAAAAAGAGTGCTATGAAGGGGAGGTGATCCGCCTTGCTTTCCCGAATAAGGGAATCGTGAAGGTGGATGGGGAGGAAGAGATTGTGCAAGTGAAAAACACATTGCCGGGGCAGCGGATCTCGTTCCAGCTGACGAAAAATAAACAGAAGAAAAAAGAAGGACGGGTTATGGAGATTTTGGCGCGGTCGGACTTGGAAACAAAAGTTCCGCCGTGCCCTCATTTTGATGTGTGCGGCGGTTGTTCGTATCAGACGCTGGCATACCAGGTACAGAAGGAACTGAAACGGAGCCAGGTAGAGGCGTTGTTTCGCGACGTCTGCCCGGATTTCCCGCAGATCGCCTGTGTGGATAGTCCGGCGGTGTGGGAATACCGGAATAAGATGGAATTTTCGTTTGGCGATGAGGTGAAGGGCGGGGCGCTTACGCTCGGCCTGCATAAGAGGGGGAGTTTTTATGATATTGTTCCTGTTCGGGATTGCCAGATCGTGAATGGGGATGTGAGGAAAATTTTGTCGGCTACGGTAGATTATTTTGCGGGGGAAGGTCTGCCCTATTATCATAAGATGAGCCATGAGGGGTATCTGCGCCATCTGCTCGTGCGGAATGCGGCGAAAACGGGGGAGATTTTAGTGTGTCTTGTGACGACTTCTCAGAGAGAGGTCGATCTGGGGCCTTATTGTCAGAGGTTATTGGAGAACGATTACGAGGGGAAGATTGCCGGGGTTTTACATATGGTGAATGACGGGCTCTCGGATGTGGTCAGGGCGGATCGGACGGAGATTTTGTATGGGAATGATTCTTTTTATGAAGAGATTCTGGGTCTTACGTTTCAGATCACGCCGTTTTCTTTTTTTCAGACAAATTCGCGCGGGGCGGAGGTTTTGTATGAGATCGTGAGGGAGTATGTCGGGGATGTTCGCGGGAAGGTTGTGTTCGATCTGTACAGCGGGACGGGGACGATCGCGCAGGTGCTGGCGCCGGCAGTGCAGGATGGTAAAGTGATCGGGGTGGAGATCGTGGAGGAGGCGGTGGAGGCCGCCCGGGTCAATGCGGCGAGGAATGGGCTGGAGAATTGTGAGTTTATCGCCGGGGATGTGTTGAAGGTGATCTATGAGATGGATGAGAGACCGGATATGATCGTGCTGGATCCGCCGCGGGAGGGGGTGCATCCGAAGGCGCTGCGGAGGATTTTGGAGTATGGGGTGGAGGAGATTGTTTATATTTCTTGTAAGCCGACGAGCCTGGCGAGGGAGATGGAGGTGTTTTTGGAGTATGGGTATCGGGCGGAGAAGGCGGTTTGCGTGGATCTGTTTCCTTGGACGAGGGGGGTGGAGACGGTGGTGGTGTTTTCACGTATTAGGATAAAATAAAAACCCGCTACTGCGAGTTTTCATCATTCACACACTGTGATGCCCTAAGGCGGTTTGAATAAATTTTTATTTGAACTTATGATGTAAAATTAAGTATGGTACTTAACTAATATTTATCTTACGCCATGAAACCGATCATGTCAAGAGAAAATTATAAAGGAGAAGGATAAACATGGGAAACACGAGGAGAAAAGACAAATATTATTTGGGATTAGATATGGGAACCACTTCTGTTGGCTGGGCGGTTACAGACGACCGTTACGAAATCATCAAAAGGCACGGAAAAGCTTTGTGGGGAATCCGACTTTTTGAGCAGGCAAATACAGCAGAAGAACGGAGAGCATTTCGGACAGCCAGAAGAAGAACGGAACGAAGGAAAAACAGAATTTCGCTGCTTCAGCAATTATTTTCGGAAGAGATCGCGGCAAAAGACCCTGGATTCTTTGTGAGAATGAAAGAAAGTAAATATGTTCCGGAGGATAAGAGGGATTTGGAGGGGAATATGCCGGAACTTCCATATACATTATTTACCGATCAGGGATTTACTGATGTTGAATTTCATAAACAGTTTCCAACGATATATCATCTGCGTTATGCACTCATTACTCAGATGGATAAAAAGCCTGATATCCGGCTATTGTATTTGGCCTTGCATCATATTTTGAAACACAGGGGACATTTTTTATTTGAGGGAAAAGAAATATCGGAAGGAATGGAATTTTCAGCTGCTGTGGAAGTGTTTCTAGATTGTCTGGAAGAAAATGGTATTGAGCTCAGTGAATTTCAACAAGAAGGTAATATTTGGAAATTAGAGGAAATTTTAACATCAAGCGATAGCAGCAGAACAGAAAAAAAGAAACAGCTATGTGCCCTGTTTGCTGGAAAGGATAAGCAAAAAATGGCTCTGGCAGGCTTGATAGCTGGCTGCAAGGTAAAGCTGAGTATTTTGTTTAATAACAGAACACTGGACGAGGAAGAGCGGAATGAGATTTCTTTTTCGGACGATAATTATGAAGAATATATTTCTCAAGTAGAAGAAATATTGGGAGATCAGTTTTTGTTGATCCTTTCGGCAAAAGCGATTTTTGACTGGTCGATTTTAAGTGATATATTGGGAACTTGTTCGTATTTATCAGAGGCAAAGATACAGTCTTTTGAAAAACATAAACGGGATCTGATTAAGTTGAAAAATTTGTTACGGAAGGATAGAGCATGTTATCGTAAAGTGTTTGGCGAGCCGGGAAAAACGGCAAATTATAGCGCTTATGTGGGAATGGTAAAAAAGAACGGAAAAAAACAACCAATAGATAAAAAATGTTCCCGTGAAGATTTTTATAAATTTTTGAAGAAAACATTACAAGACATTCCATGTGCTGAAACAGACAGAAGAGTGAGAGACGAGATGTTGGAGGAAATAGAAAAGGGTACATTGTTTCCGAAACAGATTCTTCGTGATAATGCTGTCATCCCTTATCAATTGCATGAAAAAGAGTTGAATAAAATATTGGAAAACGCAGGTCGATTTTATCCCTTTTTAGAGAAAATGGACAGGGATGGATTTTCAGTATCACAGAAGATCAAAGAAATTTTCCGTTTTCGAATCCCCTATTTTGTCGGTCCGATCAACACTTATCATAAAGAGAAAGGGGGAAATAGTTGGGCTGTTCGTATTGGTAATAATACGGATAAAATTTATCCGTGGAATTTTTCTGAAAAAATTGATGAGGAACAGAGTGCTGAAAGATTCATAAAACGAATGACAAACAAGTGTACCTATTTACTTGGAGAGGATGTTCTTCCTAAAGAATCGCTGCTCTATGCGAAATTTAATGTGCTGAATGAATTAAACAATCTGCGGATTGACGGAGAATTAGTATCCGTTGAGATGAAGAAAAAGATATATCATGATGTTTTTAAGCGTCATAAACGGGTGACAGGTAAACGAATAAAGGATTATCTCATTCGGGAAGGAATGATCACAAAAGATCAGGAGTTATCTGGATTTGATCAAAATTTTAAGAGTTCATTAAAAGCGTATATGGATATGAAGCAGATTACCACGGGTATATCATTAACAGAACAACAGCAGGAAGATATCATTCGGGACATTACTTTGTTTGCAGATTCACCTAAAATGTTAAAGAAGCGGATAAAACAGAAGTATCCCCAGTTAAGCGAGAAGCAGGTAACGCAGCTCGCGGAGAAGAAATACAGTGGCTGGGGAAGGTTGTCGCGTGCATTTTTAGAAGAAGTGGAAGCAGTGAATCCAGAAACGGGTGTAGTCATGAATCTTATTACTGCTTTGTGGGAGACAAATGATAACCTGATGCGTCTTTTAAGCAAAAAATATGGTTATGTGGAGGAAATTGAAAAGCGCAACGCCTGGGGAGATTCAGAAAGTGAAATCTCCTATCAAACAGTACAGGATCTGTATGTATCTCCGGCAGTAAGGCGCCCTATATGGCAGGCATTGAAGATTGTGAAAGAGATTGAACATATTATGGGATCTGCACCGGAACGCATCTTTGTAGAAATGGCCCGGGAGCCAGGCAAAAAGGGAGAAAGAAAGATATCACGTAAATCTAGGTTGCAGGAATTATATCGTTTTTGCAAAAAGGAGGCATCAGAATTATACGATAGTTTGTCACAAAAGGATGAAAATGAATTGCGGAGTGATAAATTGTATTTATATTATACGCAAATGGGGCGTTGTATGTATTCCAATGAGGTTATTGATTTGGAAGAACTTTTTACAAACCGTTATGATATAGATCACATTTATCCGGCTTCTAAAGTAATGGATGATAGTTTAGATAACCGTGTGCTCGTCAAGAGCGAACGAAATCGGAGTAAATCGGACACATTTCCGGTTCCAGGGAGCTATGTCAAGCAGGCGGGGGATTTGTGGAGAACTCTGTTAAAAAAGGGATTGATCAGCAAAGAAAAATATCATCGGTTGACAAGGCGGGATTCTTTCAGTACAGATGAGCTGGCGGGATTTATCGCCAGACAATTGGTGGAAACGAGACAGAGCACGAAGGCAGTGACACAGATTTTGAATAAGGCGTACCCGAAAACAGAAATTGTTTATGCAAAAGCAAAAGCGGTCAGTGATTTCCGGCAGCAATTTGATCTGATCAAGGTGCGTGATCTGAATGATCATCATCATGCAAAGGATGCTTACTTGAATATCGTGGTAGGTAATACATATTACGTGAAATTTACAAAAGATGCTTCCTGGTTTGTGAAAAATAATCCGGGAAGAACTTATAATCTAAAGAAAATGTTTGAGAACGATATCAAAAGAAAGGATGAGACTGCCTGGACATCAGGGGAAAAGGGAACCATTCACACAGTAAAAAAATGGATGAGGAAAAATAATATCCTGTTTACAAGAAAAGCGTATGAGGTGAAAGGAGGTTTATTTGATCAGCAATTAGTAAAGAAAGGAAAGGGACAGGTCCCTGTGAAAGGTAAGGCCGAGGATACCAGGTTGGCATCAATTGAAAAATATGGAGGGTATAATAAGGCGAGCGGGGCATATTTTATTTTGGTGCAATCTGACGATAAAAAAGGAAATCCGATGATCAGTTTTAAGTTTGTGCCGGTTTACTTGGCACAAAAATTGGAGGGGTCTCAGGAAAATATGCTGCAATACTGCAGGGAGGAACTTGGATTGATCAACCCAAGAGTATTACTGCCAAAAATCAAGATGGGCGCATTGATTGAAGTGGATGGATTTCGGATGCATCTGTCTGGCCGGACTGATAATCGGTTGCTTTTCAAAGGAGCAAATCAGCTCATTGTATCTGAAAATATACAAAAAACGATAAAAAAAGTTGGTAAGGTTTGTGCTGATTATGCAATAAATAAGAATGTACAAGTATCCGATAAGATGGGGTTGAATGAGGAAGAACTTAAAAGGGTATACGACACTTTTCATGATAAGTTGAAAAACACCATTTATGGAAATCAATTGTCAGCTCAAATTGATGCGTTGGAAAATGGGAAAGAAAAATTTGTACATTTATCCAAAGTTCAACAGTGTCTTGTATTAAATGAAATATTGCATTTATTTCAATGTCGGAGCGTTTTGTCTGATTTTACACTGATTGGAGGATCTAAACGTGCAGGAACAATACGTTTAAACAGTAACATTAGCAAACTTGAACATGTTTTTCTGATCAATCAGTCCATTACAGGTTTTTATGAACAGGTTATTGACCTGAAAGAGTTATGAGTTGGCGGGTAGTTGTGATTCATAATACGGCAAAACTGGATCTTAAATTAAATTACCTGGTGATTCGGAGAGAGATGAAAACCATCAAGATTCATATTTCTGAGATAGCTGTATTATTGGTGGAATCAACATCTGTGTCATTAACGGCGGCATTGCTGGCAGAACTGACCAGACAAAAAGTTAAGGTGATTTTTTGTGATGCACAGAGGAATCCTTCTTCGGAGTTGATCTCTTATTATGGATCGCATGATACCAGCAGCAAGATACGAATGCAGATTCAATGGCAACCATCTTTAAAAGAGGCTGTATGGACAGAAATTGTGCGCGAAAAGATTGGACAACAAATGAATTTTCTAAGAGAAAGGGGGAAGGAAAAGGAAGCAGCGTTATTGTCAGAATATATGCAGGAAATACAACGATATGATGAAACAAACCGTGAGGGTCATGCTGCTAAGGTGTATTTTAACGCGCTATTTGGAAAAGAATTTTCACGGAGCCAGGACAATGTGATCAATGCGGCCCTGAATTATGGTTACACTATAATTTTATCGGCATTTAATCGTGAGATTACCGCTAATGGTTATCTGACACAATTAGGTTTGTTTCATGATAATATGTTTAATCCTTTTAATTTGGCATCGGATTTGATGGAGCCGTTTCGTGTACTGGTGGATCGTACCGTTTGTTCTATGCAATTCATAGAATTTGAGCATGAACAGAAAATGAAGCTGGTCGATATTCTCAATCAGGAAGTTATTATGGAAGGGAAACATTATATCGTAAACAATGCGATCAAGCGTTATGTGAAAAGTGTTTTTAATGCTTTGAATGATTCAGACATTTCTTTGCTTTCTTTTTACTCGGAGTATGAGTTATAGATTTATGAGAGTAATAGTTTTTTTTGATCTGCCGGTCACCACAACAACTCATAAGCGGGAATATGTGAGATTTCGTAAATTCCTGCTTAAGAGTGGGTTTGTTATGCAGCAGGAATCGGTTTACAGTAAGTTGGCGCTAAACACGACGGTGGCGCAGAGAATTGCGGAAAATGTAAGGAAAAACAAACCAAAGGAAGGATTGGTGCAGATGCTGACGATTACGGAGAAACAGTATAGCAAAATGGAAATTATAGTGGGAGAGGTTGAAGGTGAAGTGCTACAGTCAGATGAGAGGATGGTTATAATATGAAATTGGTTCATCCGGATTTGCAATTTCAAATAATGTTTCATGATGGTATAATTCCAGTTGTAATAGTAGAATCCCCTGTCCGGTTGCGAATGATGCTAAAAGAATTGTTATCACAACAACAAGGAAATGAAGGTAAATGGATTCTTTGCGGGGAAGATCAGGAGTTTGCTATAAATAAATCGGTGGAAATCATTTTAAATCCCCTGCAACTGGAAGAAAATCAAAAACGTATCATGAATGCGTTCCTGCAGTCTTTAGGGAAAACGGCAACCAATGAAACTTATTGGAAAAAGGGGCAGGAATTAAATGATATGATACAGGCTTTTTTTGCGCAATTGGAGATGGAATATCCCTTTGAGTATCACATTAAAACAGAGATTGATTTTCCGGCACTGGCAAAGACTATGGGAATCCGAATAGAGAGCGAGTATGAAAGTGATTTGGAAAGACTTTTACAGTTTTATATCTTGTCGGAGAATATGTTACATACCAAAGTGTTTGTTTCCTTTCATTTGCACGAGTATTTTAACGATAAAGAAATTACAAAGTTTTATCAGGAAGTGTTGTATAGAAAATGGAATGTTTTATTAGTAGAGTCATCGGTTAGAAAGCGAATTTCAAATGAAAAGTTTTATATTATTGACGAAGATAATTGCGAAATATATTGAAATAAGATAATGAGAAGATGTCAGGGTCAAACCCCCAAACATCTGTTTTTGGATATATTCTCGCCTCATAGGTCAAACCAGCCTTCA
>CAJTZN010000038.1 GCA_910584065.1 uncultured Eubacterium sp.
CGCCTTTTCCGAGTCGGAACTCCAAACCACGTCGCCGTCCTCGATCCCCTGCCGGTTCAGATACTGGTTCATATCCGTATCCTGATTTGCAGGAACCTGGTAAGAAGCCGCCGTAAAACCAAGTTTGGATACCTGCTCCGGTATACCCGGTCCCCCATTTGTATCCTCTGTCTTTTCCTGTTTCTTTGCCATCCGGTCTGATTTTTTATGTGTCCCGCCTGACGGAAATAAAAAAACAAAACAGAGTAAAACCACTACGGCAAATATGCCGATCCCACCGCATATAAGTCCCTTCTTCCACGTTTCCATAGAACATTTTCCTCCTGATCCTACAGCAGCTTATACTGCTGGCCCTGATCCGCCAGTGCAACGACACTGCCTCTGACGCATGCGGTATACGTACCTGACGCAATCCGCTGGTTATTCACATAGGTCCCATTCGTTGATGTATCCATTACGTAATAACAGTTCTGCGAGGCTTCAAACCGGATCCGGCAGTGTTGTCTGCTGATCCCCTGTGCCGCCACTAAAACATTCACCTGCCCCTGTCCGGAACCCAGTACGATCTCCCCCTGCATGGAAACCACCTGTCCCTGCCTGTATCCGACGAGACACTGTATACCGGGCGCTCCCGGCTGGGGAACTGTCTGGCCTGACATCGGCCATGACTGCGGAACAGCCTGCCGGCCTGACATCGGCATGGCCTGTACTGGCCTATACTGCCCTCCATTATCCCCCATCCATGCCCGCACGTTACATTTTGTCTTCGTCCCAAGAACACCCCGGTAAAGCAGAATGCTCACAACAGCCTCACATATAACTGTGATCCAATACGACTGACAGCCATACCCCAGTCCGCAAAAATCAAACAAAAGAATCTGTCCGATCCTTTGATTTGACCAGATACCGGATCGATCCCCGCTGCTAAGTCCCACGATAAAAATGATAATCCCAAATACCATGATCGCACCAGAACAAGACGCAGAAATGAAAAACAACAGCGATTCAAACCGTTTTTCCGTAAAGGCCTGGATGCACAGAAAGACAAGTTTTGCAGATACTGCCAATATTAATAATACCATAAAAGTAACGGCAATTGCTGTCGGTCCATCAATTTCTTTCAAGCCAAGGTATTTCACAAAAAGAGAACAAAACAGGATTGTTGTAATTCCTTCTATACCTGCCGTTCCAACAATCACATGAATGAGATCCAGCCTGAAAATAGTCAGTACGATCATCGCGATCTGAAATATAAGGAGAAACACCCATAGAGATGTGGAAATGTGAATCACCGCCATTTCATCACCTGTTCCGCTCCCCACATGCTCCCGCACCGCTAACGCCAATATCGTAAAAATAACAGAAACACAGAGAGCAATAAAAACTCCGAGCATTGCGTTCGTTCCCTTTGTTCTCCTATACGACAGATCGTGAAATAATGTACGGATTCCCGTACTCTGACCTATCTCTCCTGCCTCCAGCGGGTTATAGCAGGACTGGCATACCCGGGTTCCTTCCGGATTCTGTGCTCCACAACGACTGCAAACCATAAAAACTCCTTTCTTTGACTGTATCCCCGTCAACCAAGTACGATTTCCTCCCTGCCCTCTGACAACTGTATAATACTTCCCGGCGTAACCTCCACGAACACATCACTGGAAACAGACTGCCCGGACGCGAACGACGTTCCATTCATCGAATAATTTTTTACAAAATAGGTATTCGTGTTTGGGTTATATCGCACACCGCAATGCTTTCTGCTGATCTTACTGTTTGTAAATACGAGATGGCACACCGCCGGATCCCTGCCTAATATCACTTCTTCCCCATCCCTCACTTCTACTTCTGCTCCGCTGAATTCTCCGCGCGTAACCGTAATTTTTCCCGCTGGCGGTGCCGATACGGCCGACGCGGCCAAGCCGTCTGACACCGGCACTGCCGACGGAGCCAAACCTCCAGCCGACGGTGACGGAGCCTGCGGCTGATATGCCCCCGGCACAGCTCCCATGCCTGCTGGCATAGACGCCCCGCCTGCCGCCGCTCTCCGCTTTGCCAGCGTAAAATGATCGATCATCATATAAACGGCAAACAAAAACATGATCATACACACAATCGTACAGCCGATTCCGCCGAATGTCATGTTGATCGCGATACTAAAAAGCCTCATCGGTTTCGTCAGCATTCCCAAAAACTGGCCCGCATCGCCCAGTCCGGCAAGCATTCCCGCCGAAGATCCAAGAATTCCGTCCAGATCCACCGCATCCCCCAGATGATCCAGGGCATATGTTCCCATATTCAATATTCCAAGTACGGTTACCACCGAACTACCCAGGCTCACTGCCAGATTTATAAATACAAACACGGCTCCGTCCCATTTGAATACAAACCAGAGAACAGACAGGGTCATAAGGAGCAGACAGCCGATATAGAGCAGCATATAGCCGACCTTCATATAGCCAAGAAAATCAACGACCGCATCCAGCATTTTTTGACTTTCTCCCTCCTTAAAATCTTCGATCTCTTTCTCCAGTTCCTCCTGATCCAGCTTTTCATCTTCTCCTGTCATATGTATTAACTTTTTGACGACCATATCATCCGTGAGGAACATGATCTCCCATCCGGTAAAAGAAAGCTCATGTTTCATTCCCTTTTCCAGACTTTCCCTCATTTCCTCCGCCGCCTCGTCCGGATCCCCCATCAGATCGCCCAGGCCGCTTCCGCCCAGCAGGCCGCCCGTCGCATCCGAAACCATGTCCGCCGCCGACTCATACATATTCTTGTATATATCCGCGATTTTCCCGGCACTAATGCTGATGCGCGGATAAAATGCAGACACGATAACGATTAACGGTAACACTACTAAAATGATCATCTGCCAAAGTAAAATTGGCCTCTTCTTCTTTCCCGTTTCCATAAAATACCTCCTCTACTCTAATAAAAATGTTTCTTTTTCTGTTGCCAGATACAATGCCGTTCCCGGCAGAACTTCCTGATAGTTCATCGACGACACTTTCCCTCCGGTCGACAGCCGCGTTCCGTTTGTCGAATAATCTCTGACAAAATAATTGCCGCTGCCCGCATCAAACTTGATCCCGCAGTGTTTCCTGCTTATTTTCGGATATTCCAAAATCAGCTGGCAAAATTTCGGATCGCGCCCGATGATAAATTCCTCACCGGGCCGGATGTCAAATGTACTTCCTTTAAACTGCCCGGCCGTACACTGTACCACACCGGCTCTTGCCGCCATGCCGGCACCCATCTTATTTTCCAATGCCGCCCCTCCCGCCGGCGGCATCCCGAAACCTGCTGACGGCGTGCCCTGCGGCGGCATCTGCAGCGCTGACGCATTTCCCGGCATCGGCATCGTTATACTATCCGAATTGGAACGCGGCACGCTTCCGAACGCACCCGCCGGCGGCACGGCAGCGCCTGCGTCCTCGCCCGGAAACGCAAACTCCGGCATTTCCTGTCGAAAACTTCCCGCATATCTCTGTTTCAGCGCAGTCATAAAAAGGATTCCAAGTACGATAAATAAAAGGGCAAAGATGAGTGTTACCGCCCTTCCCCACGATGTAAAATGCGTGATCATGCTCGATATGGTATAGCTTCCCAAACCGTCGCTATAAAGTATTTCATTGGAAATACTCGTAAAACTACGTACATACCCGTCAATCTTCGACCAGATCATGCCCGGCATCACAAACTGCCAAAACAGTTCTGCCGCACCGGTCATTGCACCGAGCAGAAGCAGGAGCAGTCCGTTTGCCCGCTTATTTAATATACATAGGACAATGAGGACGATGGCAGACAGAACCGGTATATAGAGAAAAATACCCGCCATCTTAAATACACTTTGGACGCCGCTGTCCTCTATTTTTTGATCCGGCACAAACTCTGCCCCGTCAAAATAAAGCGTATCGTCTACCGTCAGCGCCCACTTGCCAAAAAACAGATTGCTCATAGAATGGGTATCCAGCGCCTTATCGATGTTCTCATCGTATTCTTCCACACGGTCCGCCCTTGTCTTGTCCGCGCCAAACTCATCCGCTGCTGCCGCCGCCGCGGAAACAGCTCCCGGGGACACCACGTCGTCACCATCCTGTTCTGCCATCTCCTGCACATGCTCATTTACCTCTTCTGCCATACCCACATAACTTTCACCCGAAATGTCTAACCTCGGCAAAAACAATGTGACCATAAACAGTGCAAGCAATGCGATACTTAACCATCCCTGCCACTTCATTTCTTCCTCTCCTCTCTTCTCATGCGTTTGTCTCATTCGCCTGAAGCATACCTTTTGCAATATCCAATGCAGACCGCATGCCTTCCGGACTCTCTCTCGGCTTTGGCATGCCATACAGCGCCTCGTACAATTGTTCCATAGACTCGTAGCGGTCCGGGATCTCGATCCCCAGTCCTTTCATGATCGCAGCATCCAGTTCTTCCGCGATCGGCACTCCCACCGCCTGCAGGCAGAGAACATGGTCCTGCACCTGGCGGTCGACAGACTTCTGCAGCTTCACACCGGAAAGCAGATAATACATCGTAGCGCACAGACTGTATATGTCGGTCCACGGCCCCTGATTCCCATTTTTATCGTATTGCTCCACCGGTGCGTATCCGTGCTTCAGTACGACCGAATTCTCACCCGCACCGTTATAAAGCGTGGCTGCGCCAAAATCGATGACCTTCACTTTCTTATCCTTACTGATCATAATATTATCCGGACTGATGTCCCGGTGTATGATATTCGCCCTGTGGATCACGCCAAGGGAAGTGATGACATTCCTCATCAGCGGCAATAACTGTTCCGGCGTATACTTCCCGCCAAACTGTTTGGCATACTGTTTGAGATGGACGCCCTCGATATACTCCATCACGATGTACGCCGTATTATTGCCGTAAAAGAAATCCCGCACGGACACGATACCCGGCAGATCATAAAAAACAGATAAATTGGCCGCTTCCTGCAGATAATTCTGCAATCCGGATAAATATGCGGTCTGTGCCATTTCCGTATTTGTCGTATGGTGCAGGTCGATGCTGAGCATCGCCGTATCCGACATGCGGGCGGCGATCCCCCTCGGAAAATACTCTTTGATACAGACACGCTTACTCTGATAAAAATCCCAGCCGATGTACGTCATCCCAAAACCGCCTTTTCCGATCACCCTCCCCACCAGGTACTTTCCGTTCAGGATCTCATACGGTGCGAGCGAATTTTGTGACATCTGATACGTCCGCATATCAAACCCGCAGAACGGGCATGGCTCTGACGGCTTCTCCTTGATCTTCATACAGCCCATACAGAGTTTATTGGGATCCACTAATTTTTTTCCTGCCATATTCCTTACCTCTTCACCAAAGACTTCCGTAATCGCTGCCGCCCGCTTCGATGCTCGGTCCTTTGTTGTTCTTATTTCCCGATTTTTTAGGCGCCACGATCTGCGGACTTCCCCCATTTGAACTCGAATTTCCCGAAGACTGGCTTTTCGGCTTTACTGTCGGTTTCGGTTCAGGGGTCGGCTCTGCCCCGCGGCTTGTGTAAAACGTGATCGTTTTTGCGTGTTCCTCTAAATCCACGAGGTTCACCTTCTGGCCAGCCGGTACGGACTGACGGGCGATCTTCCCCTCACTTACGGTATCGTTGTATCCCGTCTCTTTCTCCGTCTTTACGGAAAACAAGTCTGTATTCAGGCCCAGTTCATCCAGCATCTTCTTCGCCTGTTCCACCGTTTCCCCGGAAAAGTCCGGTAACGTGCGGTCAAAGTCTGATTTTGCCCCCCGCGAAACGCTGAGGGTGATCTTTCCCGCTGTCACATCAAAAACCTCACCGGGTGCGGCGCTTTGATCGTACACCGTCCCCTTTGGCTGATCATCAGAACAGATTTCGCTGACAACGTACGGAACATGATCTGCCTCCGCCTCTCTTTTCGCCTCGTCCAGACTCTTCTGTACATAGCTTCCCAGCGTGACAAACTGGCTGCCGCCGCTGACTGTCAGTTCCATCGTTCCATCCTGCGCCGTATCGACGATGCTCCCGGCTGCCTTGGACTGGGCGATCACGGTATCGTTCGGCGCCTCGTTCAGTACATATGTCACCTTGATGTCCGCAATCCCCGTCTGCTCCAGTTCCTCTTTCACATCTGCGAGCGCACGTCCTTCCAGCAGGGAAACCGTCGCCGTACCTTCTCCCGTCGCACTTACTTCCACACTGCCGCCCGAAGCCAGCCGCGTGATACCGTATACCCCGCCGCCGGCCGCTGCGAGCAGGAACAGGATCACGGCCGCTTTTACGCCGATCGACGCACCGCCGAACTTCTCCATGAACCCGGACAGCCCCCGTTTGTCTTTCGGCTCCTCCACATGCGGCAGGATCCACTCCGGTTCGTACCGCGGCACAAAGTCCGCACCGCCGAGCGCTTCCATAAACTCATACGCCGTCTGGATCCGGTGCTGCGGCTGCAGGTTCAGCGAAGTCATGATCGCCATTTCCGCATATTCCGGCACCTGAACTCCCATCTCGGACACACTCCGCAGCGTATCCTGCTTGAATCGGCTCCGCGCGGACGGCGGCTTCTTTCCTGTCAGCATCCGGTAAAACAGGGCCGCCGCCGCGTATATATCCGTATACGTTCCCTGCCTCGTATCCCGCCGGTACTGCTCTAACGGCGCATACCCTTCCTTCAGCAGTATTTCCGCATTCGTGTTCGCCTGCGCCGCCGCATGTTTCGCCGCACCGAAATCGATCAGTTTAATGACGCCTTCGTTCGTTATAAAAATATTATCCGGGGCAATGTCGCGGTGGAGTACATTTTTCTTATGGATCTCGTTCAATGTGTGGAGCACGGTCAGTATGATGTACTCTGCTTTTTCGTAAGCAAATTTACCGCCTTCTGCCTTCAGCATCCCCTTCACGTCCTGCCCTTCCAGATATTCCATAATGATATAACCGGTATGATTAGCCTCAAAAAAACTGTGTATCTTTACGATTCCTTTCACATTTGCGAGATTGGCGAGACTCCTCGCCTCCTCCAAAAACTGCCGCAGCCCCATCTGAAACCGGTCGATCTGCTCCTGTTCCGCCACGGTCACCGTACTCTGTTCCAGACTCACACGGCGGGAGAGGTTTCTCGGAAAATATTCCTTGATACAGACTTTCCGGCTTAAGTTCCTGTCCCATCCGACATAGGTAATCCCGAACCCGCCATATCCGAGCGCCCTTCCGACCAGGTATTTGTCATTCAAAACCGTACCCGGCTTCAGATAGACGGCGGTATCCACGATCTCATTCGGATCGTAACCACAATGTGGACATAGGCCGGTATGCCCGTTCCCGATCTGCTGCATACATCCATAACATAATTTCATCGTTTCCTCCATTCATGCAGAACCATTCCATGGCTTTTCTGGTAATATGCCGTTACTCAACCATACCACCTTTGTTAGTACCCACATCGGAACTGCTTCCGCTGCTGCTTCCTCTTCCGCCGCTGCCGCTGTTTCCGCTGCCGCCTCTTCCGCTTCCACCGCCGTTACTGCTATTGCTGCTGTTTCCGCCCGACGACTGGAAACCGCTGCTGCCCGCTGAATCATTATTTACGACCGGCGCCGGTGTCGGCACGTCTTTCCAGATCCGGATCTTCGCATCGGACGTGAAGCAATTGTTCTGCGCGCGCAGTCCCGGTATACCGGAGCTCGTCACCGCCCATTTATAATCCGTGTCTGCGGCCTCGGCGTGGTCGATCTGGATATTTGCGTCCTCCAGTTCGAGTTTTTCCGTCAGATAAGCCTTAAACTCCGCGACAGTTCGCCCGTCGCTGTTTACAACTTCTTCGATCGCATAGAGGGTAAAATCATCCTGGTACGGATTTCCCTGGGCAATCGACTGGAATGCGATCTCCCCTTTTCCATATTCGGCGCCGGTTCCGTAGCACGCCATCGGCTTCGGCACGCAGTTGTCCTTCGCGTTCTCATACCGGATCTTGTAAGCGTCATCATTTTTGATGTCCTCATATTTTTTCTTTATGTACGATGCCGGTATCTTCTGGTTTTTCTGCGCCTTGCTGCCGAGAGAGATCACGAACGTCAGCTTCCGTCCGGCCTCCACATACTGCCCGTACGGGAATTCCTCGCCGTTTTCTTTGATGGCAATGAGATTGTCCCGCTGGATCTCACTGTTCTCCTGACTCTCCTCGGTAATCTCGACTCCGTGCGCCCGCAACTCATCGGCAAGCTTTTTCATATTCTTTTTCGAGATATTTTTTACGCTCTCTTCCAAAGTGCGCCGCGCGCTGTTTTTTACAAATAACGTGATCGCGCTGTCTTTCGGGATGACCGCCCCGGCATTCGGACTCTGGAGCGTGACAAGTTCCCCTTCCTCATCCCCGAGATTGTACACGACGGACGGCTCCGCCAGCCCTCCGTTTTTCAATAGATCCTGTGCCTCCTGCAGCGATTTTCCCGTTACGTTCAGCATCGAGGTACTGTCTTTGTTCTCGGTCACTTCCACCTCGGTGTCCCTGTTTTTGTAAACAAAGATCCCGCCTGCGAGCGCCGCGCAGAGCAGGCCGGCGACAAGTCCTTTCGCCCAGATCGGAAACCTGCCCGTATCAGACTTTATTTTTACCTTTTTCCGCTTCACACTGGAACTGTTCAGTTCCTGCAGAAATGCTTCGGCGGACGGTGTCCGGTCGCGCTGGAACACATTCAGGGCGTTCATGAGCGCATGTTCCATAGCTTCCGGGATCTGGACGCCCTGCTTCGACGGCTCCGTAAGTTTGTCGGTAAGCGCCCGCTCCACCGATTCGTCCGGCACCTTTCCGGTCATCATCCGGTACATCACGGCTGCTACCGAATACACATCCGACCAAGGCCCTTTTTCGCCGCGGCTCCGGTACTGCTCTTCCGGCGCGTAACCCTGCTTTAGTATGACCGCCAGGCTTTTTGAATTGGAACTCGTCGCATAGCGCGCCGCACCGAAGTTCACCAGCTTGACCTGTCCGTCCTCCGTCAGCATGATATTTTCGGGGGCAATGTCACAGTGCACGACCGATACGTTATGGAGTTTCGCCAGTCCGGTCAGCAGCGTGCAGGCGAGTTTATGCGTCTCTTTCGCCGAATAGGTCGTTCCCTCATTCAGGACATCGGCCAGCGTCTTTCCTTCCAGATATTCCGTTATGACATAACCGGTATCATTTTCGGCCACGCAATCATAGACCGCCGCGATTCCCGTCAGGCTGCCCAGACGCTGGATCTCATTTCCCTCATTGAGAAACGCCGCCAGCCCTTCCTCGAACTGCTCGAGCGCATCTCCCGAATAGATCGTGATCTCCTTCTCTCCAGCAGACCGCGTCGTAAAATCGGACGGAAGGTATTCTTTGATCATCACCTTTCGTTCCTGCTCGGCATCCATTCCGATGTAAGTCACTGCGAACCCGCCGTATTCCATCGCTTTTCCGACGATATATTTCCCGCCTACGACCGTTCCCGGCGTCAGATAATACGCTTCCTGTTCATCTGCCGCCTCGCTGTAACCACAATATGGACAGGTCATTACATTTTCGTCAATGTTGCTCATGCAACCCATACATAATTTCATCTCGTCCTCTCATTCCGGGTTATCCCAGGGGGAACCCTCTTTTCGCTTCAAAACTTAATCTTTATTTTTTTTACTGTTACCGGCGGTATGCCGTTTTTCATCTTCACCGTAACCTGGCACTTTAGTTTTTTCAGGATATAATCGTACGAGCGCATCTTGTTCACGTTTATTTTGTATTTCCTTCCTTTGAACTTATACGTAACGGAGCAGTTCTTTACCTGTTTACCGTTTAGATTTTTATAAACGGGTTTTACGCTGTACACCTTTAATTTTTTATTGTATCGTTTGGAATACTTTAATGTCCGTTTTAAATCTATTACCGCTTTTAGGGAAATAGAGGGTTTCGGTACTTTTACCGTGACTGAATATTTCTTTCCCTTATAAACGGCCGTTAGTTTTGCGGTTCCCGCTTTTAGGCCTGTCACCTTATTTTTACTGATCTTTACGATCTTTTTCGCAGCGGCGTTGGCTGCTTTCAGGCTGTCCGGTTTCTCTCTTCCTAACAGGATCGGTATTGTTGAACCCACGGATACTTCATAATCTGTTTTGTAACCGTCCGGTTTTTCGGTCGGCGCCGGGGTTGGCGGCTCGGGTGCCGACGAGGTCGGGATTGGCGGCAGTACCGAGGGCGGGGTTTGCGACGGCGGAGGGGTCGTCGGACTTGACGTTGGACTCGCCGTTGGACTTGATGTCGGACTTGACGTCGGACTTGCTGTCGGACTTGCTGTCGGTGTTGCCGTTGGACTTACTGTCGGACTTGATGTCGGTGTTACTGTTGGCGTTGACGTCGGACTCGCTGTCGGACTTGACGTTGGACTTGCTGTCGGTGTTGCTGTCGGACTTGCTGTCGGTGTTACTGTTGGCGTTGACGTCGGACTCGCTGTCGGACTTGACGTCGGTGTTACTGTTGGCGTTGACGTCGGACTCGCTGTCGGACTTGACGTTGGTGTTACTGTCGGACTTGACGTCGGACTCGCTGTCGGACTTGACGTTGGACTCGCTGTCGGACTTGACGTTGGACTCGCTGTCGGACTCGCCGTTGGACTTGACGTCGGTGTTACTGTTGGCGTTGACGTCGGACTCGCTGTCGGACTTACTGTCGGCGGCTGGGTTGTCTTTTCCGGTATCGAAACCTGAAAATCAGCTTTCTTCCCCTCTACCTTTGCTTTTTCTGCCTGAACTTTCCCATCTACTTCTACCATTACCTCTTTCGCCCAAGTTTCATTCGAATCTTCTAATGTAACGCTGACATCCGCTGTTTTTTTATCCTCCCTGCACCTTACCTGCGCTTCTTTAGTAACCGTTACTTCTTTCTCAGGTGTTTCCGCCCCTTCCACGTTTAAAATTCCGTCATTTGGTTTTTCCATACTTGGAGTTTCGACAGTGGGAGTTTCTACCCCCACTAATTCTACAGAACAGGTTGTTGTCGTCGCTTCAAGTCCTTCTGTAGAAATCCTGATCGTATGATACTCCGCACCTTTTAGAGATGCGCTCCCAGTTCCCTCTGCATCGGCCTTCTGCGGTGCGGATCCCAGCAGTCCGGCGAGCAATGCGATCACAAGTACTCGCGCGATCTCCTTTCGCTTTTTCCAAATCCTGATGTTCATTTACTCTTCCTCCTCATCTTTTCTCCATTCGCATAAGGTAAGTGAAGGTTACCTTTTTTTCTGACCACGCCTCCTGATTCTCATCCTTTCTTCATCAGCTTGCGGTACTGCGCGACTTTACTTTTCGGCACCTGGATCTTTGCTTTCCTGCTGACTCCGGCAAAGGCTCCTTTTCCTATCTTTTTCAGTACTTTTGAACGGATTATGACTTTTTTGATCTTCCTGCATCCACTGAATGCTCCATTTCCTATAATGCGTACTTCTTTGCCGATTGTCGCAGTCTGCAGCTGTTTACATCCCTTAAAAGCGTTTTTGGATATTTCTACTACTTTATAGGAAGCAGATTGTATCTTTATGGAGTTTGGAATCGTTGCTTTTTTTATCTTTTTATTCGATGCTTTCCAAAGAACGACTGTCCTCTCCTTTTGCGTCGATTTTTTTATTTTATACTGCAGACCAAAAACTGTAACGATCTTACCAGGTGTAACCTCTCTTTTTGAAAGCGACTGCTTCTCTCCGCCAGAATCATCATTTTTTGATATGATATCCGGATTTATGGCAGACGGGATATCCGGATTCGGGGGAATTACTGTTCCATCGCTTCCTGACGACGGCTTTTCTGACGGCTTCGTCGATACCTGAGGCTGTGTCTGACTTGTTCCTGGTTTGGGTGTTGGTGTTATATCTAATCCCGGCCTTATTGTCGGTGTTGGTGTTACGTCTGCTCCTGGTGCTGCTGTTGTTATTGCCGGTGCCGATGCTTCTGGTTTAGAGGTAGGTGTTGGCGTTTCATCTACTTCCGGTTTTGTTGTTGGCACTTTCGTCGGTGTTGCTGATACCGTTGCTTCCGGTTTGGAAGTTGGTGTTGATGTTTCATCTATTTCTGGTTTGTGTGTCGGAATCTGCGTAGGTTTTACCGACGGAATTATCGTAACCTTTGGGGTAGGTGACGGGGTTTTTGTTACATTTGGCGTCGCTTTTATCGTCGGGGTTGGTTCGATTACTACTTCATCCGATACCACCGTACCTGCTGGCGACCACTCCGAAACAGATGATAGATTTAAATGCAAAGCGGGGCGAACACCAACACCATCATAGTTGACATCGTCGCCACCCCGGCGCACGTCGCCACTGCTACGCACGTAGGCGGCATTGTAACTATAGTGGCCCGGCGACCGCAGCCACCAATAGCCGTTTCCCTCGTACTCTGTATCTGTACTTGTATATGCCCCCTGTTCTTTTGCATATGCTGTATTCAAAGCTCTTCTGTTTTTTGCAGATTCACTACTTGAGATGGAAAAACCATAATCCCCATTCGTTACCTCATCTATGGAAAGAAGGTACACTTGATCTGTCGTGTCACCGCCCCCTTCTGTCCCGTAATCCGGATTATCATTATTTATCACTCGTGTATTTTTTATCGCTGACTGCTCCGAAGCTGAAAAAGCATTGTTGAAGAATGAATCATTTAGCCACTCCCGCAGTGTACTCGTCTCCCATGTAACATCCGCTGGCGTATCGTTATACTCTTGGCAATCCAGATTCCGATCCGCCACCAAAAACGCATCATCACCGTCTACGGAGAGTACTCTCCACTTGATCGGTTCTTTATCATCATCCTGATCCGCTGTACCATCTCCATTTGTATCATTCTGCCAGTAATTCCCAAAATAGATACAGTCCCATGTGGTAACACCATCCGATACGCGGGGATTTTGTAAATCTGCATACGGCGGATTTGTAGAAGGAAGCGGTGTTACTTTCGGCGACTCTGTAGGCCGCACGCTCGGTTTCGTCACTGTTCCGTCCGATGCTACCGTCCCTGCCAACGACCATTCTGAAACAGATGATAGATCCAGATGCAGAGCAGGACGCACGACCCTATTATTGTAGTTAACAAAAGAGCCAACCCCCGACATGTTCCCATATTCATTTACATGAAGCGCCACCGTATTCTTGTGCCCTGGCGATCGTAACCACCAATAGCCGTTTCCTTCATATTCTACCTTCGAACTTGTAAGTGCTCCTTGTCCTTTTACATAATCTGTATTCAGTGCTCTTCTGCTTACTGCATTTTCATTGCTTGAGGTGGAAAAACCATAATCCTCGTTTGTTACCTCCTCGCTGGAAAGCAGATACACCTTATCTATTGTATTATTGCCCCCTTCTGTCCCGAAATCTGGATTATCATTATTTATAACCTGTGTACTTTTTATTGCTGACTGTTCCGAAGCTGAAAAAGCATTGTTTAAAAATGAAGTATTTATCCAATCCCGCAGTGTGCTAATCTCCCATGTAACCTCTCCGTCCGTATTGTTATATTGTTGGCAATCCAAATTTCGATCCGCCACCAAAAACGCATCATCCCCGTCTACCGAGAGAACCCTCCACTTGATCGGTTCTTTATCATCATCCTGATCCGCCTTCCCATCCCCATTCGTGTCATTCTGCCAGTAACGTCCAAAATAAATACAGTCCCATGTCGTAACACCATCCGACACACGGGGATTTCTCAAAGAAGATGACCTGGACTGCCCTTCTGCCGCCCTGCTGACCGATGCCTCTCCCACCGGCAGCATTCCTAAAATCAGAGAAAAAACGACTATAACCGCCACTCTTCTCCGCACCGATCTTTCCAACCATTTCCCTCCATGCTCCATATCCATTTCCCTCCTTAAAAAAAATTTCCCTTACCTCTGATCCTTCTTCAAACTCCGCAGCACGACCACGCTGATCCCGCCGCACACGACTGCCGCCGCACCGAGCACGACCCATATATGCCACAGATGCGCCGCACCCCGCGCGTACAGATCGTCGTAGTGCGGCGGGATGAGCGCCGCCAGCGCCTCGTCTTCCTGCGCCATCCGCCGCGGCAGACCGTTCAGGTCTGTGATGTTACCCAGGCACTCCATCGCCCACCGGCTGACCGTCAGCCGGGAAAACCATTCTCCGGCTCCCTCGGGAAGCGTGAAGATTGCACCTGAGAACAATAACTGTACGATCAGTACGAACGGTGAAACCGCCATCGCCCGGTCGGCGTTGCGCACGAGCGAGGAAATGATGAGTCCCATCGCCGCCGACGCAAAAATCGTGAGATACACGCTGAAACAGATTTCCCAGTCCGCATATGCGCCAAACAAACCGTCCCCGGTTTCATTGTCGGCGAGCGAAAGAAACGTAAAAACAAGGATCCCCGTCTGCAAAAGGCAGATGACCGCCTGCACGGCAAATTTCGATACGATATAGGAAACGAGGTTCAGATTCCCCATGTACTCCCGCTTCAGGATCGCGCGCTCTTTGCAGACCTCCTGGATCGTATTAAACATACCGATCCAGATACCCGAACAGGCGAGCGCAAACATCATCGACTGGGTGTCCTCGTACGTCACAAAAATATGTTCATTCGCCACGACGATGAGTAAAAGGGCGATCAGCACCGGCTGCAAAAACAGCAGGAACAGTCTCTGTACATCGTGGACGATCAGCGCCGAATACCGGGAGGTGAGAACAGCGAGCTGACGGAGCGGGGACACACAGGCCCCGCGGTATGCGGACGGCATTTTCGCGGCCGGCGTCTCCGTCTTTGCCGCACTCTGCCTCACGTAATTTTTCAGATAATATTCATTCCAGACATCGGTACGTTCCGCCAGCTCACTGTACACTTCCACCAGTTCCTGTTTTCCGAAATACTCCGTGATCCCGCCCGGCGGGCCGCAGTAGCATATTTTCCCGCCCGGCCCCATGAAGATCACCTTATCGCACAGGTGGATGCTCTGCGTCGTATGCGTCACCATGATGATCGTCTTTCCCTCATTTTTTGAGAGGGCGGCGAGCGTGTGCATCAGACTCTGTTCCGTATCTGGATCCAGACCGCTCGTCGGCTCGTCGAGAAAAAACAGTCCCGGATCGGCTAACAGTTCCACGGCGATACTGGCGCGCTTTTTCTGCCCGCCGCTCAGTTTTCGGATGTATGTCCTGCCGTGTTCTGCCAGGCCGACCATTTCGAGCACTTTCGTAATGCGCCGCTCCCTCTCAGCCGCTGACACGTCAGACGCCATTTTCAGCTTCGCCGTATATGCCAGCATAGTGCGCAGTGTCAGGTTTTCATAAATAATGTCCTGCTGCGGCACAAAACCAATCATATTTTTCAGCGTGGAAAAATTCCGGTGCAGGTCGATCCCATTGCAGTACACCGATCCGAACACATCGGAATCAAAACCGCTCATCGCATTCATAACCGTCGTTTTTCCCGCGCCGCTCCCGCCAATGATGGCGACAAATTCATTGCTGCCGATCTCGCACGACACATGCTGCAGGATCGCCTTTTCCCGGCGGCCGCTTCCGACCACCTTCGAAATATTATCCATGCGCACGGAGACGCCGTTTACCTCCTTTTGAAATAAGATCGAATCCCCCGTCAGGATAAACAGGCTCCCCGCGATCTGCACGACGTCTTTCTCGTGCAGCAGTTCCGGTGACAGCAGCCGCCTTCCATTTACGTAGATTCCGTTCATGCTCCCGCAGTCCATCACTGCGATCTGATTTCCCTTCCGGCTGAACACCGCATGTTTCCTGGAAAATGCCGGGGAATCCATGACGATATCGTTTTCCGTCCCGCGCCCGAGCGTCGTATTTCCCTGCCCCAGAGGCATGTGGATCCAGTTTCCTCCGCCCTGCGCATTCGTGATCACGATCAGTACCGAGCCGGCAGCGTCCCGTGCCGAAGAGTCGATACGTAGAATAAGTTCCGAACCGCTCATCCGGATATACTTTTTCGGCGGGATACGAATGTATTCATTGTCCATATAGAGATATGTACCATTTGTGCTGCCTACGTCCGCGACGTGGAGAACTCCGTTTTCATCGTATTTGATCCGGAGATGTGTAGAAGATACCCCCGGGGACGGTATAGCGATATCCGCCTCCCGGCCGTTTCTCCCCACGGAGATCCGGTTCTTTCCCCATGCGCGCAGATCATAGTCCCAGACATTTCCTCCTGTCACCACGATCATCCGGTCAGTACCGGGCGCGTACAGGCTGCCCGGAGGAACATACATCGTCTGTGTGCCGGGCTGTCCGTTTCTCATGGCGCGCCTCCCGTACCCGCTTCCTGGCCGCCTGTTTGCTGTCTGTCGGCATACTGCTGGCAGAACGCATAGATCTCATCGTGTGAAACCGTGCCGGACGACATCACCTGCTCTTCGAGCGCCTCCGAAAACAGCTTCATCTCCCCGATGCCATCCCCGATACATTCACACTCGATGCGCTCGGAGATCAGCTGCTTCAGCGCTTCAAATTTGGGATTAAAGGCGAAAAATCCCTTGTCTCCGCCCTGTCCCGTCTCGCTGTTTATGCCGTCTGCCGCCTCTTTATTCAGCGGAATGCCGTGCTTCCCGTTATATGCCTGGTAAATCGTCTGCTGCGGCTGTGTCGACAGCATGATATAGAGAAGACGTTCACATGCCGTCTGCTTATTTTTCGTGCTCGTACTGCTGACCGCAAAACAGTCCTCATACGTGATCAGTATTTTGCCGTCTTTCGTCACAAACACCGTCTCGTAGTTTTCATCTGTCCCGACATCGCCGGAAACCTCGCCGCGGTACGAAACCGTATTGATCTCGCCCGTATAGCAGGACGCCCTCTGCCTCAGCCGGACCAGCCGCTCGATGTTCGTTACCAGCTGTCCATTCGGTGTCATCTTTCCACCGGCAAACCACGAGGGATCCATCAGATACAGCGCCTTTGCCAAAGCTCCGACCTTTAACGTCTCCTGGCTTCCCTCCTGTTCGGCCGCCGCTGCGATCTCACCGAAATCCATGCAGCGGGTCTTCGCCGCTTCCTCCCAGTTTGCACTCTGCGTGCCGTCCGGCAGCTTCTTGACATAATACGTCAGTACATCAAAACCGAGCGGCATCTGATCCGCCTTCCTAAAACTGTTCTCATATCCGCTCAGATAGTGGTAGGCATCCTTGTCGAGAGCGGCCACGACCGTATCCTTTAGTTCCAGTGCCGGGAACGCTTCCGTATTCCTTATGTGATCTGTCATATACAGATCCGGCATCGCCCCCGCATCCCTCGCCTGGGCGAGCGCGCTCTCGTACTCCGCGGAGTTTTTCGCCTCACAGGCCACCTGGATGTTCTGATTGTCACTCCAGTCATCCGTCCCCGTGCCGGAATAAAAATTGTTCTCCACAATCTGATCCACTTTCTGTTTCATTTCTTCGCTGTCAACCCAGACGACGATACTGTCCTTAGTCAGTACCGAATCGATCATTTCATTCTGCGGTCTGAGTACGGTCATGAATAGTCCCGCCAACACCGCACCGACGAGTACGACGGCGGCCGATAACGCGATCGTCCAGTTCCTTTTGCGCTTCCGCTTCTTTAATTTCTCTTCCGGGTATTCCGCCATGCGCTTTCCTTCGATGGCCTCCTGAAAATACTGGATGCTCTGGAACCGGAGTTCTGTTTTTACAGCCAGCGCTTCCATAACGGCGCGGTCGAGGTTTTCGTCGATCTGGATCCCGAGTGCGCGCGGTGATTTCAGCTCATCTTTCACAAGGCGTTCGGACCCTTCCATCGGGCGGATTCCCGTAAGCATCTCGTAAAGGATCGCCCCCACCGCGTAAATATCGGTAAAAAACCCCTGCTTCCCGTTTGTCCGGTACTGCTCGGGCGGCGCGTACCCCTCTTTGATCACCGCGGCGGCAGGCGCCGAATCATCCTCGTCACTGAACTTTGCCGCGCCAAAATCAAATACTTTGATCGTCTCGTCTCCCGCGATAAATATATTATCCGGACTCAGGTCGCGGTGCAGGATCCCGCTGGCATGGATCTTTTTTACCGCCTCGATCACGGGCGTAATGATCGCCAGCGCCGTATCTTTGTCCATGCGTCCGTGATCAGCGATATACTCTTTTAACAGTACGCCTTCGATGTACTCCATGACGATATAAGCCGTTCCGTTTTCTTCAAAATAGTTGTAGACATTTACGATGTCCTTCGCCTGTTCGAACTGCGCCGTATTTTTTGCCTCCATCAGAAAACGCTTCAGCTGCACGTTATACTCGGCCTCTTTTTCCCCGGACAAAACACCCGTCTTTTTCTCTCCGGGCGCGCGGTTCACTAGTCCGGCCGGATAGAACTCCTTGATCGCTACGATCACGCCCAGAATCGTATCATAGCATTTATACGTAATACCAAAACCGCCGTCGCCTACTGCCGTACCGACGATGTACTGATTATACAGGATCGTGCCCGGAGTCAGGTAATACGCCTGTTTGGGCGGCGTATGTTCCGCGTATCCGCAGTATGGGCACACGTCATACTTTCCCTTTACGCTAAAGCAATTCAAACATAATTCACTTGCCATGTTTTTTCCTCTTTTCTGCCAGCTTTTTACTACTCGAGCCGGAACATATTATCATCACTGCCCAGGCTGATCGTACATCCCGCTTCCAGAACGATGTTCATATTCTGTGGAAGGCAGTCCTCGGAACCGTTTTTAAACGTACCGTTCGTCGAAGTATCGACGATACTGTAGTTCCCGCTCCCGGGATTCCATGTGATCTCGCAATGATGCCTACTCACCCGCGGCGCCCGCTTATCAAAGATCAGGTTGCTTGCCGCATCGCGTCCGACCCGGATCGTCTCACCCGGCCCGAACGGTATTTCCACTCCGGCATAAACGCCTGCCAGTCCTACCATGACGCCGCGCGGCGCGCTGCCCGGCGTATACGGTGCAGCCGGCTGTCCCTCCTGCGCGGCCGCCGGTTCTTTCTCTACCACCTGATAATATTTTTTATTTTCGATCTTCTCGGAAAGACCGGGCAGTTTTTCGTGCACGGCTGGCACCGGAACCGCTTTCTTTTTCCCGGATGACCGCATACCGACCGAAACAAAACCCGTTACGGCTGCCGCGGCAAGACAGCACGGCGCAGCGAACATGAAGCGTCCAAAGTGAACATCGGTCCCGCTGATGCTACCATTCGTATATACATATAGTGTCGTTACGGCTGCGATCCCCGCCACGGAACAAACGGCAGGAACGAGCGGTGGTACAACCGGAATCCACGACGTTACGGCTCCGGCTGCGCAGACGAGAACGAGCACGCTGCCGCACAGGAACAAAAGCAACATTGATATCCCCATCGTTTCCTCCACCAGTTTCATCACATCCGTTTTTGCCACATATCCGGCGATCAACTGCCAGCCCCGGACATACTCCGTCAGGTAATTGGCTGTCGTGCGCAGGAACACTGTCAGGAATAAAAAGCTGATACCCGCTGCCAGCTGAAAAAATCCCGAAACATAACATACCTTTTTCGCCTTTTCCATTCTCTCCCTCATTTCTATGTATCATTTTTTACATGTCATCCACATCGGGAAGCTCCGTCCAGTCGAACTTATCCCCGCAAAGAGGCATAAACAGAAGATTTACCTCTCCTACCGTGATCATGTCATAGGCTTTAATCCGGACCGGCGTGAGCACGACTTCATTATTCAGATATGCCAGCTCACTCGATTCACCCGGCTGCACGAGATATAAATGCTGCTTCGGCTCATAGGTAACAATGGCGTGCTTATTCCTCGATACGCTCTTATCATTCGTGAGCGCCACATCCATCGAGGAATCCCTGCCGATAAAATTTTTCCCTACTTTCAGGCGGAAATCCTCTCCTACGTGATTGCCGCCGATTGCGATCAGCCATCCGACACACGGACTTCCCGTCACCTTCCTCGGCGCCGCTTTCGGTGACGAGGCAGCTGCGCTCTCCGACTTTGCCGGTTCCGGCACATCAAATACATTGTTAAAAAAGCCTACCGTTACATCGGAATCCTCGTCCTCATCCGATCCGGCACCGACATTGCTAAATGGGGGAATTGTCGGCGGCGGCGCTACCGGCGGCGGAATCGGAATACTGCTCGTAGCTGGCGGCACAGCCATGTTTGCAGCCGGCGGGGTGATCATATTCGCAGCTGACGGGGCGGCTGGCTGTACTGGCGGGACAGCAGGCTGTGCCGGCGGAACCGATACCGGCGTCTGGATCGGCCGCGTCACCTCGTCAAGCGGCTGCGTCGGCGCAATGTCATCATTTGATAAATCCTCAGTAAACGCCATCGTAATTCCATCCTCGCCGCCGGCGCCCGTATTACAGTGAGGGCATGTAGCATATTTCTCCTTGTCATAAAAATGTCCCTGATTGCATCTGCTCAAATTCATAATCTTCTCTCCTTTATGTTGATACTGTTGTATTGTAAAATAGCGACGGATGTATTATCCTGGGAGTGCGTATTTTCACGCACGGCCGCCATTACAAGTGTACGTGCCTTTTCCTCCAGCGAACTCGTGCTGCTCTGCATGATTGCCTGAATGCGGTCATCGCTCAGTGTTTTCGGAATGCCGTCGCTGCATAAGAGTACGACGTCGCCGATCTGCAGCTGGAACGGCTGGGCATTGATATCCATCAGGCTCACGTTCCCGATTCCCAAAAAACTGATCAGTGCCTCTTTCTGCTTTTGTGCCTGCGCCTGTTCCAGCGTCATCTGCCCGCTCGCCACCATTTCCTGAAGGCGGAGCAGATAATTATGATCGCGCGTGACCTGTTTCATCTCATTTCCCCGAAGGATGTAAATGCGGCTGTCGCCGACCGAAGCCCAGTAAAGTTCATCATCTTCCGCGATCACCGCCACCATCGTCGTCCCCGATCCCCTGCCATTTTCTTTTGGCAGCGCGGCTACCTTTCGATCGATCGCGATGATCCCGCTCCGAAAAAATTCAGGAATGTTCACATCAGGCATTTTCTCGATCCGGGAAAAACCCTGCTGCATCATTTCAATCGCCGTCCGGCTCGCAAGCCCTCCGTCCGTCATTCCGCCCATCCCGTCACAGACGACGGCCATCACTTTTGACTTCTTGTTTGCGGCGATGCGCTTTGACGGTGTTACATAAACGGCATCCTGCTGGTATTTACGATTTCCCATATCGCTGTACATCAGCGTCGTCAGTTCCGGGACCATCTGCACCTTCTTTTTCGCATCCGGCGCCGGGGCCGGATGCCGCAAAACCGGCTGACCGGACATATCTGTTTTTTTCTTCTTTCCTAACAAACTAATTCCCCTCCTCCTGTTCCGCCACCGTTTGGAATACGATCCGTTCCCGCCCGGCCGTAATGACATCATTGTTCAAGAGCATTCTCCTCGTATTCAGACGGACGCCATTTACAAATGTTCCGTTCGTCGTCTCCAGATCCTCGATATAGCAAGCCACTTTCGTTACCTCGATCGCGAAATGCTGTCTGGAAAGCCGGTCATCATCAAAAAATATATTACACATTTCAGAACGCCCGATAAAAATACTTCCTTCCACGTTCCACTCCACTTCTTTCACCTGGCCGGCCCGGTCCGTGATCACTAATTTGATCCGCTTCGTGTCGGGCGAGGCCGCCTCTTCCGCCGTCGTTCCCTCCCGTATGATAACAGGTCTGCGCCGTTTCATGACGATGATAACGATGACGCCGATGATGATAACTGCCAGGATCACGAGGATCCACCAATAATTTTTTGCCAGTTCCTTCATCGTCTCCTCTGACGGGTCAAGTCCTTCAAACGAAAAATTCCGCTGTTCGGTCAACGCATTTGCTTCCTGCGAACCGTCTGTAATGTTTTGGAATGAAATATGGTATTGTCCCGTCAAAAGCGGATCCTCAAACGTAATCTCCACCTCGTTCGTACCGGCATTGTAATGAACGCTCTTCACCGCCCATGTTTTTGCCTCTTCATCGGGCGTCTCCTGCCCTTCCTTCGTACTTTTTATGATATAATTCCCTTTCTCGTCTGCCCCCCTGACGATGCCGGAATTGTCACAGAGGGAAAACCGGATCGCACTCTCACCCGTTTTCGTAATCTCCCCCGCGATATACGGCGCTTCCTGATCCGGCGTGTTTTTTGAGTAATCAATCATTCCCTCCAGCGCATTCTCTACCGTGGAAATCTTTATGTTTGAAATGCCGTCAAATTTCCTGTTATCCGCCGCCCGAAACGTAACGACATACGTTTCTTTCCGGATCACTTTTTTTATGTACTGAAACGCGTCCGACACCTGTCCCGGACTGCTGCACTTCTCATAATCCCCGCGCCGGTCGGCTAAAATTTCATTTTCCGTCGCCTTCATCTTTTTCTTATTCTGATTCGACAGCGTATTTTTCAGCAGGATCCCATATACGGGAATCGCCGCGTTTTTTACGTTGCGGACCGTATTTTCAATGCTGTTATCCTTTCCCTCTGAATCATCTTCCCCATCCGTGATCAAAAGCAGTACTGTCCGCATCGGCACTGATGCTTCTTCTGCCAGAATTTCATTGATCGACCGGTATAATACGGTATATTTGGCCCCTGGTCGGATCGCGCTGATGCGGTTTACTTTTGTTTTTGTACCATTTTTCTTTTTCGTACCGACCGTGTATACTGTCAGCTTATCCTGTTCCCCGAGTTCTTTCTCTAATGTTCTGAGTTCTTTCCTGACATGATTTAACTGCTTTTTATCCACGGAACCTGAATTGTCCAGCAGCACGATATAATGGATCCCCTCTCCGCTCTCCTCAAAATTTGTGACGGATGTCTGGGAAAGCGCAATCTCGTTTTCCCCGTTCGTAATGGTCGCATCAAATGTCAGGCCGCTCCATTCTTTTGCATACGTCCCGCCGATATATGCTTTCACATCAGGCGCGACAGCCGAAGTCTGTTCTAACACAAATTTTTTTCTCGCTGCCTCTGTCTCCCAGCTGCCTCCAAACAGAAGAAATATACTGGCGGCCACAGCCAGAATGGCAAGTTTTTTTATGCTTTTTCCCATGTCCTCTCCTCCTTACAGTATGGTACAAAGGCAAGTTCTGTCATTCCGACGGTAAGTATATCGCCGTCCCTGATCTCCCGTATGCCTTCCATCACCGCTCCATTCAGGTAAATGGTATTTCCATGTTCTCCGCTCACAAAAAATTTATTGCTTTTCGGATCATATGTAATAGAACAATGCTTTTCTCTTGATACCTGCTTATCATCCGACAAAACGACATCCATGTTAATACTCCTGCCGATAAAATTTTTCCCCGTGTGGAGCCTGAAATCCTTCCCAGTATCTTCGCCAGTCAGTCCCACGAGCCACCCTGTCACGGCAGGAAGTTTTGACGAGCCAAAATCCCAGAACGAAATCGTTTTATCGTCATCCTCTCCTAACGATTCCGAAGAAATGATGCCGAAATCAAATATACTCAGATCGACCTCCTTCTGATCCGCGGACTTTAGGCCGTTGTTTTCTGCGGACTTTAGGCCGCTGTTTTCTGCGGACTTTAGGCCGCTCAGCTGTGTATCCAGCGAAAGATCCATCATGGATACCGTTCTGTCATCCTCGTCCTCTTCACTGAGTGAAAGCTTTAGTTTTTCACTATCTTTCTTACAATGCGGACATTGCTGAAATAGATTGGGGTCATACCAATGACCGCTTTTACATTTCCGTACCATGTCTCCCCGCCTTTCTCTATTCTCGTACAAATACGGCCAGCGCCGTGAAATTATCCATATTCGTCCCCCGTCCGTTCTGCATGACAACTTCCTTCATAGAATCCAGCCACTCTTGCGGCCCGGCCGCTTTTTTCAAAAGCTTCTGCATCTCCTTTTCTTCGATCAGCTCCCAAAACCCGTCGCTGCACAATAAAAAGGATTCATTTTTTCCGAGGCGGATGTTCTCCAAGCATTCATACTGGGGAGTATTCCACTTCGTTCCCATCACTTTTAGCAGCTTACTCCTGTCCTCGTGATGCCGGATTTCCTTTTCCCGGATCTGTCCGCTCATGTAAAGCATCTGTGGAACACTGTGATCTTTTGTCCTCGCTTTATATTTCCCTTTGTGAAACCAGTAGATCCTTGAATCGCCTACGTGCCACATCTTTGCTTCCTTTTCGCACAGTTCCAGACAGGTCAGCGTCGTTTTCATCGAACTCTCGGCTTTTCTTTTTTTCTGTTCTTCAAGCAGCGCCGCCTGGGCTCCTTCGATATAGTCCGCGACCGGCAAGCTGTCATCAGCGGTCAGTGCGGCCCGTATGTAATCCACGACAAACCGCGACGCAGCATCGCCATTTCCGTGTCCGCCAAGTCCATCCGCTACCAAATACAGATTTCTCTTACCGCTAACCGCATAACCTACACAATCTTCATTGATATTCCGCATCCCCTGATCGGTAATAAACGCATATGATAACATATCTACCTCTTTTCCTTTTTCTTCGCGTATGTATTCAATCCCTATTAGAACAGTATATTTATATCGTATCCTGCCCCCGCGCGTCAATTCCGTCTGGTAAAAAAGGGGTGGCAACAAAGCTGGCAACAACCGCGGAACAAACGTATCCGTGGCTGCATCATCTGCTTATATGCCGCATGATCTGCTTTTATATCGTTGACTTCCCGCGGACACCATGTTACTATTAAATAGGTGTCAAAACACCAAATACAAGCGCTGCCTTACGCGCGAAAAAAGAAATGAGGTTTTTGCTTATGAAACTTTGGGGAGGACGTTTTACAAAGGAAACAGACCAGCTGGTGCACAATTTCAACGCTTCGATTTCCTTTGATCAGAAATTTTATAAACAGGACATACTGGGGAGCATCGCCCATGTCACCATGCTCGAAAAGCAGGGCATCCTGACAACGGATGAGAGAGATCAGATCATCGCCGGGTGCAATGGCATTTTAGAAGACATCGAAAATGGAACGCTCGCCATTACGGAAGAACACGAAGACATTCACAGCTTCGTGGAAGCGAACCTGATCGAGCGGATCGGGGAGCCGGGAAAGAAACTGCACACCGGGAGGAGCCGCAACGACCAGGTGGCGCTGGACATGAAACTGTATACGAGAGATGAGATCGTCGCCATCAACGACCTGCTAAAAGAACTGCTCGTGACGATCCACGAAATCATGAAAGCGCATACGACGACATATATGCCCGGCTTTACCCATCTGCAGAAGGCGCAGCCGGTCACGCTCGCCCACCACTTCGGCGCGTACTTTGAAATGTTCCGCCGCGACCGCAGCCGTCTGCGGGATATCTACGACCGCATGAACTACTGTCCGCTCGGCGCAGGCGCGCTCGCCGGTACGACTTACCCGCTCGACCGGGAGGAAACCGCTTCCTTCCTGAACTTTGACGGCCCGACCCTGAATAGCATGGACTCGGTTTCCGACCGCGATTACCTGATCGAACTGCTCAGTGCCATGTCCATGATCATGATGCACTTAAGCCGCTTCTGCGAAGAGATCATTGTTTGGAACTCCAACGAATACCAGTTTGTGGAGATAGACGATTCCTATTCCACGGGAAGCAGTATCATGCCGCAGAAAAAAAATCCCGACATCGCCGAGCTCGTGCGCGGGAAGACCGGACGCGTCTACGGCGCGCTGCTCTCCCTGCTGACGACGATGAAAGGACTTCCCCTCGCCTACAATAAGGACATGCAGGAGGATAAAGAATTGACATTTGACGCGATCGATACCGTAAAGGGCTGTCTTTCCCTCTTTACCGGCATGATCGCCACGATGCGTTTCCACACGGAACATATGGAAGCCAGCGCCAAAAACGGATTTACGAACGCGACAGATGCCGCCGATTACCTCGTCAACCACGGAGTCCCGTTCCGCGATGCGCACGGCATCATCGGACAGCTCGTGCTGACCTGCATTGAAAAGGACATCTCGCTCGACGAACTTCCACTGGACGAATACAAAAAAATATCCCCCGTCTTTGAGGAGGATATTTATGAAGCCATTTCCATGAAAACGTGCGTCGACCGGCGGAACACGATTGGCGCCCCGGGCGAGCAGGCGATGAAACAGATCATCGCCATGAATGAAACGTATTTAAAAGAAAGTTAATGTCCGTTCAGGAGTTCCAACGCCCGCTGTAGCTGATTATCCTGACTCGCAGCATCCGTCTGACCGGAATCTGCCCCCACGGAATCTGCCTTGCCCGCATCAGGCGATGCCTCGACCTCGATGTCCGGCGCAAGGCCTTTTTTGTGTATGCTGATACCTCCCGGCAGAAAATATTCCGCCGTCGTCAGTTTGATTCCCCCGCCGCAGGATCCCTCAAGCGAGAGCACGGTCTGGACAATGCCCTTGCCAAAACTCTGCGTACCGACGAGCGTCGCGGCTTTTCTGGCCTGCAGTGTCCCGGCGAACACTTCCGACGCGCTTGCACTGTTTCCGTTGATGAGCACGGCGACCGGGCGGTCAAAACTGGTGTCATCAGTGGAATGGTAAGTTTTGTCGCCCTCTTTTTTACTCTTCTCCGTGATCAGTTCACCTTTCGGCAGAATTTCATCCAGCATTTTGATCACGGAATCCAGGGAACCGCCGCCATTGTCCCGCACGTCGATCACGAGCCCGCTCACATCGTCTTTCTTCATATTCTCGATAGCCGTCCCGAACTGCTCATCGGTCTCCTTATCAAATTCCGTAATCTTTATATATCCGACCGTTCCAAATTTCTTCGACGAAACCGAAACGACATCCACCTTTCCGCACACGACCTGCAGATCCAGCAGTTCTTTCCCGTTCGGTGCACTTTGTCCTGAACCGTCCGGCGTATCCTGTCCTGCACCATCCGGCGCATCCTGTCCTGAACCGTCCGGCGCATCCTGTCCTGAACCGTCCGGCGCACCTTGTTCCGCACCGCTCACCGCGCGCTCCACCGTGATGGTGATCGTCCGCCCGTCGTTGCCTTCCTTTTTGATCATGGCGATCATCTCATCCATTGACATGTCGGCGACTTCCCGGCCGTCCACGCGCACGAAACGGTCGCCTTTCTCAATGCCAGCCGCCGCCGCGGGGCCGCCCGCGGAAACATCCTTTACGATGACGGCGCCGTCTTCCTCCTGCTTGAGGGAGACGCCGATGCCCACATAGGAACCGTTGATGCCGTTCATCAGCTCCTCGTATTCCTCTTCGGTATAATACTGGGAATATTTGTCACCCAGTGCGCTCACCATCCCCTTCGCCGCGCCGTTCGCCAGTTCCTCGTCTTTTACTTCTCCCTGATAATAGTCATCAATACACCGTTCGATCACTTTCGCCTTATCATGTACCTGCTGGGTAGCCGACCCCGATATATAGAGCTGGATGCCAAAATACCGGGCCCCGCTGATCACCCCGAGCAGGAGTGCCGCCCCGGCCAGCATCCCAAAAAGAAACCCTTTTCTTCGCTCCTGAGACAAAAAATCACTTCCTTCACAAATTCTACACCTGGCTCACATAAATGAGCGGATCCACATATTCGCCGTTGATCGAAATGCCGAAATGCAGATGTGCCCCCGTCGAAATACCGGTGGATCCGACATAGGCGATCACATCCCCCTGTTTGACTTCCGTCCCCTCGCTGACAGCGAGCCGAGACGCGTGCATATAGACCGTATATAAACTATTTCCGTGATAGATCATCACATGGTTTCCGGCGCTCGCACTGTATGTAGCCGTCACTACCGTACCGTCCGCCGACGCCACGATCGGCGCGCCCTCGGAAACCGCGATGTCGATGCCGTGATGCTCCGTACTCGCCCCCTGCGTCGGACTCGTGCGGCTGCCGAAGCGGGACGAGATCCTCCCCTGTTCCTGGAGCGGCCAGCGAAGCTGTCCGGTATTGGCATACGAATTCCCCGCAGGCTGTGCCGCGGAAGGCTGCGACGCGCCGCCGGCTGCCGCTCTCTGCTCGGCCTCCTGCTTCGCGATCTTCTCCTGCTTCTCCCGCAGCAGGTTTTCCACTTCCTGCTCCTGTTTTGCCACCTGATCCTGGAAATTCTGCACTTTTTCGTCCGTATAGGAAATGGCGTTGTCGAGTTTCCCCATTTCCTCCTTTTTGCCAGCTTTCAATTCCTTTAACGCGGCCTTATCCGCAACCGCCTCTTCCCTGAGCGCCGCGATCTCCCCGGCCTTCGCCCGCATCCTCGTCTGCTTCTTCTCCACATCCTCCTTTGTCTTCACGAACTGGGAAAACAGGTTCGCGTCATACTGGGAAATCTTCTCGATGTACTCGGAACGGTTCAGCAGGTCCCCGAGGCTCTTCGCGCTGAAAATGACATCCATATAATCTTCATTGCCATTTTCATACATATATCTTATTCGTTTTCTCATCGTTTCATACTGCTCTTTTTCCACATTCTCGGCAGCTTCCACTTCCGCCTCCAGCTGTTTCAGCTCCTTGTGGGCGGCATCCACCTGTTTTTCCAGCGATGAGAGCGTTTCCGTTACTTTCTCGATCTTTTTATCGACCTTCTCCACATACTGGGCAATATCTTCCTTACTGTTCTCCAGCTCGGCAATCTCCTTCTCCAGTTCTTTGACATGCTTTTCCGCCTTCTGTTTCGCCTCCTCGGCCTTCTGGATCTTCTCGTCAAGCTCCGACGTTTCCGCCACCGCGCTCGGCCGGAACAGAAAAAAACCGCACAGCATGCCGGCGGTCAAAACAGCGCTGACTGCCAGCCGCACTATCCTTCTTTTCATATGTTCCCTCCATTCTCATACGTTCAAATGCTTTCGAACCGTGACAAAGCTGCCGATAAAACCGATCCCTATGCCGATCAGCAGACAGACCGGAATGAGCATCTGAAACACCTGCGCCGCCCCGAGAAAATCGAGCCACCCCGAGATCACCTCGAAACGGGTTTTGATATATTGTATGATCGTATTATAACTAAAAAACAGGATCACGAGCGGGATCAGCGCGCCAACCAGGCCGATCACTACCCCCTCTACGATAAATGGCGCCCGGATAAAAAAGTCGGAAGCCCCCATCAGCCGCATGATCTCAATCTCGCTCCGGCGCACCGTAATACCGGTGGAAATGGTGGAGTTAATGAGAAATACCGATACGGCCAGCAAAATGCCAATGATGGCAATCGAAACGTAACTGACGAGAAGATTGGCGTTTTCGAGATTTTTCGCCGTCTCATCGGAACGTTTCACCGTCCTGACTCCCTCGATCCCCTTCACATATTCCGCCACCTCCTGCTGGTCGGAAATATCCTTTAAAAACACCTGATACGAGGCGGAATTTTCCAACGGGTTGTCCGTGCCGAAGCTGTCCACCAGTTCCGTATTATCACTGAAATTTTCCCGCACAAACTTCTCCCACGCCTCCTGTGCCGAAATGAACTCGATATGATCCACCTCTTCGCGGAAGCGGATGGCCTCGCCGATGGAATCGATCTGCTCCTGCGAGATCCCATCGTCAAAAAATACGGTAACTCCGACCGTCGTTTCCACTTCCTTGATCATATGCTGAAAATTGCTGACGATAAAATAAAACAGGCCAAACAGAAAGAGGCACGCCGCGATCGTTCCGATCGACGCCAGCGTGAACATCTGGTTCTTTCTCAGGCTCTTCATCCCCTGCCTGACACTGTAAACAAAAACACTAATCCCTCTCATATTCATATCCACCTTTTTTGTCATCGCGGATGATCTTCCCCTCTTCCAGCGTGACAACCCTCTTTTGCATGACGTCCACGATATCGTCATTGTGCGTGACAACGACGACCGTCGTTCCCATTTTATTTACCTCCTGCAAAAGCATCATAATATCCCATGCGTTCTGGGGGTCCAGATTTCCCGTGGGCTCATCCGCCAGAAGGATCGTCGGCTGGTTCACGAGCGCCCGTGCGATCGCCACACGCTGCTGCTCCCCGCCGGACAGTTCATCCGGAAACGCGTCGGCCTTATCCGTCAGACCGACGATTGTTAGCATCGTCGTCACATTCCGTATGATCTCCCGCTTGCCCCGGCCGATGATCCTCTGGGCAAACGCCACGTTTTCAAATACCGTCCTGTCCTTCAACAGACGGAAGTCCTGAAACACAACGCCGATATTCCGGCGGTACAGCGGCACCTGCTTCCGCTTCAGCTTATTGACAAGCCGCCCGGCAATATGCAGTTTTCCCGAAGTCGGATCCAGTTCCTTCAAAAGCAGCTTGATAAATGTCGATTTACCGGAACCGCTCTTCCCCACGAGAAAGACAAACTCGCCGCTCTCGATGCGCAGCGTGATATCTTTTAACGCCTCGGCGCCCGTCTGGTACTGCTTGCTCACATGATCCAGTGCTATGATTGGCAAACGCCTTTTATCCGTCATCGTCCCCTCCCGCCATTGATTAGTAATCAATAGACTCCAAATAATTCATATATTTCACGACCATCAGCGCGATCTTAAACGTGATCGCGTCGTCGAATACCCTCAAATCCAGCCCCGTACTCTTCTGCAGCTTATCCAGCCGGTAAACCAGCGTGTTCCGGTGAATGTAGAGCTGTCTTGAAGTTTCGGATACATTGAGGTTATTTTCAAAAAATTTATTTACCGTCGTCAGCGTTTCCTCATCAAAATCATTGGGCGGCCGGTCGGAAAAAATTTCTTTGATAAACATTTTGCAAAGCGGCATCGGCAGCTGGTAAATCAGGCGGCCGATCCCCAGATTTCCATAGGCGATCACACGCTTGTCGCTGTAGAAGATCTTCCCCACGTCGAGCGCCATCTTTGCCTCTTTATACGAACGGGATACTTCCTTCAGATCGTTTACCACCGTGCCAAACGCCACATGGACCCGCGACATCGCCTCGGTATTCAGCATATCGACGATGACCGCCGCCGTTTTCTCCAGATCCTCGATCTTTTCCTTGCCCCTCAGCTCCCTTACCAAAATGATGCTCTTCTCATCTACCGCCGTGATAAAATCCTGCGTCTGGGTGGCGAACATGCTGCGCACCGTCTCCAGCGCGCCGTTGTCCTTTTCCTTATTCGTCTCAATCATAAATACGACCCGCTTCGCGTTCATCTCAATATGCAGTTTCTTTGCGCGGTTAAAAATATCCACCATCAAAAGATTATCCAACAATAGATTTTTGATAAAATTATCCTTATCGTACCTCTCCTTATACGCCACCAGAAGACCCTGAATCTGCAGAACGATCATCTTTCCGATCGTGTACGCGTCCTCAGAATCGCCGCGGACGACGACGATGTACTCCAGCTGGGTATCATCGTATATTTTGAAAAACTGACAGTCATGGAGTACCTGGCTGTCCGCCGGGGACTGGACGAAGCTGTGTCCATCCTCCTCGAATCCGGAAAAATCTTCTGAAGTGGCGGCCAAAACATTTCCCTCCGTATCCATCACACACAGATCCATTTTGGTAATCCCATGTACACCGTCCACCGTATTTTGTAAAATCTGATTTGAGATCATAACATCCCCCTCCAACGCAAGTCTACTCCTGTCGCATTATAAGTTATTGTATCATTTTTCCGCCAAAAAGTAAAGGGCAGAAAATAAAGGGAATACCCAATCCTCTCGGGTATTCCCTTTCTGTCAAAATCCTGATCCGATCAGTTTGTGATCGTAACCTCTGTCTCTTTGTCGAACAGATGGATCTTTTCCGCGTCAAGCGCAATCTTGATCGTGTCTCCCGGACGGGCTGTCGTACGCGGATTTACACGTACCGTAATGTCTGTTCCCTCTACCGTAAAGTACAGGAATACCTCTGCTCCGAGCATCTCGTATACTTTTACCGTCGCTTCGATCACCGTATCCGGGGACTTACTGATGAACGCCTCTTCGTCTTTGATGTCCTCCGGACGAATACCAAATGTGACGATCTTATCCTCATAACCGCCTTCGATCAACTTCTTCGCTTTATTCTCCGGAAGCTTCACCGTATTCGAACCAAACGAGAGAAGTACGTCGGACCCGGATACTACGACTCTGGCGTCGATGAAGTTCATCTGCGGGGATCCAATAAATCCTGCTACGAAAAGGTTATTCGGCCGCATATACAGATCCAGCGGACTGTCTACCTGCTGCACGATACCATCTTTCATAACAACGATCCTCGTACCGAGTGTCAATGCCTCCGTCTGGTCATGCGTTACGTATATGATCGTCGTTTCCAGTCTCTGATGAAGCTTCGAGATCTCAATACGCATCTGTACACGAAGTTTTGCATCCAAGTTGGAAAGCGGCTCATCCATGAGGAATACTTTCGGATCACGCACAATGGCACGTCCCATCGCCACACGCTGTCTCTGACCACCGGACAAAGCCTTCGGCTTACGATCGAGCAAATGCTCAATATCAAGGATCTTAGCTGCCTCATGTACTAAGCGGTCGATCTGGTCTTTCGCTACTTTTCTCAGCTTCAGACCGAACGCCATGTTGTCATATACCGACATATGTGGATACAATGCGTAGTTCTGGAATACCATCGCAATGTCTCTGTCCTTAGGCTCTACATCATTTACCAGCTTATCTCCAATCCAAAGCTCGCCGCTCGAAATCTCCTCCAATCCTGCGATCATTCGAAGTGTGGTAGACTTACCGCATCCCGAAGGACCTACAAAAATGATAAACTCTTTATCCTCGATTTCAAGATTAAAGTCTTTTACCGCGTGAAAACCGTTTGGATAAACTTTATTGATGTTTTTTAATGATAAACTAGCCATTCTTACTGTTCCTCCCTGGAAATTATTTTTCTTTTTATTAAATACAATACTATTTTACACCACTTTGGGGAGAAACTCCATATCCAAATTATCTAAATAATTTCAAAATCTTTGTGAAAATTGCATAACCTGTCAGGGAGATGAGACGACAAAGCCTTCTCCTAGCACTTCTTTGGCATCCGTCACGATGACAAAAGCTTTTTCATCCGTCGATTTCACAATGTCAATGAGCTTGACGATTTCCTTTTTTGAGACGACACAAATGAGCACATTCTTTTCCCGCCCCGAATACATGCCCTTGCCGTCCAGCCCGGTCACGCCGCGGTTCAGCCTTTTCATGATGGTTTCGGATATATCAGCCGGATGATCCGAGATGATATATGCCATTTTCGCAAACTTCAGGCCGTCCAGCAGCGCATCCGATACTTTTCCCATCACGAATACGGCGACGATCGAATACAGTCCCGTATTTATGCCGAATATACCCATTCCGGCCAAAACGATGAGTCCATCGATGAAAATGAGGAGTTCCGAGACACTGACCCCCGGAAACCAGCGTTTTAGCAGGGAACTGAGCAGATCGCTGCCGCCCGTGGACGCGTTTTGGGAAAACACGAGTCCGATCCCCGTACCGTTCAGGGCGCCGCCGAGTACGGCCGCCATCAGATAATCCTCGTGCGTGATGGCAAACGTGGGAACGAGAAACAAAGCGACCGAAAAACACGTAGCGGCATACAGCGTCTTTTTGATAAATTTCGCGCCCCTCATCTTCATGGCGATAAGAAACAGCGGCACATTGAGCAGGGTCGTCGTCAATCCGACGGGAACGGAAATCCCCGCCGCGTGTCCCAATACCTTTTTTAAAATAATGCCGACTCCGGAAAAACCGCCCGTCACCATAGAGAGCGGCTCGTAGATGATATTGGTCGCCGCCGCCATAAAAAAAGTACCCACTGTCAAAAGCAGGTACGATACAAATTCACTGTCCCTTATTCTCGCCTTCATCAGACAACTCCTCTATCTCATCTGCTAATTCCATCAGTTTCTTACTGTTATAGTTGTCCATTTTCTTGCGGAATATTCGGCGCCTCCACATATCCGTGTAGGGAATGCGCGCCAAAAGCGTATAAACCTTCCCTAAATGCAGGCGCTTTACGTATTTGGGAATGTGGATATTTTCGCGGAGGATCATATCCATCACGCTGCCTAGTACGACGCACAGCTTCGCGTTGATCTTCGCCCGGTTTTCATGCAGCCACTGCTCGGCGTGAGGGCTTTCCATCGACATAAAGATCAGGTCCGGCAATCCCGTATTGATGTCGTTGACCAGCGCCTCGTCCGTGACGCCGCTGTCCGACGTATAGAGGCCGACCACTTCTAATTCCGGATGATGCGAAGCCAGATAGCGGTAAACCACTTTTGCTTCTTTTTTATCCCGGAGGATCAGATAACATGTCCGCCCACGGAGCATGTCCATTCTGCACACTCTTCCCGCACCTCTGTAATCGACGACCATCCCCCCGGTCGCGAGCACATCCACATGACTGGAACTCAGTATCGCCTGTTCGCCGGGAAGCAGAAGATCCGCCTCCTCCAGCGTCTCCTGAATCTGTTCATTTTCCTCAAAAGCGTCCATATAGTCAAGTGATATAAGGTGGATCACATTTAAGAAATCATTGGAAAGATACCCTTCGACTTCTTTTTGCAGGGCATCTTCCGACAGGATATCCAGTTCCATCCCCATGATCTTGACCTTATTTCCCATGACTCTCTCCTTTCGGCTTTTTTCGCTCTTTTTGCTTTTTCCAGCAGTTTATCATCTGTATTCTCCTTTTTATTCCTTCGGCTTTTCTCATTCCTTCGGTTTATCATCCGTGCCCAGCACGATCTCGATATCCGCCCCGTTCGTGAGCGCGGGCGCCTGTTTGACAACCGGGTTCGCGAAATACGATTTCAGATAATTTCCCCATTTTTTCTTCCGCGCATAGATGACCGTCTGTTTTTGGACATCCCCGCTAAAATCGCCCACACCCATGACATACAGGCCATCCTGCTTCAGTTTTTCCTGAAACGAAGCCGCCAGGCCATTGATCTTGCTTCCGTTCGTGATCTGTATGCTCCTCGACTTGATCTTTTCTATGCCGGTCTTCACCGCCGTCCCATCCACTTTTTTCTGCTTATCCGTTCTCGCCTTGCTGTCCCAGATGTTATCGATCATACTTTTCGTTTTTTTCGCGTCCAGCGTCGCCCCGCCCTTCACTTCCTCCGCATACGCGCGGTGGGCGTAAATATACTCCGGTTTTACGTTGAGAAACGCAGCCGCGTACTGCTGTTTCTGGGAAAGCGTAATATTGCAGATCACGCTCTCCCACTCTTTTTCCATAAAGTCCTTCATCGACGACTCATCTTTATTTTTCCCCACCGTCTCCAAATATTCCTGACTCGGTTTGTAAGCGCCGTCCTTGTGGTCAAAACGCTTGCCAAACTCCTTGGAGTCCATCGCCGTAAAATAGCCGATGTCCACATTTAATTCTTCCTGCAGCAGTAAAATTCCATACTCATAGGCAACATCCCCGCTGAAATACTGGTTGATGTCCTGTAGTGTCACGATCTGCGGAATCTGCTCACTGATCTCCAGATATTCATTGTACTTATTCTGCGACAAAGAAATCTGCGTCTTTGCCGGAATGGTTACATAATCCAGGTTTCCCGTTTCCTTGTCAAACAGCTCCAATACGATCGTCTTTACTTTTTTTGTCTCCGCGTCCACACTGTAGATCAGGTTACTCGACTCCGAGCCCACACTTATGTCCATCACATGTTTATATTTCGTACTCCTCTCATCCCGCTCCGTCGTTTGAAAATAAAGCATCGTCAGAAAATAACTTCCGACGCCAACGGCAATCAGCAGTACGATAATTCCCATTGTTTTCAAAAAAGTGCGCATGGCAAGCTTAAACATATCATACCTCTCAATCCGATAGAACTCCATTCCTATACTACACATTCTTATGCAAAACTCAAACAATAGTCCTATTGTATCAGATAACACAAAAATATACAAGAGTTTTGCAAAAATCTACAAACCGTGTTACAATGATAGGACTTAAGCGAGAAAGGATATCCGATCATGAACAAAACTGCTGTCATCACGGGCGCTTCCGGAGCCATCGGTTCAGAAACCGCGCTGGCATTAGCCAAAGAAGGCTACCAGCTGCTCCTGTGCGGCCATTCATCAAAAGAAAAATTAGAAGAAACGAGAGACCGCTGTCTGAGGCACACCTCTACCTGTCTCACGATCTGCGGTGACGTGGGAGACAGCCGCACGGCAAAAAACATCGCGGATACCGCGCTGCGGCAATTCGGGCGGATCGACGTGCTCATTAATAACGCCGGTGTTTCCCAGATCGGCCTTGTCACCGATGTCACGGATGACGAATGGTTCCATATGCTGAATACCAATTTATCTTCCGCCTTTTTCCTGTGCCGCCAGATCCTCCCCGCCATGATCCACGAAAAAGCTGGCCGCATCCTGAATATTTCCTCCATCTGGGGATCCGCCGGCGCCTCGTGTGAAGCGGCCTATTCCGCTTCCAAAGGCGGCCTGAACGCGTTTACGAAAGCGCTCGCCAAAGAACTCGCGCCGAGCGGGATCGCCGTAAACGCCATCGCCTGTGGGATGATCGACACAAAAATGAACGCCAGCCTCACGCCGGAGGAGATCGCGTCCATCTGTCTCGAAATCCCCATCGGCCGCATGGCTTCCCCCGAGGAAACGGCAGAGTTTATCGCCCTTGTGTTAAAAGCGCCTGTCTATATGACCGGACAGATCATTGGATTTGACGGGGGTTGGTGAACCCGCGTTGAAACATTAATTTTTTTGAGAAAACGCGCGGCTCGGCTGAAAAACGCATGATTGAGAATTGTCGCTTTCAAAAAGAATGATTTTGTATAATACGTTTTTTTTATGCCATACTAATCATTGACAATATGAACCAAGTAGGAGGAATATTCTTATGATGCGAAAATCAGTTTTACTTTCAGCCCTGTTCGGTCTCTCTCTATTTGTGCTGGCCGGCTGCGGCAGTAAAGACAATGGGACGGCCGCCCCGTCGGCTAATCCTTCGGCTACCCAGTCAGCCTCACAATCCGCTTCACCGAAAGCAACCACCCGTGGTACCGCGTCCGGCGATGACGATACCGATACGACAGGCGCACAGGCCGGGAGTAATAATGAGTCAAACGATGGTACCGTAAATGACAATGCGGATGACAAAGATGATAACCTGTTAAACGATGCCGGGGATGCCGTAGACGACACGATGGAAGGTGTTGGCAAAGGTGTGGAAGATACACTGGACGGAGCCGGTAAAGCAGTGGATGATCTGACGGAATAGCTTCTGCTTCCTGACCGGACGCGCGATGGTAAAAGCCCACGCAGACAGTAGTCTGAATGGGCTTTTTCTCTCATTTTCTCAATGAAATAATTTACTAGGTCACGCAAACGTAACTTCATACGCCGTATATTCCTGATCAAAATGATATCCGAGCTTCTTCGCAAGTCCCACCGACATCAGGTTTTGGGCGTCCCAGCTCGGAAACCACCCCCTGTCCAGGCATTCCAGAATATATCTTGCCGCACAGGCGTGAGCAAGCCCCTTCCGTCTCTCATCCATTCTCGTATTGATCTCAATCTCGACGCCGTCACGAAATCCGCAATACGAAGAACAACTCGCCACGATTTCCTCCCCCTTTACAATGACCACGCCCAAACCATGTTCGCGATATAAGTCATAATCCGGGTAATTCGCCACTCCGTCCCGGCACCACTCCATCGACATGCAGCGGTAAAACAGTTCCTCATCGATCACGGCTGCTGCATATCCATCCGGAAGGTCCGACGCCGCTTTCTCGAGCTTCTGTCTGTCAAAAATATCCCGTTCCTTTTTTATCGCATAGCGAATGACTTTCTTCGCCCTGTCTCCACAGGCCTCCTCGATCACCCTGTCCCAGTTCTCATTTTCCGGAACCAATATCCTACTATTCTTCCCGTCATCCAGGGGATTCCAGAGCACCAGTTCCCTGTTTGGAGTTCCCGCCAGAAACATAAAATCACCTAATACCACCGCCCCGCAGGCGGGACTGTCCCCGTCATCCACATAAATCTCTCCCATGATCCCCTGCAGGGCGGACCAGATACAGCCCTCCTGCCAGCCGCCGAATAAGTTCTCCGCCTTTGACGGATCTTCTAATTTCTGAATCATCGCCTTATCCTCTCATTTATTCTTATTCCTTTTTTCTGCGATTGCGCTGCTCTTCTGTTATTTTCGACACGATAACATCCACATTTTCTTCCACCGGTCTCGTCCCGTCGATCCTCCAAACCGGCCCTGGGAAAAACTGCGCCCATTCTTCCACGCTATGTTCCGGCCGGGACCGAACCAGTTCAAAAAATGCTTCTTCCTTCTCATACAAATCCCCGCCTTTTAACATTCGTTCCCCGAACTTCTGGAAAGAGCGATTCCAAACCCGCTGCTGCCGGATCTCCCTGGGAACATGGACCAGCACCGCAAATCGGAACAACGGGCAGGTCATTTTCCCGTAATCCCCCTTCACAGATGTAAAAACAAAGTTTTCATGCGCCTTTATTTCATTCCGTAGCAGCTTTTCCACTTCCTCACGGGTGCGCGGGGCCGCATAGATATAACCAGGGTCTTCTTTGGGAAAATACAAATCCTCATTATCTATAAAACGAAAATGCAGTTTCTCGGCAAGCGCTTTTCCGAATGTACTCTTTCCGCTGCCATTTAATCCACATACGATAATTCCTGTTCCCATCGGTTTCTCCTCCATCACATTCTCAAACCAGAATAGTATAAGATCAACAGGCCCCGGTATGTAACATCACACAGCTTTCTGGTCCGGCTCCTCCAGTCCACTTCCAACTGCCCGCCAGAATATGTTCCCATCCCCTTTAGTGCCCTTTCATCATAGGCCACACGGCATACTCCGTGCTCGTCCACCGAATCATAAATCGTATCCACTTCTTTTTTCAGCTGCGGCACAAGATCGTATAAGCCGCACCGGCACATATACTCCACCAGATCCAGGGACACATAATGTGTTCCATCCCTGTCAACCCCCATTTTCATCCCTTCCCTGAACGCACCGCAGCACCCGACCAGATGCCCGATATCCACACAGTAGGCGGGAAAATAATCCAGTCCGTTGTCCTGCAGCAGCTTTTGAAAGGAAAGCGCAAGCATAGAGATATTTTCCTTACTCCGCCAGCTTTTTGTATGCGCCAGAATGTCCAGATGGTACCGGCAGGGCCATTTCTCATATTCATTGAATACATACGCGATTCCCTCGGGGTTCACTCGTTCCGGGCGTCTCTTTCTGATCTTCACAATATCTGTCACGGAATCCACCTCGGTAACGCGGCGGAACGAATCCAGTGATGCCGTAATTTCTCTAGAAATATCAAAGAAATCTTCATAGCCTGCCCTTGCCACGCAGGAAGCCATAATAATGTCAGTTCCAGCTGCCGCGTACCGATTGCAGTCGGTATCCCCATCGCCAAATAAATCCGGCTTCACAGTATTAAATGCTTCTATCGCATTCTTTAATACAGGCGTATCCCGGAATATGAGTTTTTCCCCAAGGTATTTCACACCTACTTCCTGGTTTTCATATGGTCCCGCATTTTTATTCTGCCCGTGAAAACCATTTCCCAGCCAGCCGTTTTCCTTTTGACACGCAACTATTCTTTGGATGATGTCCTCACGCATGACCTGGTCCTGCAGCTCCTTTTTTTCTTTCTCGGTAATATTTTTTAAAATATCATTTTTTACATGGAACACAATGGAGGGATTGGCGTTTTTTATCAGGAATGCGGCCATTTTCTCTAGTACGCCATCGCCTGTATTTGTATGTTCCGGCGCGGATGCGGGGTTGTTTTTATTTGTCATGTTGTTACCTCCATTATAGATCTCTTTTTACACCACAATCCTGTATTCCAAAACATTACTTACTGTTTCCTTCCCTTTTCCAAGGAGTTTCCCTAAAATGTCCAATTCTTCAAGGAGTTGTTTTCTCTCTTTTTTAGCTGCTATTTCTTTCATAGACATATTGATATCTCTCTTTTTTTATCTGTTTGCAAATCTATTTTTATATATCCCATATACGACATAACAGGGAATTTCCCTCTCCTTAGGCGTT
>CAJTZN010000039.1 GCA_910584065.1 uncultured Eubacterium sp.
ATGAGGCGAGAATATATCCAGAAACAGATGTTTGGGGTTTTGACCCTGACATCATGGGATGAGGAATGGGCGAGGTCATTCTGGAGCAATGTCCATGCGCTGTCTAAGGAAGGATTAGTATCGGTCTCCAGTCAACTCGGAAGAGAGGCTGTGAATGAAGGAAACTTTGTGGCGTCTGTGGGAGAGTTTTATGAGGAAGCTTTATCGGAACATGTTTTCTGTTCGGATGCTGCAGGAAAGATTCCGGTCTATCGGTACGAAGTTGCTGTTCCCCGTGCGAGGAAGGTTAAAAATATGGTAACAGGTGTTGCGAGCTGGACGGAGCACAAGGAGCAGGCATTGCAATTTCTCAAACTTCTGAACTGTGATGAAACATTGGCTAATCTAATGAGTTTTGGGATTGAGGGACGGGATTATCATCTCTCGGACGGGTATGTGGAGGACAGCAACGGTATGGATGCGTTCTGTATGGCAAATATTCAGATTACCTACCCATCGGGGGCAGAGCAGAAAGATAAGAGAGAGTCGCTGAGGAAGCTCAATGAGAGGTTTCAGGTTTCAGAATTTGAGGGGTTCACGCTTGACACGAAAAAGATAAAGAATTATAAAAAGATCGTGGATGTCGTGGATGGGGCGTATCTTAAATTCTTGACAGAAGATGAAAAGGAAACGGAAGAAATTTTTGACGAATTGGATAAGGAACTGAAATCCCTTGATATCAACACGGCTGTTGCCCAGTGTAACCGGCAGTATAAGAAATGGAAAGCGCTACATTGAATGGAGGATTTGCATGAAACAAAAAATATGGAGCATCATCTTCACCCTGTTACTGGCACTATCCCTGCTGACAGGGTGCGCATCCCGGCAGGGGACAAACACAGGAAAAAAAGAAGGCTATATGTACGGAGTCATGGGCGGCTGTACCGCCGCGGGAGGCGTGTACGTCGGAGGAGACGCCCTGCTCCACTACTACGATAAGGAGACGGCGTCGGACGTGATCCTGTGCCACAAACCGGACTGCAAGCACGAGGCGTATGACAGCGCGAGAAACCCCGATCCGGTCTGTGACGCGGCGCTGAACAAAGACCTCAGTATGAAATGTATCCCTTTTATGGATGGGGAATACATTTATCTTTTCGGTGACAAGGATGTGGGCCGGGGCGTCATTTACCGCGAGAGGGCCGACGGGAGCGAGAGGGAACAGCTGGCTGTGACGGAATATCAGTGTCTGGAAAACGCCAACGGCTACATAAAGGGAAATAAGGCGTATCTTGTGGGGAACCAGCCGGTCGTGACCGAGGATCCGGTTGGGGGAGTCGGAAGCAATAAATGCTATTATGTCCTGTTGGAAGTCGATCTGACGGACGGCACCTGCACGCCGCGCAGCGAGATCAAGCCCTATGATTTTCAGGGGATGTTTCTGCTCGGAACGTCCGGGGATGAACTGTATTACTACTTTACTTACCGGGGAAATCCCCCTGATAGGGGAAATCCCCCTGATAGGGGGAATGGCGGGGATCTGGATGAACTCGCGGAGGCGGAAGACATTTGTGATATCTATGCGCTGAATATGAATACCGGAGAGGTGTCGCTGAAACTTGCGGATGAAAAAGGTAAGGGATATTCCCCCCAGGGCATGCACGAGGGCACGCTTTTGTTGGAAAAATCGGGAGAGGCCGGGAAATGGTATCAGTGCCGGCTGGAGGACGGCAGCATAACGGCCGCCGAAGAAGAGTTTTCCCTGCCGGGGACCTGTTTTGACCAGTGGGTCGTTTACTGGGACGAGGAAAGTATGGTAATGGCGGAGTGGGAAGACGTGGAACAGAAAAATGGGAAAAAACTGCTGAGTAAGCCGCTTGGCGGGGTAAGTGAGGAATAAGCGCGGGAGAAGTGAGGGATAAGTGAGGGATAAGTGAGAAATAAGTCAGAAATGAGGGAGGAATGACAATGGAACTTGCGTGTAAGGATCTGCACAAAAAATACGGGAATTTTGAGGCGTTAAAGGGGATTGATTACACGTTTACCGAGGGCGTGTACGGCCTGCTTGGGCCGAACGGGGCGGGAAAATCCACCTGGATCGGCCTGCTCACATCCAATCTGAAGATTACGCAGGGGGAGATCCGCTGGAACGGGGAGCGCATCGACGCGCTGGGAAAAGAGTATGTGGCGAAGATCGGGTATGTCCCCCAGAACCAGAATCTGTTTCCCTATTTGACCGGGCGGGAGTTTATGCTGTATATGGCGGCGCTCAAAGGGGTCGAGACGAAACAGGCGAAACAACAGATTCCGGAACTTTTGTCAAAAGTGAATCTCTCGCAGCAGGCGGAAAAAAAGATCCGTTCGTATTCCGGGGGCATGAAACAGCGGCTTCTGATCGCGCAGTCGCTGCTCGGCAGTCCGGAACTGATCGTTATGGATGAGCCGACCGCCGGTCTGGATCCGCGGGAGCGCATTCGCATCCGCAACCTGATCTCCGGCATCAGTCTGAATAAGATCATATTGATCGCGACCCATGTCGTTTCGGATGTGGAATATATTTCGCGGGAAATCCTCCTGCTCAGGCGGGGGGAACTGGTGAAAGCGGGGCCGGCGGAAAAACTGGAGAGCGGTCTGCAGGGCATTGTGCGCGAGCGGAAAACGGAGCGGGGGGAACTGGATGATTTTGTGCGCTCCCATCTCGTGGTGGAGATACGACGCGAGCAGGAGGACATTTACGTGAGATACCTGCAGCGGGAGGGCGGGGAGGAAGATACCGCCGTGCGCCCGGGGCTTGACGACGTGTATCTCTACCATTTTCAGGAGGAGGGAGAGAATGTTTTTTCATGAATGCAGGAAGATAGTGAAAAACAGCACTGTCTGGGGTCTTTTGTTTCTTTTGCTTTTTGTCAACGCGGCAACGATATATTATGTGGATAACAGGGAGTTGGACGCGGGGATGTACCGGGAAGTGTGGGAAGAAGTCGAGAGTGCGCCGGCTGGAGAGGCGTTGGATGTCGTGGCGGAGGGACGGGAACGAAGTGTTACAGAAGGGCGGGAACGAAGTGTTACAGAAGGGCGGGAACGGAGTTTTACAGAAGGGCAGGAATGGAGTTTTACAGAGGAACAGGATGTTGTCACCGACGCGGTGCGAAAGGAGATTGAAGCGGTGCAGGGATACCGGGAGTACCGGGAGCAGATTCTCCGGAATGCGGCGGCGATGCGTATTTTTTCGGAGAAGGGGAGTTTTGCGCAAAAAAATATCGTAGAAACAGAGGACCACTTTCGAAAACTGGGGGATATTGATACGGCTTTGGGGCCGTCGGCAGGCATCCGCCATATTTTTTCCAGGGTGACGGCGATCTATGTAATCTTGTTTTTGTGTTATGTTGGGTATCTTCTGTTCATCCGGGACGGGGAAACTGGTATAGAGACGATGCTGCGGACGTCGAAGAACGGAGGGGTCCGTTTCTGTCTGTGCAAGATGGCGGTCCATGTGGCGGCTGCGGGCGCGGCGTCGTTTATCTGCTATATTTGTAACGTGGTGCAGCAGCATTTGATGTACGGGTTCGGGGATCTGTCCCGCAGCATTCAGTCCGTGCCGGAATACCAGTCGTGCGGCCGGATCTTGTCTGTGAGGGGATTTATTATGTGCGGTGTGCTGCTCTGCGTTCTGAGCTGCGTGGGAATGGCGCTTCTTATTGGCATGGTCTGTGCTATGAGCAGGCATAAGGTCTCGATGCTTCTGATCCTGTTCGGCCTTGCAGCCGTGTGCGCGGCGGATTATGTGTTCGTTCCGCTCGATTCGCTGTGGGGCTGGACGAAATATTTGAATCCGTGTTTTTTCCTTGATGCCGGGGAAGTGCTGGGGAAATACGTGAACCTCAATATCATGAATGGTTTATGGCCTTACGCGCCTACGCTCTTTGCCCTGCTGTTCACCGCGGTTTTACTGTGCGGGGCTGGCACGGTGATCGGTTTTGCCAGACATCTTGAAGGAGGACGCCATGAGAAAGGGGTACGCCGTGAACGGGGTGGGGCTTCGAAATTTGCGGTATTTGCGCGGAAGAGATGGCATTTTTCCCTCAGATATTATGAGAGGGTAAAGATCCGGCGGGAGAGCCGTCTGTGTTTGGTCGCTGTTTTTTTTCTCATTCTGGCAGCAGGAGTTTCTTATAAGGACAGGATTACGTTTGCCGATGAGGATGAGTACTACTACTATTGCTATATGAAGCAGCTCGAGGGGGAGAGGACGCCGGAGAAGGCAGAGTTTCTGGAGGCGGAGAACAGGGAATTTGACAGGATGGCGAAAAAGCGGCAGGAGATGTTAGATAGCGGCGCGGGCGATGAGGCGCTGTATGCGGTTACGGGGGAGCGGATGCGAAAGTGGAATGGATTTACGCGGGCGCTGGAACGGGATCGGTATCTGGAGCAGAACCAGCTCGATACCTATGTGTACGAGGATGGTTTTTTCGGACTTTTTGATATGGAGCAGACGGAAAATAAGATGTTGCTGTTAGGAAGCCTGGTGTTTTGCGTGATCGTGCTGAGCGGGGTATTTGCCGCCGATGAAGAGAGGAAGATCGGGACGCTTCTGCGTCTGACGAGAGAGGGGGCGGGGCGGCAGGCGTGGATCAAAGTATTCTGCTCGTTCGAGGTCGCCGTTCTCGGTCTGCTAATCTGCTATCTACCGCAGTTTGCCGTTTTTATCCGGCTGTACGGGGTGGCGGGATTGGATGCTCCTGCCCCGTGCATCGGCGTGTGGCAGGGGATCGGTTTTCCATGCGCCGTATGGGTGTGGATACTGATCCGGTATGCGCTGCGTCTGGCGGTACTGGTCGGCTGGACGGTGTGCATTCTTTTGATCTCCGCAAAAACGAAACATGTACTGCTGACCATGCTGTTTTCATTTGTGCCGGTTGTGATCGCGGGAGTTGTCATGTTTCTGGGTATGTAGAGGTTGAAAAAATGCGGTACCGCACACCATGCAAAATGTGAGCGGTACCGCATCGTCCTATCCTATTGTTGTGCTTGGTTTCTGCACATGGATCCATCCGTTAAAACGTATTTAGTCATACAAATTCATACTTTGTATAGTGCTTATCGCTCAGTGCGATATAGGGAATGTCCCGGTTGCTGATGGCGAAATAGCGCAAAACGGCATTGGGGCCGAGCGTATTGTGTTTCATGCTCTCGATGGAAGCCTCGGAGAAGCTGCAGTAGGTGGCAGGGTACTGCGCCGCGATGTCGCCGTCCGGTTCCTTGTGGTTTCCTTTTGCAAAAAACGGCATGTACACGTTATTAAATGTGTTGTCGCTGATGATCGGATCAATGACGCCGCCCCGCATGAAGATTCCAAATTTTTCTTGCTGGATGTCGCTGCTGTTCCAGCCGGCTACAGTGTCAAACGTATTTCCTTTGATTACGGCGTTTTTCCAGTTTTCCATCTGGATCGGACTCTGGACGCAGTTTTGGAACGTGCAGTTCAGTACGTTGACGTTGGTGTGGTATTTGTCCGGCGAGAAGCGGTGGGTGTCGATGCCGCGGTGGAGGTTGTAGAAACCGCAGTTCTGTATCGTGACATCGATATTCGGCGTCTTGTCAAATTTGGAGTATTTTCCGTTGAAACCGTTCGTCACTTTATCCGGGGTATCTAAGTTGATGGCGCAGCGCTCCCCGTTCTTATTATTCGAAAATGTGCAGTTTGAAACTGAGACGTTTTTCGAGGCGTCGATCTCGATAAAGTGCCCATCGCGCAGATTGGTGAAAGAAATATTTTCCACCGAGACGTTCTGGCAGTGCGGAATGCGGATCGCTTCGCTCTTGTTGCACTTGCCGAGGTTCATCGTGACCTTGCCCTCACCTTTGATGCGGATGTTCTTTTCGCCATTGTAGCCGCCCACGACGCCTTTTTTCGTAATCCTCGAGCCGCGGACGCACTCGATCATGACGTGGCCCGCTTTTAGCGCTTTCGTGTGCGTGTTGTTCGTTTTATTCATGACAACGCCGTCTTTCAAAACGACGGTGACGTTTGACGGGATGAGGATCGCGTTGGTGAGGTTATAGGTCCCCTTTTTCAGCGTCAGCGTGCCGCCTCCCTTTTTCGACATGAAATCGAGATAGGAGCGGATCGTCAGGTAATGTTTCGTGTACTTATTGTAAGCTTTTGATTTCATGTACTTATTTTTGTACGGTTTTGAACTGGCGGACAGAGTAAAGTTCTTTTTGGCCTCTGCCTCCTTGCCGGCAGAAACACAGAACGTGATGCCGAGCAGGATAAAAAGTAGTGATCGAATTATTTTTTTCATTATCTTTCTCCATTCTTATATGATGTAGCGCCGATTTCTTTTCGCCCGCGATGGTAGCAGTGCGGCTCGTATCGGCAACGGTACCGTCCGCTAGCGCGCGGCGTTGGATACCTCGCCGAGACGGAGTCCCTCGTTCCGCTCGAGTACGGTCTGGATGCTCCACGGGTGGGTGAACAAAAGCAGCGGGTGGTCTTTGAAATCCTTGACCCGTTTCGTGTCCGAGGTGACGGACAGGCTGTTTACGTCGATGTCCTCATTTTCGATCCAGCGTACATGTTCATACGGCAGCTGTTCCATGCGGATTTCCACATTGTATTCGTTCTGCAGCCGGTACTGCAGCACTTCAAACTGAAGGACGCCGACGACGCCGACGATGATTTCCTCCATACCGGTATTGAATTCCTGGAAGATCTGGATGGCGCCCTCAAGCGCAATCTGCGTAATCCCTTTCATAAACTGTTTGCGCTTCATCGTATCGACCTGGCGCACGCGCGCGAAATGCTCGGGCGCGAACGTCGGGATGCCGGCGTAGCAGATGTCTGTGCCGGCCGTGCACAGTGTATCGCCGATGGAAAAGATACCGGGGTCGAAAATGCCGATGATGTCTCCGGCGTACGCCTCTTCGACGTGTTTGCGCTCCTGCGCCATCATCTGCTGCGGCTGGGCGAGCCGTATCTTTTTGCCGCCCTGGACGTGCATGACTTCCATGCCCGCCGTGAATTTGCCGGAACAGATGCGCATGAACGCGATGCGGTCGCGGTGCGCTTTGTTCATATTCGCCTGTATCTTAAATATGAAGGCGGAGAAATCATCCGAAAAAGGACTGATCGGCGTATCCCCCGAGTTTCGCGGGAGTGGGGACGTCGTCATCGAGAGGAAATGCTGCAAAAATGTCTCGACGCCAAAGTTCGTGAGTGCCGAGCCGAAGAAAACCGGAGAGAGTTTGCCGGCGCGCACTTTCTCCAGGTCAAATTCGTCGCTGGCCCCGTCCAGAAGCTCAATCTCATCGACGAGGATGTCGTGGTATTCTTTCGTGATCAGATCATCCAGGCCGCTGTCACCGAGCTGTGCTTCCACGGATTCCACTTTGTGTCCGTTATCCGACGGCAGAAAGCGGGAGATCATTTTCGTATTTCTGTCATATACCCCTTTGAAGTTTTTGCCGGAACCGATCGGCCAGTTGACCGGGCATGTGCGGATGCCGAGCACGTTTTCAATCTCGTCGATCAGTTCAAACGGATCCCTGGCTTCGCGGTCCATTTTATTGACAAAGGTAAAAATGGGGATTCCCCGCATCACGCAGACTTTAAACAGCTTGATCGTCTGCGCCTCGACGCCTTTGGAGCCGTCGATGACCATGACGGCCGAGTCGGCGGCCATCAGCGTGCGGTATGTGTCTTCAGAAAAGTCCTGATGTCCCGGCGTGTCGAGAATATTGATGCAATATCCGTCGTAATTGAACTGGAGAACGGAAGAGGTGACGGAAATACCACGTTCCTTTTCGATTTCCATCCAGTCGGATACGGCGTGCTTCGCCGCTTTTCTCCCTTTCACCGAACCGGCCAGGTTGATCGCCCCGCCATACAGCAGGAATTTTTCTGTCAATGTCGTTTTACCGGCGTCGGGGTGGGAGATGATCGCGAACGTGCGCCGCTTCTCGATCTCTTCTTTAGAAATGATTTCGTTTGTTTTCGATGTTCCGGACATGTCAGCCTCCATTTCTGTCGTTTCCCTTCGAAAAAAGCGCCGTGTAATGCCGACGCTTTTAAATAGTACAATGCTTCTAAAATACAATGTCAGATCCAAATGAATCCAATATGGAAAAGAAAAGCTTTGAAGAACGAAACGTCATTCAAAGCTTTTTAGCTGGGCTACAAGGATTCGAACCTTGAAATGCTGGAGTCAGAGTCCAGTGCCTTACCATTTGGCGATAGCCCAATTTCAATCACAAGTGCTATTATACATGAAAAGTTTGTAGAATGCAAGCATTTTTTAAAAAAAATTTCAAGAAAAAAATAGTTCAAAAAGTATCTTGACATTTATATTGATATTGGATATAATCATAAAAATATAATTTCAGACAAAACAAAAAAATAAAGAGAGGACGAGAGAGATGGGAAAGATTATTGGTGAAGGCATTACATTTGACGACGTTTTATTGGTACCAGGATACTCGGAAGTCATACCGAACCAGGTTTGCCTGGAAACTCATCTGACGAAGAAGATCAAGCTGAACATTCCGATGATGAGCGCGGGCATGGATACGGTTACGGAGTACCGCATGGCGATCGCGATGGCGAGACAGGGCGGTATCGGCATCATACATAAAAATATGACGATAGAGCAGCAGGCAGATGAGGTGGACAAGGTAAAACGATCCGAAAATGGCGTCATCACGGATCCATTTTATCTCTCCCCCGAGCATTCACTGGAAGATGCCAACAATCTAATGGCGAAATTCCGTATTTCCGGTGTGCCGATCACTGAGGGGAAAAAGCTGGTCGGCATCATCACGAACCGCGATCTGAAATTCGAGACAGATTTTTCCAAAAAGATCAAAGAGAGCATGACGTCGGAGGGACTTGTGACGGCGAGAGAGGGCATTACGCTCGATGAGGCGAAAAAGATCCTGGCTGATGCGAGAAAGGAAAAGCTTCCGATCGTCGATAAGGATGGCAATTTAAGCGGACTGATCACCATCAAGGACATTGAGAAACAGATCAAGTATCCGAACTCGGCCAAAGATTCCCAGGGGCGTCTTCTGTGCGGCGCGGGCGTCGGCGTGACGGCAAACATTTTGGAGCGTGTCGATGCGCTGGCAAAGGCAAAAGTGGATGTGATCGTCATTGATACGGCGCACGGGCATTCGGCCAATGTGCTGAAGGCGGTGAAAATGGTGCGGGAGGCGTATCCGGATCTGGATATCATCGCGGGAAATGTAGCGACCGGAGAGGCGACGAAGGCACTTATTGAGGCTGGTGTCAATGCGGTGAAAGTCGGCATCGGGCCGGGATCGATCTGTACGACGCGTGTAGTTGCTGGAATCGGCGTGCCGCAGGTGACGGCGATCATGGATTGCTACGAGGTGGCGAAGGAATACGGCATTCCGATCATCGCCGACGGCGGCATCAAGTATTCGGGCGATATGACGAAAGCGATCGCGGCCGGCGCCAATGTGTGCATGATGGGAAGTATTTTTGCCGGATGTGACGAGAGTCCGGGAACGTTCGAATTGTTCCAGGGAAGAAAATATAAAGTATACCGCGGCATGGGATCAATCGCGGCGATGGAAAACGGCAGCAAGGACCGCTATTTCCAGCAGGATGCGAAAAAGCTCGTGCCGGAAGGCGTGGAAGGGCGCGTCGCTTACAAAGGTACCGTGGAAGATACGGTATTCCAGCTGATCGGCGGTATCCGCTCCGGTATGGGTTACTGTGGCGCGAAAGACATTGAATCGTTGAAAGAAAACGGAAAGTTTGTAAAGATTTCCGCGGCGGCGCTCAAAGAGAGCCATCCGCATGACATTCATATAACGAAAGAGGCTCCGAACTACAGTGTGGAATAGAAATAGAAGATATAGAGGCAGAAAAAAAACAGGACTGTATACTGTGATCGTCAGTATCGCAGTCCTTCTGCTTATCGTCCTGAGTGTCTTTTTCCGCAGCATTTCCGAGAAGGAACAGGCGCGGAAGGCAGCAGAAGCAGCGGAAGCGGCAGAGGCGCTCCTGCCTCCCGGCATAGAGGAAAAGTTTCTCGAACCCAATGAGTTTTCCAGGCCGGGGACGGCGCTTACGGAAGTGCACGGCGTCGTCGTCCATTACACGGCCAATCCGGGCACGGGAGCGGCGGCAAACCGCAATTATTTTAACAATCTGCCAGAAATCAACAGTAAAAAGAAAAACAAAACATATGCCAGCAGCCATTATGTGATCGGCATTGACGGCGAGATCATACAGTGTATCCCGCTGAACGAGATCGCCTATGCTTCCAATGACAGAAACGTCGATACGATATCCATCGAGTGCTGCCACAAGCGCAAGAGTGGGAAATTTACGAACGCGACATACCGCTCCCTCGTGCAGCTCACGGCGTATCTCTGTAAGAAATACCAGCTCACGGAGCAGAATGTCATCCGCCACTATGATGTGACGGAAAAGATCTGCCCTAAATATTTTGTGGAGCACGAAGACGCGTGGCAGGCCTTTAAGGCGGAAGTGGCGGCTAAGCTTGTGTGAAGAAGAAAAACGACCGTGGCATGTATGCCACGGTCGTTTTTTCAATGTATTCCGGAAGCTGTCAGCATCAGGCCTTCTGCATTTTCGTCTTCTTTTTTCCGTTCTTTTTTGTCTTGAATTTTGAAATGGCGTCGCCGAGACGGTCGGCACGCGCGACAAGCTGGGTGGAAGCGTCGTTCAGTGACGTGAGCGCCTCGGACTGTTTGTCAGTGCCGGTAGCTACCGATGTGACGGAAGCCAGCGTCTCTTCGAGGATCGCGGAAATATTTTCCATTGATTTCAGCGTCGAGGAGCCGGAAGCTTCCATATCCTTTGAGCTGCTCTGAATGCTTTCCAGGTTTTTGGAAAGTTTCTCGATACGCAGTTTCAGGTTCTGGAAGGACTGCGCGGTATCGGCAACGGCTTCCACCTGTTCTTCCACGATTTCCTCCGCCGATTCCGCTGTTTTCACCGCTTTTTTCGTGGCGACGGTGATCTCGTTCACAATATCGGAAATCTCGCTGGCAGATGTCAGACATTGGTCAGCCAGTTTGCGGATCTGGTTGGCTACGACGGAGAATCCTTTTCCAGCGGAACCCGCCCTCGCGGCCTCAATGGAGGCATTCAGCGAAAGGAGGTTTGTTTCCTGCGCAATATCGTTGATGCTGCTCAGGATCAGACCGATGTCGCGGGAGTGGGCGGAGAGCTGGTTGATCGTAAGGATGATGTTCTCCGTGATCTCCGTCGTCGATTTGGTCTTTTCGTTCAGGTTATCCATCGTCGTAATGCCGGACGCGATCGCATCCTGCGTCGAGGCGGCAATCGTTCCGATCTCATTTGCGTTTTCATTTACGTTATTGATCTTGCCAAACAGGCTGTCCATCTCGGTCAGGCAGGCAGTCGCACTTTCGGTCTGTTCTCCGACGCCCGTTTCCACTTCGTGTATCGAAGTCTGGATGTCTTTCGTCGTCTGCGAGAACGTGGAGGAAGAGGAATCCACCTGATTCAGTGATACGGTAAGGGCATCGTACACCGATTCCACTTCCATGATCAGCCCGCGTATATTGGCGAGCATGTCGTTACAACTCCCGTACAGAAGCGCGAACTCATCACGGCGCCTGGTGCGGAACTCCACGGTAAGGTCCCCGTGCGAAACTTTTTCGAGTTCATGGATCGAAGCGTTGATCGAACGGCTGAACCCTTTTGCGATCAAAGTTCCGACGACGATCGCGATGAAACAGGAAACGAGCACAAGTATGATCGTAATGATCCGTATGCTGTTTGCCGAGGCCACGATCAGGGAAGACGGGACGAGGCTGCACAGCATAATGCCGGTTGTTCCGAGTTTTTGATAGGTAAACAGGTAAGACTTTCCGTCATAACGCACATAGCGGGAACCGTTCTCCTGCTCGGAATTCAGGGCGTCCTGATAGAATTCCTGACTGGTGTAGACAGGTTCTGTCACGGCGTCTGCGGCGTTGTCCGCGTCTGCGCCCTCTTCGGTATCGGTGACAAGCGACCGTCCTTCGATCGTAAATTCTTCCTGATTTCCCGTGATCAGTCCGACATAGCTTCCCTCTCCGAGGTTCAGATCCCGTAGTATGTTCATGATCGCATCCTTACGGATGTCGACGATGATCACAGCATCACTCGTTGACGAGAGGTCGTGCGCCACGCGAAGCAGGTAGTCGCTGCTGCTGACGGAAAGGATATTATCAAGTTCGGGAACGGTCCCGCTCCAGTGATAGTTAGTCGTATCGCTGGTCACATTCTTTCCGAGATTTGTTTCGAGAAATGTGCTGTAAAGCCCGGTCGTATTCGCGTCGATCTTAGTGTAATCTTCTGTTGTCACCGCAGTGGCGCGGAGTCTCGGCTGCGAACTGATGATGTTCTGGTTTTCCTTAAATATGTATATATTTCCGATAAAATGGTTTGCCGCCACCTTATTGCTCACAGAGGTGTTAAGGGCGGTATATGCATCGTGTTCATTATCACTGGCTTGGTTGATGATCTCTTGGGACTGCTCGTATTCCCGCAGGGCGTCAGACATTTCTTTATAGCTTTTGTAGTAAGCGAGCGATCCGTTTCTCTGATGGTTCAGTTTTTCGACTGCCGCCTCGTATTTCTTTTTTAATTCGCTGGCCGTTTTCTGCTGGGCTTCATTTGTGCTGTATTCACCCGAGTAGTAGGCGCTGAGCTGTGTGTCCAAAAGGTATACGTTCATATCGGATTCGATGTTTGAAAATACAAACGAGAAATATTCCTTCGCCATGTTCATCGTCTGTGAGATGGCGGACTCATAACTCTCGTTCAGCGCCTGCGAAGAGCGGGTGTAGGAAACGACGCCGAGCAGGATGATCATAATGACCGGAATGATAAAACATCCGATCAGTTTTGTCTGGATACAAAACTGTGGAAGGATTTTTACGCTTCCGTCCAACAGCGGCCCATCTTCGTCATCGTTCCGGAAAACGGGAAGGGGAATGTTCTTTGCCATCCGCACGATGCGCTTTCCGGCAGCGGCCAATCTGCCTGTGATGGCGGAAGCCGTTTTTTTCGGTCGGCCCGCGGCTTTTTTATCCGTATTGCCCGCCGTTTTTTTATGCGGTTTATGCAGCTTATTCAATCGTTTGGGCTTGGATCCGGATGTTTTCTGCTCCCCCTTGTTCCCCGCGGCGTCAGGTTTCTCTGCCTTTTTCGTCTTTGGCGCCTGGCGCAGTTTTTCCATCCATTTTATTTCTTTCCACTTAAATTCTTTTTTTTGCTTTTTTTCATCTTTTTTCATCGTACGCCTCATTTCTGCGCACTGTTTTTTCAGAAATAACGTGAACATTCGTGTCCGGTGCGCACAGACACAAAACGGCTTGTTTCTTATAAGGTCAGTCAGATGAGTAAATGTAATTTTTTACCGGATCCTTCGTATCTGCGGTGGGAAACGCCGGCGGATCTCATCATTTTTTTTGCGGATATAACACTGGCGGTATCTGAATATTTGTCTTCCTTGTAGATCACTTCCTGAATCCCTGACTGGATCAGCGCTTTTGTGCATTCATTACAAGGGAAGAGAGTGGTGTAGATCCGCGCTCCTTTCAATTTAAAACCCGAGTAATTGAGAAGGGCGTTCAGTTCTGCGTGACATACGTACAGATATTTTGTGTCAAGCGGCTCACCGCTGTTTTCCCAGGGATATTCGTCGTCGGAACAGCCGCATGGCATCCCGTTGTAACCGACGGACAGTATTTTATTGTCAGCATCGACGATGCAGGCCCCGACACGGGTGTGGGGATCTTTGCTCCGCTCGGCTGACAGAAGGGCAATGCCCATAAAATACTGATCCCATGAAAGATAATCGGTATTTTTCATATGTTCCTCCTACTAATGTTACTATGTTTGATTGTACCATTTTTTTTGTTTTTTGTAAACCGTTGTAGCACAAAAAAGGTGCGCGAAGTAGCACACCTTTCTTCCCGGGCGGCCTGAACCATGACGGAGTGGTCCGGGCTGCCCGTCTTTATGCAAACCTGCGGAAAAATCAATACTTTGATACGTTACGCAAGTTTATTTACTGCGGTGGTCAGACGGGATACTTTTCTGGCCGCGTTATTTTTATGATAAATTCCCTTCCGGGCAGCCTTGTCGATCGTGGATACTGCTTTTAACAATGCCTCATTTGCAGCAGCTTTGTCATTTGCCGCAACAGCAGCGTCTACTTTTTTGATCGCGGTCTTCACTGAGGAACGGATTGCTTTGTTTCTGTCAGCTCTTTTCTGTGAAACAAGGATTCGCTTTTTTGCAGACTTAATATTTGCCAATGATAACACCTCCATCTCAATATGAATTATTTTAAGATACGATGTCTGGTTAAACGGACACGGACATTAACACAAACATACTTAAAATATAATAGTACAAAACGGTGGCGGTGTCAATACATAAAATAAAAAAATCAGGTAAATCTAGTTATTATGAGAAATCGTTAGTTTGGGAGGCTTTGGAGGCTATGGCTGAGAAAATTACCGATCTGGCATTGGAGATTCGCGAGAGTTTTCCGAGGAACAATGTAGAGATCAAAGGCGTCGTGCTGGAAAAACACTTTGACAGGGAGGCAAAGGCGCACATAACGACTGTCAACATCAAAGATGAGCGGGGGAGCCGCGCGATGAAAAAACCGAGAGGGCGCTATGTGACGATCGAATCGGTCGATATGCCGAAAGAGGGGGCGGAAAAAGACAGCCTGCTCCTGTGCATCGCCAGAGAGCTTGAAAAACTGGTGGAGGGGCTGCGGCACAAATCCGTGCTGATCGCCGGGCTTGGAAATCAGCATGTGACGAGCGATTCCCTCGGCCCCCGCATGGTCGAGTGCATCTTTGTCACGCGCCATTTTAAGCGGGAGTTCGGGGAACTGTTCATGGAAGAAAACGAGTATGGAACGGTGAGTGCCATCGCGCCGGGCGTTATGGCGCAGACCGGCATGGAGGCCGAGGAAATCTTAGAGGGGATCATCGAAAAGACGTCGCCGGACGTCGTGATCGTCGTGGACGCGCTGGCCGCCAGGAGCATGTCAAGACTTTGTACGACCGTACAGCTCACCGACACCGGCATCAGTCCCGGATCCGGCATCGGCAACCACCGGCGCGCGCTGTCAAAGGAAAGCCTGGGCATTCCGGTCATCGCCATTGGCGTGCCGACGGTCGTGGACGCGAAAACGATCATCAGCGATCATCTGGAGAAAGTGCTCACGAAGCAGGGATACAATGAAGATGAGATTGAGGCGTTCATACGGGAGGTGTTCCAGGAGGAGATGGATAACCTGTATGTCACGCCGAAAAACATCGACGAATCGGTGGCCATCATCGCAAAGGATCTCGCCAAAATATTGAACCACTGCCTGCAAAAAAAGGCGATCGTGTCATAAATAAAGAGAAAGGCGCTATACATGTTAATAGGGGTTCGCCCGGCCGCGGATCAAAAGGAGAGCATGGGGGGAAGATCGTGAAAAAAGGTTTTTCGAAAATAGTCGTATCGCTCGGAGCGATCGCGCTGCTGTTTTATCTGGAGTGTATGCAGAGCAGCTATAAAAATACGATATTGGAAAATATCGGGATTTCATTGTACGAAAACGGAATGCTCGCCGCGAAAATGGAGCAGGGGCCGCTGTTGTTGCGGCTGGCCGTAGGAAACCGTTTCTTCTCCCCGGTCTCGCGCTCGGAAAAATTGGCGAAAGGGAGCCTGATCTACCGGGAGAACCAGAGCGGTACGGCGGAAACGGGCGGGCAGCTCGCCGAGGTGGAGAACGAGGCCGAACTGTATAGTTCCGGGGACGCGTCTGCGGTCGCGGGGGAGAACCTCGCCCAGGTCCAGGCGATGGGAGGCTCCGGAACGGCGGCTTATGTCAATAAGCTGCGGGAAAATAAAGACGTAAATTATCTGTGGAACCATTTTTATATCATTGATTCGACAACTTCGGTGAAGAAAAATCTCTTTCCAGTGGAACAGATGTTAAAGCGGAATATGACGCTCAAACAAAAACCGGGCAAGAAGCAGATTTTGATCTACCACACGCATGGGGCTTCGGAGGCGTTCGCGGACAGTCAGAAGGGAAAGGAGTCCGATTCGGTCGTGGGGGTCGGGACGGAACTGGCAAAGGAATTGGAAAAGAATGGATACGGCGTCTATCACGACAAGACGAAATACGATCAGATCAATGGGGCGATCGACCGGAGCAAGGCGTATAACCAGTCGCTCGACGGCATGGGAAGAGTGATGGCCGAGAATCCGGATATTCAGGTAACGATCGATCTGCACCGGGATTCGGTGGGCAAAAACAAGCATACGTTTACGATGATTGACGGGAAGCGCACGGCGATCGTTATGTTTTTTAATGGCATGAGCCGTTCCAAGGCCGGGCCGATCGACTATTTACATAATCCGAACCTCGAGGCCAATCTGTCCTTTAGTTTACAGTTGAAATGTCATGCGATGGAGACATATGAGGGATTTACCAAACCAATCTATCTGAAGGGATACCGTTACAATCTTCATATGGCAGAACGTGCACTATTGGTAGAATTGGGAAATGAGAATAATACGGTGGAGGAGGCGAAAAACGCGGCAGCCCCACTGGCAAAAGTGATCGCGGATGTATTAAAAGGAGAAGTAACTGGTTTTTAGAACCTTCGCCCGGCGTCGTGCCAGTCGCCCCGGTGCGTGCTGTCCATCGTGCTGGCAATGACGCACAGGGCGTTTACCTCGTCGTCGCTCAGCCGTTTGGCGTACTGGACAAGCCGGTGGATCTGGGGAGAAAAGTAAGTTCTTCTCGGGCCATTCTTTTCAAAAAGTAACTGGCAGGGGATTTCCAGTTCCTCTGCGATGCGGAGCAGGGTATCTGCTTTCGGGTTGTTGAGTCCGCGCTCGATTTTACCGATAGTTCCAGTCGCGAGTCCGGCCTGATTGGCCAACTGCTCCTGGCTGATTTTTTTTGCCTCGCGAAAGCTGCGGATCTGAAGTCCGATCAGTCTGAAATCTTGTGTGTTCACGGCAGAATGCCTCCTTTTGTTTTAATAGTCTCCAAATTTAAGTGTAATCATTGGCTTTTCTGCCGACAAGAAACTACAATGGGTTTTTTCCTCACATAAAAGTTTACTTTAATGCACATTTTAATAAAAATTTTTACCTCTCGAATGGCCTGTCAGCGTCGGTTGCCGGGTAATGGCGAAAAAATGAACAAAATATGAACTACCTTTTTTGTCTGGAATTGTGTAAAATAGAAGTAATGGAAAGGAAAGAGGGGAAGCAATATGTCAGAAACGGTAAATGGAGAAATAGGCAGACGGCTGAGAAAGGTGCGGCTCATGCTGGGCATTAAGGTAAAGGATATGGCGGAAGGGCTCGGACTCACCGTCGGACATTACCGCAAACTCGAGAGGGGGGAGCACTCGATCAATGCGTCTCTTCTTACGATGCTGCACGGGAAGTACGGGATCGACCTGAATTACCTGATTACGGGAAAGGCGAGGGAAGAAGATCTGGCGAAGGACCTCATGTGCGGGAACCCGGAGGAAATGTTTTTTCTGCTGCACCGCATTCTGAATTCCTGTGAGGAGATCCACAGGGATGATGTGCAGGAGGAGGACGAGGATGGCGATGAAGAGCATTGTTAGAGAGGCACTGGATGTATTTGTGTGTGTGGAGGGACGGATGAACCATGTAAATATGGAGGATATTATTTACGTGGAACATAACAGCAGGACGATTTTCCTGTATACGGTAAAGGGCATCCTTTACATTCCTTACACGCCGCTGAGTGAGGTCCAGCGCATCCTCGGCGGGGATTATCTGTTCCAGTGTCACAAGTCGTATCTCGTAAACCGTATTTATATAGAAAGGATCGACAGGACGGAAAACTACATCCTGCTGAAAGACTATCTGGGAACCGTGGCGGTCGGGCGCAAATACAAGAGGCGGGTGCTGCAGAAAATGCACTATGTAGGGGCGGATCCAGAAAGGTGACGCCGCCGGGCACTTGACAGCGTTTTATAGTTTTTCTTGCCAAAAACAGCCATTCGGTATATAATGGACAAAGCTTTTGCATGATAAATCCATAAAACAGGAAGGATAAAGGCGATGAAAGATATTTTCTTAGTGCGGCATGGAAGGCAGTGTTCGACGCGCTGCAACGTCGACGTAAGCCTGGATGATACCGGGCGGCGGCAGGCGGCGCTGGCAGCGGAACGGCTGAGCCGGTATGGCCTGGAAAAACTGTACGCCAGCGGGTTAAAGCGGGCGGAGGAAACTGCGGATATCATCGGGGACAGGATCGGGCTCACGCCGGTCGTGATCGAGGAGTTCCGCGAGATTGATTTCGGAGTACTGACCGGGCGGGAAGATACCGAAGTGCGGAGTGAATACGCGGAATTTCAGCGGGAGCGGGCGCAGCAGACGAGCGATCTGCGCTATCCCGGCGGGGAGAACGGCGCCGATGTCGTGGCGAGGGTCATGCCGCGGATCGAGCAGCTCTGCCAGGCGCCGGAGCGGCGGGTGGCGGTCGTCACGCACGGCGGCGTGATCCGCGCACTGTGTGCCCATCTGCTGCAGACGGACCTGAAACATAAGCTGAAATTTGCCATTGATCTGGAAAACACGAGTATCACACAGATCTGTTATGATGAAGGGACCGGACGGTTTTATCTGGAGCGGTTCAACGACGCGGCCCATTTAGAGAAGGAGCCGGAACTTTTGAGGAAGAACTGGAATACATCGTGGCTGTGCCGGGAAGGATGAAGCGCGCGGCCGTTGTTTTTTGAAAAGCGCGCAGGAGAGAAATGGAGAACAGGAAATGGAACAGGAAAAGATAGAAAAAACAGAAAAAACGGTGGGGGAACGGGAAGAAAATAAGATGGGCGTCATGCCGGTCAAGAGGCTGATCATCAGTATGTCGCTGCCGATGATGGCGTCGATGCTCGTGCAGGCGCTGTATAATATCGTGGATAGTATGTTCGTTTCAAGAGTCGGGGAGGATGCGCTGACAGCGGTATCCCTGGCGTTTCCGCTCCAGACGCTGATGGTGGCTGTGGCGGGCGGCACGGGAGTCGGTGTCAATGCGCTGCTCTCAAAAAGCCTGGGAGAAAAAAAGTTCGAGGTGGCGGACCGGGCGGCGAACGCTGGCGTGTTTCTCATGCTCGTCAGTTATGTGGTCTTTTTTATTTTCGGTATGTTTGGCACCGGGCTGTTTTTCCGCTCCCAGGTCGATCTGTCAAAGGCAAACGCCGCGGCCATCGTGGAGTACGGAACCGGATACCTGTCGGTCTGCATGATCGGATCGATCGGATTTATAATGGAAATGATGCTCGAGCGGCTTTTGCAGGCGACCGGAAAAACGTTTTACACGATGATCACACAGGGAACGGGGGCGATCCTCAATATTATCCTCGATCCGATACTGATCTTCGGTTATTTTGGCGTTCCCGCGCTCGGTATCCGCGGGGCGGCGATCGCTACAGTCATCGGGCAGGTCGTGGCCATGCTGATGGCGCTCTGGTTTAATGTGAAGAAAAATACGGAAATCAGTCTCTCGCTGCGGAAAATGCGTCCGCACGCGGAGACGATCCGCAAGATTTACTGGGTTGGCGTGCCATCGGTGATCATGCAGGCGATCGGTTCGGTCATGACGTATGGGATGAACCGCATCCTGTCTCCGGTCTCGACGACGGCCGTCGCCGTTTTCGGCGTCTATTTTAAACTGAACAGTTTTATCTTTATGCCGGTATTCGGACTGAACAATGGATTGATTCCCATTATTTCCTACAATTTCGGGGCCAGGAAGAAGGAGAGGATTATCGAGTCCGTGCGGTTCAGCCTGATGATCGCGGTCAGTATCATGATTGTTGGCCTCTGTATCTTTCTGACAATACCGGATAAGCTTTTGCTCCTGTTCGACGCGTCGCCGAATATGCTGGAGATCGGCGTGCCGGCGCTGCGCATCATCGGGACACACTTTATACTGGCCGGTGTATCCATCGTGCTCATGTCTACGTTCCAGGCGTTCGGCGAGGGATTCCTGAGTCTTACGGTATCGGTGCTGCGGCAGCTCGTTGTCATATTGCCGGCGGCGTACCTTCTTATGAAGTTCGCGGGGCTCGGGGCCGTCTGGTGGGCGTTCCCGATCGCGGAGATGTGTTCCCTGTCCCTGAGTGCCTTTTTCTTTACAAGGCTTTACAGGACGAAGATAAAGGTGCTATAATTGCAATAATTACCCATCGCGCGAGCGAAGGAGAATGTGCACGACCAGTGCGGAAATGGAGGAAAAAAAGAGATGAAATTAGACAAATTAGCAGGAGACAGATTCAAAGAAAAACCGTCGGACTGCGTGATCGACAGCCATGCGCTCATGATCCGCGGCGGTTATATGAAACATATGGCAAATGGGATTTACTCACAGTTTCCGCCGCTGCGCAGGGTAACTGCGAAGATTGAAAATATCATACGCGAGGAGATGGACGCCATCGGCGGGCAGGAGGTATTATTTCCTGTGACGCTGCCGGCGAGTTTGTGGGAACAGTCGGGGCGTTTTCAGAGTGTCGGCAATGAACTCGTGCGCTTCAAAGACCGCAACCAGTCGAATATGGTGCTCGGCATGACCCACGAGGAGGCGGCGGTTCATCTCGTGCGCGAATATGGAAACAGCTATACGAAATATCCGTTTATGATCTATCAGATCCAGACGAAGTTCCGCGACGAGGCGCGCCCGCGCGCCGGACTTATCCGTGTGAGGGAGTTTACGATGAAAGACGCGTATTCGTTCCATACGTCGCAGGAGGATCTGGAAGCTTATTACGAGAAATGTTATCACGCCTACGAGCGCATTTTCGCGCGGGCGGGTCTCCCGGAAGTCGTCGTCGTACTATCCGATTCCGGCATGATGGGCGGCAGCATTTCCCATGAATATATGCTTTTGACACCGGTGGGCGAGGATTCTGTCGTGCTGTGCGGGGAGTGTGACTACCGCGCGAACATGGAGGCGGCCGAGAGCATTGTCGAGCAGGACCAGACGCTGTCACAGGCGCCGCTGGAACTTGTGGATACGCCGGAAAAACACACGATCGAGGATGTGTGTGACTACCTGGAGCTCCCAGTGAAAAACTCGTGCAAGGCAGTCGTATATCAGAGAAATGACGACGACAGCTATATCGTGCTGTTTTTGCGCGGCGATCTCGAAGCGAATGAGACGAAGGTGAAAAATGCGGTCGGCGGTAAAATACACACGGCGGTCATTACCGAGGAGTGCGGGCTGCAGGCAGGTTCGATCGGGCCTTACAAACTGGAGGGCGACTACACGGTGCTCTACGACAACTCCCTCAAAGGGATTGCCAATCTGTGCTGCGGCGGCAATATCGACGGCAAGCACTACGTCGGTCTGGACATGCAGCGGGATCTGGGCGATGTGGAATACGGCGATTACGCGAAAGCGGTTGAGGGCGGGATCTGCCCGTGCTGCGGGAAAAAAGCGCTCCGCATCGAGCGGGGCATTGAGATAGGTAATATTTTCCAGCTCGGTACGAAGTATACGAAACCGATGAATATGGAATATTTAGACAAAGACGGCAATAAGCAGGTACCGATCATGGGCTGCTACGGCATCGGGATCGGCCGGCTGGCGGCTTCGGTGTGCGAGGTGTCGCACGATGAGTACGGTCCGATCTGGCCGATCACGATCGCGCCCTGGGAAGTACATCTTTGCTGTGTGCGCGCCGACGACGAGGAGTGCCACGCGTTTGCCGACAAGCTGTACGGGCAGTTGATGGACAGAAGAGTGGAAGTGATCTATGACGACCGCAGCGTGCGTGCGGGAGCGATGTTCTCAGACGCCGATCTGCTCGGCGTTCCGGTGCGCGTCGTCGTCAGTCCGAGAAATATGAAAGAGGGCTGCGTGGAGATCGTGACGAGAGATAAATCGGTCAGCAGAAAGGTGCAGCTGGACGAGGCGGTATCGGCGATCGAGGAACTGATTCGCGAGTTGTACGAGGACGTAAACGCAAGGGGAGGCGTAAATGAACGTTAGTAACTTTAGGAACGTAAGTAACTTTAGGAACTTCAGGGACTACTTAACACAAGGCTTTGTCCTGCTTGACGGCGGGACGGGGTCGAATCTCCAGGAACACGGCATGCAGGCCGGTGACTGTCCGGAAACGTGGATTTTAGAGCATCCGGACGTGTTCGTGGATCTCCAGAGAGGATACATCGAGGCCGGAAGTGACGTTTTGTACGCGCCGACGTTTACGTGCAGCCGCATCAAGCTTGCCGAGTACGGACTGGAAGACCGGCAGCGGGAACTTATTTTTGATCTGGTCGGTCTGACCAGACGGGCGATTGAAGAGAGCGGCACGGAGCGCCGTATTTATATCGCCGGGGATATGACGATGACCGGGGAGCAGCTTGAGCCGATCGGGACGCTTCCGTTTGAGGAACTGATCGACGTCTATAAACAGCAGGCGGGGTATCTCTTTGAGGCCGGCGTGGACCTGTTCGCCGTCGAGACGATGATGAGCCTGCAGGAATGCCGTGGCGCGCTGATCGCCATACGCGAGACGTGCGGGGAAGAGGTGCCGGTGCTCGTGACGCTGACGTTTCAGGAGGACGGCAGGACGCTGTACGGCACGAAGCCGGAGACGGCCGCGATCGTACTGGAGGCGATGGGCGCGGATGTGATCGGCGTCAACTGCTCGACCGGGCCGGATAAGATGCAGGAGATCGTGAGCCGGATGCTCGCCGTGACGAATATCCCGGTCGCCGTCAAGCCGAACGCCGGCCTGCCGGAGCTTGTCAACGGGAAGACCGAATACCGTATGGATCCGGAGGAATTTGCCGCGGCGATGATGCCGCTGATCGAGCAGGGCGTCACGGTGGCCGGCGGCTGCTGCGGCACGAAACCCGCGCATATAAGGGCGCTCCGGGAGGCGGTGTCAGGAAGAAAGCCGGTCTGCCGGGAGAAGAAGGAGATCCGCGCGCTCACGAACGAGCGCGATTTCGTGATGATCGACCTGGACGGGACATTTTCCATCGTGGGCGAGCGCATCAATCCCACCGGAAAGAAAGATCTGCAGGCGGAGCTTCGCGAGGGAAAGCTTGACCTCGTGCGCTCGCTGGCGGAAGAACAGGTGGAGCAGGGCGCGAGCATTTTGGATGTCAATATGGGGATGGACGGCATCGACGAAAAGGAAATGATGCTGCGGGCGGTGGAGGAACTCACACTGGCAGTAGACGTTCCGCTGAGCATCGATTCGAGTTCCGCCGACGTGGTGGAAGCCGCGCTCCGCATCTATCCCGGGCGCGCGCTGATCAATTCGATCTCGCTGGAGCCGGGGAAGATGGAACGTCTGATCCCGGCCGCTAAAAAATACGGGGCGATGTTTATTTTACTGCCGCTCTCCGAAAAGGGCCTGCCGGAAAACCTGGCGGAGAAAAAGCAGATCATCGGCACGATCGCGGAGGAAGCGAAACGCCACGGCCTCTCGAAGACGGATATTGTGGCGGACGGCCTCGTGACGACGATCGGGGCTAATAAAACGGCGGCTCTCGAGGTGCTCGAGACGGTCCGCTACTGCAAGGAAGAACTGGGAGTGGCCACGATATGCGGCCTGTCCAATATTTCATTCGGCCTGCCAGAGCGGTCGTTTGTCAACAGCGCGTTTTTGACGATGGCCATCATGCAGGGGCTGACGATGGCCATCGCCAACCCGAGCCAGACGCTGTTAGTCAACGCGGCGCTGGCGTCGGATCTGCTTTTGAATAAAAACGAGGCGGACCTTGCTTATATCAACGGCGTCTGTCCGGCGGAGGTGTCGGCCGGACGGCCGAAGAACGCCGCCGTCGCGGGTGCGGGCGCGGATGGAGGGGCGAAGGACCCGAACGCGGCAGGTGCTCCACACCCGTTGGACTCAGAGAAACCAATGGACTCTTTGAGTCCGTTATTTACCGCGGTGATCAAGGGAAAGGGCCAGTCGGTGAAAGAACTTGTGAAACTGGCGCTCGAGCAGGGGGAAAAGCCGGCAGGGATTATCGACCAGTATCTGATCCCCGCCATCAATTACGTGGGGGAACAGTTCGAGAAGGGCACGTATTTCCTGCCGCAGCTCATCGCCAGCGCCGAGGCGATGGAAACGGCGATCGACTACCTCGAGCCGCTGCTGCAAAAAGAGCGGGGCGGCAAAAAGCTGGATACGATCGTGATGGCTACCGTGAAAGGCGATATCCACGACATCGGCAAGAATCTGGTGACGCTCATGCTGAAAAACTACGGCTATGACGTGATCGATCTGGGCAAAGATGTGGAGAGCCAGTACATTCTCGATACGGCGCGCGAAAAGCAGGCGGCAGTGATCGGCCTGTCGGCGCTGATGACGACGACGATGACCGAGATGGAACATATCGTGAAAATGGCGAAGGAACAGGGGATCACGGCAAAGATTATCGTGGGAGGAGCCGTTGTCACCGAACATTTTGCACGGGAGATCGGGGCGGATGGCTATTCGCGGGACGCGAGGGAGGCTGTGAAACTCGTGAACCGTTTGCTGGAGAAATCTTAGTCCGGGGGATAAATCTTGGCTCAGGGGATGAATGTCAGCCTTTGAGTCGGAATAAATGAAGGAGGACACGGTCGGATATGAATGACAGCATAGACGTGATCATCCCGGTCTACCGCCCGGATGAGAAGCTCGGGCAGCTGATCGAGCGGCTGAACCATCAGACGAAAAAGCCGGAACACATATGGTTTCTGCAGACGATGGAGGGAACGGAAGAAGACGAGAAGGTGCAGCGGCTTTTAGAGCAGGCGGAGCGCGGTCGCATCATTCCCATAAAAAAGCAGGAATTTGACCACGGCGGCACGAGAAATCTGGGTGCCTCGCATTCACAGGCGGATTACATGCTGTTTATGACACAGGACGCCGTACCGGCAGACGATGTTTTGCTGGAAACGCTCATCCAGCATATGGATTCGGATGAGCGGATCGCGGCGGCTTACGCGAGGCAGCTTCCCGGCGGGGACGTGGGGCCGGTCGAGCGGTTTACGAGGGCATTTAATTACCCGCAGCAGTCCGCCGTAAAGGACGCGGCGGATCTGGAACGGCTCGGTATAAAGACGTACTTCTGTTCTAATGTGTGCGCGATGTACCGGCGCTGTATTTATGAAGAACTGGGCGGTTTTGTGCTGCATACGATCTTCAATGAGGATATGATCTTTGCGGCCGCTCTCATTGACGCGGGGTATAAGATCGCGTACGCGGCGGACGCGGCGGTGATACATGCCCATAAATACACGTACAGGCAGCAGTTTACGAGAAATTTTGATATGGCGGTGTCCCAGCGGCAGTACCGTCATATTTTTGAACGTGTGAAATCGGAGTCGGAAGGCGTGCGGCTGGTAAAAGATACGGCGAAACATCTTTTGCGGACAGGCCGGTGGTATCTGCTGCCGGACCTCGCCCTGCAGAGCGCCTGTAAACTGCTGGGATATAAATTTGGCCTCCGCTATGAATCGCTGCCGCAGGGGCTTGTGAAGAAGATGAGCATGAACAAGCGGTATTGGGACAAAAATTAACTGCGCTCGAAAAAAGGATGTAATTTTGCTCGCGGGAAGAGGTTGATTTTGTCCGCTAGAGGAAGAGGGGAAGACGATGGAGGGATCACGCATCCATATCGTGCTGGCTGCCTATAACGGCGCGCCTTATCTGAGGGAACAGCTGGATTCGATCCTGGCAAACGGACGGGATGATATAACGATCGAAATATGCGATGACGGGTCCACGGACGGAACCGTGCAGATTGCAAGGGAATACGAAGAAAAATATGACTATATCCGCGTGCATGAAAATAAAAAAAACCTCGGCTATGTGAAAAATTTTATCGAGGGGGTCAAGAGAAGCCAAAGCCCGTACATCATGCTGTGTGACCAGGACGATATATGGGATCCCGACAAGATTGCCCGCACGATGCGCGAGATGGAAAAGCTGGAGCAGCAATATACGAAAACAGGCAGCATGCCGCTCCTCGTATTTACGGACGCGATGATTTTTGACAGTGAGACCGGCAGACAGTGTGGTTCGTTCCACAAGGAAAGCCATCTGGACGCGGCGAAGACCGGTGCGGCACAGCTTCTCATGGAAAATAAGTGCATCGGCTGCACGGTTATGATAAATAAGGCCGTCCTGCCCTATCTGGATACGCTGCCGGATGAGGTGCGCGTGCACGACTGGTGGCTGGCGCTGATCTGCAGCCATTTTGGAAAAATTTCGTATCTCGCGGAAACAACCTTGCAATATCGCCAGCATCGTGGTAATATGATTGGCGGAAGCAGTTTTAAGGATTATGTGAAAAAGCGTGTGTCCGAGCTGGGCAGGCAGAGGAAAGCACTGGAGCTGACATTTGCCCAGGGAAAGGCGTTTTACCGGATGTTCCAGTCTGAACTGGAGGAATACCCGGCTGTACGGGCGTTTGCCCGCATGGGTGACGCCGGTTTCTGGCGGAGGCGGCTGTATACGATCCGGTATGGTTTTTGGAAAAGCGGATGGATCAGAAATATGGCCTTGCTTATGATCTTATGATCTGGCTGTTGTGCGGCGGAGGGCATTAGGAACGGAGGAGAAGATGGCGAAAGCGAAAAAGAAAGCAAAAGGGAAGAAAAAAGTGGCGGGCAAGATCTTACTTGTCCTGGGCATCCTTTTAAGTATCGGCGTGGGGAGTGCGGCGGCGACGGCGCAGTACTACGCGACCGGTTTCATCAGTATGGTAAATTTTGACAGTGAGAATTCCCTGGATAAAGTTGATGTATCCAAATACGACACGGTCAGTGATTCGGAGATCATAAACGTCTTAGTCGTCGGCACCGATAAAAATCCCGACGAGCAAAATACAAAAGGGGCGTCACGGCGGTCGGATTCCATGATGATCGCCACGCTGGATATGAAACATCAAAAGTTGAAGGTAACTTCACTGATGCGGGATATGTACGTGTCGATCCCCGGCCACGGCAGCCAGAAATTAAATTCTGCCTATGCGCTCGGCGGCGTTCGGCTCCTTTACGAAACGCTGGCCGATAATTTTGGCATCAAGGTGGACGGTTACGCGGAGGTGAATTTCGACGCGTTTGTCGAGGTGATCAACGCCGTGGGCGGCGTGGAAGCAACACTCACGGAGTCAGAAGCGGTCAACCTGAACGATACGAACTACATTAAGAGAAAAAAATACCGAAATGTGAAAGTCGGAAAACAGGTGCTAAACGGTTATCAGGCGCTCGGGTACTGCCGCATCCGGCATGGGAAAAAGATGGCAAACGGCCATTATCCGGCCGTTCTCACAGCTTCCGGCAAGGGAGATGACTACGGGCGCACGGAGCGCCAGCGTCTCGTGATGCAGGCACTTCTGAAAAAAGTGAAGTCGATGTCGCCCACGGAGTGGATGGAACTCGTGAAGGTCGTTCTTCCGAATGTGAAGACGGATCTGAAAGAGGATGAGATCTATTCCTATATACTGGCGGTCGTGAAGATGGGGACCATGGATTTAAAACAGTTCAGCCTGCCGACCGACGACGGGTATTCAAGCCAGGTGATCGATGAGCAGCAGTGCCTCGTGCCGGATCTGGTGAAAAATAAAACGGCTTTTCGGGACTTTGTCTATGAGGAAAAGGGAAAGAAGAAATAGTGCGGGGTGGTTGACAAGTCTATTTGAAATTGGTACAATTATTTCGGAAAAGTAAGGAGTGAATGCCATGCGAACAATGGTGCTATCTATATTGATTGATAATAAGCCGGGTGCGTTGTCCCGTGTCGTCGGCCTATTCAGCCGACGGGGGTATAACATTGACAGCCTTACGGTTGGGGAGACCGAAAATCCTGCGGTTTCCCGGATGACGGTAGCCGTGACCGGAGACGGGATCATTCTTGACCAGATCGAGAAGCAGATCTCCAAACTGGAAAATGTGATCGAGGTCAAGGAACTGACCGGCGACGCGTCCGTCTGCCGGGAACTCATTCTCGTAAAGGTGGCGGCATCGCAGGAAGCCAGGCCGTCCATTAATGCCATCGTTGAAATATTCCGGGCGAAGATCGTAGACGTCGCTTCGGATACGATGATGATCGAGCTGACGGGAAACCAGGCGAAGTTAAACGCGTTTACGAAGCTTTTGGACGGATATGAGATCAAGGAACTCGTGCGCACAGGGATCACTGGACTGGCGAGAGGATTTCTGGACGAGCAGGACGCGTGAGAAAACCGCGTCATCGTGAAATGGAAAACCATCCTCCAAATTCTGGAGGGGCTTTATATATTATAATCTAGGAGGAAAAGTAAAATGGCAGACGCAAAGATTTATTATGAAAGTGACTGTAACCTCGGACTTTTGGACGGCAAGACGATTGCTGTCATCGGGTACGGCAGTCAGGGACATGCCCACGCATTGAATGCGAAAGAGAGTGGTTGCAACGTGATCATCGGCCTGTATGAGGGCTCGAAATCATGGGCAAAGGCAGAGTCTCAGGGATTTGATGTATATACGGCAGCAGAGGCGGCGAAAAAAGCAGATATTATTATGATCCTCATCAATGACGAGCTTCAGGCGAAGATGTACAAAGAGTCCATCGAGCCAAATCTGGAAGCAGGAAATATGCTGATGTTCGCGCACGGCTTTAACATTCATTTCGGCCAGATCGTGCCGCCGAAAGATGTCGATGTGACGATGATCGCGCCGAAAGGGCCGGGACATACGGTACGCAGCGAGTATCAGGCAGGAAAAGGCGTTCCGTGTCTGGTGGCAGTCGAGCAGGACGCGACTGGAAAGGCGCTTGACATGGCGCTGGCGTACGCGCTTGCGATCGGCGGGGCGAGAGCCGGCGTTCTCGAGACGACGTTCCGCACCGAGACCGAGACCGACCTGTTCGGTGAGCAGGCTGTTCTGTGCGGCGGTGTGTGCGCGCTGATGCAGGCAGGTTTTGAGACGCTGTGCGAGGCAGGATACGATCCGAGGAACGCGTATTTTGAGTGTATCCACGAGATGAAGCTGATCGTGGACCTCATTTACCAGAGTGGTTTCGCAGGTATGCGCTATTCGATCTCCAATACGGCGGAGTACGGCGATTATGTGACAGGGCCGAAGATCATCACCGAGGATACGAAGAAGGCGATGAAGAAGATCCTCAGCGATATTCAGGACGGTTCGTTTGCCAAAGAATTCCTTCTGGATATGTCAGAGGCAGGCGGGCAGGCACATTTCCGCGCGATGAGAAAGAGAGCTTCCGAGCATCCGTCAGAGGTGATTGGTGAGGATATCCGTAAACTTTACAGCTGGAATGGCGAAGATAAACTGATCAATAACTAAGCATGTGCATTCAGCCCGGTTGGAAAGAGGACCAGAGAGTTCCTTCATACTGACCGGGCTTTCTTAACAGGCAGACCACGGTGCCGATAGCGGCATGGGAAAAAGAGAGGGCCGAAACATGGGGAAAAGAGAGAGTGGTGGTATGGTTCGTCTTGTCGTCAGTGATGTGGACGGAACGCTCGTGAAAGATGGCGGTTCGGTCGAATCGTTTCATCCGGGTTACTATGACGTGATACGGAAATTAAAGGAAAAAGGAATCGTATTTGCCGTGTGCAGCGGCCGGCAGCTCGTGAGTCTGGAAAAACTGTTCGCTCCGGTAGCGGATGAGATTTATTTTGCCGTAGACGGTGGAAGTATGGTGTTTTATCAGGGCGAGTGCCTGTATTCGAAGGTGATGGCCAAAGAAATGTGCGACGAGATCATTGACGATGTGAGGAAGATCCCACAGTGCGATGTGATGGTCAATGGACGAAAGCGTGCGTACGCGTGCAGCGCCGATTCGGAGATGTACCGCTGGATGGTGAACAGCTACGGATATGACATCGAGGCGGTGGGCGATCTGAAAAAGAATGTGCGCGATGAGATCGTCAAGGTTTCCCTCTACCACCACAACATGGTGGAAGCATTGACGGATCCGTGGTTCCGCCCCAAATGGGAAAAACGCGTGCGGCTCAATCTGGCCGGAATCCAGTGGCTCGACTGTGTGCCGAAGGATGCCGGGAAAGGAAGCGCGGTGGCTTTTATCCAGGAAACGCTGGGGATAGCGAGAGAGGAGACGATGGCGTTCGGGGATAACCAGAACGATATCGACATGCTGAAACGCGCAGGAAAACGTTTTGCCGTGGCGAATGCGAGAGAAGAGCTGAAGGCAGCGGCTACGGACGTATGCGGCGCCTGCACGGAGAACGGGGTACTAAAGGAATTGATTAAATTGTAATTGAAAGGAACATGCGATGGAAAATAGTGTTTATGTGTGGCTGCTTGCGGGAATGGTGTGTGTGCTTGTCTGCATTGTGTTCTGTTCTCTTTACATCCGCCTGATCATGAGGAGCTTAGAGAGAAAAAATACGAGTTACCAGTCGATACTGAAACAGTCGATGGAGACGTTCGCCCACGCAATCGATGCGAAAGACAAGGATACGAATGGCCATTCGATCCGTGTGGCTACGTATTCCCGAGAGATCGCGAAGAGGATGGGGATGAGTGAAGAGGATCAGGAAAAGATTTATTACGTGGCGATGTTACATGATATCGGAAAAATAGGCGTTCCCGATTCCATTTTAAAAAAGCCGGGGAAACTGACAGAGGAAGAAGTGCAGATGATTCGCAACCACCCGTCGATCGGCGGCGAGATCCTGCAGGATTTTACGGCGATCGACGGCATCAGCGAGGGTGCCAGATACCACCATGAGAGATATGACGGAAGAGGTTATAATGAGGGATTGAAGGGCGAAGAGATCCCGTTGTTCGCCCGTATCATTTGTGTGGCGGACTCGTACGATACGATGTCGAGCCGCCGCGTCTATAAAGAGCACCACGACGAACAGTACATATTGAAAGAGCTTGAGGAGTGCAGCGGAAAGCAGTTTGATCCGAACATCGTTCCTTATATGGTAGACATGATCAAGGACAGAACCGCGCCGTACTGACCCAGATAAAAGAAAACTCCGTGAACCGGCCTGCCGGCCGCCACGGAGTTTTTAAGTGACGCTTTTTTAAATGTCCAGTTCGAGATCCTTTCCGATCTTCAACATGTTTAAGATTTTTATTTTTTCGTTCTTATTATAATATTTAAGTACCCGGGCAATTTCCTGTTCGACGACGGTGTCATCGTCGGCGGGGATCAGTTCCGGGATGCCTGCGTTCAACAGGGAATCAATGGAGATGTGGCACAGTTTGGAGTAATACATAAGTACGCGCAGGTTGATCTTTGTGCGGTTGTTTTCTATATTACTCACAAAGGCAATCGTGCTGCCGAGGTCCCTTGCTACTTTTTCCTGTGTGATCCCTTGTTCATTTCGCAGCTGTTTCATTCGTTTTCCGACTTTTTTAAAGTCTACTTTTTCCATTACGTCCATAATCAGAGCCTCCTAGTAAAAATCTATATAAACTAGTTTATTATATAAAAGGGTTGAAATCAAGAGAAATTTTCAATTATTTGTAAAAAATTTCGGAAAAAATTTCCGGCTACTTCGTGGGAAGTGTTCCCCGGTAATAAAAAACGGCTAATTGAGTGCGGTCGCGCAGTCCGAGTTTTTCGAGGATATGGCTCAGATAGTTGCGGACCGTGCCCTCGCTCAAATACAGTTTTTCCGCGATTTCCCGGTTGTTCAGTCCCTCGGCGACGAGGGAGATGATGTTCTGCTCCCTCTCTGAAATATCATATTTTTCATATTGCGACGTATCGGACACCGCCGACATGAGCGTGGGCAGTTTTCCGGTGATCTCATCGCCAAATACGTTCTGTCCCCCCTCGATCGCTAAGAGCGCCGGCACGATGCTGTTAAAGTTCTGTTTCAGGATGTATCCTTTGGCGCCCATCCGCAGCGCCTTTACGATGTACTCGTCATCGGAAAACGTCGTCAGGAACAGTATTTTTGCTTCGGGGTGCGCGCGCAGGATTTGGGCGCCCGCATCGAGTCCGCTCATGCCTTCCATCCGGATATCCATAAGAAGGATATCGGGTTTCACCGATTCGTAGAGCTCGATGGCGGCGGCGCCGCTGTCACCGATCCCAGCGATGTTTACTTGCCCGCTCGCCTCCAGAATCGTTTTGAGAGAGAAGGAAACAAGCTGGTCGTCGTCAATGATCAAAACATTCATCAAATCCCCCGTTTCTGTCTAAGATTTACGCTGTGCAGCTGTTGGTTCGCAATGGTAATATTAATCTGAAATCCGTGATTCGTGTCGATCCGCAGCGTTCCTCCGAGCGACGATACCCGGTCACGGATGCCGGAAAGGCCGATGCCGTCTGAAGTGAACGGATCGTTCCGGCAATCGCCGTTGTCGCGGATCTGCAGCAGGAGGAAGCCAGGGTGTTCGCGCACGGTCACTTTTCCGGTGGTTCCGTTGCTGTGTTTATCTATGTTGTGGATGGCTTCCTTTACGATCGAGATGAACGCGTACTTGATCTCCCGCGGCAGTTCATGTTCCACATCGTATTCCAGACGGATCGGAATGGCGTGATCCTGTGAGATGATCTCCTGCAGAACGTGGCAGAGGTCGATCGATTCGTCATACAGGTCGTGGACGCTCGTGCGGATGCTCGTCATCGCGGTGTTCAGCGTATCGTTCAGCGTCGCGAGAGGCTCCGCCAGGGAGGGGTCCTGATTGGTCACGTTCAGCGCTCCGGTCTGCAAAAGCGAGCGGGTCAGCAGATGACCCACATTGTCGTGGATCTCCCTGGCGATCCGGTTGCGCTCCGCGAGCGTCGCCGCGTGGATCTCAAAATTTTGTTTCTGGATGAGTGCCTGATTCCGTTCCTTCAGATGAATCTCCGCTTCCGTGCTGCGGTCCCGGATCTGATGGAGTTCCCGCACGAGTTTCTCGTTTTTCCGCGTATAAGCGGCCAGTAAAAAAGCGATGGCCAGGACGAGTAAAAAAGGGAAACAAAGTGTCGGGTACAGGCAGAATACGGCGTTGATGCACGCCGGGATGACGGCTGCCATTAACATATTCTGACCGGTGGCCCTCACGTCATAAAAGAACAGCGGAATATATGGGACAAAGGCCGGCCAGATGAAACTCATCACACAGTAGAGCGCGACACATGCGCCGCGGAGGCGGCGGTCGGAGAAATACGTGCACAGGCAGCTCAAAATAAGGGATATGGTAAGGGCAAAGCCGGTGGAATCATTTACGCCAGCATGCCATACGATGCAGATGCCGCATAGGAAAAGCAGCAGTTTGTTTATGAGATCCTGCATATCGTCCCTCCATTCTCCGTTGTTTTGTAGTAACATCATTATAATGATGTTGGGGTCAAAAGGGATTTTGCCCCCAACTGATGCCCCGGATTGCTCCGTTGTTTCACAACTCCCGCAATCCTTGAAACATTCGAAATCCGCTGATTTACTGCGTAAATCGCTCCTTTCTCATGTTTGGCGGGTCTCAAGGTCAAATGCCTTATCATGTAAACATGAACGGCATTTGACCTTTTGACCCTGGCATCATTATAATGCAAAATGGCTTAAATGGCAAATAGAAGCAGATAAGAAATAAAAACGGATCATATGTTGTGACATTTGTCATGTGCAAATGGTGAGGATGCTCACTTTCCCCGGCACTGGTTGTTTTATATAATATGTACAGAGTGAATCAGCATTTCAGGATGGTAAAGGAGGAAACGGTATGGCAGCAGTGATCGAGGTGGAAAACCTGGTTAAGCGGTATAAGGAACTGGTAGCGCTCGACCATTTTAATTTAGAAATTCAGGAGGGGGAGATCTTCGGGCTTCTGGGGCCGAACGGATCGGGGAAAACGACGGCTATCAGCGCCATTCTCTCCCTGCTCCGATACGACAAGGGGCAGATCCGGGTGTTCGGAAAGGAAATGCGGCCGGATTCGTACGACAGCAAGAGGGACATCGGCGTGGTGCTGCAGAACGTGGCGGTATTCAATGAACTGACCGTCTATGAAAACATTGATTATTTCTGTGGCCTTTACATCCGGGATAAGCAGACGAGGAAGCAGTACACCGAGGAGGCGATCCGTTTTGTCGGACTGGATGAGTTCCGGAAGTTTTATCCCAAAAAGCTTTCGGGCGGACTGCTGCGCAGGCTCAATATCGCCTGCGGTATTGCCCATAAGCCGAAACTGATCTTTTTTGATGAGCCGACGGTGGCGGTCGATCCGCAGAGCAGGAATCACATTCTGGAGGGGATCGTAGAGTTGAACAGGCAGGGCGCCACGATCGTGTACACCTCGCATTATATGGAAGAGGTCGAGCAGATCTGCACCCGCATCGCCATCATGGATAAAGGGCAGAACATCGCGATCGGAACGAAAGAGGAATTAAAGAAGATGATCAAAAATACGGAGACTGTCACGGTGGAGGTTTCGCAGCTGGGGGAAGAGGAACTGGCCGGTTTCCGCGGCCTCAAACACGCCTATGAAGCGTCGTACGGGGACGGGCGCCTCTGCATCCGTTTCTGCGGCGGCGCGCACAATCTGATCCATGTGCTGGAGAGGCTGCGCGCCGAGGAAATCCCGTTTGGCAGGGTCTATACCGAACTGCCGACATTGAATGATGTCTTTCTCGAGATTACGGGGAAGGAGTTAAGAGACCAGTGTGAATAGGCGGTAAGCCGCCTATTCACACTAGAAGAATCCGCAGAGCGGATTCTCCGTGGCTGATTCAAGCGAGATGAAAGGAGTGTGTTCAGTGTTTCGACATATATTAAAATACGGGCTGTTGTCTCTTCTGAGAACGAGGGAGATCGTGTTTTGGACACTTATTTTCCCATTTGCCCTTACTACATTTATGTATTTGGCGTTTAGTAACCTGTTCGAGGCTACCGAACAGTTTCATGTGATCCCGGTGGCCGTCGTGAAGCAGCAGGAAGATCAGATTTTTGAACAGATGATACAGATGGTCTCCGCCGAGGGAGAGGACCAGCTTCTGGCGGTGAGCGAACTGGATCAGGAGCGCGCGGAACAGAAGCTGCAGGAAGGGGAAGTGAAGGGGATCGTGTACGTCGGGGAAGAGGTGTCCATTGAGGTGGCGGAATCCGGTATGGACCAGACGATGCTGCAGATGATCTTTGAACAGTTTGTACAATATAAGAAGACGATCTCGGACGTGGCGCAGATTGATCCCGGGCGCATCCTGCCGGCGGTGGCGGCGCTCACGTCACAGACGGAATATGTGGAAGAGAAAAAATCGTCCGAGGGCAATCAGGATAACGTGATCAATTACTTTTATGCCGTGCTGGCGATGGTGTGCCTCTTTGCCAGTTTTGCCGGGTGCGACCGCATTTTGAAATTACAGGCGAATGTTTCCACCCTTGGCCAGCGGCGGAATATGATCCCGGTACACAAGATGAAAAGTATTGTGGCGGAATTTCTGGCGTGTGAGATCGTGCAGTACAGTATTGTCCTCTTGCTCCTGCTCTACATGAAAGTGGTACTAAAGCTGAAACTGGGCGACAATGTGCCGCAGATCCTGATCCTGCTCCTCCTGGGCACGAGTTTCGGCATTGTGCTCGGCATTTTCGTCGGTTCGCTCCCCCGTCTGGGAGAGGGCATGAAGATCGGCATACTCGTGAGCGTGGGACTCGCGTTAAGTGCCCTCAGTGACCTGATGGTATCGGGGATCAAAGACGAGATCGAGCATGCGGCGCCGATCCTGAATGATCTAAACCCGGCGGCGCTGATCACCGATTCCTTTTACGCGCTGAACATATATGAAACAAATGGGCGTTTTTGGGGAAATATGGCGTATCTGGGGGCCGGTATGGCCGTGCTCATGCTGGCAAGTTATTTTATGGTAAGGAGGAGTCGCTATGTCAGTCTATAAAGTGTTTTTCCGTATATTAAATAAGCAGAAGATGCGCGTTATCATGTATCTTGGTATTTTCCTGACGATGGCCTTCATCATATCGTCCCAGGGGGAGGAGACGCAGAGCCGGAAGTTTCGGGCGCAGTCCCAGAAACTGGCTGTGTTTGACGAGGACGGTTCTGAACTCAGCCGTGGCGTCGTACAGTATCTGGCGGAGGGAAATGAGATCGTGGCATTGGAGGACGAGGCAGAGACGATTCAGGATGAACTTTACAACCGGAATGTCACCTGCGTCATACGGATTCCTAAGGGGTATGGGGAGTCCCTCCTGGGCGGAAATCTGATAAAGCCGCAGATCACGACCATTCCCGGAACGGTATACGAACAGTTTTTTGTCAATATGGTGAGCCGCTATGGCTCGGTGGTCCGGGCGTATCGGGCGGGTGGACTGGATTCCCAGGAGGTCGCAGCGAAGACGGCCGAGGTGTGCAGGGAAAAAGTTTCCGTCAGCCTGATGGAGGGGGGGCGCGAGGAAAGCCATGAATTCATGTACTATTTCTTCGCCTATTTCCCCTATATTTTTATTTCGATCTCCGTGGTCGGCGTCGGCTCGATCCTCGTGGTGTTCCATAAAAAGGAAGTGCGTGAACGGAACATCTGCTCCTGCTATCCGCTTTTGCGGGCGAACCTGGAACTTTATTCCGGCATGGTGATCGCGGAAGTCGGATTCTGTCTCTGCTATCTCATCGTAGTGTTTCTAGGAATGAAATGCGATACGCAGCTCTTTGGTTTTCAGGGCATGCTGTACTGCCTGAACATGCTCTGTTTTATGGTGGTGACGCTGGGCATTGTATTTTTAATAGGACAGATTGTAAAGCGCGACACGGTGCTGAACATGATCTCCAATGTGATAAGTCTGGGTATGTGTTTTTTATGTGGTATTTTTGTTCCGTTAGAATATCTGGGTGCGGGACTGGTCCGGGCGGCACATTTTCTGCCGGCTTACTGGTACATCATATCGGCGGACTGGATCGATCATTATACGGCGGGACAAAATCTCGGGGAACTCTGGCGCGCGATGGGGATCCAGCTGCTGTTTGGGGCGGCGTTCGTCTGTGCCGGACTGGCGTACTCGAAAGTCAGGATGAACACGGGACAGCGGGAGTGATGCAATAATCTTGTACCTGAATATTCCAAAAGAAAAAACTTGAAAAAGATTTTGACTTGTGTTATAGCGCTCTCAATCGCGCTTGTATGTGAAGCTGGCACTGTCTGACTGGAAGGAACTGGGTAATAAATCCGTTCATAACCTGCAGGAGCAGGCACCCCTCAAGGCCGTTGAGACAGCGGATGGGAAAGCAGTACTTGATGTAAATGAGATGTTTTTCCGCACCAATTATTCTGAAATCAATGCGATTGCTGCTTCCTGTACGAAAGCGACGGTAGTGACGATTGAGAAGATTGTCGTAACTCCGACGGATAAAGTGGCACTTTCTGTACAGGCACCGGTTAGCGTGGAGATTGGAACACCGGCGGAAATTCTTGTGGAAGTGGACGAGGGTTATACGTTAGAGTGGCAGACAAGTGACGCACAGGTGGCAACTGTGGAAG
>CAJTZN010000040.1 GCA_910584065.1 uncultured Eubacterium sp.
TGACTGGGGCGGTCGCCTCCGAAAGGGTATCGGAGGCGCTCAAAGGTTCCCTCAGAATGGTTGGAAACCATTCGGAGAGCGCAAAGGCAGAAGGGAGCTTGACTGCGACACCGACGGGTGGGGCAGGTACGAAAGTAGGACTTAGTGATCCGGTGGTAGAAAGTGGGATTGCCATCGCTCAACGGATAAAAGCTACCCTGGGGATAACAGGCTTATCACTCCCAAGAGTTCACATCGACGGAGTGGTTTGGCACCTCGATGTCGGCTCATCGCATCCTGGGGCTGTAGCAGGTCCCAAGGGTTGGGCTGTTCGCCCATTAAAGCGGTACGCGAGCTGGGTTCAGAACGTCGTGAGACAGTTCGGTCCCTATCCGGCGCGGGCGCAGGATATTTGAGAGGAGCTGCCCTTAGTACGAGAGGACCGGGGTGGACTGACCGCTGGTGTACCGGTTGTACTGCCAAGTGCATGGCCGGGTAGCCAAGTCGGGCCGGGATAAACGCTGAAGGCATCTAAGCGTGAAGCCCCCCTCAAGATAAGATATCCCTGGCTAAAAGCCAATAAGACCCCTTGAAGACGACGAGGTGGATAGGTCTGGGGTGGAAGCATGGTAACATGTGAAGCTGACAGATACTAATAGGTCGAAGGCTTGACCTTATGTTCATGGAATGGATCGTGTCGATGTGTAGTTTTGAAGGTGCAGGGGAGAGAATGATCCTCGATAGCTCAGTCGGTAGAGCGCACGGCTGTTAACCGTGTTGTCGTAGGTTCGAGCCCTACTCGGGGAGTTGATGGATAAAAGAGAGAAAAATCCGTAGATGGAAGGTCTGCGGATTTTTTTGTGCTATTGTAATGCCCTAAATTTTTTGACTTTATAATAGCCAAAGAAAGATCTGCTGAAAAGCGAGGGGGAGGATGGATGAAAAAATAAAATATGCAGTTGTTGAGATTGAAAATACATGGTAAACTATTCATAGCAGTTTTTTGTTGCGATATTGTTTTGTGTGGCAACGTAACAATACATTATAAACTGTTTTAAGCCGCTACGTGGCGGCCGGCCCACTTTCATCATTTTTTACCCTTTTTCATAATTAGTAGTAGCAGTTTATGCTTATCATACAAAAGGGAGGATTTTATCATGTTAGAGTCAAACAGTGAGAAGAAGGAGAAATGTTTTGTTATTATGCCGATAAGTGATCAGGGGGATTATCCGGTGGGGCATTTTACAAAAGTGTATGAACAGATAATAAAGCCTGCCGTAGAGGAAGCAGGATATGAAGCATATAGAGTTGATGAAAATAGCATTTGTGATGCAATAATCGACAAAATATTTAGTGCTATTCAGGATTGTCCTATGGCAATTTGTGATTTGAGTAACAGAAATCCCAATGTTTTATATGAATTAGGTTTAAGGCAGGCATATGATAAGCCAGTTGTATTGATCCAGGATGATAAAACAGATAAGATTTTTGATGTAAGTGGGATTAGTACTGTCTTTTATAAAAGTGAAAGGCTATATGAGGAAGTAATAGAAGCAAGGGAAAATATTAAAAAGGCTATTTTATCAACCAAGGCTGGAAAAGTAAATACGCTGGCAAAAGTTATAAAAGTGAAAACGGCAGATTTTTCTCAGGTAGAGGTTTCTCAGGATGATAAGATAAATGTTATACTAGAAGGAATATATAGCGAAATTAGGGAATTAAAAAACAAGAAAGAAACGAAGCGCTTGTCTCAAACCATAGAGGGGGCAGCATATAGTGCCAGAGTGATTGATGATGAACCGGATGCAACGATACAGATATCGGTGATAGTCAAATGTAACAATTCTGCAATAATAGAGCCTTTTTTGGACACTCTTTTAGTGAAAGTATTTGGATTGAACACAGTTGTTCATGATCAAATATCAGGAAACATATGGAAGTTGTGTTTAGGTTTTAATAGTAGAATATCTTTATTTAGAGTAAAAGAAGAAATAATTCAGATTGCGACAGATTTTGAGATAAGCTGTGAACAATTTGCTCTTATTGAATAATTTAGAGATAATATATGCACGCCGAAGAAATAGAACAGGTCTCCTTTATTTCTTGACATGGAAGAAAAAATATAATAATATAAAATACGATAGTGTATAATTTAAAATATTCATATTTAGGTAGATGAAAAATTATGGTGACGTTTGTTATCGCATTAGAGTGTGTAGGAATACTATTGATCTTTATCGCTTTGCTGCTATTGCTGAATGGAGATGGGGCAAGAGAACAAAAACTGCTGATTTTTATCATGTGCGGCTCGATGGTGCAGACTGTCGGGTATTTGCTGGAACTGACGGCTCCGAATGTTGAGGCTGCTATGACGGCGGTGACGGTGGAGAATGTCGGATCGGCGTTTGTGCCATTGTGTTACTGCTGGTTTATTTACATATACTGTTATCAGACTCCTCCTAAAATGTTTTTGAGGATTCTCGGCGTGATTAGCTTTTTTGTGCTACCCACGATATTTCTTGACAGGTACGGTCTTTTTTACCGTGATGTCCAGTGGATGACAGCGGCAGATGGACATCATTACGTGAGTATTACGTATGGGCCATTGTATGTAGTCTTTTTGATGAGCCGTATCCTCATACCGTTTGTTCTCTGTATACATACGCTAATCCGCGCGATCCGTCTGCGTACGGGACAAAAGATCAACCGCCAGTATCAGACCATCCTCGCTATTTCTTCGCTGCCTGTTTTAGTGTTGGCTGCCTATGTACTGAAGCTTATGGAATCATTTGATCTGACTCCGGTGACGCTCGCCATCGCCATGTCAATGGTCGTGATCGTGGTGTGGAGCCGGCGGAACTATGATTTCCGGCATTTGGCGGCAGAGAAGGTATTGGAAAATCTGGGGGATGGGATCATTTCTTTGGATGACCTTGACCGACTGGTCAGTTATAACAGGGCGGCGGCCAAAATCTTTACAAACCTGCCTGCTCATAAACTGGGGGAGAATATTCACACAGTTAGGGATTTCCGCGAGGAGATCCTTCAGGAGCGCGAACCGTATAGCTTTTCCATCAATGGGCGGCAATATGAAAGCCACAGTAAACAGATTGTAGATGAAGATGGCAGGAAACAGGGGTGCGTCATACTGATCCTGGATATGACGGATGTTCAGGCCTATATCCACGAGATCAAACAGGTGCGTATGCAGGCGGAGAAAGCCAGTATCGCCAAAAGTGAGTTTCTGGCGAACATGTCGCATGAGATACGGACTCCGATGAACGCCATAATCGGACTGAATGACATTATCATGGAAGAGTGCAGGGATGCGGAGATTTTTTCCCACGCCAAAGATGTGCAGTCGGCGGCGAAGAACCTTCTGGCGATCATCAATGATATTCTCGATCTGTCCAAGGTCGAGTCGGGAAAGATGGAACTCGTATATACCGATTATCATCTGAAAACTTTGGTGGATGAAGTGGTGGGCATGATGGATATGGCTGCTTCCAAGCGGGGACTGATCCTCAAATATGAGTGCGACGGCACGCTGCCGTGCCGCTACAATGGCGACGAGGGACGGATCAAACAGATCCTCATCAATATACTGAACAATGCGATCAAATTTACGAGTGAGGGATATGTCCGTGCCAGCATTTCGGGAAGACCGGGTGAGCGGGAAGAGGAAGAACTGATCACTTTTTGCGTGGAAGACACAGGATGCGGCATTCGGGAAGAGGATCTCGGCAAAATATTTGAAGACTTCCGACAGGTGGATTCCAAGCGGAACCGCAGCGTGGAGGGAAGCGGTCTGGGACTGGCCATTGTGAGGCACCTGATAGAACTGATGAATGGAACCATTCATGTGGACAGTACCTATGGCGAGGGGACGGTAGTTACGATCACCATTCCACAGAAGATCGTCGATCAGCGCTCGATTGCGGAGATGCCGGGTCTCCCGCAGATGGAAATGGAAGAACTGGAATCGTTTACCGCGCCTGACGTAAAGGTGCTGCTCGTCGATGATAATGTGATCAATCGTAAGGTCGCCAGAGGGTTTTTAAAGAATTATGATTTTGACCTGACTGGGGCGGAAAGCGGTATGGAAGCAATCGAACAGGTACGTTCCCAACGCTACGACATGATTTTTATGGATCATATGATGCCGATGATGGATGGCATCGAGGCGGTGAACATCATCCGTAATGAATGCGGTGAAAATGGAACTTCCCCGGTTATTGTTGCGCTGACGGCCAATGTCATGGAGGGCATGAGGGAGCACTTTTTAAATAATGGTTTTCAGGATTTTATCGCCAAACCGCTTGATCGAAAGGAATTGAACCAGCTTTTACTTCGCTGGATTCCGGAGGAAAAGAGAAGGACAAGAAAGGACGGTGTGGATCATACGGTCCTTGATCCGGAAATCTTTCAGATCGACGGTGTGGATCTGAACGCCGCGATGCGTTATTTTTCCGGTGACGATCAGGCGTTTATGGATCTTCTGGAAATCTATTACATGGATGGAAAACGCAAGATTGTTATGCTTCATGATCTGTCTGGTACAGATATTACTCACTATCAGGTGGAGGTGCACGGACTGAAGAGTGCTTCGGCTAATATCGGAGCCGTGGATGTTTCCGCTATGGCGCGGGAGCAGGAGAATGCTGCCGCAAGGGGCGACCAGGAATATATCAGTCGGCAGCTGCCATTTTTACTGAAAGAATACGAGAAGCTTTTGGATAACATCGGACTATTTCTGGAAAAGAACCGTCAGGAGGAAGTGCGCGGCGGAAAGCTTCCTTCCCTCTCTTCGCAGGAGTTAAAAGAGCGGGTAGGAACGGCACTGAACGAACTGGAAAAATTCCGATCAAAGGAGTGCGCAGGTACGGTAGGGGAAATTCTCGCCCACCATCTGCCAAAAGATGTAGAGAAGAGCCTGAAACAGATACAGGAGCAGCTTAAACTGTATGAGGATGATTATGCGGAAGAACTGCTTGGTCAGCTGTTAAACAGATTGGAAAGAGGGGAAATGTGAAAATGATTCAGACAAAAGGGAATGCAAAGAAACAGATTTTAGCTGTGGATGATACAGCGCTTACTTTATCGAGGATAGAGGATGTCCTTCAGGATGAGTATGAGGTTATTACGGTGAATTCCGGTATGCGCGCGATAAAATTCCTGCAGGAGGAAAAGCCGGATCTGATCCTGCTGGATATTCGGATGAATCCGATGGATGGCCTCGAGACGCTGAGTGAGATCCGCAAAATGAACGATCGCTCCGATATACCGGTCATCATGCTTACCGGTGCGGAGGACAAAAAGACGGTAATCGAAAGCGCAAAACTGGGTATCTGCGACTACATACTGAAACCATTTGTTGATGATGAACTGCGGAACCGGATCCAGCGGGTATTTCAATCAGGAGGGGAAATGATCAACGCGGGATGGGTAGATATGTGATAGCCCGAAGCAGTACAACGCTGAAAAATAACGGCTTTGACCACATTAACAGGAACCATTACTTTTCGTTCTGTGAATCGCGAAATGAGAAAAGAGAATAGCTGAGAACGCTTAGAGCCTTTCTCAGCTATTCTTTTTTGAGTTATTCTTTTTTGATTTACAAAAAATTTATAAAAATATAGAATTTATTTTATGATTGTGATATAATGCTTAAGCGAAGTATCACAGATTGAGCAATAGAAAAGAGCAACTGATTTGTATTCATCAGCTGCTCAAGATGTGATTCTTCATGATTGTACCAAGTTGCGGAAACTTAGCCGGGAAGATATGGGGATTGTATAAAGTCCGCTTATGGTACAGTAAGGCTCATATATGCCAAAGGGAACCTTCCTCCGGCAATTTACGGGGCCGGAAACGAAATTTTTGCACCCTGACAAAGCCCCCGGAAGGAAGCTTTTTAAAAGTATTCAGTCCGGATGTTTAATTCCTCATGGCATAGGTTCTGCCGCAGTGGCGCATGCTGCTGCAGCCACATTCCGGACATTTATGTATGTCATAGTTCCATACTGTTAACAGGACTTTGTCCATGGACAGGCCGGAAAGCACCGACCGGAACCTGCGGTGTCCCTGGATGCGGAAAATAATGGCCAGATTTTTTGACTTCCAGCGGTTGTTCAAAAAACCATAATAACGGATTTTTTGAAATCCGCAGGGCAGAACATGCATCATAAACCTGCGGATGAATTCCACGCAGGAAACGGTAACCACTTTCTGCCTGCCGGTTTTATAGTCCTTTGCCTTAAAAGAAACCTCCGTTTCTGACACATGGACAATCCGTGTGTTGGTAACCGCGATGCGGTTGGCATACCGGCCAAGGTATTCCAGGGCATTGCCGTTGCCATGGAAGGTTTCCCTGATTTCGGCATTCCAGCCGGTGGAATAAAGCCTGTCCATGAATTCGTTCCAGTCGTAACGGTTGCGGAGTTTCCGGCAGGATTCCGGGAAATGCAGTTTGTTCTCCCCGTAGTACTGCTGTAAATAAAACAGAAACTTTCCGCGGAATTTCTTAACCAGAGGCTCAATGCGGACAAGGAAACGGCTGCTGCACAGTTTTAAATCCTTCGTCTTAGTCAGCCCGCCGCCGGATACAATACAGTGTATATGGGGATGGTAGTTTAACTCCTGCCCCCAGGTATGCAGGACCTGGATGATCCCGGGTGTTGCACCGAGATACTTTTTATTTTCACATAACTCCAAAAGTGTTTCGGCGGAGCATCTGTGAAGCAGGGCATACAACAGTTTCTGATTGGCATAGACAAGCGGACGCAGCTGTGCAGGGATGGTGAAGACCACATGAAAGTAGTCAGCATCGATCAGCTCGCTGCGGCGCCTGTCAATCCAGAGCTCTTTCAGGACCGCCTGGCAGTTCGGGCAGTTTCGGTTGCGGCAGGAGTTTGCATGAAACTCCAGACAGCCGCATTCCCCGCATCTGCTGATGTTGTAACCGAATGCCCCGGACTTACAGTTCATAATGCAGTAAGCGGCTTTTTCCTGTTGTTCCGATGGCTGGAAATGCCTGCAGTAACCATCCCAGCCATTTGAAAACACCTGCTGGATTTTGGAACTACACATTTGCATCACCTCCCATCCGGTCGAGGGGATTTACCACATCAGAAAACGAGGTGTCCGCTAAATGAACATAGATGGTAGTGGAATTCAATGATTTATGGCCAAGAATCGCTTTAATAGTCAGCAAATCAGTTCCGTTTTCATAAAGATGTGTACCAAGAGCATGACGGAAGGAATGGCAGGTAAGCCTTCTGGGCCATCCCAGACGTTCTTCATGTTCGTGGATGTGGCGTGATAAGAAAAAGGTATCAATCGGCCTGGAAGGATCTGTCTGTTTAGGAAAAAGCCATCCTTGCGGTTTGCCGCATTCAAACCAGTATAGTGTAAGGATATCAAGTGCGTACTTGGAAAGAGGTGCAAAACGCTCCTGTCTGTTTTTGGAATGCTGAATATGAACTTTCATAGCAATCCGGCTGATGTCTTCATAACGAAGATGGCAGACTTCGCCAATGCGGAGACCGGAGGAATACATCAAAGCAGTCATAGCCTTTTGTTTGATGTCAGGAATGGTATTAATAAATTCAAATGTTTCCTTTTGGGAAGGAACAAAAGGAAGATATTCATCGAATTTGCGCATTGGAAGCTGGTTGTTATCCCAGGGTTTATGTAAGACATAGATGGTAAAAAAGCGAAGCTGGGAAATGGCACAGTTGATGGTGCGGTCGGCAAGATTACGTTCCTTCTGAAGCCATTTGATGTAACCGCGAAGCTCCTGCCAGGAAACATCTTCTGGTGATTTGTGAAGGATGTTCTGAAGGTAATCAAGGTAGCTGCGAATGTAAGTAGAATATCCGTTTAGGGTATGGTTAGTAAGCCCGCGGAGTGAGATCATCTCACGGTAAAGATTAAAATAATTGTCCATAATGGAACCTCCTTAAAAAAGTGTACATCAACAGTGAGGGTAAATGATGAAAGACACCCGGAGGCGGACGGATAAAAAAATGAAATATGTAGTTGTTGAATTTTAAAATACATGGTAACATAAGCATAGCAGTTTTTGTTTTGTTTTAAGTTGTCTTGTAGCGATTCAATAGTAAAACAAATATACAAAAACTGCTACCTTTATTTTAGAAAAAGTGTAAAAATTTGATGAAAGTTGGCCAGCCGCCGCGTAGCGGCTTGGTACAATAATTTCAGATATGTGTTAGTGTGCTGCTCAGCACATATTCAGCTTGATATTCTTCATAATCTGGTAGTTTCATTAAAATTCTCCTGGATTAAGTTCAGTCATGAGATGGAATCTGGCTCAAAGGGCGGTACAGAAAAGAGGCAGAATATGCAAAGAGAAAAAAGAAAATTTAGGAAAACGGGAAAAGAAGAAAAAAAGGGACAGTTTGTCAGTATTGAAAAAAAGATTTCAAAACGATTTGCACAGACGATTTTAATCTGCTGTGTTCTTTTAGGACTGGTCACTTCTATTTTGAGTTACATTTCTTCGATCAGCGCGGTTTCCAACACGATTGACAGTACATCAGATATTGCGGCGTCCTATGTGGCGGCGGCTCTCAAACAGTATACGGCTATCGCGTATGAGACGGGAAGTATCGCGCGTTTGGCCGATCCGGAAAGGACGGTGGATGAGAAAAAATCGATCCTGAACCAGCGGATCAAGGATCACGATTTTCAAGGAGGCTATCTTTTAGACAGTAAAGGGATTGATGTGATCTCAGGTATGGATCTGTCAGCTTCGGAATGTTTTAAAGTGTCTATAAAAGGGGAGACGTTTGTATCCACGCCTACATACAGAGAGGATTTGAACAAGGTATTTTACGCGGTTTCCGCCCCATTGTGGGAAGATGGCGTACCCGGCACGACCCCGGTCGGGGTGGTTGTCTACATGCCAAATGGTGAATTTCTGAATGACATTATGCGCTCGATCAAAGTAGGAGAGGGCGGTACGGCGTTTATGCTGGACGCCAACGGGATCACGATCGCGGATATCAACTCGGAGAATGTCGGGATTGAAGACAGTCTTCATCTGGGGGAGGAGAATCCAAAACTGAAAAAGTACAGCGAGATCTGTAAAAAGATGGTGGCCGGGGAAAACGGCACAGGTACATATTCCTATGCGGGAAAGACGAAAGTCGTTGCCTATTCACCAATTCAGGATATGAACGGATGGAGTATCGGCGTCGCAGCCGTGCGGAATGAATTTTTGGGCATGTTCTATCTGGCGCTTGCCATCACCGTTCTGTTTGTGATCGCGTTTACCGTCTATGGCATCCGCAACGGAAACCTTCTCGGAAAAATGATCGTGAAACCGATTGCGGCAGTCGTGGAGCGGCTCAAGCTTTTGGCAGAGGGAGATCTTCACACGGATACGCCGATCCCGGAAACGAATGACGAGACGGCGACGCTCATGAGCTGTCTGGCGGAAACGGTGAATGACCTGAAAATAGTTATTACAGAAATAGATTCTCATCTGGCGGAACTCTCGAGTGGAAATTTCCTTATCAATGTGGATCGTGATTTTAAGGGGGATTTCGCGGAGATCAGCCAGTCGTTCCGGGGAATTGTTGATTCCCTGAGTAATGCGATGGGAGAGATCGATAGCAACGCCGAATGTGTGCAAAACGGTGCAAACGACTTGTCAGGGGCCGCGCAGCAGCTGGCGGAAGGCGCGACCGATCAGGCGAGCGCGATAGAGGAACTGACCGCTATGATGAACGAGGTGTCGGAGCGGATCACGGTAAACGCCCAAAACGCGGATAAAGCGAAAGCGATCGTGTCAGATATGAACTGTCAGATTTTAGAGAGCAATGAACACATGAAGAATAATACGGATGCGATGAATAACATCAAAGAAGCTTCCAATAAGATTGCGGATATTATCGGCAGTATTGAAGAAATCGCCAGTCAGACAGAGCTTTTGGCATTAAATGCGTCGATTGAGGCGGCAAGGGCCGGGGAGAACGGAAAAGGATTTGCCGTGGTAGCCACACAGGTTGGTTTGCTTGCGGAACAGAGTTCGGAAGCGGCCAGAAAGACAAAGAACCTGATCCAGAATGCGATCCAGACGGTGGAAGAGGGTATGCAGCTGGCGGATTCTACGGCGAAGTCGCTGATTCAGGTTGTGGATAATGTGAACCTCGTAAATTCGTCCATGGCAGAGATTGCAACGGCGTCGGAAAATCAGGCGTCAGCAGTAGAGCAGATTTCGGTGGGCATCAACCAGATCGCGGAAGTGATCGAATCAAATACGGCGACTTCGGAGGAAAGTGCTGCGGCGTCAGAAGAATTGTCAGGCCAGGCAACTTTGTTGAAGGAGCTGGTGGGAAGGTTTCAGTATATAAACTGATTTTGTGGTTGATCTTGATCGGATGGCTGGGAAGCCGGAATGTATATAGAGAAAGAAAACAGGGAATGGCAGTATTGCTCGTTTCCTGTTTTTCTTATTTTCAACTGTTCTAGATGGGAATCTCTTTTTATTTAAATTATGATCCAACGGGAAAAGGCAAGGAATAATGGGCATGAAAAAAAACTCCCCAGGGTGTACCGGGGAAAAGCGATTGATAAGCGAAATAAATCAGTCTTCCTCTTTTTTGTACTCCATAATGTCAGAAACCGAACAATCTAAAATTTCGCAGAACATATTGATCGTGTGCGTGCTGACACCTTGATTCCGTTTTAATCTTGTAATTTGGCTAGGACTTACGTTATATTTTTTGATCAGTGAATATTGGGATACTTTCTTTTTTTTCATGGTCTGCCATAATCTGTCGTATACAATCATTGCAAAAAATCACACCTTTCACTTGCATAATAACGAAAAATAGTGTATAATGATATTCACCATTTTTAGTTAATTAACTTATTTCAGTTATTATATGCAAAAAGAATATGGGAATTTACCATGGACAAGGGGGGTATGGAATGACTTAGTAAAAAATATTGGGATTTTCGAAAATGTCTTATTTAAAATTTACTGATGGAGCAAATGAATAATATGAAGAAAGAAGAATTTTATTTTCAATGGCATTTTATGAACAGCTGCAATTTGAGATGTGCTCATTGCTATCAAGAAGGATATCATTATGAAGATTTACCTTTAGATAAGTTGATGCAAATTCTAAATCAAATAGTTGCAGCTTTAAAGAAATGGAATATGTTGGGCAGAATTTCTTTAACAGGCGGCGAACCTTTTCTCAGTCCGCATATACTTACATTGGTTGATTTTTTAGAGAAATCTGAAGAAATTAAGCAGTTTGATATTTTGACAAATGGTACATGTATTTCCGACGATCATATCAACGCATTGGTCAACTCAAAGAAATTACATCAGATTCAGATCTCTTTGGATGGACCCATAGAGGAAATTCACGACGGTGTTAGAGGTAAAGGAACTTTTAAGAAAGTATTAAAAACAATAAAGAAGCTTCAAGAACATGATATTGAAGTATCATTTATGTTTACTTTGATGCGTCAAAATAAAGAGTATGCTTTACAGATTATTGACTTTGCGGAACAATGTAATGTAAATGCTGTAACAGTTGAGAGAGTTACTCCATGCGGGCATAGTAGTTTAGCTGATGTTTTGAGCAAAGAAGAAATTAAAGAAATTTATGAGGGAATCACCTTACGTGCAAACAGAGTTAACTCAAAACTTACGGTTAGACGTTTGAGACCGTTATGGATTAATACAGCGCATTTAGACTGTACAAACAATGAGAAAATAGGTGGTTTTTGCCCGGTTGGGCTGACATCGTTAGCAATCTTATGGGATGGTACAGTGTTACCATGTCGACGCCTTGAAATACCTATCGGCAACATTCTTGAAGAAGGGTTGTTTAAAATTTGGTATGATAGCGATGTCTTGTGGAAAATAAGAGACAAAAATAATTTAAAAGGCAAATGCCATGGCTGTGTAAATATTGAACGCTGTGGTGGATGTAGAGCAATTGCATATGAAACAACCGGAGACTATATGGGGGAGGATATTCAATGCTGGATTTAAATAAAAAATATCAGATTAACGATAAAATCGTTTTAAGAAAAATTGATACTAAATGTTGGGCGTTAAATATAGAGAATGGTAATCAATACCGTCTGAACGATGTTTCATATTTTATTTTGGATTCGTTCAGGGAGGTTGCTTCGGTTGCGGATGTGATTTCAGTCGTACAGAAAGAGTATTCGGTTGATAAAGAACGATTAATTGCAGACTGTTCTTCTTTATTACGGACTGCCGTTAATAAAAATATCTTAAAGGAGGTATAACCATGAAAGAGTATTCTACACCTATTATTCAGGAAGAAGACGAAATGCTGTTTACTAAAGATGTTTGGGAAAATTTTAGTGAAGGCAATTGGTGCTTCGGTTGCACAAATTGTAATTGCAACTAAACCATAATAGGAAGGGGGTATTCTTGCGTAAAGAGCCCCCCCTTCTATACAAGAAGGAGATAATAAGAAATGATACTGATTGATGCACATATCCATATAGGTAAAAATTCTTTTTGCGATGTGGAAAATAGTGATTTCAGATACGATCTTTGCGCTACTTACGAGGAGATAATTGAATTGATGGATATCAATAATGTCGATAAGGCTATTGTCCTTCCGATTCCACATAAAGATTTTAATATCAAAATGACCAATAATTATGTTTTTGAAGCATATGAAAAATATCCAGACAGATTAATTCCTTTTTGCAGAATTGATGAATGTTTAGAGGAGAATTTAAAAAAGGGGTTTCGAGGAGTTAAATTGCATCTTCTTTATGAGGACATAAACATTAAGAATATAGAAAAGGAACTTCAACTAATTGAAGATGAAAACGTCCCTCTTATCGTCCATGCGAAGTATGCAAATAAAGTTAAACAAATTGAGCAGATATTTAAATATGCTCCGAATGTCAATATTATTTTGGCACATATGGGTAGAGGTCATTTGTATACCGGAGAGCAGACGATGGATAATGCGTTAGCTCTGAAAAAATATTCCAACTTATATATGGACATATCCACTGTTGGTGATTTGCAATCCATAATAAATGCGTGTGAAATTATTGGGTATGACAGAGTGATATATGCTTCAGATTACCCTTTTGGGAAGAATTGCCTGGGTCCCCAATATAATTACTCGGATGAACTTAATATCCTTAAACGACATATAAGCGATAAAAATGGGGAATGTATATTTTACAAAAATATAGAGAGATTGTTAAATCTCCGAGCTGATGTGTTTGTCCGAAGAGTGAAAAAAACGGATGCTGATTCAATAATGGAGATATTTAAATCCATAAGCAGTGAAGAACAAAAATTTTTAGCATATAACAATAAGGCGTCTTTGATAAGGCAAATAATTCGAAGCGAAAGACACTGCTATGTAGCTATTTTTGAGAACAAAATTGTTGGATTTTTGAGAGAAAGTGGAAGACCAGAAGGCTTCTCTTTGTTGGAAGAAATTGTTGTTCTTCCGGAATGCAGAGGAAAAGGTGTTGCTACTAAATTACTGACGCATTACCATCGAGCTTTTTATAAAAACATGGCTAAAACAAACGCATCCAATTACAAGATGATAAGTATGTTATGTAAACATGGGTACTCAGCAGAAAACCCAGATGCCCCAAGAATTATTAACTGGGTGAAGAACGGAGAATAAAAGTGGTTATAGATAATGAATCTTACTGGAAAATAACGGACAAAAAAAGACAAGCAGTTATTGTAAGGAGCGAAATAGAACGCTTCACAAGCCAATTCTTTTTTGAAAGAGATTTTGTTTTTGTTGATCCGCCTGTTCTGCATGAGGCAATCGCAAATAAAAAGGCAGAGATATATGTTCCGCTATATGATGGGAATTATTCATTATCTTCCAGCAATGCATTATTTATGGGGATGTATGCCTCTGAGTTTGGCAAAGTATTCACTATGTCAAAGTGTTTTCGTGATGAAAGAGATACTTTTAATCATTTGGTGGAATTTGGGATTTTAGAGGTGGAGATGCTAAATTGTTCCTTTGATGATATGCTGGGAATTATTAAATCGTATTTGGAATTTATTTTGAAACGACTACGGGAATCAAATCTAATAAAGGCTTTTGCTGAATTGGCGGCAAGAATCGAACAGCTTTGCCATGATTTTGTACCTCGAATCATAACATATGATGATTTTATAGAAAATTTATCCAACGTTGATTATGTCAAAAACATGGATATTAGTGATATAGATTATATAGTTTCCAAACAGTTGAAGGAAGCTGTCATAATAGTTGATTATCCGACGAAATTTGCTACATGGACTTCTAAAAAGAAGGAAAACGGAAAAAGTATAGCAATGAATCTCCTGCTTCCAGAGTCATATGGCGAATTGTGTGAAGGGTGTGAACGAACAAATGATGTTGACTTGCTTCAAAATAAAATTCGATCTGCAAAAGCTGATGTGATTCAATGGTATGTTGATTCTGTAAAAAAAATCAATGCTGATAGATGTGGATTCGGATTAGGAATTGACAGACTTGTTCGATGGATTGTTGGGACTGATAGAATTAGCGATACACGCTTTTTTCCAAGAATAAAGCAGGAGGGTAAAGATGTCTAAATATGAGAACAGGGCGATAATGTCGTTGCTAAATATGTGTAATGAAATGTTCAGAAAGAATATTGAAATTCGTCGTATAACTAAAACCTGTGCTTTACTTCTTTTGTCGGGATTGTCTCCCCATGACGTTCCGAAGAAAATTGTTGATAAGTGTTTGTCCTCTCAGCAAGAGGATGGTGGGTTTATTGGTAACACAGATACTTTATGGAATATTAAATTTTTGGAGTTTTACCCACAGTATAAAGAACAACGTAATCGTGCAATAACATGGTTTTTATCAGATAATGGCGATGAAGAAGGCTTCGGACGCAGCAAGAGAGATATGCATCGCATTCCTGTAACGGGTCTTGCTCTATATTTGCTGCCGGAGATTGCAACGGAGGGAAATCTGAAATGGTTGGAAAATATATGGAGTTCAGAGATAAATTCGTTGACCTACAAGGCAGCATATACGATTTTGGCGTTTAATAAAAATGAATTTAAGCCTAAAAAAAATAACAACCTTATTCACGAGACTGCTTCATGGTTAAGTGAACAACAGGAAACAAGTGGCGGGTTTGCACCGTGGCTTAATCATCCCGTTGGGGAAAATGTATATTGTACAGCAGTTGCGTTGCTTGCCTTAATTAGCATGCAAGACGATTCTTATAGCGAGACGATAGAGAGAGCATACGAATATTTGTGCACTACTCAATTAAAGAGTGGAATATGGGCATATCACGAGATTGAAGATGGTGCTTCGTGGGGACTATATGCGTTGTCCCAGGCTGAAAAATACTTGGAGGTATAGCATATTATGAATATTCTTGTGGTATATCCGCAACCAGACAAATCTAAGAAACCACGATTTGGTTTTTCATATGAAATGCTGACAATTTCTACAATTTTGGCAAAATATCATAATGTGCATATAAAAGATTTTTCTTGCGAATCTTTTGATTCATTTGACTTTGTAGATTATATCCGCAGAGAGGATATTGATCTTGCTCTGGTTGAGTGCGATTCTTATGCCTTAAAGCGTTCACAGAATATTTTTCACGCGGCGAAGATTATTGACATATTGAATAAATATACCACAACAATCGCTTATGGGAACTATTGCTACATAACAAAAAGAAATTTTGGAAATGCAAAGTATACAATCACCGAAAACGAAATCAACAATATAATTGATTACATAAATCAGTTTGAAAAGGATAATATTGTTCCCTATGTAAAAGCATATGATGAGATTCCATATATCAACAGGGATATGCTTTTAAAAATCTCATATTATCAAGAGAATAAACGGAATACATTATTACAGACATCTAAAGGCTGTGAGAATACTTGCATCTTTTGTCAAAGAAAAGGCTGGCAAAGTTGCTATCTTCCACATTCGTATGACTATGTGTTAGGAGAAATAAAAGAGATTAGAAGGAAGGGTTATCAAAATGTATGGGTTACTGATGAAAACTTTACATTCAATCTTTCTCGAGCTAAAGGATTATTGGATAAAATCATACAGTCAAACTTGCATGAGAACTTTCGTTTTTTCATTAGCAGTTGGGCAAATATTGACGAAGAATTTTTGGATTTGGCCAAAAGATGCAATGTAAAAATTATCAGTTTCGGTATCGAAAGTGGTAACAAAGAAATATTGCAGTTCTATAGAAAAAACATCAATATAAGTAAAGTGCCTGGCATTATTCAGTACGCTAACTCGATAGGTATATTTACGGTTGGCAATTTCATCATTGGAGCCCCGATGGAGACTGGGGAAACCATTAATGAAACGTTTGAACTTATTAAAAAATGTGAGTTTGATCAGATTAACATAAAGAATCTTGATTATATGATAGGATCTACTTTATATGAAACACTTAATGATGAACTGAAAACAGAAGATCATTTATTTGCCAGTTTTGAGAATGGGTTAAATAATTTCAAATTGGACGATATAAAAAAGATAAAAGATACATTCTTGTCAGAGTATTACCAGTTACACCGATTGAACTTTGAGAAAAAAATCAGGATTTATGGAACGCCATTTTAAGAAAAAGGGAGAAATTGAAGGATGAATCTATTTGGATGGTGGAAAAAAAAGAAAGCCTATATTAAAGGAAATTTGCAGCAGGACAAAGAGGATCAGGATATTTGTCCAGTGTGTAATGGACAAGGTTATAGGATCGATGACAACCATTTTTTTACAGATTGTGATGATTATGAAAGGCACTATTTATGTTGTAGGAGATGTGAAGGAACTGGACGTTATCACAAAAATAGAGATGATTATTGAAATTAGTGAGTCAAATTCAATAAATTGGGGCATGCCCTAGTTATTTAATACCGTATGATGGTTTTCCGGCGTACTTGCAGTGATAGGAAGAAACGTATAACCGTTCTTCTTCCCATACTTAATGATTTTTTCCAGAGCATTTATCGTTTTGTCATTACTGCCGAAATCGTGCATCAGGACGATGTTACGCCTTCCTTTACGGAGTCCTTTCGTCACATTCTTATAAACCGCTTCCGAAGTATGGACACCGCCGGCATCCCCGGAAGATACATTCCAGTCGAAATAATGGTAACCCCAGTCATGGACTTTTTTCGTGAGCCGCGTCATGATCCCCGGGTTGTAGCGGCTGACCTGGTTGGAGCTGCCGCCGGGGAAGCGGGAAACGCTGCACCAGACCCCGAATTTATCGAAAAATAGATTACGGAGTTTTTCGAGATTGTTACGGTAAACTTTTTCAGACCGGTAAATGACATCGTATTTATGCTGGTAACCGTGAAGGGCGAGGGAGTGCCCTTCGTTCAATACCCTCTGTGTCAGATCGAAATCAGATGCTGCCGGTTTCAGCTCAAAAAAGGTGGCTGGGACTTTTTGTTTTTTTAGGATGTTCAGCACCTTCGGCGTGGTGTAACGGTTTGGCCCGTCGTCAAACGTGAGGTAGATACTGCTTTTTATGGCTGGAGTGACCTCGAGACGGCACATAAAATTGTGGTCATCCGATGTGCCGGTTATGCATGTGGTTCCCGCTTTTTTTGCGCGGATCTGTCCGTTTTTATCTACCTGTGCGACAGAAGGGTTCTCCGAATGCCATTGTACTTTACTGTCTGGTTTCTGGCTGAACTGAAGATCCAGATGCTCGCCCTTGATCATGGAAAATTCCGGATATACCATGCCGCGCTTTTTTACGTCGATCTGGTATGTGCGTTTTCCATCGTCCGTTTTGGCTGTGATCTTTGCTGTTCCAGTCTTTATAGCATGGATGATCCCGTCGTCGGATATTGTGGCGATGGATGGATCCATACTTTTATAGGAGATCACTTTTTCTTTGGAAATTTGTTTTGTTTCACTGAGGAGCAGTGTGATCGTTTTGGTCTCTGCCTGTGCGCGGCAGGGAAATAGAGTACTGGTAAAAGTGGTTAAGAGAAGTAATGTAGTCAATAATGTGAAAAAATAGTTGAATGTTGATTTCATGATGGTCGTCCTTTCTGATCATTCCAATTTCCTCAGTGCTGTACACGTGTATAGTATATAGCCTCTCCTTCGTCCGATAATCTTTTTTACGTAGTTCCGGTTTTATATTCCCTGTACTATTTTTCTTTTCCAACTGCCACATCCAGCTTATATTATACTATATAACTTACGGGTGTCAAGTACGGTGCCCGCAGAAATTTCTGCCGACGGTTTTGACAGGATTTCAAAAAACTGTTCCTTAAAGACTGTGCGGCAGATGGAAGAATATTTGAGCCACTGTGTTTGAAATTTTTTGTTGAACATCGAAAAGCGAAGTGCTATACTTTATTGTGTATCTGATTTTAAATGATTATTAGATGCGGGGACTGTGAACGGAATATCATTACACGTATCTGGATAGATTATATATGCGGCGATAAACAGTTTTTCAAAGTTTTGCAAGGGAGGCCGGCGAGATGACGGTTGAAGAAATAATCCGCGGTGAATCAAAAAATGTGGAGTTTAAGGAAATATTGCCAAACAATTCGGAAAGATATACTAAGACTATAGTTGCTTACGCGAATACTCAGGGCGGAAAGCTGTTCATAGGAGTAGGCGATGAAAATAGGGAAATTGTCGGTGTGGATGAAGCAATCCTATTTCAGACGATGGACCGTATCGCTAATGCTGTTTCTGATTCATGCGAGCCTCAGATCGTGCCAGAAATTGAGCCATATACAATCGAAGGGAAGACAATTATAATCGTTACGGTGGAACCGGAGCCGCAGAGGCCATATTATTTGAAATCAAAGGGAAAAGAGAAAGGTACTTACGTCCGTGTTGGCGCCACAACGCGTCTTGCTTCTTTGAATAAAATAAAAGAACTGGAACTGGAGGGGGAAAAGATTTCATGGGACGAGCTGATCTGCATCGGATATAAAGTTACAGAGAATGCCATTAAAAAATTATGTCGTGATATGAACACCCGCCGCAAGGAGATTCAGGAACGAAAAAATCTTTTAGAGAAACTTCCGACGGTGACAAGGACGAATTTGGAAAATTGGAAGGTGCTAAAGAAAACGAATGAGGGTTATCTGGCATCCAATGCATTCGTGCTCCTGACTTCCGACCATTTCCCGTTTTCCAAAACACAGTGCGCTGTTTTTAAGGGAACCGACCGCACGTTATTTATTGATAAGCGGGAATATACGGGGCCGATATATGAGCAAATCGAAGAATCACTGAATTTTGTTTTGCGAAATATTCGGCTTGGAGCGAAAATTGAAGGCTTGCAGCGAAAGGAATCATATGAACTCCCAGTAGAAGCCATCAGGGAGATGATTGTGAATGCACAGTGCCATCGTAACATGACAGATGAATCTTGTGTACAGGTGGCTATTTATGATGACCGTCTGGAAGTCACATCACCGGGAGGTTTATACAATGGTCTGACATTTGAAGAAGCCATGCAGGGGCATTCTAAGCTGAGAAACCGGGCAATCGCCAATGTATTCAGTCAGATTGGACTGGTCGAAGCGTGGGGGACAGGACTTCGAAGGATCAGGAATGCTACTCGCGAACTTGGTTTACCAGAGCCGGAGTTCATTGAGATGCCAGAGTTTTTTCGGGTGAATCTTTACCGCAGGCCTTTTCAGGTGGATGAACAGCGGGATGTCGGAGAAAAACCAGAGAATGTCGGAGATGTCGGAGAAAAACTGGAGAATGTCGGAGATAGTGTCGGAGAAAAACCAAAGAATGTCGGAGATGTCGGAGAAAAACTGGAGGATGTCGGAGATGGTGTCGGAGAAAAACCAGAGGATGTCGGAGATAATGTCGGAGAAAAACCAGAGAATGTCGGAGATGTCGGAGAAAAACCGGAGAATGTCGGAGACAATGAAAAGACGCCGTTGAATGACAAAGATGCAAAAGCAACGGTATTAAAAATCATTATTAACAATAACAAGGTATCAGCTGCCGAGATTGCAAAAGATATGCTTGTTACGCAGCGAACGGTGGAACGCTACATCAAAGAACTTCGCGAAGAAGGTAATTTGATCCGGCACGGATCCGCGCGTGGCGGGTATTGGGAAGTTGTGAAATAAAACGATATAGAATACACGATAAATGCTGCGCAAGGATATACTTCCATCGTCCCTGACCGTCAGTTGTGCTGCCGGACGTAAAAAATCCCCCCGCCAGCACCTTTGCCGCCGGGGAGATATCACCACTTGCGTGGCGATTGCCACTTTCGTGGCATCTAAGGGGGAGGATAAGTATTTTAACTTTATCATTTGCACATAATAAAGTATAACCGCAACCGTTTCTTTTATACACGGAATCGGAAAAACTTAAAATTTTTTTGGAGGTTGGAACAAATGGATCGTATGACACAGACTGCGGACCGGCTGCTGAACCGGATTTCGGTATCCACATGCAGTTTTACGACGGCGGCGGAAGCAATCCGGACGCTGGAGGATCAGGGATTTCGGGAACTCCGTCTGTCGGGATCAGAGTGGCAGGCAGAACCGGGCGGGAATTATTATATCAATGTCAATGACTCGACGGTATACGCGTTTTCTATCGGTAAACGATTTGACTGCACGCGTGCGGACGGACCGGGCCAGATGCTCCGGCTGGCGCTGGCGCATACCGATCATCCGTGTCTGTACGTAAAAAGCAGGCCGGAAGTTGTCTCACATGGATATGGAAAACTAAATACGGAAATATATGGCGGGCCGATATTAAATACATGGCTTGACCGACCGCTGTCGGCGGCGGGAAAAGTCATTTTGAAAACGGACAGCACGTTTGAGCCGGAGGTGCGGATCATTGATATGAAAAAACCGCTGTTTACGATACCGAATCTGGCAATCCACCTGAACAGGGATGTGAATAAGGGGGTGGAACTGAACCGCCAGACGGATATGATGCCGGTCGCCTGTGTGGGCGGAAACGAGGTGGACGAGCAGTTTTTTATGCAGATGCTCTCTCGCCGGATGAACGTATCGGTGTCGGAAATACTGGATTATGAACTGTATTTATACAATTGTGACGCCGGGGATGTCATTGGTTTTCAGGAAGATATGATCTCGGCGCCGCGCCTGGATAATATCACTTCGGTGGAGGCGTGCCTGCACGGGATATGCGGGTCCGGGCGGGAGAACGGCATCAATGGCGTGGTTCTGTTTGATAACGAGGAAATCGGCAGCAGAACGAGACAGGGGGCGGATTCGGTCCTGCTGTCAATGGTGGTCGAGAAACTGTATGCTGCGCTCGGTGCAGGGGAGGAGGAAGCGAAAACGGCGTTTGTCAATGGATTTGCCCTCTCGCTTGACGTCGCGCACGGATTTCATCCGAATAAGGCGGATAAAGCGGATCCGACCAATGAAAATCCGCTCGGAAAGGGCGTTGTGATCAAGCGCTCGAGCGCGCAGAATTATGTTACGAACAGCGAAGCGGTCGGGAGTATGATGATGCTCATGGAAAATGCGGATATTCCTTATCAGAAATTCGCGAGCCGGTCGGATGCGACGCAGGGCGGCACGCTCGGGGCGATTGCATCGAAATATCTGCCGATGAAGATCGTCGATATGGGAGTGCCGGTGCTGGCGATGCACTCATCACGGGAGTTGATGGCGGTCGCAGATCAGGTATCGCTGGAACGGGTTGTGAGAGAGTTCTTTTTGGAAGAATAAAGATCAAATGGAGGGAAACTATGTTTTTATTAGGTTCACATGTGGGAATGAGTGGGAAGGATATGATGCTTAATTCAGTCAAAGAGGCGGTATCTTATGGCGCGAATACATTCATGCTCTATACGGGCGCGCCGCAGAATACGAGACGCAAAAAAGTAGAGGAATTGAATATCGAGGCGGCGAAACAGTATATGGCGGAAAACGGCATCAAAACCTTTGTCGTACACGCCCCTTATATTATCAATTTGGCCAATACGGTGAAGCCGGAAACGTTTGATATCGCAGTGGAATTTTTAGGCATCGAGATTCAGCGGACCGCGGCGATGGGTTCGGATGTCCTCGTGCTGCATCCGGGCGCGCATGTGGGCGCCGGCGTAGAGGCGGGCACCGCGCAGATCATCAAGGGGCTGGATCTCGTGATGACGCCTGACATGCCAGTCAATATCGCATTGGAGACGATGGCGGGGAAGGGAACGGAGATCGGCAGAACATTCGAGGAACTGCGCGCGATCTATGATGGTGTGAAATATCCGGAAAAACTGCGGGTTTGTTTTGATACGTGCCATGTAAACGATGCGGGGTACGATATTGTCCATGATTACGAGGGCGTGATGCAGCAGTTCGATGAAGTGATCGGACTTTCGCAAATTGCGGTTTTCCATATCAACGACAGCAAAAATCCCCTCGGTTCGCATAAGGACAGGCACGAGAACATCGGAAAAGGAAGTATTGGCTTCGATACGATCTATAAAGTCGTATCGGACGAGCGGTTCCTGCATATTCCCAAAATCTTAGAGACGCCGTATATCAAAGACGAGGACGACCCGAAAAAATCGGAACCACCTTATAAAGAAGAAATTGCACAGCTGCAAAATGCTGACACGGGAAATTAGGAGGTAAACATGATTTTCGATACACATACCCATTACGATGACGAAGCGTTTGACGGCGACAGGGGGGAACTGATCACCGGCCTTTTTCAGAAAGGAGTTGGTACGGTTGTCACCGTAGGGGCGGATATGGCGACGAGCAGGGCGGCGCTGGAATTAGCAGGAAGATATGAAAATGTGTATGCGGCGATCGGCGTTCATCCCAGTGAGACACACGGCATGACGGAGCAGGATCTGACGTGGCTTCGCGCCCATGCTGCGGATCAAAAGGTCGTGGCGGTCGGTGAGATCGGACTCGATTATCACTGGAAAGATACGGAACCGCCTGTGCAGAAACAATGGTTTGAAAAACAGATCGCGCTGGCAAAGGAAGTCGATCTTCCGGTGATCTACCACAGCCGGGAGGCCGCGGAGGACACGATGAAGATCATATGTGAGACGAAAGCGTACGAATGCGGCGGTGTGATCCATTGCTACTCGTATGCCAGGGAAATGGCGCTGGAATATGTGAAAATGGGTTATTTCATCGGAGTCGGAGGCGTCGTGACATTTAAGAACGGCAGGAAGCTAAAGGAAACGGTGGAAGCGGTCCCGATTGAACATATCGTACTGGAAACGGACTGCCCGTACCTTTCGCCCGAACCGTACCGGGGCAAACGTAACGATTCGTCGAAGCTTGGCTATGTCGTCGATGAGATTGCCCGCATCAAAGGGATAACAGCAGAAGAAGTCATTGACATCACAGAGCAGAACGCAAGACGCCTGTACCGGTTGGATAAACGATCGTAAACAGGAACGGTTGTGTTTACTGTCACATTTTTCATAAAGAAAGGAATGGCATGGAAAAACTCAGCAACCCCAAAGAAACGATTCAGGTTTTGCAAAAACACGAATTTCAGTTTAAGAAAAAGTTTGGTCAGAATTTTCTCATCGACCCCCATGTATTGGATAAGATCGTTGATGCGGCACAGATCACAGAGGACGATTTTGTGCTTGAGATCGGACCGGGGATCGGCACGCTCACCCAGTATTTGTGCGAACGCGCCAGACAGGTGCTGGCGGTGGAAATAGACAAAAACCTCATCCCAATCCTGCACGAAACACTGTCGCCGTATGAAAACGTGGAAGTGCGAAATGGGGATATTTTGAAACAGGATATCCGGGAGATCGCGCAGGACTATAATGACGGAAAACCGATCAAGGTTGTGGCTAATCTGCCATATTATATTACCACGCCGATTATTATGGAATTGTTTGAGAGCCGGGTGCCGCTCGCCAATGTGACAGTGATGGTGCAGAAAGAGGTGGCGGACCGGATGAAGGCGCAGCCGGGGAGCAAGGACTGCGGCGCGTTGTCGCTGGCTGTCCAGTATTACGCGAAACCATATATCGCTGCCTTTGTGCCGCCAAATTGCTTTATGCCGCGGCCGAAGGTGGGAAGCGCGGTGATCCGTCTCGAGTGCCGGGAGGAGGCGCCGGTGCGGGTGGCCGATGAAAAGCTTATGTTCCGGCTGATCCGGGCGTCTTTTAACCAGCGGAGAAAGACACTGCAAAACGGGATTGCAAACAGCGGTGAATTGTCATTTTCGAAAGCGCAGGCGGCGGAGGCAATCGAACAAGCGGGACTGGATGCCAATGTCCGCGGGGAAAAGCTGGGACTTTCGGAGTTTGCGAAGCTGGCGGATCTGCTAGCTGAGAAAGTGTGAATGGAGGAAAAAAATGAGTGAAGAAATAAAAGAAACAGGACAGGAGACAATGGCGGATTTTGAGGATGAGATCAATGCCTCTTTTGTGACATTTCAGGAGGGGGATATCATCCGAGGAACGGTGGTTTCCGTCGAGGAGGAAGAAGTCATCTTGGATCTGCAGTCATTTTCACAGGGGGTCATCCCGGCGGAGGAATATAGCGACGATCCGGATTTCCATGCGATGGACGAGATCCGGGTAGGGGATGAACTGCGCGTGATGGTACTTTATGAGGATGAGATGGGACGGACGGTTTTGTCGCTCAAGCAGGCACGGAAAACGGAGAGCTGGGCCTCGCTGCGCGAGGCGCTGGAAAGCCGTCGTATTTACGAAGTGAAAGTGAAGGAAGCGGTCAACGCCGGTGTGGTAGCCTATGTAAACGGGATCCGTGGATTTATTCCGGCGTCCAAACTGGCACTTTCGTATGTGGAAGAGGGAGAACTGCCTGATTATGTGGGAAAAACGCTGAAAGTACGCGTGATCACCGCGGACGAGGACGCGGATAAGCTCGTATTGTCTGCCAAAGAGGTGGCGAAAGAAGAGGCGGCGGGTATTTACGAAAAGAAGCTGAACGCCCTGCAAAAAGGGTATATGACAGAAGGAACGGTGACTAGGATAGAGTCGTATGGCTGCTTTGTGGAGATTGGCGACGGGTTGACGGGGCTGGTACACATTTCCCAGATCTGCCATAAATTTTTGAAATCGCCAAAAGAAGTGGTGAAACTCGGTATGAAGGTAAAAGTAAAGGTGCTGGATGTGGCCGATGGAAAGATCCGCCTCAGCATGAAGGAGGCAGAAGATCTGGCGCCGGAACTCGAGGAAGCGGAAAATCCTGCCGATGACGTGTCGATGGAATATACCGATGAGGAGGCGACGACATCGCTGGCAGGACTTTTGAAAGGGATTACGATTTTTCCAGCTGATGATACATCCGATACGCATACGCTGCAGTAAACACGACGACGGTTCCGGTCAGGCAGAGGCTGATCATCATGTTGTTTAAAATGCCGACATTTGTCAGGTTGGCCGGCAGATAGCCGATGACGTGCAGGACGATGGCGATTGGAAACAGATGTTTTAATTCCTTGTGCTGGATGGCGAGGTAAATAAAGATGGCGAGGGAAGCCTGGAACACGAGGGCGAGAAGGCGCTCGATCCCGGCGGCAATATGGTCTGACGGCGGGATGGCGATCAGCTGCCGGATGGCCTCCGCCTGTGCGGCGGCGGTTTCGCCGGTGATGCCCAGTTTCTCGAAATAGCCGTCGATGCCGAATGAATTTACCAAAAACGCGATGACGATATTTCCCATCGTAAGGGAACTGCCGTAGGCGATCGTTTCAAAACTGCCGTGGCCGAATCCGAACAGGAACGCGTTTTCCCTGCCCTGGCGGGATTTCATACATCTCTTTAAGCCGATATATTTTCCGGTTTCCTGGAAGATACCGGCGACGACGGCGCCGTACACGGCGTAATACACCGGATGGTTCGACGGCGATAAAAATCCGGAGAGGGAAAGTCCGCGTAAAATGAGTGTATGAAAAAACTGTTCCCCGAAAAGGGCAAAGACGATATAAAATGCCATGCCGATGAAAAAAGAAGAAAGCTTTGTCTTCGTTTTTGTCCTGGATTTGTAGTACCCTAAAAAAAGAAAGGGAATGGCCGTGCATAAAAGAGCGATAATGACCATGCTCGTGATGGACTGTTGTGAAAACTGGTCTGCGATCGTTTGGTTCATATGGTTCCTCATTTCCGCCGCAGGTTTTTTGTCAATGTCTGACCCTGTGGCTTTTCGTCTGTATTTATTGTTTGCTCCGGATCATGCCGGTGCAGGGTCTGCGGCATCCGCCATAGGCAGAATATCGTTTGAACCCAACATCATTATAAACGAGTATCATGTAAAATACAACACATTTTGTTTGAGAAGCATTCGGAGGCTGCGATGGAAACAGATTTGTATGAAACACTGACCCGATACGGACGGCAGGGGATCCTGCCGATGCACATGCCGGGACACAAGAGGAATCCGTCCTTTGTGATGGAAAACCCGTACGGGATCGACGTGACCGAAGTGGCGGGGATGGATGACCTGCATCATCCCGAGGGGATGATCCGACGCAGGATGGATTGGGTCGCGGGGAAGTACCACTCGGAGAAGTCGTACCTTCTCATCAATGGGAGCACGGGCGGGATACTTTCCGCAATCGCGGCCTGCTGCCGGCACGGGGACCGGATCGCCGTGGCGAGAAACTGCCACAAATCGGTTTATCATGCCATCCGTCTGTTGGAACTGCGCCCCGTATACATGTATCCGGAAGAAACGGGCGGGGATCTCGATCGCCTCGGCATTCCCGGGATCCTTTCGCAGCAGGCGGTAGAACAGGTTTTGCGCAGATATGAAGACATACGCTGCGTTATACTCGTGTCACCCACGTATGAGGGAATCGTATCCCCGGTGCGGGAGATCGCGGAGGTGGCGGCGCGTTACGGGGTGCCTCTCATCGTGGACGAGGCGCATGGCGCGCATTTTAACTGGCATCCTTCGTTTCCGGAAACAGCGGTGGAGGCGGGAGCGGATCTCGTCGTGGAGAGTCTGCATAAGACGCTGCCGTCCCTCACGCAGACGGCCGTCATTCACGCCCGTTTTGGCCGGATCTCCAAAGAGCGTCTCGAATGGTGCCTGCAGACGTTTCAGTCGAGCAGTCCGTCTTATATACTGATGGCTGGCATCGATCGGTGTTTTGCATATATTGAGAGGGAAGGGCAGGAAGCGTTTGATCGGTATGTAGAAAATCTCCGGCAGTTTGAGGAGGAAATGAAACAGTTGAAGCGGTTGTACCTGTTTGATTCTCCCAGGAAGGAACGATCGAAGATCGTGATCGCCGCCGACCGCACGGGGATGTCAGGGAAGGAACTGGCAGAGTGTCTGCGAACGAGATACCGGATCGAGACAGAGATGAGCCTCGGGGAATACTGTATCGCTATGACGAGCGTTTGTGACGGGGCGCAGTCGTTTGAGAGGCTGGGGGCGGCATTGAAGGAAATTGACGCCGGACTGGCGTGGGTAGAAAAAGATGACTGTGGGTTTTCCTCTATATTTGACAGGGATCGTATCCGATATATATGGCAGGAACCGGAGAGGGCCATGTACAGTTACGAGGCTGCTTTTTGTCCACGCGGGCGCGTACTGCTGGAACAGGCAGAAGGGCGCGTCGCGGCGGAAGATGTGATGTTATATCCGCCCGGGATTCCGTTACTCGTTCAGGGAGAGGTTTTTTCCGGGGAAATGATTCGGACGATACAGGCTGGTATCGGCATGGGGTACGCCATAGACGGCGTGGAAAATGGGCGTGCAAATGTCGTGGAAAAAGGAGGATAGATATGGGAAAATTATTTGTAATCATGGGAAAAAGCGCGACGGGAAAAGATACGTTGTACAAAAAGATCAAGGAGCGCCATCCGGAGTTAAAAGAAATCGTCACCTATACGACGAGGCCGATCCGGAAAGGGGAGACCTATGGGAAAGAATATTTTTTTGTCTCCCAAGAAGAGATGTATGAGATGAAGGAGCAGGGAAAGATCATCGAGTGCAGGCAGTACAATACCGTGCTCGGGCCGTGGTTTTATTTCACGGCGGACGACGGACAGATTGATTTTTCGACGGGTGATTACCTTTTGATCTCTACGCTGGCCGGATACGAAAAGCTGCAGGGAGTATTTGGCATGGAACAAATAGTTCCGCTCTATATCGAGGTGGATGATATGGAAAGGCTTGAGCGCGCGGTGGCGAGGGAGAGAGCGCAGACGACTCCGTGTGTGCCGGAGCTGTGCCGGCGTTTTCTGGCGGATGAAGAAGATTTTTCAGAGGAGAAACTGCAGGAGGCAGGCATCGAAATTCGGATCATGAATAAGGATTGTGAGCAGGCGATAGAGCATATTGAAAAACTTATTTTTGGCAGCACGCATGTTGGACTGGATTAAATGCGAAAAAAATGTTACAATGGAGAGTAGAACAGATTCCTGGGAGGAGATGAGACCGTGGATATTAAGATTGATCAGATTCAGCAGCCGACGATGGCGCAGACGGCGAGACCGGTTCAGGAAACCAGTGAGGACTTTAAGTTCACCCTGATGAGCTCGCTGGAGGAGGACGGACTCCAGGCCAGGCTCACCCTGATGATGGAAGATATTACGATGCAGGGGAAAAAGCTGGGCAAGCATATGGATGTAAGGGACATGAAACATTACCGCAAGCTGATCCAGGAGTTTATGAATGAGATTGTCAGCCGGTCTCACAAATTCAGCAGGGAGAACTTTTTGGACAGACGGGGACGGCACCGGGTATACGGAATGATCAAACGGGTCAATTCAGCGCTTGACGAACTGGCGCAGGAGCTGATGAAAGATGAAAAAGATCATCTTGCGATATTAGGTAAGATCGATGAGATACGCGGGCTTCTGCTCGATATTCTTACATGAAGCCGGAAACACACAGATGACAGATAAAGGAGGCGGTTGCTATGTTTTTATTTTCAGAGATCATGGGACATGAGGATATTAAAGAGCATTTGCAGATGGCGATTCGTGGGGACAAGCCTTTTCACGCCTATATTTTCCACGGCGAGGTGGGGTGTGGAAAGGAGACGATGGCGAAAACATTTGCGGCCGGGCTGCAGTGCCAGTCCGAGATCAATAACCGGCCGTGCGGCGACTGTCCGTCCTGCAAGCAGATGGAATCGGGCAACCAGCCGGATGTGATCTGGGTGAACCGGGAACTGTCGAGCATCGGAGTGGATGATATACGCGAAAAGATCAATAGTTCGATCGCGATCAAGCCATTTTCCAGTCCCTATAAAATATTTATCGTGCCGGAGGCGGACCGCATGACGGAGGCCGCGCAGAACGCTCTTTTGAAGACGATCGAGGAGCCGCCGGAATACGGGATCATCCTTCTTCTTACGAGCAATATGGATGCCATCCTTCCGACGATACAGTCGCGCTGCCTGAAACTGGAATTTCGTCCTCTTTCCACGGCAGCCATCGAAAAGTATCTGATCGAAAAATACGATGTCGTCGATTACCGCGCGCGCACGAGCGCTATTTTCGCTCAGGGAAATCTGGGGAAAGCGATCCGCTATATCGAATCCGAAGACTTTGAGGAAAAGCGCGATAAAGTATTAAGGATACTGAAAAATGTGCATACTATGGATGTTTCGGAGATGCTCGAGATCATTAAGGAAGTGGGCGAGGATAAAGCGGATGCCAAAGATTACATCGATCTCATGGTACTGTGGTACCGGGATGTATTGTTATTTAAGGCGACAAAGAATATGAACCATTTGATCTTCCAGGGGGAGTACCGCGCGATCTCGTCCGAGGCGAACCAGCGGGATTATGAAAAAATAGAGGAAATTTTAAGTGCTTTTGATAAAGCGAAGCTCCGGTTGAAGGCAAACGTAAATTTTGAGGTCGCGATGGAGTTAATGCTTTTGGCAATGAAGCAATAGGAGGAAAATAAAGTGAAAACGATCATTGGAGTCCGGTTTCGGCAGGCGGGGAAAATCTACTATTTTGACCCGGGAAAACACGAAAATATCAAGAGGGGAACGCATGTCATCGTGGAGACGGCAAAGGGCGTGGAATATGGTACGGTAGTCCTTCCGCCGACCGAGATGCCGGAAGAAAAAATCGTTGCCCCGCTCAAAGGTATCATACGGGTTGCCACGAAAGCGGATGAAGAGAATGAATCCAAAAACCGGGAGAAGGAAAAGGACGCATTTGCCATCTGTCTCGAGAAGATCAGCAAACACGGTCTGGAGATGAAATTGATCGCAGCGGAGTATACGTTTGATAAAAATAAGCTGTTGTTCTATTTTACGGCGGACGGACGCATTGATTTCCGCGAACTTGTGAAAGATCTGGCTTCGGTGTTCCGCACGAGGATCGAACTCCGTCAGATCGGTGTCCGCGACGAGACGAAGCTGCGGGGCGGTATCGGGATATGCGGGCGCGCGCTTTGCTGCCACTCGTATCTGTCCGAGTTTGCCCCGGTATCCATTAAGATGGCGAAAGAGCAGAACCTCTCTTTGAATCCCACGAAAATATCGGGCGTGTGCGGCCGGTTGATGTGCTGCCTGAAAAATGAAGAGGAAGCCTATGAGGAACTGAACAGCCATCTGCCGAATGTGGGCAGCCGTGTGAAGACGCCGGACGGATTGTCCGGTGAAGTGCAGAGCGTGAGTGTTCTGAAGCAGAAAGTCAAGGTCATCGTCAATCTGGAAGACGATGAAAAAGAAGTCCGGGAGTATTCGGCAGACGAATTAAAGTTTCGCCAGGAGCGGCGCCGTGACCGCCATGCCTCCGAGACCGATAAGGAACTGAAAAAACTGGAAGCGATGGAGAAGAAGGAAGGAAAGTCAAAGATCTGATGGGACAGACGGAGCGCAGGAAACATATGGATGAACAAACGATCCGCACGGGAAAAACAGAAAAGGAGCATTCTTCCCCTGTTTCTGAAAAGGTGCCGCTTCTGCCGGGGGAGCGGCTCGACGATTTACAGCGGGATGGACTGATGATCATTCAGAATCCGAACTGGTTCTGTTTTGGCATGGATGCCGTTTTGCTGACTGGGTTTGTGAGAGTGCCGAAACAAAGCCGAGTACTGGATCTCGGTTCAGGGAACGGGGTGATCCCGATCCTTCTGACTGCAAAGACGGAAGGAAACTATTTTGAGGGATTGGAAATCCAGGCGGATATAGCGGAGATGGCGAACCGCAGCATCCGCTATAATGGTCTGGAAGACCGGGTACATATAACGATCGGCGATATCAAGGAAGCATCTTCGTATTTTGAGGCGGCTTCCTTCGATGTTATTACGACCAATCCGCCATATATGATGCACTCGCACGGGCTGACGAATGAGGCAGGACATAAGGCGGTTGCCAGACATGAATTACTTTGTTCGCTCGATGATGTGCTGCGTGAGAGCGCAAAGCTTCTCAAACCGGGGGGGCATTTTTTTATGGTGCACCGGCCGTTCCGCCTGAGCGAGATCATGAATACGATGACAAAATACGCCCTGGAACCAAAGCGGATGCGTCTCGTCTATCCATACGTGGACAGGGAGCCGAATATGGTCCTGATCGAGGGGACACGGGGCGGGAATCCGGGGATGACAGTGGAAAAACCGTTGATCGTATACAAAGCAGTCAATGAATACACACAAGAGGTGCGGGAGCTGTATTAAATGTTAGAAGGAGACACTCATATGGGGACATTATATCTTTGCGCTACGCCGATTGGAAATCTGGAAGATATTACACTGCGCGTACTGCGTGTGTTGAAAGAGGTGGATCTGATCGCGGCGGAGGATACGAGACAGACGATCAAGCTGCTCAATCATTTTCATATCAAAACGCCGCTTACCAGCTATCACGAGCACAATAAATTCCAAAAGACCCCGGTACTCGTAAAGGAATTGCTGGAGGGAAAGGAGATTGCGCTGGTGACCGATGCCGGAACGCCGGCGATCTCCGATCCCGGTGCGGAGCTTGCACTCGCAGCGTATGAGGCTGGTGTTCCGGTCACTTCCCTGCCGGGAGCTTCGGCGGTCGTCACGGCGCTTACGTTATCGGGACTGCCGACGAGAAATTTTGCCTTTGAGGGATTTCTCCCGCAGGAATCAAAAGAGAGGGAGAGGGTGTTAAAAAGGCTCGCGGAAACGACCTACACGACTGTATTTTATGAGGCGCCCCATCGGCTCCGGAAAACGCTGGAAGCGGTGGCGGAGGTGCTGCCCGGGCAGAGGAAGATCGCAGTCTGCCACGAACTGACGAAAAAGCATGAATCCGTGCTGCAGTGTACGTTGGCGGAGGCGGCCGCCTATTACCGCGACAATGAGCCGAAAGGCGAGTTTGTGTTTGTCGTAGAGGGGGCAGATGCCCTGGAGTTGGAGCGAAAGGAGAGGGAGAAGTGGAACGAGGTGCCGCTGACCGACCATATGGAGCGCTATCTGTCTCAGGGGATGGGACGGAATGAGGCGATGAGGGCGGTGGCGAAAGAGAGAGGAATGACAAAGAACCAGGTGTATAAAGAGTTGCTCTCATAACAAAGAGCAGATGGTCAACGACAATTCCTGCACCAGGCTTTTAAGGAAAAAAGAAAAGGGGAAAATTGGTAAAAGAAGATAAAAGGAAAGGCAGGAGTCTAGGGGGGCTCCTGCCACACTAAAGGGATATATGATTAAATTAAACCAGCTAGCTTTGATAATTCCTCGATCGACTGCTTGGAAACCAGTTTTCCGTGATACTCGATCAAGTCTTCCTGTGATCCGGTAAAAATGTCACCGGCTTCATGTTTCGTCAATATGATCTTATTGTCTTCGGTATAAATTTCCAAGGACTCTCTGTCAGCAATTCCGAGAGAACGCCGAAGTTCAATTGGAATGGTAATGCGGCCTAACATATCTAACTGTCTTACGATTCCCATGTCCTTCATAATTTTTTTCTCCTTCTTCTGTTCTTGTTACTTATACAGTTTATCAGTTGTCCTGCTAAAAGTCAATATCCGTTGCGTGAACATTGTGTGAAAATTATAGAAAAAAAGTATATCTTTTTTATAAAGTAAGCAATAATGATTCTTGTTATCTGTTTTGCGGATCGGCGGGAAGCCGCGCCAGGCACTGTTTACTGACCATGCCGATCAGAATCCCTGTCAGTAAGCCGCAAAAATATAAAACCGGCAGATACCAGATAATGGAAGAAAATCCGACTAGCAACGCGGCAACCATCAGCTGGCCCATATTGTGTACGATCCCCCCTAACGCGCTGACAGATACGATGGAAAAGGCGTCCGCTTCCTTTTGTCCGCTTTTCGGCCGTGCCCTGCGCACCTTTTTGAGCCCGGCCATAGCGATCAGACTGAGCACGCTGCCCGCCAGGCTGTAGAGCAGGCTGAACAGGCTGCCAAACGTGATGGCGTTTAGTAAGTTGCGCAGCATGGATATACCAAAGGCATAGCGAAAGTTCTTCCTATATAGAACGATCATCATGACCAGATTGGCCAATCCGATTTTCATGCCCGGAAATGGAACCGGCAGGGGAATCAAACTTTCAATGTAGCCAAAAATAAAAGCAAGAGCGGTATATATGGAAAATTCTGAAATCTGTCTGATCTGATTCATCGGTGGCACAACCTCCCCAAATTCGTCATGTGCGGAAAAGTGCCGCGCTTCTCCACCGCCGCTTTTTTATCGTCCTGTTATCGCGTCCGGCACAGAAAAGTTGCCATTTGACCCGGAAGAACCCGCGTCCGGCCTGGAAGAGCTTGCGTCTGGCCCGGGAGAACCCGCGTCCGACTCGGCCTGCACGATCGCGAGGACAAGCTTGTGGGGCAGGCACACGATCGTTTCCCCCGGTTTTGATATGCGGTGCATACCGACGCACACGTTGTCCGGGCAGTCGGCTTCCTTCATACGGGCAGCGCCGTCAATGATCTCCAGCGTATTGGAGCCGCCGTCCGGACAGGAAATCGTTTCCGTGCGGTCGGACGAGAGCGGATAAGAGGTTACGGCGGTACCGTTGATCCGAACCTCTACACGGCTGCCGGAACCGGTGGCGCGGGGAAAATAAATGACGGCGCTCAGCCCCAGGCCGATCAGGATGAGGATGGAAATAAATATTTTATCAGCTTTCATCCGTATCTCCGGAAGATGCCGGCGGTTCGTCCGGCTGTTCTTCGGTTGCTACGGACGGAACCTCTTCCTGCCCGGCGGCCCAGTCATTTTTCTTGATCTCGGCCCGCCGCACTTTGCCGCTGATCGTTTTTGGCAGTTCTTTCGCGAAATCTACGATTTTCGGCCATTTATAAGAAGCAATATTTTTTTTCAGGTATTTGACGATGTCATTTTTCATGTGCTCGTCGCCTTCTTCGCCGTCGGCAAGGACGATCGTCGCCTTAATCGCCTGCCCGCGGAGACGGTCCGGCACGGAAGTAACAGCACATTCCAACACGTACGGAAGTTTCATGATTTCATTTTCAATCTCAAAGGGGCCGATGCGGTATCCCGCGGATTTGATGACGTCATCCACTCTGCCGACATACCAGAAATATCCGTCCTCGTCTACAAAAGCGGTGTCGCCCGTGTGGTAGTAATCATCATACCAGACGGAGGATGTTTTTTCCTCATCGCTGAAATATCCGGTAAACAGGCCGTTTGGCGCGCCTTCTGCCGTTTTGACGACAATCTCGCCCTCTTCGTGCGGGTCTGCCAGCGTCCCGTCCGGGCGCATGATGGC
>CAJTZN010000041.1 GCA_910584065.1 uncultured Eubacterium sp.
TCTTGGATTATGCTATGTTAAATGTAGCAACTTATCTAACTAAATGACATTGAATGTTTTATACCCTTCAAATATGGTTTCAAAAAACAAATCATAGTTCGTTGTGATCACACCTGAGATATTATTTTTCGATATTTGCTTTAACTTCTTAATCTCATCTTCATAACCATTTACAATTGAACTTTTAGTCGCAATATAAGCACACACTTCTGCTTTAAACGGAGACGCACCATCTGCGACAGCTTGCGTTACAGATAAATCATTTGAACGAATATTATCCACATTTTCAAACCATGCCTTATTAAAATCTTTTTCAATCAATGTTGCGATTGTCGGCATTTTTTCACTATCATTCGCAACATAATGTGCCTGGTTCTCATACGAGCGGTAAGCAAAATCATCGTCGCTAATCCTTTTGGCAAATACAGCTAGCAGCCCACCCCAATCCGGCAGATCGTAATATCTTCTCGTAACACCTGACCCTGCAAAAATAAATGGTGTTGTATTAAATTGACTAACCACCTCTTGAATTGTCATTTCACAGCCTCCTTAATAGCACTAATACCCCCGAATCCCCTCCGACTCATCATCACTCTTTTCGACGCCCCGGATCTGCACATAATACCCCGCCTTCTCATTCACAGCCACATACACCCTGTCTCCCTCCCCATGTTTCCATATCGCCTTGCCGAGCGGCGACTCTATGCTGATCATATGCCTGGCCGCATTACTCCGCACCGTCGTCACGATCTTATACTCTTCTTCGCACTCCTCATCCTCAAAGTAAACGCGCACCGTATCATTCAGACCGACTTCCTGCTCGCCGGAATCATCTTCCACAATACGCGCAGTCTTTACCATCCGCTCAAGATAGCGGATACGGCTCTCATTCTCATTCTTAAATTTCTTCGCCGCCTTGTATTCGAAATTCTCACTCAGATCCCCGTGCGCCCTCGCCTCTTTCACATCCTCCAGCGCCTGTTTGCGCACCACGAGTTTGCGGTGCTCTAACTCCTGCTCCATCTTTTCAACATCCCGTTTCGTCAGCCTGTCGTACATAACACCCTCCTTTTATAAAAAAGGCATGCCGGAACAGTACGGCCATGTACCGTTCCAGCATGCCGGATTCCGTCTAAACAATCCGCATTCCCTGCCCCATTCAGATCACAACATCAATACAATGGATACCGGTCAGTCAGCGCCTTCACGATTTCTTTTGCTTTCGCCTGATTTGCCTCGGCGTCATCGATCAGCATGGCGATCGCCTCCGCGATCTGATCCATGTCATCCGTGTTCATGCCCCTTGTTGTCACAGCAGCCGTGCCCAGACGAACGCCGCTCGTCACAAACGGACTCTGTGGATCATTCGGGATCGTATTTTTATTGGCCGTAATATTTGCCTCATCCAGCCACGCCTCTACCTGTTTTCCTGTCAGACCCTTCTTTACGAGATCCACCAGCATCAGGTGGTTATCGGTTCCGCCGGATACGATGTCAATGCCCCGGTCCATCAGCCCCTTGCTAAGGGCCTGCGCGTTGGCAATAATATTTTTTCCGTATTCCTTAAAACTCGGATCGAGCGCCTCTTTGAAGCAGACCGCCTTCGCCGCGATCACGTGCATGAGCGGGCCGCCCTGGATACCAGGGAAAATGGATTTGTTCAATTTATATTCGTTCGCGAACTCCTCACTGGACAGGATCATACCGCCGCGCGGGCCGCGCAATGTCTTATGGGTCGTCGTCGTCGTCACATGCGCATACGGGATCGGACTCTCGTGTACACCGGCCGCGATCAGTCCGGCAATGTGAGCCATATCCACCATGAGGAATGCTCCCACTTCATCGGCAATCTCACGGAATCTCTTAAAATCTATCTTCCGGCAGTATGCGCTCGCCCCGGCGATGATCATTTTCGGCCGGCACTCTTTGGCGATACGCTCCACCTCGTCATAGTCGATAAAGCCCTGATCATTGACGCCATACGGCACGATATGGTAATACGTTCCCGAAATATTGGCCGGACTTCCGTGGGACAGATGTCCGCCGTGGTCGAGATTCATCCCCATCACGGTCTCACCCGGTTTTACAAGCGCAAAAAACACCGCCATATTCGCCTGTGCCCCCGAATGCGGCTGAACATTGGCGTATGTGCAGCCAAACAGTTCCTTGGCGCGGTCCCTGGCGAGATCCTCCACCATGTCCACATACTGGCATCCGCCGTAATACCGTTTTCCCGGGTAACCTTCCGCATACTTGTTCGTACACGTACTTCCCATCGCTGCCATCACTGCCTTGCTCACGAAATTCTCGGACGCAATCAGTTCAATGTGATCGTTCTGCCTGCCGGTTTCTAACTCCATCGCTTTCGCAAGTTCCGGATCGGCTTTTACAACTTCTTCAAATGAATACATAGGTCAATCTCCTTTTTACTTTTCATTTATCATAACCGCTCAGATGACGCCTCTAAAGCAGCGATCCTGCTACAGCGACAGCGCCGCACAGGCAACCGTTCCGCCGCACGCCCTGTAAACGGCCTAATCCACTTCATCAATCGCTTTCCCAATATCACTGCGCATATATTTCCCCTCGAACGAAATCCACTCGGTAGCCGCGTATGCGTTTTTCCTTGCCTCTTTCAGGTTGCTGCCTTTCGCGGTAATGCCGAGGACGCGCCCGCCGTTCGTCACGATGTTCCCGCCTTCGGTTTTTGTGCCGGCGTGGAATGCGTAATATCCGTCCCTGCCGTTGAAATGTTCAAATCCGGTAATGACTTTGCCTTTTTCATATTTCTCCGGATAACCGTCCGAGGCCAGAACGACACAGACCGCCGCATTGTCCTGGAAACGAAGCTCCACTTCATCCAGCCTGCCGTCAATGCACGCGTTCATAACCTCGATGATGTCATTTTCCATGCGCGGCAGTACGACCTGCGCTTCAGGATCGCCGAACCTGGCATTGTACTCGAGTACCTTCGGCCCGTCCGCCGTGAGCATGAGGCCCACGAACAGGATACCGACAAAATCCCTGCCTTCTGCCTTCATCGCATCCATCGTCGGCTGGTAGATCTTGTCCTCACAAAACTTCTGAATCTCACTCGTATAAAACGGGGTTGGGGAAAAGGTTCCCATTCCTCCCGTATTCAATCCCTCGTCGTTATCTTTGGCACGTTTGTGATCCTGCGCGCTCGTCATCGGCGCGATATGCGTCCCGTCGCAATAACACAATACGGACACTTCCGGCCCTGTGATAAATTCCTCGATCACGATCCGGTTTCCGGCATCGCCAAACTGCTTGTCCTGCATCAGCGTTTTCACACCGGCCTTTGCCTCTTCTAACGTCTGGCAGATCAGAACACCCTTGCCGAGCGCCAAGCCGTCCGCCTTGAGAACGATCGGCATCTTCGCCGTCTCCAGATAAGCCAGCGCCTCTTCCGGACTGTCAAACGTGTCATAAGCAGCGGTTGGAATACCGTACTTTTTCATCAGATCTTTCGAGAACACCTTGCTTCCCTCGATCACCGCCGCCTTTTTGCGCGGCCCGAACGCCCGGAGTCCCCTGGCCTCAAACACGTCCACGATGCCGCCGACAAGCGGGTCATCCATGCCGACGATCGTAAGGCCGATCTCGTTCTCCTCGGCAAAATCAGCCAGTTTCTCAAATTCCATCGCTCCGATGTCCACACACTGCGCGACCGAAGCGATCCCGGCATTTCCCGGGGCACAGTACAGTTTGTCCACATGGCTGCTCTTCGCCGCGCTTACCGCGATCGCATGCTCGCGGCCGCCGCTTCCTACAATTAAAACGTTCATAGTATCCTCCATTTATTTCTTATGTTTTACCAAATGATCCACTATTTCAATTCTTCCATTCGCGATATCGTCGATCGCATGCTCGCGGCCGCCGCTTCCTACAATTAAAACGTTCATAGTATCCTCCATTTATTTCTTATGTTTTACCAAATGATCCACTATTTCAATTCTTCCATTCGCGATATCGTCGATCGCCTGCGGGAGGATGTGCCACTCCGCCTGCTCCATCACCCGTTTCTGCAGCGTCTCCGGCGTATCATCGTCCCGGACTTCTACGGCTCTTTGGGAAATGATGGGCCCGCCGTCCGCGATTTCATTGACGAAATGGACTGTGGCACCTGTCACTTTATTTCCGCGGGCGAGCACGCTCTCGTGCACTTTCAGCCCATAGTAACCCGGCCCGCAATGGGACGGAATCAGCGACGGATGGATGTTGATCATCCGGCCCTCATAATGCTTCACAAGATTTTCCGGCAGGATCACGAGAAATCCGGCAAGAACGACCAAATCGATCCCGTGGTCCTCGAGACAGCCGATCATCGCCTCCCCGTACGCCTCTCTCGTCGGATACTCCTTCGGCACGAGCACTGTTTCGCAAATGCCGTTTGCCTTCGCGCGCTCCCTTGCGTACGCGCCCGGTTTATTGCTCACGACAAGTTCGAGGGAAGCATTCGTAATGCCGCCCGACTTCACGTTGTCGATGATTGCCTGCAGATTCGTTCCGGAGCCGGAAACAAGTACTGCTATCTTCATCATGCTGTTTTCATCCTTTCTAACCGCCGTAACTTTCGCAGCTCTGCCGGTTCTTTACTGGATCGTGATCCCTTTTTCACCGTCCACGATCTCTCCGATGATATAAGGCTTTTCGCCTGCGCTTCGCACGGCCTGGAGCGTCTGGTCCACATCGTTTTTATCGACAGCGGCGATCATACCGATCCCCATATTGTATGTATTATACATCGCCTCTTCGGCCACATTTCCGTCCTTCGCCAGCATTTCAAAGATCGGAGGAATGACAAAACTGTTTTTGTCAATGACAGCATGCGTCCCCTCCTTCAGCATACGAGGGATATTTTCATAAAAACCGCCGCCCGTAATATGGCTGCACGCCTTGATCGTCACACCCGCTTCACGGATGGCGCGCAGTGCCTTCACATATATTTTCGTCGGGGTAAGAAGAGTCTCGCCGAGCGATCCCGAAAGACACTCATACGTGCGGTCAAGCGCTTCCCTGCTCATCGTAAACACCTGGCGCACGAGCGAGTAGCCATTGCTGTGAATACCGGATGAAGCCATTCCCACGAGAACATCCCCTGCTTTTAACTCCTCGCCGGTGATCATATCCTTTTTATCAACGACGCCGACCGAAAATCCAGCGAGGTCATATTCTTCTGCCGGATAAAACCCGGGCATCTCCGCCGTCTCTCCGCCGATAAGGGCAGCCCCGGAGTGGCGGCACCCTTCCGCCACTCCGCTCACGATCTTAGCGATCTTTTCCGGTTCATTTTTCCCACACGCGATATAGTCCAGGAAAAACAACGGCTCACCGCCGGCACAGGCAATATCGTTCACGCACATGGCCACGCAGTCGATCCCGATCGTATTGTGCTTATCCATCAGAAAAGCGATTTTCAGCTTCGTTCCAACACCGTCTGTACCAGAAACAAGAGTCGGCTCCTCCATTCCCATAAAGCGTTTCATGGAAAACGCGCCCGAGAAACCGCCGATATCCGTAAGTACCTCCGGTCTCATCGTAGACGCGATGTGTTCTTTCATCAGGGAAACCGCTTTGTATCCCGCCTCAATGTCAACTCCAGCTTTCTTGTAGTCCATTCTCTTCATACCTCCGTCATTTTGCTGTCATACAAGTACAAGGCCATTATAGCACACTTCTTTTCAATATACAATTTGAACTTTTTTATTTTTTTCCTTTTCAACCCGCCATTTTTCTGTTACAATAAAATACTAAGGATAAAAAGTCAGAAATGGAGGATGAGAACATGGAGACAAAAGGAACGATACTTTCCTTCCGCCCGGATGTGCGGGTTGTAGACGCCACCGTCCGGGACGGCGGGCTGGTCAATGATTTTCGATTTACCGATGAATTTGTAAAAAACCTTTACCGGGCAAATATTAAGGCCGGTGTTGATTATATGGAGTTTGGGTATAAGGCATCCCGGGACATTTTCCCGGAAGAGGATTTCGGACCCTGGAAATTCTGCCGGGAAGAAGATATAAGACGCATCGTCGGGGAAAATGATTCCGATATGAAGATCGCGGTCATGGCAGATGTCGGCAGGACGGATTTCAGACGGGACATCATCGACCGCTGCGACAGCGTGATCGACCTCGTGCGCATCGCCACCTACATCAACACGATTCCGGCCGCCATCGAAATGGTAGAATACTGCCACGAAAAAGGATATGAAACGACGGTCAACATCATGGCGATCTCCAGCGACAACGATACGGATATTGACGAGGCGCTCGACCTCATCGGGCAGAGTTCCGCGGACGGCATTTACATCGTTGACAGCTACGGCGCGATCTACCCCGAACAGATGAGGAAACTGGCCGACAAGTACCTGTTCTTCGGCGACAAATTTCAAAAATACATCGGCATCCACGCGCACAATAACCAGCAGCTTGCCTTTGCGAACACCATTGAAGCGCTGAAACGCGGCGTCAGCTATCTGGATGTAACGGTCAGCGGCATGGGACGGGGAGCCGGAAACTGCGCGAGCGAACAGCTGCTCGGCTTTCTGAAAAATCCGAAGTACAATATCCTGCCGATCCTCGACGTGCTGGAGCATGAAATTCTGCCGTTAAAAGAAAAAGGCGTGATCTGGGGGTACGATATTCCCTATCTTCTGACCGGCCAGCTCAACCAGCATCCCCGCACCGCGATCGCGGCGACAAAAGAGCGGCGCACGGATTACCGGAAATTTTACGTTGATCTCGTAGATTACAAATAGAACACAGAAACGGCGGATTGCCCTGATGAATCTATGGGCGATCCGCCGTTTTTGTGTTTCCATTCTATCCTTTACTCTATTTCTTCTTCCGCAGCCTCTTCCGCCATTTCTTCTTCCATACCGTTTTGCGCCAGTTCACGCATCACTTCCCTCTCCGCCTCTTCCTTAAAGTTTTCGATCGTCTCCTGATTCAGAATCGGCAGTTCATCAAGTGATTCAATACCGAAATACCGCAGAAACTCTTCCGTCGTCGCGAATAAGATCGGGCGTCCCGGCGCGTCCAGCCGCCCGGCCTCACAGATCAGATTGTACTCGATCAGTTTATTTACGGCGTGGTCGCACTTGACGCCGCGGATTTTCTCAATCTCCAGCCGCGTGATCGGCTGTTTGTAAGCGATGATCGACAGTGTTTCCAGCATGACATCCGTGAGTACATGTTTTTTCGGGACATGAGCCACTTTGATCAGGTATTCGTACATTTCAGGCCGCGTACAAAGCTGGAACGATCCGTCCAGTTCGATAATGTGGATGCCCCGGTCACTCTCCTCATAGCGGGTCATCATATTCCGTATGAGCCGCCGGATCGTGTCCTCGTCGTGCTCGACAGCGGCCGCGATCCGCTCGACCTCAACTGCCTCTCCCATCGTAAATAAAATGGCCTCTACAACCGCCTCTAATTCTTTTATATTCACGCTGATTCCTCCAAACATGTAATATGGATATCATCAAAGATGTTCTCCTGAACAATGGAAAGTTTTCCCATCTTCATCATTTCCAAAATTCCTAGAAACGTAACGATCACATACGTTTTCCCCCTGCCGTGCTCCAGCAGTTTCCGAAAACTGAAGGTCTTATGTTCCCTCGCGTACTGCTCCAAAAAAACAATATGATCCTCCAGACTGATCTCCTCTTTTTCGATCTCTCCGAACTTACTGCGGATCGGATCGATCTTGTCCACCTGCTTTTTCATGACGGAATTGAAAATGCCCTGCAGTTTTGCCAGCGTCACCTCGCTCAGCAGATCCTCAATCTTCACCTCTTCTTTAAAATCCCGGATTTCATCGGGGATCGTCGCCTCTTTGAATAACATCCTGCCAGCATCGACCTGCCTGTCCTTCAGTTCGAAGGAAGCGTACTTGTACATTTTATATTCCAAAATGCGCTCCACCAGTTCCTGTCTCGGATCTTCCGGCTCGTCCTCTTCTTCCTCCTCCGGCGGAAGCAGCATCTTTGACTTGATGCGCACGAGCGTGGCCGCCATCACGAGGAATTCACTCATGACATCCATATCCCTGGCGTCCATCTGGCTGACATAGTCGATGTACTGTTCCGTGATCAGCACGATCGGAATATCATAAATATCCACTTTATTTTTCTCGATCAGGTGCAAAAGCAGATCCAACGGCCCCTCAAACACCTCTAATTTCACCGGTATGCCCATCTTTCCCTCCATGCGCGCCCGCGCCGCATTTTACATCTTCTGCTCCAAGCTTTTTACATCTTCCGCTCTAAGATTTTCACGTCTTTCACTCTCAGCTTTCTACGTCTTCCGCTCTAAAAAAGGGGGGCGGCCTAGAACCGCGCCCCCAGCACAAGGAGAACTTTAGAAGTTCTGTCTACAAAATCATCACACGGTAAAACCGCTGACACTCTTCTCAATATTATCCGAAACAGAAACCAGCTGTTCAGATGCCTCGGAAACATCTTTTACCATACCGTCGAGCATCTCCGTCGAGGCCAGAATCTCCTGTGTCCCCGCCGCATTGTCCGACGCGATCTCCGATAGCTTGCGAACGAGTTCCACCACCATGAGACGTTCCTCATCCATGTTCTTCACGGTATCATAAATAGAAGTAACCCCCTGCTTTGTCACTTCGATGTTCTCATAGATTTCAGAGAACTGATCTTCCGTATGGGAAAGCTGCTGGCTCTGCTCCAGCATGATATCTTTCATCTTCAGCATCGTCTCCACCGCTTTATTCGAATCCTCAATCAGCGTTACGATAATGCTGTCGATCAGTTTCGCGGAATCGTTCGACTGCTCCGCCAAATTTTGGATCTGGCTCGCTACTACCGCAAAACCTCTACCCTGTTCGCCAGCGCGCGCCGCCTCGATCGAGGCGTTCAGCGACAGCATATTCGTCTCCTCCGCAATCGAAGTGATCAGCTGCGCCGCGTCTTTGATCTTCATCGCAGACTGGTTCGTGGACAACGTCTGGGCACTGATCTCATCAATCGCCTTTTCTGTATTTCTATTTACTTTGGACAACCCTCTTACCGTTCCGCGCATTTCTTCGCTCGTCTTCTGTATGCTGCCTGTATATTCACTCAGTGTTTCCGTCTCATTCATCGTCTTTTCGATCGTATCACCGATATGTAAGACGCTCTGTACGGCCTGCTGCGTATCTTCCGCCTGCTGGATCGTACTCTCTGCGATCTCATGGATGGCCTTTTCTACATTTTCAACCGATCCCTTCGTCACATCCGCCCCGGAGTGCAGTGTTCCGGAAGTCTCCCGCAGCTCGTCGCTCTTCTCCTTTATGATGACGACGGCGTCGCTGACCGTATCGGCCAAAAACTGAGTCGCTTTCGCGATCATCCCTACTTCATCTTTGCGGGAACCAAACTTCTTCAGCTTGCTACGCAATGTCAGATCCAGCGTACCGATCTCCTGAATGATACGCGCCACGCTGACAATGCTTTTCGCGATCAGGCTTCCGGCGATCCATACCGCGAGGGAGATCACCACCAAAAGGATCGCGCACATAACCATCAGTACGATGGAAAGATGGTTCACAGTCGCAAACGCCTCATCCTGATCCATCAATACCATGAGTACCCAGTCCCTGTCTGCCATATACTCATAGACAGCCAGTTTTCCCCTGCCGTTTTCCTTGTATTCATATACAGCGTCTCCAGAACCTGCGTTGGCTTTCGCGAGTTCGATCACTTCCGATATATTCTTTTCCTCAATCGGGCCGCCGACTTTCTCCTCATCCCCACAGAATATATAGGTGTTTTTCGCCGCGTCTAACAAGAGATAATCGGTCTTATTTCCCGTCTCCTCCGCCAACGCGTCGAGCGTGTTTTTCAAATCTTCCGAATATACGGCACTTCCCACATAGCCGAGAGGCTCTCCGTCATTGTAGATCGGGTAGTACATCGAAACAACCTGCTTACCGGTAGAGAGGGAAGCCATAACACCCGTGTTCCACATGTTTGTCTCTTTTTTCGCAAACAGCGTATCCCTCAAAACTTTAAGCGCGTCGCCTTCGCGCAGCGTTTTCCCGATCGGGCCCTCCACAAAGGAAGCGAGTACCTTCGTATTGTAATCACCCAGATATACATTTTCCAGATTCGGGTTCTCTTTCCCGTAATTTTTCGTAAAGTTCTGTGCATTCGCAACCGCTCCCGCATCGTCCGGATGCAGCAGAGCCTCTTTTAATACCGGCGCCTGCGCATAGCCGACCAAATAGGACTCCGTGGAACTGATATACTGCTCAATGAGTTTCGATCGTGTTTTAATCGCATCATTCATCTCGTCTATAATCTGATCTTTCATTACCGACGATACGTTCACATCCGTACTTTTCCAGACAATAATAAGTCCGATCGTCAAAATAGTAATTACTATGATGCCTATCTTAGTTGCCAATTTGAGATTCTTCATGCTTTTTTCCTCCTTGCTTTTTGTAGTCCTCCGTACGCCTATAATTTTATCTAATAATAATTATAACCCATAAGAATATCTATTGCAAGACACTTTCAAAGATTTTTTAAACCGTAAACCCACCTACGCTTTTCTCTATTTCATCCGAAACAGAAACCAACTGCCCGGATGCTTCTGACACGTCTTTGACCATGCCGTCAAGCATTTCCGACGACGCCAGGATCTGTTCTGTACCTGCTGCGTTATCCGCTGCGATCTCCGACAGTTTGCGGACAAGTTCGACCACCATGAGCCGCTCTTCATCCATATTTTTCACCGTATCGTAGATTGCGGTAACACTCTGTTTTGTCACTTCAATATTCTCATAGATCTCAGAAAACTGATCTTCTGTATGCGTAAGCTGGGAACTCTGCTCCAGCATGATATCTTTCATCCTTAGCATCGTTTCCACTGCCTCATTCGAATCCTTGATCAGCGCAACGATGATGTCATCAATCATCTTCGCGGAATCATTCGACTGCTCGGCAAGCTTCTGGATCTGACTCGCCACTACCGCGAATCCTCTTCCCTGCTCTCCGGCGCGCGCCGCCTCGATCGAAGCGTTGAGGGAAAGCATATTCGTTTCTTCCGCAATTGAAGTGATCAGCTGCGCGGCATCCTTGATCTTCATCGCGGACTGGTTCGTAGACAATGTCTGGGCACTGATCTCGTCGATCGCCTTCTCCGTATTGCTATTTACCACGGACAATTCTCTTACCGTACTGCGCATTTCCTCGCTCGTTTTCTGGATGTTGCCCGTATATTTGCTCAACGTCTCGGTTTCATCCATCGTCTTCTCTATCGTTTGCCCGATATGCAGGACGCTGTCCACCGCCTGCTGCGTATCCTCCGCCTGCTTGACCGTACTCTCCGCAATGTCCTGAATCGCCTTTTCTACATTTTCCACCGATCCTTTTGTAATCTCCGCACCCGAGTGCAGTGTCCCGGATGTATTCAGAAGTTCCTCACTCTTTTCCTTAATGAGCACGACCGCGTCACTGACCGTTTCCGCCAGATTCTGCGTGGCCTTCGCGATCATTCCCACCTCATCTTTGCGGGAGCCAAACTTTTTCAGCTTGCTGCGCAGCGTCAGGTCCAGCGTACCGATCTCCTGGATGATCCGTGCCACGCCTACAATATCCTTGGCGATCATAACCCCGGCAAACCATACGCAGAGGGAAATGAGCACGAGCAGGATCGCACACATGATCAGAAGTACAAACGAAAGCTGGTTTACAGGGGCAAAAGATTCATCCTTGTCCGTCAGTACCATAAGGACCCATTCCCTGTCCGGCATGTATTCATACACAGCCAGCATCGCTTTATCATTTTCTTTATACTCATATACGTCACCAGTCTTTCCGCTCTTCGCGAGTTCCATAGCCTCGGAAATACTGGTGTCTTCAATCGGGCCGCCGATCTGTTCTTCGTCCTCACAGAATATATATGTATTTTTCGCTGCGTCAAGCAGTAAATAATCTTTTTTGTTCCCCGACTCTTCCGCCAGATTATCGAGCGTTGTTTTCAGATCCCCCGCATAGATGGCGCTCCCCACGTAACCGAGCGGCTCATCGCCGTCATAGATCGGATAATACATGGAAACAACCTGTTTTCCCGTTGACGGGGAGGCGATGATTCCCGTATTCCACACCTCTTTTGCTTTAAATACAGAATCTCTCAGCGCCTTCAGGCTGTCTCCCTCGCGGAGGGTTTTTCCAATCGGACCCTCCACAAAAGAAGCTACTACTTTTGAATTATAGTCGCCGAGGTAAATATTTTCCAGATTTTTATTTTCCTGGCCGTAACTCTTTGTATAACTCTGTGCTTCCGCGATCACGTTCGCATCGTTTGGTTTCAGGAGGGCTTGTTTCAGCGCGCCTGACTGCGCATAGCCAACCAGATAAGATTCCGTCGAGGCAATAAACTGCTCAATGATCTGGGATCGTGTCTGGATCGCTTCGTTCATCTCTTTGACTATCTGGTCTTCCATTACCGAAGACACATTTACATCCGTACTTTTCCATACAACGATAAGTCCGATCGTTAAAATAGAAATTACGATGATACTGATTTTTGTCGCCAACTTAAGATTTTTCATTTTCATTACTCCTTAATTCCTCTGAACGTGTTTAAATTTTTTATCCTTACTTAAACATATCTACGATATTTTTGATCGCTTCCACATTTAACTGGTTCTGATCCGCAATCTTTATGATCGAATCAGCCGTTTGCGTCGTCATGTCATTCTTGACAATGATGTCGTCTACGCCCTGCTCGTTGTCGCTTGACGCCATCTTGACGTTATTGATCTGATCCCGGATATTCGAAGCGCTCTCCGAAAATACGGACGTTTCGTTATGAATGCTCTGAATGACTTCCCGGATGTCATTGACCACAACTTCATACTCACTGGCCATATTCGCAAATTCCTTAAACTTGCCGGATACATCCGTTTCCATAAATGCTATGATATCCTCAAAGCACTCCTTAACACTTTCGATACTCTTATTTGCATCCTTGCAGAGCGCCTGGATCTGATTCACCGTCTCTGATGAATTCTCTGCCAGACTTCCGATCTCCCCGGCAACAACGGCAAATCCCTTTCCTGCCTCGCCTGCCCTGGCCGCCTCGATAGAAGCGTTCAGGGAGAGCAGGTTCGTCTGGCTCGTAATATCCAGAATCTGCGTCGCCATCTCGTTGATCTTCACGAGGGACTGGAGGTTTTTCATCGCCTCCTCGATGTTCCTCTTCGTTTCCTCCACTTTTCTCGTATTGTTCTCCATCGTATCGGATGCTGTTTTACTCATCGTATTCGCCGTCTGGATCAGCGTCTCGCTCTTTTCACTTCCGTCCTGGGCGCGATGCGTAATATCCCCTACGATATCATGAATCTTCTCAACTTCGCTGGTAACCACTTCAATCGAAGAATTCGTGTTCAGAATGCTGGCCGACAGTTCCTCCGTTGTCGCGGAATTATCTTCCACACTCCCCATCAGATCCTTCGAAGCCGTACGCATCGTCTCCGAACTTCCCACCAGGGACACCGAACATTCATTCAGCGTACTCAGTATCCTACGGAACGTTACTGTGAGGGAATCCACCGCCGTAGCCAGCTTCCCAACTTCGCTCTTCCGCCCGATGTAGCCTTTGATCATATCATCCTCGCTCAGGTCGAGCGTCTCGATCTTCTCGATCTTCCGAATCACCTTTTTGAGCGGTTTTAAATTCACGTTTATCATCAGCCATGAAATTACTGTAATCAAAAGAAACGCAAGACCGCAGACAATTCCCTGCACAAGACGGCTTTGGTATACCGGCTGATACAGTTCATCCTGATCATTCCGGATCACGAGCGCCCAGCCTCTCTCCGGAATTGATTTAAAAACTGAAAAATACTGCACGCCGCCTTCTCCGTCATAAGTCAGCTGTCCGGTTTCCTCCCCGCCCTCGATCTTGGACATAACATCAAGCAGGGCCTTATCCTCGATTTCCGTCAGGATCAGGTCGGCGTTATCGTCAAAAATATACTGCTTCTTCCCTACATTGATCAGGGAATAGGTCGTATTCTCAATGCCGTGCGTGGAAACGGCATCCAACTGCTGGGAAAGACCGTCCGTCTTGATCGCGCCCCCGACAAAGCCGAGAGGCTCATCCCCGTCATAAATCGGAACATACATTGATATGATAATCTGTCCCGACGCCGGCGACTTCAGGATACCCGTATTGTAAACGCCGCCCTTTGCCGCTGTCAGACTGTCATGAAGCTGTTTGAGCGAATCACCCTCTCGCAGCACTAACCCGACCGCGGACGTATTGGAATGGGTCAGCGTCTCGGTTGCCCAATCGCACAAATACAATCCTTCCCAACCGTTAAGCGCCGCAAAGTATTCCGAATTATAAGCCTGTAATGCTTCCCGTTTCGCTTTATCACCTTTATTTTTTAAGCAATCTAAAATATACGGCTGCTTGGAAAAAGACACAAGCTGATTTTCCGCATTCAATATGTATTCATCGATCAACTTCGTTTTCGCATCCAAAGATGTCTGCATATTATTTTCCACATCATTGATGAGCACCGACGTGATATTGCTGTTGGAAAGATAAAACACCACCCCCATCGACAGCGCTGACACAACAGCGACGATCGACGCGATCACAAACCCCATCTTCCAGTTTTTCAACATATTTCCTCCTGTCTAAAGCGGGTTTCCCCCTGCTTTCATCCCTCGGCAGCTGATCTGCCATCTACTGTTTTCGTTCCAACTATTATTCTACCACAATCCCGACTCCATAACAAGAACTTTTCCACATTATCATGGTTCTCTTTTTGCCACATCTTTTCCGTATAGATCAATTACCGACATTTCCGGTACATTAAAAAAACGCAGCCGGATATGGTGTGTTCCCAGGCCGCGGGAAAGGATCATCGTTTTGTTTCCCTCCCGGAACTCACCGGCGTCGTATCGGGGAAACAAACGTAAAGAGGGTGCTATCACACCGCCGGCAAACGGTAGTCTGGCAATCCCGCCGTGGACATGTCCCGACAGCACCAGATCCGCTCCCCACGCACAGTAAGTCGGAAAATATTCTGGGTTGTGCGCCAGAAGGATATGATAGGCCCCCGGTTCCGGCACACCGAGCTGTGCCGACAGTTCCTCCGCCGTCAGCACCCTCTTCTGCCAGCATTTATGATAATAGGCTTCGTCCGCGTTCCACCCGTGGACAACAAACTTTTTCCCCGCGGCAAAAAAATGGACATGCTCGTTGTCGAGCACGAACACTCCCGTTTTTCTCAGTTCCGCGCAAAAATCCAGATAATTCTCCATCCGGATCTCGTGGTTGCCCATCGCGTAATATACCGGGCAGATACGGGTGAGTTCCCTGCACAGGGCAATACATGACGCCGATCCGCTGCCATCCTTCACCGTCATATCGCCGGCGATACAGATCAAGTCCGGACTCAGGCTCACGATTTTTCGGAGCAGGCGCTCATTGTTCCTGCCAAATACCATGCCGTGGAGATCGGCAAGCATGACGATCCGGGCAGGCGACACCAACTGGGTAGGCGACGCCAACTGAGCAGGCGTCGCCATCCACTCCGGCGCTTCCGGCTGCCCCGGCGGCGCCTCCTGTCCCGCTTTCATTCCGGGAACCGGAAGCTTATAATGTTCCGCCCGGAAAAAGAAATTGGAACAATAACCATATGCGAGCAGTGCTGCCAGACAGGCCGCACACGCGAGTAAAAAAGGCATAGCGGAAATCACTCCTCCTCGTCCTCCTGTTCGGCAAACGCGATATTGGTTCCGTGATCCGCCACCCTCTCCAGATTGCTGAGCAGGTCGGAAAAAATCATAGCGGCGTGCGGTTCACACTTATGGTTTGCCAAACGGTTGATATGTTTTTTCTGAAGCTTCTTTTCCATTTTATCGATCTCATTTTCCAGCTTCTGTATGTCCTCCGCATGCGTATCGTCCCCTGTCACAAACATATTAATGGAATATGTAAGGAGCTGTGTCACCTTCTCGAACATCTGGCGCAGTTCGTTCTGCGCTTTTTTTGAAAATTTCAGATTGGCCGACATGACGGTTTTCGCAAAATCGGCAATATTTTCGGCGTGGTCTCCGATCCGCTCCATGTCATTGACGACATGGAACATCGCCCCCAGCTGCTTGCGGTCCTGGATCGGCAGCGACAGCTGGTTGATCTTGACCAGATAGTTCGATATTTCCGTATTCAGATAATCAATGACATTTTCTTTTTTATATACGTCCTCAAGCGCCTCTTCATTCCGGTCTAACAGCGCTTCCATCGCGCGGTTCAGATTGTGGACGGCCATCGTTCCCATGCGCTCGGCCTCGCTCACCGCCTGCGGGAGCGCCGTTGTCAGATTGAAGATCGCGTGTTTTCCGATAAATTTCAGTTCCATGCCATGAACTTCCTCATCCTCGCCCGGTATGATCAGGTACGACAGCCGGATCAAAAACCTGCTGAGCGGGAACAGCACGATCACCTGGAACATTTTGATGATCGTATTGATATTGGCCACGTCACGGCCGGCGCGGAGCCCCGCGTTCGCCGTCGATGAGGAAAGCGAATGGATGGCTGACATGATCGGCTCCCCGCAGACGGCAAGGAGCACCATCACGATCACGAGTCCGATCACATTGAACGAGACATGGATCATCGCTGCGCGCTTCGCGTCCTTCGTTCCGCTCAGGCTTGCCAGCACCGCCGAGCCGCAGGCACCGATGTTGCAGCCCATGATGACATAATAACAGATGTTCAGGTCCATCAGTCCCGACGAGGCCAGCACGATCAGTATACCGACCGACGCGGATGCGCTCTGCAGGATCGACGTCGCGAGAAATCCGATCAGCACGGCGATGAACGGATTGGTCAGGCTGCTGAACATATGCTTAATCGCCTCTACCTCATTGAGTTTGTCCACCGAGGATGACAGCGTGGACATGCCGAAAAACAGTACGCCGAATCCGAGCAGCACCTCTCCGATACGCCGGATCATCGGTTTTTTTATGAACATGACCATAACAACGCCGACCATGATGAACAGCGGCGCCACCGCGTCCAGCTTAAATGATACGAGCTGTCCGGTGACGGTCGTACCGATATTGGCCCCCATGATGACGCCGACCGACTGGGACAGGTTCATCAGGCCGCTGTTTACAAAACTGACAACGAGCACCGTCGTAGCATTGGACGACTGAATGATACCGGTAAATACAATACCGAGCAGAAGTCCCATAAAGGGATTCGTTGTTAATTTCTCCAGAATCGTACGCATCTTTCCACCGGCGACCTTCTGCAGGCCGTCGCTCATCAACTGCATGCCATACAAAAACAAACCAACCCCTGCCATGATCTGCAATGCCAATTCCATAGTATACTCCATTTCTGCGCTGCTATGCGCCTATTTTTCTACTGTATGCCCCGTGTTTTAAAATACTGCACGCACCGTTCCTTGTCCGCCTTCATCTGCTCCCGCAGCGCGTCCAGTCCGGAAAACTTCCGCTCGCCGCGCAAAAAGGCGTGCAGTTCCACCAAAAGTTCTGTACCGTACAGATCCGAGTCAAAATTAAAAATATGCGTCTCCGCCCCCGCCGCGTTCTCGCCCGGGATCGTGGGCTTTCTCCCGATATTGGTAACGCCGTGGTAATCACCGTATTTCGTCTTCACCCGCGAGGCGTATACCCCGAAAGGCGGAAGTATCTTCCCCGCCGGAAGGAGCTGGTTCGCCGTCGGCATATCCAGCTTCTCTCTGGCGATCTGATTCCCGTGACACACCGTTCCGCAAATAAAATAGGGCTGGCCTAACAGTTCTCCCGCCTTTCCGATCTCCCCCGCCGCCAGCAGCTGCCGTATGCGGGTACTGCTCACCGGCTCGCCATACATCTCTTTTTTCGGAACCACATGCAGGGCAAACCCGTCTATCGCGCTGCGCGCGCGCAGAAAATCGACATCCCCGCTCCGCCCAAAGCCAAAGCGGAAATCCTCTCCCACCGAGATCACGTCGGCACCGCATTCCTCCAGCAGGATTTCCTGCAGAAACGCTTCCGGCGGCATGTGCGAAAGCTTATGGTCAAACGGGCAGTTAATGTAAACGTCGATCCCCAGTTGTTCCGCGAGATACCGTTTTTCCCGTTCGCTGTAGATCGAAGCAGTATCGGGGAATGAAAACGTAAATAGTACGTTCTGTTTTTCTTTGTAGCTGTCGATGCCATCGATCAGCAGGCGGTGGCCACCGTGCAGGCCGTCAAATTTTCCGATACAAATCGCCGTATGTTCCAGCCGGTACGGCCTCTTTTCCAATACGATCATATCTATTCCTCTTTTCCGTGCCGCTCGCGTAAAATATCATGACTGGCCGGCCGCATTGTAAAACATTTTCACATTTGTATATAAACGCTTTTTCCCATCATACCGATAGAGCGCGTAAAAACTGCGGTCCGGATCGTACATGCGCACGGTCTCCCCGTGCTCCAGACCGGCCGTCTCCCCGCACCACTCTTGTTTCAGGGCATTACCGTTCTGGAGAAAGCGAAGCCCCTGCTGTGATACAACAACCGCGGGATATTCCTCAAATATGGCGTCGATCGGCAGTATGGCCTCTTCCAGCGTTCCCTCCTGAACCTTCTGTTCGATCTGCGCTAACGTCAGCGCTCCCTCTAACGAGAACATCCCCGACTGCGTCCGCACGAGCGAAGCCATCGCCGCACCGCAGCCCAGGCGTTCGCCGATGTCATGGCAGAGTGTCCGGATATACGTCCCCTTCGAACAGTGGACCTCCATCGTAAATGTCTGGTCTTCCTCCGTGAAATCGGATACGGCGCACGAATATACCGTGATCCTTCGCTTCTTCCGCTCGACCTCCACGCCCTGCCTCGCCAGTTCATACAACCGTTTTCCATTTACTTTCACCGCCGAATACATCGGCGGCGTCTGCCAGATCTCGCCGGTAAATGCGGATACCGCTTTTTCCAATTCTTCCCTCGTCACACGGACCGCATGTTCCTCCAGCACCTGCCCTGTCAGATCCTGCGTATCGGTCACAACGCCGAGCCGGACACGCGCTGTATACATTTTGGAGCGATCCGTCAGATACTCGCACACTTTTGTCGCCCTTCCGAGACATACGGGCAGTACCCCGGTCGCATCCGGGTCGAGCGTACCCGTGTGGCCGATCTTTTTCTGCTTTAAGATCCCGCGCAGCTTCGCCACGACGTCATGCGACGTAAATCCTTGTTCCTTATGCACGTTCAGGATCCCATCGATCGTTTCCCTCATTTTGCCGCACCGCCGCTTCCCAACTGTTTTTCAATGTGTTCCGTCAGATTGTTGATGACGTCGAACGCGGAGCCTTTCATCTCACAGCCAGCGGCGCGGATATGTCCGCCGCCGCCAAAAAAGGTGGCGATGCTGCTCACGTCTACCACCTCGTTCGACCGCATGCTCACCTTGTATTCCGACACGTCCTTTTCGGTGATGACAATGGCCACTTCCACGCCTTCCGTTGTCCGCAGTTCATCAATCACACCGGACAGATCCGACGGCTTCGCCCCGTAAAAATCCAGGGTCCGTTTTGTGACGACACAGAAAATGCAGCGGCCGTCCATGACGCGCACACTTTCCAACAGGCAGCGGCCCATGATCTGCAGTTGTTTATAAGTCTTCTGATAGAAACTCTCGTCGATGATCTTTCCGAACGGAATTCCCTTTTCCATCAATTGCCCCGTCAGTTCCATCGTCCGCCTCCCAGTGTTGGAATGCTTAAACACACCAGTATCGTGGATGATCCCAGTATAGAGCGCCTCGGCTGTAAATACCCCGATCCGGTCCATCTCCATCATGCTGCACAGCACTTCACTCGTAGAACTTGCCGATGCTTCCACATGGTTTACATCGGCAAATTGCTCGTTACTGATATGATGATCGATATTCAGAGTCCTCTTCGCCCGGCGGAATACATCCTGCGCATCCCCGAAACGATCCGTGGCACCACAGTCAAGAGAAATAAAGAGATCGTATGTATCCGCCTTTTGCTGGAACGCCTCCTTCTTTTCCAGATAAGCAAACTCTTCCGGCACCTCTTCCAAATAGACCGTCACCTGCTTTTCCGGATAACAGTCCGCCAGATAAGAATACAGGCCCATACAGGAACCGACGCAGTCGCCGTCCGGCCGGATGTGCCCACAGATCGCGATCGTCTGCGCTTCCGCTATTTCCCGCAGCAAAACGTTCATCGTACCCCTCCTTACTTTTTATGATTGACTTCATCAATCCGCTTCGACATGTTTACGCCATACTCGATCGAGTGATCCAAAATAAAAGTAAGTTCCGGCGTGTTTCTGAGATTCATTCTCCTTGCCAGCTGTCCTCTGGCGAACGAAGCGCTCTTTTTCAGCCCTTCCATCGTCTTTTCCTTCTCTTCCTCACTCCCAAATACACTAATGTATATTTTCGCATATTTCAGATCCGGCGTAACCTCGACCCCCATCACCGACGTCATCGGATGCACTCTCGGATCTTTTATTTCTTCCGCGATGATCCGGCTCATCTCGCGCTGGACTTCGCTGTTAATACGAATATTTTTTACGCTGTTCTTTTTCATGATTTCCCCCATTCCGCCACAGCTGCGTTCTCTTCGTCCCACCGCTCCCGCGGCGGCGCGCCCTTTGCTGCAACTTGGTTACGCATCACTATTTATTCTAATTATCGTTTCAAACAACCCAATCAGGTACGGGGCACTTCTACCATCACATAGCACTCGACCCTGTCCTCTTCCTGAATGTCGTTAAAGTTTTCAAATACAAGTCCGCACTCATAGCCTGCGGCAACGTCCTTCACATCGTCCTTGAACCTCTTAAGAGAAGCCAGGCCGCCCTCAAAGATAAGTTCCTCTCCGCGGGAAACGCGGCATTTGCAGCCCCGTTCCACCTTGCCGTCCAGCACGTAGGACCCGGCGATCGTTCCGACTCCGGACGCCTTAAATGTCTGGCGCACCTCGACGTGGCCGATCACTTTCTCCTCATAGATCGGCTCCAGCATTCCTTTGAGCGCGTGCTCAATATCCTCGATCGCGTCATAAATGACACGGTACAGGCGGACGTCCACATTCTCGCGGTCAGCGATCTCCTTCGCCGTATTGTCCGGCCGGATGTTAAAGCCGATGATGATCGCGTTCGACGCGCTCGCCAGCGACACGTCGGATTCATTGATGGCACCGACACCGCCGTGGATGACGCGCACGGCAACTTCCTCATTACTCAGCTTGAGAAGGCTCTGTTTCACGGCCTCTACCGAACCCTGGACATCGGCTTTGATGATCAGGTTCAGATCCTTGACGTTTCCTGCCTGGATCTGGTTAAACAGGCCGTCGAGCGAAAGCTTCTTCGCCTTCGTCTCCTCCAATAGTTTATCCTTACCCTGGTCAATATATGCCTGGGAAATCTGTTTTGCTTCCTTATCGCTCTCTGTCGCCACCACAATCTCACCAGCGTCAGGAGCACCGTTCAGGCCGAGAATTTCTACAGGAGTAGACGGTTTGGCCATCTTCACCCGCTCGCCGTGGTGGTCGATCATCGCCCGGACTTTTCCGTGCGCTGTACCGATAGCAACGTGGTCGCCGATGCGGAGCACACCTTTTTGTACAAGTACGGTAGCAACCGGGCCGCGTCCCTTATCCAGACGGGCCTCGATCACGATACCCCTCGCCTTGCGGTCCGGATTCGCTTTCAGTTCCATCACCTCGGCCGTGAGGACGATCATCTCCAGCAACTGGTCAATACCCTCTTTCGTATGAGCCGATACCGGCACGAAGATCGTGCTTCCGCCCCAGTCCTCCGGAATGAGTTCGTACTCTGCCAGTTCCTGCTTTACCCGCTCGATATTGGCGCCTGCCTTGTCGATCTTATTGATCGCTACGATGATCTCGACGCCGGCTGCCTTCGCGTGGTTGATCGCCTCGACGGTCTGCGGCATCACGCCGTCGTCCGCCGCCACGACAAGGATCGCGATATCGGTAGACTGCGCCCCCCGCATACGCATGGACGTAAATGCTTCATGTCCCGGCGTATCGAGAAAAGTGATCTTTTCTCCCTTACTCTCCACGACATAGGCGCCGATATGCTGCGTAATCCCGCCGGCCTCGTGGGATGTGACATCTTCCTCGCGGATCGCGTCCAAAAGAGACGTCTTTCCGTGGTCTACGTGTCCCATGACGCACACGACAGGCGGCCGTTTCTTCATCTTCTCTTCCGGCTCTTCTTCCTCTTTCAGAAGTTCCGCTACCATATCCACTTTTTCTTCCATCTCCGCTATGATGTCAAATTCCAGGGCGATCTCTTCTGCCTCTTCAAATGTAATATCCTGATTGAGCGATACGACCTGTCCCTGAAGGAATAATTTCTTTACAAGTGCCGACGCCGGCATCTTCATGCGTTCCGCCAGTTCGCGGATCGTCAGGCTCTCCGGAATCGTGATCTGCTTGATCGTCTCCTCCGGCTCTTTTGCCACCGGTTCCGGTTTGATGAACGCGCCCTTGCGGTTCGGATCCTTTTTATTGCGGATACGGTTCATTTCCTCTTTGCTCGACTTTTTGTACGTTCCCTTTTCCGGCGCCTTTTTATTCCTCTTGCGGGAATTTTTCTGCTCCTGTTTAATCCCGTCAAAACCGCTCTGCGCCTTTTCAAACCTCTCAAATACCCGCTCACCGCCGCGGTTATGATTGGACCTGCGTCCAGCTGCTCCGGAACGTGAGCCCTGTGCTCCGCCACGGGTGCCCTGTGCTCCGCCGCGTGTGCCTTGCGCTCCGCCACGGGTTCCCTGCGCACCTCCGCGCGTACCGCCCTGCGCTCCGCCACGAGCTCCCTGCGCCGGTCCCCGGTTTCCATTTCCCTGGCCGTTTCCCTGTCCGCGTCGATCGTTTCGGCGGTCTCCGCCCCCCTGATTCCGACGGTCGCCTCCGTTTTCATTACTTCGAGTACCAAAATTCCTGGTTCCGTTATTCCCTCTGTCTCCTGTCCCCTGATTCCGGCGGTCGTTTCGACGATCCTGTTTTCTCTTTTCGCCGCTGCCGCCATTGGACTGACTTGATCCCTTTGAACCATTGCCACGGCGGCCTTCGCGATCCGCACGGCTTTCGTCAGACACATTTCCCTGAGAAGAAACGTGATCTCCACGTGTCCCTTTTTCTGCCGCTGGCACATTCGCCTCTGGCGATTTCTTTTTGTTCGGTTCTTCCGACATCTGCTTTTTCGACTCCTCTGTTATTTGCTTTTTCGACCCTTCCTGTACGATCGTTTCTGGTTTCTCCGGTGCGCGCGCCCCAGACTCCAGCTCCTCCGACATCTGGCGGATTGGTTTCTCGGTTTTTTCTTCCGGTTTTTTCACTGTTTCGTTTGATTTCTCCGGGGTGTCGTCTGTTTGAACGGAAGCAGCACCTGTCTGAACGGGAACAGCGTCAGCCTGCTGTTCTGGCTGTTTCACTGTCTCGTCCGTCTTTTCCGGCTTCTTCGGTTTCTGGCTCGCCGCCTTATCCGTCTCCTGTTTAACGGACGGCTTTTTATTATTAAAAGTTTTCAGCAGAAACGCGATTGCATCATCTTCAATGTTGCTGTTGGCACCTTTAACATCAAAACCGTTATCATTTAAAAGTTTCACCAGATCCCCGCTTTTGATTTTTTTATCTTTTGCTTGTAAACTTCTCGCTATTTCAAATATCCTCATTTTTGCCATACTACATTTCCTCCAAATCTAAATTTTTACTGATGGATGATGCAAATCCCTGATCCAAAACGGCAAGGGAAGCCCGAAACTCTTTGCCGATCGCATTTCCAAGTATCTCTTTTTCCCCAAACACCGCCATGGGAACCCGGTAATAACTGCATGAATCGCGAAATTTTTTCTTTGTATTGTCAGAGGCGTCCTCTGCGACGATGACAAGCTTCGCCGTTCCCGAACGGATCGCTTTCTCCGTCATAAATTCGCCGCTGGCTACATTTCCTGACTTCATCGCCAGTCCCAGTGTTCCAAACGTCTTCCTGTCTTGAATCATTCACTCAACTGCCTTTCCAGATCATCGTATATCTCATCTTTGATATTTATTTTAAACGCCCGTTCAAGTCCGTGGTTTTTCCGCGCCTTCCGCAGACACTCCAGACAATCGCACAAATAAGCTCCCCTTCCATTTGCCTTTCCTGAACGGTCTATGAAGACCGTTTGGTCTATAAAGACCGTGCTGTCCTCCATGCGTTCGGCTCCATCCGGCTGCCCGGATCTCACGATACGGATCAGTTCCGATTTGGGCCGGCTCTCCCGGCACCCGATACACTGCCGCATGGGAATTTTCTTCGCTGCCACAAAAACCACTCCTAACTTCCAGACGAAACATTTTAGATTTCCAAATTCTGCGTCTCACTCTTGATATCGATCTTATAACCGGTCAGCCTCGCCGCCAGTCTGGCGTTCTGCCCCTCCTTGCCAATGGCCAGTGAGAGCTGGTAGTCCGGCACGATAACGACCGCCGTCTTTTCCTCCGGATCCACAGTAACTGACAGCACTCGCGACGGACTGAGCGCGTGCTCGATAAAAATGGCCGGATTTTCGTTCCACTCCACGATATCAATCTTCTCTCCGCGAAGCTCATCAACTACCACATTGACGCGCGCGCCGTTGACGCCGACGCAGGCGCCGACCGGATCGACATCGGGGTTGTTGCTGAACACCGCTATTTTGGAACGGGAACCAGCTTCCCGCGAAACATTTTTGATCTCCACCACGCCGCTCTGCACTTCCGCCACTTCCGCTTCAAACAGGCGTTTCACGAGTTCCGGGTGCGTGCGGCTCACCGTGATCCGCGGCCCCCTCGTCGTATCCCTGACTTCGGTGACATACAGTTTTATTTTTTCATGCGAACGGAACCTCTCGCTCTTTACCTGCTCCGCTTCGGTGAGCACCGTATCGATCTTTCCGATATTGATGGTGTAATTCCCGCCATTGTATCGCTGTACCGTCCCGGTGATGATGTCCCGTTCCTTCATATAATACTGGTCAAACAGTACTTTTCTCTCTTCTTCGCGTATTTTCTGCACGACAACCTGTTTTGCTTTCTGCGCCGAAATACGTCCAAAATTTTTCGGTGTCACTTCTATGCTCACGATCGCGCCAATCTCTGCCACGTCATACTTCGTTTCCGCCTCTACCAAGGAAATCTGCAGCGTTTCATCTTCTACTTCTTCCACTACTTCTTTATCCTGATATACGTGGAATTCCCCCGTGACCTCATCCAGTGTAACGCGGACGTTATCGGATTTTCCGAACTGGTCTTTGCACGCCGCCAAAAGGGAGTTCTGTATTGCTTCTATTAAAATATCCTTGCTGATATCTTTTTCTTTTTCAATCGCCTTTAATGCCTCAATCAATTCCGGATTACCATTCGTTGTCGTTTTATTATTTTTTGCCTTCATTTTTACCTCACTTCCGCAAGGTGGATCCTATCCACCTGTCGCTTTTTTACTCAACCATTCACGTTAAAAATCAATTGATCTGCGAATACATGCAATATTTTTTATTTCTATTTCCAGCGTGTCCTCACCGTCAAAGGCGAGAACGATCGTTCCGCCGGTAACGGTCTGCTCCGACGGCGCCTCATATTCTTTTAATATACCGATGAATTCCTTGTCAGAATATTTCGTTCCATCCTGCTCCCATTCTACCGGCGCATATAATTTCACCTCGACATCCCTGCCAAGATTTCTTATGTAGTCTTTTGGTTTCTTAAACGGCCGGAGAAGTCCCGGGGAGCTCACTTCCAAAACATAGGATTCCTCGATAAAATCCTCCTGATCCATCCGGTCTCCCAGCGCGTGGTTTACAAGCGTGAGATCGTCGATCGTAATCCCGCCCTCCTTGTCAATATATGCCCGAAGATGCCAGCTTCCCGCTTCTTTTACAAACTCCACATCTACGAGTTCAAAGCGGTGCTCCTCCAGGATCGGCAGGATCAGCTGTTCGGTACGCTTCTCGTATTCCTGATGTTTACTCAAAAAGCAACCCTCTTTTCCTGTAACCTAAAAACAATGAGTGGACTTGCGTCCACTCATTCTAGCCATCAACAACATTTTCAGTGTAGCACAGTCAAAACCAAATTGCAATACCTTTTTGCAATTTTTCCTTACTTTTTCCGTATTTTTTCGTATTTTTAAGCCTGATGAGCCTGATCTGCAAAATCCATCACTCCGCGCCGCCCGATAATGTATATAAACTGTAGTAGGTCCCGCGTCGTTCCATCAGTTCCCGGTGCGTCCCCTGTTCCGCGATCCCTTCCTCCGTCAGTACGAGAATGCGCTTCGCGTTCCGTATCGTGGAAAGCCGGTGGGCGATCACAAACGTCGTCCGGTTTTTCGCCAGCTGTTCTAACGACTCCTGAACGACCTTCTCGCTCTCATTGTCGAGCGCCGACGTCGCTTCATCAAAAATGAGGATCGGCGGATTTTTCAGGAAAACGCGCGCGATCGAAAGCCGCTGTTTCTGTCCGCCGGACAGTTTCACGCCCCGCTGGCCGATATTTGTCTCATATCCCTCCGGCAGGTTCATGATAAATTCATGCGCGTTCGCGTTTTTGGCGGCCTCGATGATCTCCTCCCTCGTCGCATCCGGCCTCCCGTAGCGGATGTTATCAATGACCGTTCCCGCGAACAGGTACACATCCTGCTGGACGACGCCGATGTTCTGGCGCAGGCTTTTCAGCGAATAATCCCGAATATCCACATCATCCACATAAATGGCTCCAAACGTCACTTCATAAAATCTCGGAATCAGGCTGCAAAGCGTCGTCTTGCCGGCACCCGAGGAACCGACTAGCGCCACGTACTCCCCGGCCTGCACATGCAGGCTTACATGGCTCAGCACCTTTTCCTGATCCTCCTCATAGCGGAAACCGACATCATCAAAGCGGATATCCCCTCTGATGTTTTCTGCCTGAACCGGATGAGCGGACTCTTTGATCTCCGGTTCGACGGCCAGCATCTCGCGGAACCTCTCATACCCGGAAATCCCATTTTGGAACTGCTCGGTAAAGTTGATCAGTTTCTGCACCGGTTCGGTAAAATTGTTCACATAGAGTAAAAACGTGATCAGATCCGGAGCATCCAGGCTTCCATTCGTCAAAAATATCGCGCCGACGATGACGACGAGAACGGTGATCATCGTGATAAACGCATTGAGTCCGGCATGGTACTGCCCCATATAAAAGTAACTGTTCTTCTTGCTGTCGAGAAATCCTTTGTTCCCGACCGCGAATTTTCTCTGTTCCTCTTCTTCATTGGCAAACGATTTTACGACGCGGATGCCCGAGAGGTTATCCTCGATGCCGGCGTTGATCTCCGCGATCTTCTCGCGGTTTTTCTTAAACGCCCGCTTCATTTTCTTATTCAGCACATATGCGTAAATGAACATGACCGGTATGAGCAGAAACGCGGCTAACGCGAGCCTCGGATTCACCCAGACTAAGATTGCCAGCGTTCCGATGAACTTGATAAAAGAAATCACCACGTCTTCCGGCCCGTGGTGCAGAAGTTCTGTTATGTCAAACAGATCGCTCGTAATCCTGGACATGAGTTGCCCGACCTTCTGGTTGTCATAAAAAGAAAACGAAAGTTTTTGATAGTGTTCAAAAATTTCCTTCCTCATGTTGTACTCGATCTTCGCGCCCATCACATGGCCGTAATTGCCGATAAAATAATTGCTGCCGCACTGGATCAGCACGAGCATCGTCATGACCGCCCCCAGCACGAGTATCGTGGAGAGGATCTGATCTTTCGGCATATAGATGACCGTCCCGGTTATGTAGCGGACGATCAACGGGATCACGAGCGTCGTCGCGGCTCCCAGAAAGGCAAAAAACATATCGGCTGCAAAAATGCCTTTGAACGGCTTATAGTAGCTGAGAAATTCATTCCATTTAAAATACTTTTTTTCTTCCATCTCTTCCTCACTTCTATTTTCATTTCTTTCTGCAAAAAACCCCGGGAACCGATATGCGTTCCCGAGGTTATCATTCATAGTCCGTAGGGGAATCGAACCCCTGTTTCTGCCGTGAGAGGGCAGCGTCTTAGCCGCTTGACCAACGGACCATTCCACATCACAAAAACTATAATATATCATGTTTGTCGATTTGTCAAGAAAAATTTTTAATTTTGTTTTAATAAAAATCATGTATTTTTGGTGTATTGAAATCCCTGATATACTCGAAATTCAGTTCCTCTGCCCATATCTCCATATCTGCCCCGCAGCGGGACAGACTGCCCTCTGTCTCTCCGTAGGTTTTCTCCAGCTGTTCCAGCACCGCCTCCTCATGCTCTGTTTCTAATTTCCAAAGATATGGCTTCTTGCCAATCCTCTTTGCCGGGTGGACATCCGAAACATCAAATACATAATGCAGCACCGGCCAGTCCCTCTCCGCATCAATCAATGCAATTCCCTTTGCTCCACGGTTTACCCAGGAGAACATTTTTTTATTCCATATCTTAATTGAAGCACAGGCGGTTGCCTCCGGTTTTTGTGCATAAATAAGTATCTGATCCTCAAAAGGATATTTATAAAGTCTTGCAGCCATAGCCAGATATTTCATCCACTCCTGACCGTTTACTGTCACTCTCTTTACGGTTTCCCCTGCAAGCCTGTATATTTCATGATATTTTGTTTGCATTGGCGGTCTGTCCTCCTGTCTTTCAATGCCGTTTTAAGTTATGTTTTTGCACCATTTTTTCCGGTGTCTTTTCTAATGTTTCTTTCTGCAGTGGACTGTCAGCAATATGAAAAATATGTTTTCTCGCATTATATTCATATACATGGTCAGACAGCCTTTCATCTTCGGGTACCGCCATCGGTTGACACTCTGTACCATAGCCTGCAACTGTGTACAATTTGTCTCCCTTGTTTTCGGCAGCACAAGAATTTCATGCACGGACGACGGAAGTACATAATAATCCCCGCCTGCCCCAGCAGCGGATAGCCCGCATAGCAGGCGGTCTGTGGCTTGAATAATAGGCGTGGACTGAACTGTTACATTTTGGCTATCTTCCCGGCATATTTTTATTGACCTCATAAAGAAATTTGTGTATAATTTTACTATCAAGGAGGTGCTGCATATGCCAACCATTAAATCAAGTGCAGAATTAAGAAATAACTATAATGAAATCTCTACACTCTGTCACGAATATGCCGAACCCATATTTATTACCAAAAATGGGAAAGGCGACCTCGCAGTCATGAGTATTGAGACCTACGAGGAAATGTCAAGCCGTTTTGAACTTTATGGTCTGTTAAAAGACGGCATGGATGACATCGAATCCGGTCGCACCCGGCCATTTTCGGATGCCCTGTCAGACATCCGGAAGAGACGTGGCTGATGGACTTTAAAATCCATATCACATCTGTTGCCGAGCGGGATATGATCCATGCTGCAGACCACATTGATTATGTCCTGAAAAACCCAAAAGCTGCCAATGATCTTTTAGACCATGCAGAAAAACAGATTAACTCCCTGTGTAATTTCCCCGAAAAATTCAAACTGGTAGACGATCCCGTCCTTGCCTCCTGGGGCATACGGTTTACTGTTATAGACAACTATCTTGCTTTTTATGTTGTTGACACGGAAAAAAATCTGGTTACCATAGTCCGTTTCCTTTTCCAGAAAAGCAACTGGAAATCCATTCTGCGTCAGGGATTTCCCCTTTTTTAAACTGTCTGCTGTCACAGTCCAAACACTTTCTGCATCACGCCATCCGACATTTTTACACTAGACGCAACCGCACCCATCTTCAGACAGTATTCCAACAGTCTGACTGCCGCATTTTCTGTGTCCAATACCACTGTATCAATAAACGTGTTACTGATTACAATAACCACTGCAATCAGAAGTGCCGTTAGGACATAACCGAAAAATGTTTTAATGTAGGAATACCCCATCTGTGCCGTCTGTCCTCCCGCTGCCAGCGTAAACAGGGCAAGTCCGGCAAACGGGGCAATCATATAGATTTTCAGAATACGGTTCAGCACCGCAAGTACCACGACAAATAGCATAAACCGTCCGGGAATCCACCATAGAAATCAATATTCCCTCAAAATGAATAGTTGGATTGATATGTTTTTATCACTGGCATCAACTCCTTCCAAAAAATTTACCATAACACAGAAAAGGACACTCTCTAGTTTTTCACTTAGAAAGTGTCCTTAATTTGCAAAATATTTAATTGAATGTTTCTTTACCTCATGCACGAAACAGAATATTCCGGCACACTCCTATGGAATTTTGTGGTAAATTTGTGGTAAATTGATTGCTCGATTCATCGCAAACGCCCTATTCTCAAGGCTTTCTCAACTCAAACTCTTCATCGTCGGGAAAGGCAATCGAGTTACTTCATTATTATTCATAACCGCTTATCTCCGCTTTTCTCTTACAATTCAACACTTCATTATGATGTGTTATTCTACCAGTAAAATTTCAAATTTGATGTAAATTTGTTGTAAACCACACAATTTGCTGTACTCATTTATC
>CAJTZN010000042.1 GCA_910584065.1 uncultured Eubacterium sp.
AAGCTGTTCTTTTTTGACTGCTCTGAATCTGATACTTTCCTTAAGTATTATAACATATTCATACCATTTATCTATGTTTTTTTTGTGACATTTTCCAAATCCCTTTCAAAAACCATGACAAATTTATGCCACGGGTTAATGCTACACTGACGATAACAAATCTATCAGTAAAAATTCCTACGACGATGAAAGGATGGATTTTCATGAAGCATAAAATTTATTACGGCATTTTCATATTTGCCTTCATTTTTTCGGCCGTCGCCCTTATTCGTCCTGCACCAGCAAGCTATGCGGCCAAAAAAACTAAACTGAATGTAAAAAAACTGACTCTCACGAAAAATGATACGTATACGCTGCGCGTATACAACTTAAAAAAGAAACACACGGTAAAATTCGTGTCCGCTGACGACAGCATCGTTTCCGTCAGGGAAAATACAAACAAGAAGTCAGCCGTGATCACCGCCGTCAGTCTCGGAACGGCGCAGATCCGCGCGAACATTTACAACCGCAAGGATAAACTGGTGCGCTCATTAAAAACAAACGTGAAAGTGACGCCGTACGCCGTCAGCATCAAATTTGCCCAGAAAAAAGTAAAGCTGGCCCTGAATGACACGACGAAACTACCCGTCATCATAAAACCGCGTACGTCCCACGAAGTCCCGTTGTTCGAGTCGTCCAACCCGGATGTCGTCACGGTAAACTCTAAAGGTATTATAACCGCAATCGCTCCGGGAAATGCAATCATTACGGCGACACTCCTCTCCGGCGGCCAGAAAGCGGAGTGCGAAGTGACCGTAGCCGCTCCGCCCTCCCCTACTCCGGATTCACAGCCGGATCCACTCGAATAAACGCTTTTTCTCTTTTACAAATAAAACAGGCGGCAAGGTTTGATCCTCTGCCGCCTGTTCTTTATCATCACCGGTTAATCGATCGCCCGTTTTGTTCTCCCTGTCCGCATCACAGATCAGTCGTAAATCTTATAGTAATCAAAGTCTACGTATCCGCCTGCTTCCTGCGTCGCATAATTGAACAGCCATGTTCTGGCTCCCATGAATGTCGTACTCGTTGAGAACGCCATTTTTAGTTCCTTTCCGATCTTCGTCCAGTTCGTTCCGTCCAGGCTGTAGAAGAAGTTTGCTTTGTCTCCTCCCTTAAAGTTGTACTCGATCTTGAGATAAACCTCTGTCGTATCTCCCAATTCAACCTGCTCGTTGTCTACCGCTTCTTTCAGGAACTGATTACCTGACTGTGTGATGTACTTCTTTCCAGTCTCGTCGCATTTCACTCCGACCATGGCGCCATGGTCAGCGACAGCTGCCAGTCCGGCATAATCGCCGGCCTTCATATTTGCTACCGAAATCTTTGTCTCCGATTTACATGTCGGGCCATACGTACGCTGTGTCAGCGAATTATGCGCGAGGAACAGATTTTCTACCGTTCGATCCGTCGTCAGCCGCAGATTTCCAGGATTTGCCGTCACAGACCAAAATTCATTCTGCGGATTGTGGTTCCACTGCCATACGAGTTTCAGCTTCTCGCCTTCCTGATAGGTAAAATCATCATCGCCCACGAAGTAATTCTCACGACCGCTGTCATTGAGGTTTATCTTCATCGGATCCTTTGCCGTACTCGGATGGAACGTTCCATTCTCATCATAAGTACCCATCATCGGCCAGTCTTTATAATTCTTTCCATCTTCATCCGTATAATCCCAGTTCACAGCTACGATAGACGGAATACGGCCAACGCCGTTGGAATCCTGGAACAGGAATCCATACCAGTCACCGTACTGCGTTTCTACAACGCCGCCCTGCGCCAGTCCGGCGTTGTTACTGCCGCATCCGCCGCGATAGATCACCTGCTCTTCCCAGTCTCCCGGTTCCAGCGACTTCGAACGATAGCACACCTCGGTGCGCATCCACTGCTCCGTCGAAGCAATAATAAACAGATAGTAGTACTCGCCGATCTTGTACGCGTGCGCGCCTTCCCAAAGCGTCCAATTATAATCTGATATTTTGCCTCTATTAAAGAGGACAACTGACTTTCCAACATTGTCAACAGAACCTTCCTCATCATTCAGTTCGATCTGCTGCAACGTGCTTCCGGAGAAAACATACATCTTGCCATCGTCAAACAAAAGTCCCGGATCGTGGAACTTATTCTTTGTGGCGTATCTCGTCCACTCTCCCTTTTCGATATCTGTCGTCGTATACACATAGAAACCGTGATTATTACTATTGAACGCAACGTAATATTTACCGTCCGCTTCATTATATTTCAAAGAAGCGGCCCATGAACCGCGCGAATACATATTACTGCCATCTTCCAGGTTTGTCACCTTATCATTTTCAAATGTATCGTATACGTAATTCACGATTTCCCAGTGAACCAGATCGGTTGATTTCATGATCGGCACGCCCGGGCACATATTCATCGTCGTACTGACCATATAATAGTTGCCCTCGACACGAATGATATCAAGATCCGGAATATCGGAATACAATGTCGGATACTCCGCTGTCGCAAGGTTATTCGGGTCAAGCGGCGGGATCGTAGCCGGCCCGGCCGGCGTTTCTGACGGCGCATCGGTCGCCGCCGGTGGATTCGTAGCTGCCGGCACCTGGGAAGGCGCCGGTATCGCGGAAGCTGCCGCCGGCGGCGTCTGAACTGCCGCATTCGTTGGCTTCGGATCCTGATCGATCTTTTGATCCGTCTTTGCCGGCGTCACCTTTACCGTCACGGTTCCCAGTTTTTTCTTTGCGCCTTTTCCTTTTTTGTAGGAAACGGTGATCTTCGTCGTTCCTTTTTTCTTTCCAGTTACTTTTCCTTTCGCGTTCACCGTGGCAATCTTCCTGTTCTTAGACTTAAATGAGATCTTGAAATTCTTTTTCTTCTTGATTCCAATCGTCTTACTCTTTTTTACCTCCACGGTAATCTTTTTCGTTGCCAGTTTCGGCTTGGCAGCGGCCTCTGATGCTCCTGCCGGAACCAGAGCGGTCAGTACCATAGCAGCCGCAAGGCCTGCTGCCGTCAATCTGCCGGTCCTTTTCTTCATGGAAATACCTCCTATTAAAATATTTTCGTAAGATGTTTTGAATCCTGGGCAAAATAATCACCCTCATGTGTCAAAACACTCGTGCTACATACATAAATCAATTATAGCAAATAATCCGCGAGAATACAAGAGGTTTTCAATAATTCCACAAAACCCATAAAACAGGAATATATTGCTTATTCTATCCCTGTCACCTGATAATCCTGCTCTTCCACCGCCTTGCGTAATATATCATTTGGCACTTCTTTTGTCATCGTCACCTCAGCGGTGCCGTTTACATGGCTCGCAACGGCGCTTTCCACGCCATCCAGCTGTTCAAGGCACTTCTGCACCCTTGCCTCACAGTGTCCGCACATCATTCCTTCAATCTTCATTGTCTTTTTCATGGTTGTACTCTCCTTTTCCTTATAACTTTTTGATGTTTCCTGCATCATTTCTTTGTCCGTATCCGCCCCCCGTCCGGCCGCACGCAGCCTCCCTTTCCTGTCATGCTTTCCGCCATGCACGTCGAGCCAGTTCAACCGCAGGGCATTGCTGACGACGCAAAAACTCGAGAGTCCCATGGCGGCCGCCCCGAACATCGGATTGAGCTGCCAGCCAAAAAGCGGGATCCACACGCCGGCCGCCAGCGGAATGCCGATCACATTGTAAATAAATGCCCAAAACAGATTTTCATGGATATTTCTCAGCACGCCGCGGCTGAGCCGGATCGCCGCCGGCACATCTGACAGGCGGCTTTTCATCAATACGACATCCGCCGCATCGACAGCGACGTCTGTCCCTGCCCCGATGGCAATCCCGATATCCGCCCTCGTCAGGGCCGGCGCGTCGTTGATGCCGTCCCCTACCATAATCACTTTTCCCCGTGATGCAAATCTGCGCACCTGTTCCTCTTTACCATCCGGCAGTACACCGGCGATGATCTCATCCACGCCCGCCGCACGCCCGATGGCCTGCGCCGTCCGCTCGTTGTCGCCCGTCAGCATCACGACTTTCATCCCCATCTGCCGCATGTCACGGATCGCCTGCGGACTGTCCTCTTTCATAACGTCGGCCACGGCGATGCAGCCAAGGAGCGTGCTATTTCTCGCAAAATAGAGCGGCGTCTTCCCCTCGCCGGCGAGGCGGTCACTCATTTCGAGAATCCTTGCCGGAATCTCCGCCACCGTCTCGATGTACTCCTGTTTTCCACCTGTGATCCGGTCGTTCCCCAGCATTCCCTGCAGCCCGTTTCCCGATACGGCTTTGAAGTCGCTGACTGTTTCTTTTGGCATGCCGCGGCTGCTGCCGTACTCTACGACCGCCCTGGCGAGCGGATGCTCGCTCATGCACTCGAGCGCATAGGCGGTCCGGATCAGATCGTCCTGCAGATCCTCGGACGCCGCGATGACATCGGTAACTTTCGGTTCGCCGAGCGTGATCGTCCCCGTCTTATCGAGCACGACAATCTGCGCTTTTCCCGTTTCTTCTAAGGAAACCGCCGTTTTGAACAATATCCCGTTTTTGGCTCCCATTCCGTTTCCGACCATGATCGCCACCGGGGTCGCCAGTCCGAGCGCGCACGGACAGCTTATGACGAGCACTGAGATCCCTCTTGCCAGCGCGTACCCGAAACTCTGCCCGGTCATCATCCAAATGATAATGGTAACCGCGGCGATTGCCATTACAATAGGAACAAATACGCCGGATACCCGGTCCGCGACTTTGGCAATCGGGGCTTTTGTGGCCGCGGCATCGCTCACCATCTGGATGATCTGCGAGAGCGTCGTGTCCTCGCCCACCCGGTCCGCCCGGCACGTCAGAAAACCGTCCTGATTGATCGTGGCAGCCGAAACAGCATCGCCTTCCGCTTTATCGACGGGAATACTCTCACCCGTCAGCGCCGCTTCGTTGACAGAACCATTTCCTTTGACAATGACACCGTCCACCGGAATACTCTCACCGGGACGCACGACAAAAAGATCCCCTTTTTTCACCTGCGCCACCGGCACTTCCTGTTCCGTGCCCTCCACGAGCAGTACCGCCCGCTGGGGCGCAAGCCGCATCAGGCTCTTGAGCGCATCAGTCGTCCGCCCCTTCGAGCGGGCTTCCAGTGTTTTCCCCACCGTGATCAATGTCAGGATCGTGGCGGCGGATTCAAAGTACAATTCGTGGACATAATGATGCATATGTGCCAGATCCCCAGCTGTCAGCGCATACGACATGCCAAACAGGGCGTACAGGCTGTACCCGTACGCCGCTCCCGCGCCGAGCGCCACGAGCGTGTCCATATTCGGCGCCCTGTGCCAGAGCCCGCGGAAGCCGCTGATGAAAAAGCGCTGGTTGATGACCATGATCGCCGTCGTCAGCAGAAGCTGGATCAGGGCGAGCGCCATTTGGTTTTTTTCCAACACTTCGGGCAGATACCATCCCCACATCATATTTCCCATCGAAATATACATGAGAACGACAAGAAGGACAACCGATACGAGCAGCCGCGCGCGGAGTCTGGGAGTGTCGTGGTCTTCGAGCGCGCTGGCTGGATCGGCGGGAAGAGCGTTCCCGCCGGCGGCATCTGTCCCGCTCCGGTTTATGCCGGCGGCATTTCCATTTTGCCTGTTTTTGCGTTCTGCATGATAGCCGGCGTCTTCTACCGCTTTTATGATAAGATCATCAGATGCAGTTCCTTCTACGCCCATTGAGTTGGTCAGCAGGCTTACCGATACCGATGATACGCCGGGTACTTTGCTGACCGCTTTTTCAACCCGGGAGCTGCATGCAGCGCAGCTCATACCTGTCACATGATATTGTTCCATAAGATCCTCGCTTTTCTATTTCATCAATTTGTGAAGGACCGCCACCAGTTCCTCGACGGATTCACCTGTGCCATCCCTGATATCATCCGTGACGCACGTACGGATATGGTTTGCCAGCAACACTTTGTTAAAGCTGTTCAGGGCCGCGGTGATAGCGGATATCTGCGTCAGGATGTCAATACAGTAACTGTCTTTTTCCACCATGTTCTGCACACCGCGCACCTGCCCTTCAATCCGCTTTAAGCGGTTGAGCAGATCTTTATATTCCTGTTCGTCTCGTTTTTTCCTCTTATCCGTGCAGCAACAATCTTTTTCCATCCACAATTTCCCCATCGGCAATCTCTCCTATCAGTAGTTTCCCCATCGGCAGTTTCTCCTAGCGGCAGCTTCCTCCATCGGTAGTTTCTCCATTTCAAGCCAGCATATACCCTGTGGGGTATGCAGGTCTTTTTGTATCATTTTCCTCATTATATACCCCCTGGGGGTATATGTCAATCCCCAACTGTTCCATTATAGTCTGCCGAATAAAAGCACAAAAAGGAGACCTCTCCAGAAGCCTCCTTTTTTCCCCGCAATCCTTCCCCCGTTCCTCTTCAGACTCGGAACCAGGATCAGTTCTGCAGATTCGGACATCCTGATGTGTCCACATCGGTAATCTGATTTTCCGCATATCTTAGAAAAGTCAGGGAAGACAATCCCGACACATCGAGACTGGTTAATCGATTCTTGCTGCAATACACACTCTTGAGAGTGCTCGTTTTCGGTAGTTTGAGAACCGTCAACTGATTATCAGCACAGGCGACTCCCTCCAGTTTCACACACTTTGACAGATCAAGACACCCCGTCAGGCTGTTGCCAGAACAGTCCAGACTCTTCAGATTCTTTGGCAGTTTAATCGCCTTTAATTTTCTGTTACCTACACACGCCAGTTTATTCAGGTTTGTATAATATGACAGATCAAGACTGGGCAGCGCCGTATAATGAGCGGTAATGTCTTTTAATTTTTTTGATCTGGGTAAGGTCAATTTCTTTAAGCTCGTTTTTCCGTGTGCTGTATCGGTAAGAAGCACTTTCTCCAAGTTTTTATTTTTCGATAGATCAAGAGAGGTAAATGCGAAACCATCCACGGAAAAATTTTTTAAACCTGACAGTTTTGATACATCTAATTTTTTTACCTTTTTTAAGCAATCTAAACTCAGTTGTTTCAACCCTTTATTTTTCGCAGACATTTTAAAATTCTTTATTTTGGGGCAGCTATAACAATTCAGCTCTTTTAGATTTTTGTTTTGGGAAATATCAACTTCAGTAATTCCGCCAAAATACTGGATGTATAACGTCTTTAAAGAAGTAAATCCCGAAAAATCCAGTTTTCCCTTTCCTCCCCCTAATTTCCTTCCCCCGGATTCAGAAGTAGCTTTTGCAAAAAGAACTATTTGCACCAGCCTGCCATTTTCCCATGTATAATTCGTATGACTCATATCTTCTTCAAAACCCGCATTGTGTTTATTTTGAAAGTTGATCATTTTTTTAAGTTCACTGACATCCTTCTTATTCGCCCCTTTAGGCGCATTTTTTGCCTTTGCCTGCGCTATTTTTACACCAGTTCCTGCCCCGTCCCCCGTCATACGAACGGCTGTTATTGCCATCAAAGCGAGGACAATGACGAGAAATCCCCGAAGGATCCCCTTGTCTCTTGTTATTACATTTTTTACTGTTTTCATTTCCATATTCGTTATCTCCTTTTCCGTTTTATTTAGGCAATCAAGCATCGGAGTTTTCACAACGCTTTTTACCCATTCATAATACAGACGAATTATGAAAAGAAAAAGTTTTATTTTTACACAATTTTTTTGTAGATCACTGGGAGATCCGTCGAGAAGAGATATGTTCCTTCATCTCCCGCGAAACGATCCGAGCCAGTTCCTCTTCCGGGGTTTCCGGAGACCTGCGCAGAATACGGTCGAGTATTTCAATCACTTTTTCCAGATATGCGATCGGGCAGCCCCCGCGGATCAACGCTTTCAGAACATCGGTCAATAATCCGTACGAAATGCGGCCGGGTACTGCCCCGCCGACCAATACGGGAAATTTGATCTGCAAATTGTCGGTAAGTTCTTTGACGAGTTCCTGATTTAGGATATGGGCGTAATTGTCCTGTACGGCTCTGCCCAGACAGCCGCAAATATAGTCGCATGTATGCTCATCAAAGGATGTGAGCCGCTCGGAATACAGTCTGCGGCGGTAGGATACGATCTGAAATTCATTTGTTTCCAGCTCCAATTCATCCCGCACCCGCACGACCGGCATCAAGATTCCCTCTGCGGCCAGCTTTTCGCGCTGTTCTACTATTTTCTGCATGTAGGTATCGTTCATGAAGACCGGCACCAGTTTTTCGCCGAAGATCAGTTCCAGCGGTTCCAGGCAATTGCGGAGACGGCTCCATACCACTTCATGGCGCCGGTCATGGTTTTGTTCCGGGGACTTTGGGGTTGATATTCCTAAGAGTTCATCCGCGCTGACCTCCAGGATCTGACAGACTTCGGTTAAGAGGGAAAGATCCGGCAGACTCTGGCCGCGCTCCCATCTGCTCAATGCCTGCGGCGTCACTCCGATCCGGGCGGCCAGCTGCTCCTGTGTCATATTTTTGTTCTGGCGAAGCCGGGAGATCCGGCTTCCAAAATGCGTTTGATCCATCGCTGCTACCTCCTTTTGGGGCTGTTCGTTTTTAATGGTTTTCTTTTAGTATAGCAGGGATGGGGGGATTCGTAAAACAAGAGGTAGTTGAGAAGGGGGACAATTTTATTCAGCTTTTTTCTAGCCGTTCAACAACCCTTGGATTTCCCGATATGCTTTTTCCAATAATTTCTGAGCCATGCGCAGCCGGATCTCCTGCCGTTCTTCCCTTGAGGCCGCGCGCCCATACATACATTCGTCAAACTTATTATACATTCCCTTTAATCCTTCCCAAAATATAATCAACAATGTCATCAATATATTGATTCTCATATAAATCATATGAAACCTCAATTCCAAACTTTTCTTCTAAGCCCACTATCAATCTTACTTATTCTAAAAAATCAAACCCAATATCAAACAAATTTCCAGATATGTCGATCAACTCTTTGTCCGTTATAAACTCAATTATTTTAATAATTTTTTTACTTGTTCTGATAACATTTCATTCCTCACTTTGCTTCTGCCCTTTCCTGATTAAAAACGTGTCATATAATAATGCACTGCAGATAGGAAACAAAGTACAAAGGGCAAACGCAAGCATTGCAATATAAAAATTCTTCACATATATAAAGCAAATGATAAACATGACCAAGCTTATAACTTGTGTAAGAATATATAAAAACCTCACCTTACCAAATTTTCGCTCATCCTTTTCTATTCCAGGCATATTGATCAAATTCTTATTCTTAACAAAAAAACTCCTAACAAGGAAAAAAGCCATTAATACAAACCCAATAATATACACCACCATATGTTGCTCACCATTTTGAAACATATAATCAACTCTTTCTTAATCGCATTTTTTTTAGACGTTACATTATTACACCACTTTACAACTTTTTCAAAAAAGAATAACGAACAGGATAACTTTCGTGTTATAATAAGTTTGCCAAAATACATAACAAAGGGAAGCGATCCCATACGTCAATCTTATTATACAACAAAAACAACCTGAGTGGTAGACTTTTTCAATATTTTTGTATTTACTTTGAAGCCTACTCCGTGCCTACATCGGAAACACTGTTCCTGCTCGTTTTATCCATGTTGGTAATGGAGTCCGCTGATTCCATCCGCTCCCTGTACAGGCATTTTTTGTCCGGCATCACAGGGAATTCCCTGAATGCTTTTTACTATGCCTGTTCCTATGCCAGAGTGGATTACTCGAGGTTTATGAATGTAACCACTTCCCTGGCATTGAAACTAGTGTATTGTACCGATGATACTTATATAAATAAAGTTGGCTATTTATGCCGTTTCATGCTATAATATTTAGAAATAGTTTGTTTTTGGAGGTAATAATAGGTTATGGATTTGTTATATGTGGGCTTTAAAGGGAATTATAACTATTCATTTCGTTTAGTAAAAGAAATGGCAGGAAATCATCTATTTTTAACAAATTCTTTTGAGGGCCTACGCAAAGATATTGCGAAAATGAAAAGAGTATATGATAAAGTAGTCATGTTTGGAGTAGATAAGAAGTTAAACGGAAATATTAGGATTGAAACTTGCGCGGAAAGAAATGGGGATTACAGATATAGTACAGCTGATGTAAAAAAACTGTCTGATAAATTAGGATGTTATGGGATACATAACAAGATATCAAATAATCCAACATCGTATTTATGCAACGATGCTTATTACGAGATGTTGACTAGATGTACAAATTCAGAAGTTGTATTTATTCATATTCCGTCTAAGAGAAGAATGACAGAGGACTTGTTTAATAATTTGTTGATATTTTTCCAAAATATGACCTTTTTTTTCGAGTCCGTAACCTAAATTCCCACGTCAATTACATTTAGGTAGACGAGGGAGCAAAGACCATTATCCTGACACGTATACGATAATAGGTGCGGAAGGGGGAGTAAGTACTGAGAAAAAATATATTATAAACAGCCGACCATTAGGAATCAGGGGAGTGGTAAGAACAGTCAATGGACACTGGATGGTGAGAGTTACCACTGGCATTTGGATGTGACGTTTCAGGAAGATGGAAACTAAAAGAAACATCCAAAGAAGAAATATCTTGAAGTTTTTCAATTTTCAAAGGGAAGGAATAGATGACATTATGGAGCAAAATACATTGACTGATATTATAGAAGAACAAACTAAAAGAGCACTGTGGGAAGTAAGAAATGTAATTGATTGTGTTCCAAATAAATTATGGAACAAAACATACTGTGATATGCCCTGTTGGAAACACATATACCATATGTTGCATTCATTAGATTTATGGTTTATCAATCCAAGAGATAAGGACTTTCAAGAGCCTATTATACACGAAAATGGTTTAAATAATTTAGATGTTTTTACAGAAAAAAATCTAACAAGAGTGGAAATAGAATACTATCTTATCTGCATCGAGAAGAAAATAATAAGGTATATTTCTAACCTTACAGACAAGCAATTGTTAGAATATCCGTTAGATTGTGAGTATTGTAGATTTACTCTCATTCTAGCACAATTTAGACATTTGCATAGTCATATGGGAATGATCATGGGATTTATTATAGATGATACAGGTTTATGGCCAAAAGTTTTAGGTTTAGAAAATTCTTTTCCTAGTGGAAAGTATGATAAGTATTTATAAACGCATATTCCTTAAGATTATTTATAAGGATTATGTAATCGAAGAAGTAATTTTGGCTTCATAGACAGGAACCTTGCAGTGAGTCAGGTATAAGAATGAATACATCAACTTGCAGTATAGATAAGCAAGTCAGTCTCTCAGGTATCCCGGATTCTCGCTGATCTGATCCACAAGTTCCCTGTCCGTCAGTGAAAGTTTTCTCTGTATGTATAACGATCCAAATGATATCTCTGCTGTAAGGGCTCTACTCAAAAAAGCCAGACAAATCTGCTCCCGACTGCAGAGATCGCGGAAATCACAGAAAAATCCCAAAAAGGCCCCGGATTTCTCCGGGACCTTCTCCTCTTTCCCTCTATCGCACCATCACCCTGACTTTCACCTTCTTCGATCCAACCCGGATCACGACCTGCTTCTCTCCTTTCGTCTCTCCTTTCAAGGTCAGTATCACCTTCTTTTTCTTCGCGGAACTTTTCACAAGCCTGACAAGCTTAGAAGAAATCTTAACAGCATCCGTTACCGCCTTCTTATTATTCTGTGCTTTTACTATAAGGACAATCTTTGTCTTCCGGCCTTTCTTTAAAACAACGCTCTTCTTTTTCACCGACAGCTTCTTCACCTTATTCTGCACTTTTACTTTGACCACGGCCTTTACCACGCTGCCGGCCGCGTTTTTCGACTGCAATACCAGGGAAGCCGCTGACCCCCTGACGGCCTTCTGATCCACCGCGATCAGCACCCCGGAATCCGTCACTTTTGCAGAAACTGATTTATTGCCGGATACCGTTGCCGTCACTTCCGCCGGTTTCCCGGCAAAAGGAGCATCCGCCTCCGCACGATATGCCATCACTACCGTTTTGCCCGGCGCGATCACCAATGATTTCTTCCCGGGCACGATCGCTTTTGTACCCGCAACATCTGCCGTCGTTCCCGTATTACTATCTCCCGGCGATATAGGAAGCCCCGGATCGTGTGAAGCCAGTGGCTGCGGCATTCCCGTCGGCTTCACCGTCGGCAGCGCCGGATTCGGCGGTGTTACCAAAGGGGCCGGCGGCGTTGTCGGTGTCACACTTGCCGACGGTTTTCCTGTCGGTGCCGCTGACGCTGGCATTGTCGGAGCTACACTCGACTGCGGTTTGCCCGAAGCGATCGGCTTTCCTGTCGACGGCGTATCTGTGGCTCCCGGATCCCCTGTGGCACCTGGCTTTCCTGTGGATTCCGGCTTACCAGCAGACCCCGGATCCCCTGTGGCGCCTGGCCTTCCTGTAGACCCCGGCTTATCTGTGGATTCCGGATCCTCCGTTGCCTCCGGCTTCCCTGAAGCCGCTGGTAAAGCTGTCCCTCCTGGCGCCGCACTTGCCGGCGCTGTCGGGGACGCACTTGATGTCGGTTCTGGCGCTGGCGTAGAGGTATATGCCGGCCCCGGCGGCAGTGTAGGCACAAACGTCGGCCCTGGGGTTGATGCAGGCTCCGGTGTTGACGCTGGTGTCTCTGTAGGAACAGACGTTGGATGCGAAGTTGGTGCAGGCTTAACAGTTGGTGTTGCCGCCGGTCTCTGGCCTGTCACCTTTACCGTACAGGTCATTGTTCCTCCATTACTGCCATCCGCGCATATCACTGCTGTACCAGCTTTCTTCGCCACGATCTGGACACTGGCTCCGTCCTCCATTTTCGTATAAGCCGGCGCCTTTACTACTGCCACCTCATTGTTTCGAGAGTACCATCGCACAAAATTACCATCGACGCCGCTAACAATTTCCAAACTCAAGGTCGTCTCCGTCTCACTCCCCAAATCTATGGTCAGTTCTTTATTTGAAAGATTATACAGTGGGTTGTGATTACCCTTACTATAATCTGTTAGGGGATTTGCCCAGATACACATGCCATATTCTTCTGACGTTATCACAGACATGTTGCTCAATCCCATAACTTGCATTATCCTTGAAAGACTCAAATTATCCACCATGACAGCATAGTTGCTTAATTGATTTGGAGCTAATGCCTTGACACGCGACAAAAATCCCCTCACTTCATCATCGCTAAAAATCTCCGGACTCTCTGCGAAGGCGCCGTACTGTATGAAATAGGTAAAATCCATATCATCCCCCAGTTCCGGCAGGGCATACAGCCAATTTCCATCCGTCCCTCCAGGGGTATTCGCCTGATGCTTTTGCTCGAATTTACTCTTTGGCATGGCAAAATACTGATAAGAATTGCCAGTTATTTCATGATCTGCTCCCATATCATCCCATGCCAGATCCATACAATAATACGTATTACCATTGTCAAAGGAAACGCAGTTCCAGGCATGGGATTCTGTCGTCCCTTTCTTCCTCCCTGTCACGTATACATTGGGAATATCCAGGATATTCAAAAGAAAGGCAAATGCCTTGGCATAACCCTCGCTCACCGCCGCATTGTGCTCCCCGGCAAACGCACCCTCGATCGTGTGTGCCCAGTCTGCCTCTTCCGGCGTCTTCGTACCTTGCTGATAGGCAAAGTCCACCGCACTAATTATCATCGTATCCATATGCCGCACCTGATCATAGGCGGCGTCGTAATAACCTGCCTGCGTCAAATAGTTTTTTATCCCCTGCTCTATCTTTGTTTTCACATCTGCCCGTTTTTGGGTCATGGCAGCAGCCTCGCCCTGGTAGTCCTCCCGGATGATCGGCATCAATCCATCAGAGGAAATGGCGCATCCATTCTCCAGCCAGAAAAGCCCGGGATGATCCGCAGCAAAGGCAATCCATACCTGCGATGCCTGATCTTCGTCCAGGCCCAGATCGGCGAAGACCGCTCGAAATGGCACATAGGATATGTTTCCATCCAGGGTTATCTGTGTATATTCTCCATTTGTCGCTCCGCTTTCAAATGCCGTCAGGGATTCGGATATTCTATGATAGAATGACTGCTGCTCCTGAGACAGGCTTTTGTAACCATAATCCCCGACCCCCCGCTCAAATACCGACTCCTGGGTTGTGCTGCGCCCCGTCCTGCGGTCCGTATTCAAAGCAGGAACTTTCTCTGCCTCCCCGTCATCCACCCGGTAAATCCGGGATTCCTGTAGTCCTCCCGCTGGCAGTACCGCAATCATTTCCCTGATCTCCAGCTTCTTATCAACAGACTGGGCCAATGTTCTATCTGGCACACACAGGCCCCCAAAGGCCATCAACAAGCTGAGGAATACGGCCATGTATTTTTTCTTCCTATTCCAACGCATAAGAATACCTCCTTCTCATTTTCCAAATCAAATGTAAATATATTATATTTTATCATAATTTTTGTGCATGTTTTCTGCACATCCCGAGTTTTGCAAAAACTCGCTAATAAGTGCGCCTGCACTTATTTTATCATAATTTCTACCGCTCCTGATCGGCATTTCACAAAGGAAAACCCGCATTATACAAAGGAAATTTCTACATATCCCGACAACGGCATTGACAATATTTTGAAAGATAACATCCACAATGCGATAATGATAAACAAAAAGGAATGGTTGATATGCTGCTTCATATTGCCGTCTGCGATGACGACGAGAGCGATCGGAACTCCCTCCTATCACATCTCACTGACGTCTGTGATGACCTTGGACTACTCACACAGATCGATACCTTTACCTCCGGGGAACATTTTCTTTCCGCGGGTATTGCAAAAAATTATGATATTGTTTTTATGGATATTTACCTGAACGATATAAACGGAATCGACGCCGTGCAAAGCGCCCAGATGAGCTGGCCGCAGACGAGTCATTTTGTTTTTACGACCATCAGCAGCGAGCACGCCATAGAAGCCTTTAACCTGAACGCTTCGCACTACCTCGTAAAACCGCTGAAACGGGAAAAAGTAAGAGAAGCCGTAGAGCGGTGTATTTCTTCCTGCCCTGCGAAAAACAAAAGAATTCTGGAAATTAAAACAGGCAGAAAACAGATTTCGATCCCGATGGAGGATATTTCGTACATTGAGGTGACAAATACCCGCTGCACCGTTCACACGGAGGATCACAGCTTTCAGACTTACACGTCGCTAAACGCCCTGTTTACATTGCTTGATGAGGAATTGTTCCTGCGCGTGCAGAAAAGTTTTGTGGTCAATATGGCATTCATTGATTCTTTCTTTTACGACCATATCGTATTGAAAGATGGCACTGAGATCTCCATATCCAGAAACAAACGGACGGAACTGAAAAAACAGTATCAGGACTTTTTATTTCGATATGTAAGGAGGCAGGGTTTATGATCATTTTTTTGCAGCTATTTACAGGGGCGTTCGTTGACCTCGCCTCGTTTGCCCTGTTATGTGCGTTTCCATTTACCGGATATTTCCGGCTGCCGCGCAGGAAGAACACTCTCATTACCATTTCCCTTATTCTCGGATCCGCTCTTGCTTACGCCGCAGCGGGAACTTACCTTTCCTTTATCCTGCCCTTTGATAACCGGCTTTATCAGGCGATCAGCGCCGTCTTTATCTGCTGCACGATCCTCTGCTTTTTCTGGTATCTGTACGCCGTCCGGGCAATCTGGCAGAAGAAAGCGTTTATCTTTTTATTTGCCATGACCAGCGCGTTATTTATCAGTTCCATCTGTAACTGCATCCTGAATTTCCTGCCGGGACCGGGAAGCTGGATTCCCGATACCCCGATCACGATCGCGGCCACTTTCGTCTCCAATGTGGTGGTCATCCCGTTATTATGTTTATTTCTCAAATATTTTTACCTGCCTGTCGAAGACGGGATGAGCGCCAAAGAGATCGGATACCTCTCCATTCCCCTGCTGCTTCTGTTTGGCACATTTTTCATTGTATTTTCTTATGTAGACTTTATCTATATCATCTCAAATATAACGGCAGTTTCCTTATATTTCGGCCTTCTTCTCACCGTATTTCTCCTGTACGGCGTAATCTTTAAAATGTATTCCCTCGCTCATGAACGGTATCTGGCCGATGAAAAATACGCGAGGCTGCAGTACCAGGAAGAAATCCGCGGCGAACAATACAAGAGGATTTATGAAAATATAGAGAACAGCCGTAAAATGCGGCACGACCTGCGGCATCATATGGTGATCCTCCAGGGTTACCTTGAATCAGGCGATCCGGAAAAAGCGAAGGACTATCTGAACCTCTATTTGAAAAGCATGGAAGATCATCGGATCATCCAATACTGCGGCAATCCGGTCATCAATATGCTGATCAGTCATTATAGCGATCTCGCGAAATCACAGGATATCGCGTTTTCGACCCACGTCCATATCCCGGATATGCTTCCGGTGCCAGATACCGACCTTTCCGTACTGGTGGGGAACCTTCTGGATAATGCCGTAAGCGCGGCCGCCACCGCAGCGGGGACGGACCGGATGATCCGCCTGAACATGAACTGTTCTGGGAAAATGTTTGGCGTTACCGTCGATAATGGCTTTGACGGGGACGTGAAACAAAATGGCAGGGCGTACCTCTCCACAAAATCCGGCGGCCAGGGGCTTGGCTTGAAAATACTGGCGGATATCGCGGAGAAATACGATGGCGGTGTGGAATTTACCCATGAAGCGGTGATGTTTCATTCGTCGGTCATGCTGCGGCTGCCCTCCCATCCCGCCCGCTCTCCGTTACATACCGATCCGCATTGAGGCAAACAGGCAGAAGGAACAGAAAAAGATGAGAACAAAACATCCGGAGAGATCCCGGAAAAAGTGATTTCTCCATTTGCTGCGCACGGAAGCCAGCGGTGAAACACCCGTCATCTGGTACACCAGATACATCAAAAATGTTATGGCCACCATATAAACCACGTTACGCAGCAGCGCTTCCGCCACGAAGATCAGAGCCAGATGTGTCATAAGATATGCTGCGTCCCCTTCATATAGGTGTTTTTGCGCCAATCCGATCAGATATGCCGTAAACGGCCCCGTCATCGCTGACAGAAAGGTAACGGTGATCTGTGGATTTTCCGACAGGAGGGCCGAAATATCGCCGCCCCCCGGAAACATGCGCAAATATCCCACCGCCACAAGCGGCGCCAGTGTCAGAAGGGTTTTAGCGATCGCAAACCATCTGTCTTTTGCGTGAAGATCTGCCGCGATCCTGATCTGTTCCTTTTTCTTTGCCATAGCCCTGCCTCCGATCCAATCTCTTATTTCAGTTCCGGCCAGTAGTCCTTATTTGCCTCGATCATGTCGTCGAGGATCAGCTTGGCCACCCGCGCGCTTGGCACGATCTTAGATAATGTGAGCGCCTGCCACATTTTCTGATAACTCCCTTCGATCCACGCCTCCACGACGAGTTTCTCCACACTGACCTGCTGCTCTAAGAGACCTTTCTGGAACTGCGGTATCGACCCCTGACAGATGCGTTCATATCCGTTGGAACCGACGATACATGGAATCTCCACCATCGCCGTGCGGTCAAAATTCTCCACCGCTCCCTCGTTCGGGACGATGAGCAGAAACCGCTCCCTTGTGTTTTCCGCGATGGCACAGGCCAGATCGACGATATAGGTGGCGTGCGCATCGGCCTCAAATCCGCAGTCTTTGGCGCTGCCCTTTTCAATGATCTCGCGGCACGCTCCGAATACCGTCTTTTCACGGCCCTCCATTACCTCGTTGGCACGGGTGTGTTTTGGGTCAGAGTGTTCCACGACGTAGTCCGGATACAGATAATATTTGAGATACGTGTTGGGGATCGTATCGGGATCGAGGGCGTAAACGTCCTTGGCCTTGGCGAATGTCTCCTTCCAGCTGTCATCGATATGCTGGTTTGTCTCCGCGATGCCATCGGCAAACCCGTTTTTCGCCACATGCTTTTTGATCTCCGGCATCAGGTCATTTCCCTCACTGTCATAGATCTTGTACCACCACCCGAAATGATTGAGACCGTAATAGCCGACCTGCATTTCTTTTCTGGATTTCAGCCCAACCATATTGGCCATCTTTTCCTCCAGATCGATCGGCATATCGCAGATATTGAGTATCCTCGATTCCGGACGAAGGCGTCTGGTCGCCTCCGCGACGATTGCCGCCGGATTGGAATAATTCAGCATCCATGCCTCCGGTGAATATTTTTCCATATAGTCCAGAATTTCCAAAACGCCGCCGATGGAACGCATTCCATAGGCAATTCCGCCCGGCCCGCATGTCTCCTGTCCGACCACGCCGTACTTGAGGGGAATCTTTTCATCCAGCTCGCGCATGGCGTATTTGCCGACACGGATATGGGCCAGAACAAAATCAATCCCGGTAAACGCCGTTTCCGGATCGGTCGTGTAGCCAAATTCGATGTCCGGCGCATTTTCCTTCAGATAGATTTCACAGGCTTTTGCCACAATCTCCTGACGCTCCGCGTCATTGTCGTAAAACATGATCTTGTGTATCGGGAAACGCTCCCGCTCCTCCAGGAGCATGAGGGCAATTCCCGGCGTAAATGTGCTGCCGCCTCCGGCGACAGTGATCGCATATGATGGTTTTGACATAAATAAATACCTCCTGATTTTTCTGTTCTTATTTTAGATACGTGATAACGGTAGTTTTCCCTGCTTTGGCCGATTTATCCGGCATCAGTTCTATTTCCCCGCACTCATCGGCATTTGTCATCAGGATCGGCGTGTGCATTTTGATGTCTTTTTCTTTCATCAGGTTCATATCCACCTCGCAGAGCAGCTGCCCCGTCCTGACTTTGTCACCCACTTTCACTTTCGCGGTAAAACCTTCTCCCCCCAATTCTACCGTATTGATGCCGATGTGGACGAGAAGCTCCAGTCCATCTTCTGTCGCGATTCCATAGGCGTGCAGCGTGTCCGCGACCGTGAAGATCTCTCCATCTACCGGGGCGTATACCATGCCGTCTGTGACGATGACAGCCACGCCCTCGCCGAGCGCGCCTCCGGCAAACACCTCATCCGGCACATCGCTTACCGGGATCACCTCTCCGTCTGCTGCTGCCTTGATCTCATGCCGCTGCATCGCGGATTGATCGGCGTCCACGCCGCTTTTCGTATTTCCCGCCGCATCCGGCGCCTGCTGTTTTGGCTCGTCCTCACTGTCTCCTTTATCGAGCGCGTAAGCGGACGGATTTGCCATGATATTTTCAAATTTCTCCCGGACACTGGGCACGCTCATACCGACGATGACCTGCATCGCCTTTCCATTTTTGGAAATACCATGGGAACCCACGCCTTTAAAGTAAGCGTCGTCTTTGACCACCGTTTCATCTTTTACATTGATCCTCAGACGGGTTGCGCAGTTGGTCACATCGACGATATTATCCGCGCCTCCCAGTCCTTCCATGATCAGGGCAGCCAGCATGGTCTTTTTGTCCATTTCCACATTTCCTGACTGTCTGGCCCGGAACTCCGCCTTCGAATAAAACTTCGTTTCATCGCTCTCCTCCCGTCCCGGCGTCTTAAAATCAAACTTGAGGATCAGGAAACGGAATACGACAAAATAAATTGCCGTGTATACCAGTCCGATGACCAGCAGAAGCAGGTACTCTTTCCAGTGCGTGCTCATAAGCGGAATAAAATTCAGCGAACTCATCTCGATCAGACCGCCGGAAAATACCCCAACGATACCGAACAGGTTCATCGTTGTGGACAGACAGGCCGCCAGAAACGCATGGACGACAAAGAGTACCGGCGCGATAAACAGGAACGTAAACTCGATCGGCTCTGTTACGCCGCAGACGATCGCCGTAAGTGTGATCGGGATCAGCAGCCCCTTGAGCTGTGTCTTCTTTTCCGGCTTTGCCGTGGCATAAAACGCCAGCGCGATACCCGGACAGCCGAACAGCTTGGAAAATCCTGTCGCCGTAAAGGACGCCTGGGGACAGAGGGATTTCAGCGAGGCTGTCGAAGACGCCAGCGCTGGCAGCTGCGTCGCCCAGTAAGAGTAAATACCGCCGGGACAGACCAGATTGTCATAATAAAATGGACTGTACATGAGGTGGTGCAATCCGAACGGAATGAGCAGGCGCTCGAGAAATATGAAAACCCATACGCCAAATGCCCCGCTGGTCATGACAAAATTCTGGAAAATCTGCATGCCATGCTGGATATTGGGCCAGATGATCACAGACAAAAGTGCCACCGGAAGCATGACAAGAAACCCGATCATAAAGATGAATGTGGATCCGTTAAAGGAACCAAGCCATTCCGGAAGCTCCGTATCGAAAAATTTATTGTGAAGATAGATTACGATCCCGGAGACCAGCAGCGCGCCGAACATCCCCATGTCCAGCGTTTTGATATTAGCGATCATCGTCAGTCCGCTGGAACCGCCGATCTCCGCGGAAAAGTCAACGCCGAACACGCCTCCCCACTGGGAGAGTATCGTATTTACAAAATAGTGAAAGGTCAGATATAAGACCAACGCTTCCATGCAGCACCGCGCCGCCTGTTTGCTGGCCAGGCCAATGGGCAGGCCAACGACGAACAGCAGGGGCAGCTGGTTAAACACGCACCACGCCCCCTGCAGGATCACATTCCACACCAGATACCACATGCTGGTGGGGACCGCCAGCGACCCGAGGACGGCCTCGGTCGTACAAAGCGTTCCTATACCAACCATAACACCTGCAAAGGAGAACAGCAGCACCGGGGTGAACATGGCGCCGCCGAACTTTTGGATTTTCTGCATCATAGATGTACCACATCCCTTCTATCGTTATTTGCCAGTACTCTAGTTACTATTGGCAAAAGGGCGGAATAAAATTCTTATAAAGCGCAAAAAAGAGACTTCCTTGAGAAGTCCCTGATTTTCAACTTATTTTGTCTTCACTAATTCAATCCCTTCCGTATTTTCATTTCTTAATGATCCACTGGCCCTTCTTGGTGGAGCCGACTCTTTTTAAGAGTCCTTCATTTTGTAGTTGTTTCAAAACATACTTTACTCCGCTCCTCGACATCCCTGTTCTCTCCGCGAGTTTTATCTGTGTGATAAAAGGATTTAAGCTGATTTCATATATGATTTTTTCACATGAACTATGGCTCTTTATCATTTCTAGGCTAGTTTCTTGGCTAGTTTCTAGGCTAGTTTCTAGGCTAGTTTCTTGGTCAGTTTCTTGGCTAGTTTCTTGGTCAGTTTCTAGGCTAGTTTCTTGGTCAGTGCTATTTCCACTGTCACTTACCGCCCTGTACAAATTTATTCGCAGCGCAGTCTCCATATCAACAAACTCCGGCTCAGGAAGTCCGTACTCCTTCATTTCCTGAAACAGTCTCGGAATACCGGTACCCCAGCCTTCGATCAGATTCATATAGGAAAACGCATGCGCCAGAGCCCTGTTTCTGATTTGAGAATAACCTTCTTTCATCCTATCAATAGTAACTCCCGGCATCAAACCTCCCGGTGACGTGATTTCCAAACGGTCGTCGTAAATAGCAACCTGAATATGTGATGATTGCAGGAAACTGCAATTCATCACTGCATTAATGATAATCTCACGAATACTGTCCGGCGGCAGTTCGTAAATGTCCTTACGATAAAGACCTTCAATTCTAGCTCCAAGACGGATGTTCCTCAGAACAAACTTAAATGCCTCCTCTACCTGCTGCCACAACGGGCCTTCATAATCACGCTTATCCACAAACACTGCACGAGTCGTTCCCTTAAACATGCCACATTGGATTTTTGACAGAAAAACATCCTGTCCCGTCAGGAAAATATACGCATTGGTCGGATGAATAACGCCCTCTTCGTCCTCCGCCAAAACACCCCAGTTCAGCAGGATATTTTTTGTCACCTCCTTCACCGACTGACGCTGCGCAGCATTTTTACAATTAGCAAGAGCAACACCTTTCATATCAGCGCAGAGTTTCTCAATATCCAGCTCGGATACGGACAAATCTCTACGAATAACGGTATCATAAGAGCGCCCCTCGGACTCGTAGTACATCTCCTTCGTCATTTCCCTGTCAGCTTTTCTGGAAGTTCCTGACACACGCATATAAACGCCGTCGGTAATACCATCCTGCTTGATGTAGTAGGGTTTCTGCTTTCCTGCGCTGATTTCAACAATAATAATGGTTTTCCCGTCAATCGTCTGCGGGTAAACATCGGGCACAATAACCGGCTCACATCTATCCGATATTGCATTTGTGATGGCATCCATCTCGCGGAAAACGCAGTCCTCCGGAATACCGACGATCTTAATGGTATGCCTTGCAACCTCTTCATCTTTTATTCTGTTTTCTACTGCATTTACTCCATTTTCTTTTTTCATTTCGTCACCCCATAACCAGAGTTTGGAACCGTTCATGGTTCCAAACTCTCTTCTAATTATACAAAAGGGTTTCAGATACTTCAAGCACTATTTCCCTTACACCATCCTAACAGCTAACTTTCATAACAATACAGGCTCTTCCTATAAACTTTACTTCATCACCGATTCTCTTTCCGAGAAAAACCTTATGCAACGGAAACTGATCCGGATTTATCTCGATTTCATAGATTGAGCCGTCAGGATTCCTGTAGGCAACATAATCCCCCTTTTCAATCAAATGATCTATGGACGGGGAAACTGCTATACTTTTTCCGAACTTTCTGGCAAGCCGCCTTAGCAGGATCATCTGATCCTTCTCATCCAAGCTCTCCACCATATCAAACGTATCTGCCCTGACATCCAACATTTTTTCAGCAAATCCAAGAATAGTATAGGCCTCTTTATTGGGAAAGATCTCGCCATAGATGTTCCTGTCGAGCTCATATTTTGACATGTCCTTTATCCTGTGGAGTTTTCCATCTGTCCCATAAAGCCACGCATCATCTCTCAGATCACATAGCACACTTGCCTCTTCTTCCTTTTCATATGGATTATTTCTCCTATATCTGACATACCCCTTCAATTTCCTTGCATATATAAGTACCAGTTTCAAGAGTTCAGCAGATTTCTTCCTTGACAACTCTTCTTCCGGATTTTCTACAATATAAGCAATATTCTCTATTACTCCATCTATCTCTGCATACGGGCAGAACTCCCCCTGCGCTCTCCAGTATCCATCGCCCACACCGTCCCCGCTTCTCTCACCAGGTATAAACAGCTTACTCATCACACCAAGCTTAACAAGTTCCTGATAAGGTATATCATGTTCCTCATAAAATCCTGAATCTATCAGACAAACACCAAAGCCTCCTATCTTATCATTCTCACAAATCTGAAAAGGCGCCCAATATACAGATAAATCTATGTCCTCATCAGATGTCTTAAGGCAGATATACTCTGGCTTTGCTAATATAACATCCTCGTCCTCCCCTGCCATCTTGATGATATATGCATCTTTTGCCATCTCTCGAATGTTACTCAATTCGCTCGTACTATACACGGATGATATCAGCGATATAAGCTGCCTGATGTCCCCAATATACTCAGACATAGGATCATCTATATTATCATAGCGAATCGCCTCACCATCTGCGATGTACTTCCTAAGTATCTTATATTTGATTCGAAGCCGCAAGAACATGAAAGAAGTGTCAACATCGGCATGTTCCGACATGACAGCTTCCTCCACAAACTCCCTGCCCGACGCCTTAAAATCCTTTCTGACGGCAGGAAACTCCGCATCCAGTTTCTCCTTGTCGATCAGATAATCCATCCAATAAAGTGTCTCCGTAAAAAGCAATTTCTTATTACCTATATAATCAGGACGCAAATAACTTTGTTCCTCTATATATACTTTTTCTAAAAAATCCATCGCCGTACGGCTTCCCATCTCCTGACTGACCACGAACAGCGCAAGAGAGTAAGCATCGTAACATAGCTCCATCATAATTTATCACTCTTTCTCGCATTGCACCGTCTGCATAGGATCTGCAGATTTTCCGGCACCGTCTTTCCGCCCTTATTCATTGGAATGATATGATCAACCTGAAAAGGAATCCTGACCTCACTTTCAAGTCCACACTCTGCACACACATAGCTGCCATCCTCATTCAGCGCCTTTTCAAATGCACCGTCACGAAGTTCCTTCTCATAATTTGGAGCATACTCCCCGATCTCATGCAGGGACATATCTTCAAAATCGCGCTTTCCATACCTGACATTTTGCTCATCATCAAAAATATCCGGGCTTGATAACTTCATCATTTCAATATCAAGCTGCCTCCAAAAATATACCTTTCTGCCGAAGAATAGACGAAGCATGTTATCATCGGCATCCTCCCAGATAGAATCCACATATTCTGCCTTTTTCCGCTGTCCCATATCCTCATCCCAGATACGCTTCGCGATAGCGGCCACATCCAGCTTGCTCTTATCAATATCCATGAACGTGTAGAATTTCGGGATATCTTCATACTGCGCATAATACATGAGAATATGGATAATATCTGCTTCTTCGTAAGGCGGTATCATTTCACCGGTAAAAAAGGTATCTGCGATCTGTTCTGCCATCTCCGCTAACGTTTCATCATCAACAAACTCATCATCAACGCCAAAATCCTGAAACAGGGCCGGCAGAGCGTGCATCATTTCCTCATAGGCTTTCTGTGTACTATCATATACCATTACCTGATACGAATGGTCCATTCCATTCTCCTCAAGGCAGGTAAACGCGTACATACCGATAGGGATCCGTTTTTTAAAAGGAACCTTCTCGATCGCTGTCGTATCCACAGCGTCATCAAGAATAGCTGCAAACTCCCCGATCTTTGATATAGCGATCATGCAGATTTCATGTTTCTGGTGTTCAGAAGAACTGTCTGAGAAATCCGATTCCTCATCTACAAAGAGACTTTCCGGATTGACCCATGCGATATGCTCATCCCAGTCATCAATGAATGATACGATGTGGGCATACGCAGTTCCGCCAGCCTCAACACCCCTTAACGCCCTGCCTATCATTTGCGTCATAAGAATCGTCGAAACAGTCGGACGGGCGAGAAAAACCGTCTGTGTCTGTGGAAGATCTACTCCCTCTGTCAAAATATTTACATTGATAAGTACTTTTGTATCACCGCTCCGATAGCTCTCGACTTTTCTTTCATTCTCTTTGCTGCTTATTGTTACGCCTGTAATCATATCCTTTACATCAGATACAATAAATTCCGCCTTAACGCCCGCATTTTGGAAAAGCTTCGCCAGTGAAATGGCATGAACAACATTTACAGCAAAAACGATCGTTTTACCGTATGTCTCCTGATTCTTTCTATATGTATCTACGATCAGCTTATTTCTGGCTGCACTACCGGCCATCTGCTTTGCAATATCTTCCGGAAGGATATCCAGATGAGAGATCCTATTCCAGTCATCCTTACCAAGATCATCACCAAATCCTTCTTCCGTACTGTAACTCTCAAAGATGGGGCGGGACAGGATATTTCGGTTGATCAGAGTTTTCAGATCCGTTTTATATGTAATCCCTTTATTATCTTTCACCGCCTTGCCAAGATCAACGCCGTCAGTATAAATCTTAGCAAGAAGTCCCTGCTCGCTGTCCGCCGTTCTGAATGGCGTAGCCGTAAGGCCTATGATCTTTACGTGCTCCACCTTGCTCTTTACATGATCAATCACTTTTCTATAGGTTTTCGCCGTGGAATGGTGAGCTTCGTCTATACACAGATAAATCTCGTCCTCACCTTCAAGCCATTTATCAAGGGCCTGCATATTTCTACCCAGACTGTCTTTACTCGCGATAAGGAGATCATCCGAAGAAACAATATCGGTAGTTCTATCATGAACTGCGGCTCCTGAGACGATCCGGTATCTGAAGCTTGATACATTCGGCATACTTTCGGCATAGGCAAATTTCTGAAATGACTCGGCGGCCTGGTCAAGAAGGAGCTGTCGATGGGCGATCCATAGAATCTTCTTATGTTTATTCAACGCCGCTTTTAATAACCACGACGATGCCGTATATGTCTTTCCGCCACCTGTGGGAAGCACGACCAGCGTGCTGTAATCGTCAAGTTTGTCAATGATATCCAGGCACTCCATCGCCTTTCTCTGATGTTCATAAGGAGACCTGCCATTACTGCCCTGTTTGGCAGACACTACTCCGTTTGATCTTACTTCTATAAATGTGTTTTCCATTGTTCCATTCTCCATTTCTTCTGAAAGGCCACATACACATGCAGCAAGCATATTTAAGTATTATCAGTATAGCATACAGTGGTGTCCCAAAGTCTGTACTTATCTATATCACTCCAATACATCTCACTAAGCCTGCTTATCTCGTCCCTCATCTGCTCCACCACAAAATCAGGTCCCACAATCTTCACTCCATCGCCCAATGCCATGATCCAGCCGAGAAACTGTATGCTCACCGCCACAGACACCCTGGCTATGAAGTGTTCCTCGTCCTGTTTAAGAAACGGTGTACTCTTGCCGAAACGGTCTATGATAACCCCTGCCATCCTATTATCACAGAGTATTTCCACTTCCGTCTCCTCACCATCAAACATCCCAAAGCGCTTTTTAGAGTAAGCTGCCATGTCCAAAAATTTAAAGTTGTCCCTTCCTTCACGTTTTTTATCGGTCAGAACAATGTTCTTCATCTTATCCACCCTGTAATATCTAATACTCTCATATTCATCATCAAATCCGATAAGGTAATAGTTCTCCTCCTCCCATGTGAGTCCCCAGGGCGAAACACTATAATATGCTCCATCCCGCTTATAAACCTGCTTTTTATTTTCATTCCACATGTAATATCTGAATCTGACCTTCACATCCTCAGAGATAGCCGTATGGATCAGGTCAACATTATAATAAATGCTTTCGTTCATCGTCTTTACACGCCCGGCCACAAACACCTGATGGTTCAATGCAGAAGCATGATACTTGCTAGTCTGATCCTCAAGCTTTCTGATGAGTTCCGCGGACTTCTTGCCCGTGATGAATTTCGACGACTGTACCGCATCCACCAGCAGCTTCAGTTCGGCAAGCTCAAACTTCCTATTGCCGATACGATATGTAAAGCTTGAACCATCCTTTTCCCCGATGATGTCGACTCCATATTTCCTAAGTTCCTCTATATCCGTATAAAGTGCCTTTCTCTCTGCGTTTACACCACATGCAGCCAGTTTTGACACGATATCTGCCATAGAGAGCGCATGTTCATCATCCGTGTAAATGTTGAGTATGTCTAACAAATAAAGAAGCTTAAGCCTCTGATTTTCGCCCTTTGCCATATTTGGGTCCTCGCTTTCGTAGGGAGTATTTATATTATTATGACATGGTTTTCTTGGATTTTCAATAAATTTAGCGAGATCTGATGCTATGATTTTCATTCCCTTTGAGATTCTGAATCATAAAATGTACTTTTTATCCGTATCTCTCGGCGGAAACATCAGCACCAGCGCTGTAATGTCGCCCGTGCCTCTTACCCGGATTTCCTTCCAGCTTCTTAACAGCTGTAGGTTTTGGCTTTCTTCCAGCCATAGAGCATCGCCCTCCTTCCTTTCAGATTTCCAAAATAAAAGGACCATGCTCTTCACATGATCCTTCGTAAAACTCTTGATAAACAATGGTTTTATACAGCTATCTCATATTTTTCCTTCAAATTATTCAGCATGCTGTACTTGATCATTCCTTCCAGCTGCATCCTTCCAACTACTATCCCAGGAGCAATTCCCTGAGCTTTTGCAAATTGGATTACACTTTTCTCTGAATAATCCCTATTGCTTCTGAAGGCTTCAAAATCTTCAGACGTAATCAGTGTATCACCAGACCATTTATCAGCAGCTTTCTCATCATCTTCAGATGTTCCGTTTGGCTGTCCGACATGACCAAGCGCAATATGCGCCAATTCATGGAACAAGCTGAACCAGAACTTATCTGCATCCTTATCTCTTGCAGTAAGTCCTACGACAATCTTGTTTCCATCCATAAACGATGCCCCCTGAAGGAAAGATCCCTTCAGATGAGGAAGAAACACCAGTGCTATGCCGCAATCAGACCTTTTATATTGATAGGCGCTGTTTGGATATCACGCGCCTTTATCTTCGCTTCCTGCGCCCATGCCATCAGCGCAAGATCACTCTTTTCTGTAATCGCAAGTCTCCTGCATGCAATTCTTGTAATCTGATCACTTCCGAGAAGGGAAAGTTCCACAACCTCAAAGTACTTCCTGAGATAAACAACCTTTTCCTTCGCCTCTCTGGTTTCCGGAACCCATCCGAATTTTGCCATTTCGCTATACGGAAATTGTTTAGCCATTTCGGCATCAGCATCCATAGCATTTTCAGCCTCTGCCTTAACAATCTTCTCCCTGTAGATTGCCTCAAGATTGTTCCAGAATTTAGCTGGAACGCCAAGCACCATTTCCAATCTGACCGCAGTCTCAGGTGTAAGCTGCACATCACCATGGATGAGCTTGCTGATATGCTTCTCTGACATATCCATCCTGGCTGCAAACTCCTTCTGGCTCATGCCTCTCTCATTCAACTGTTCTTTAATTGTCGCCCCAGGTGGCGTTGCAATATAACTGCGACTTCTCACCATAGTGCTACCTCCTTGCATTGTCCTCTTCATTTAATGATAATCCGCGATCTCCAAAATATTCTGCATTCTTGGCATCCGTACAAACCTTTTTAATTTTGTTGTTTTTGTACGTGATATCCAGACCATAACCCCTTTTCAAAATTTACGTTTGAGGTAAATTCATGATAGCACGGATATTCGATTTCGCCAAGAGAACGTTTACCTGCGAGGTAAATCGCATCAAATTTATATTGGTGAAACATCTATTTCACTGTCCGAAAATGCCTTTCGTATCGAGTTTCCGGATTTGTTGCCAAACCTAAAAACTCACTCAAAAATCGTGACATCTAATCTACACACTCAATTTGCGTTATCCAAAGTCATGCGTTTGCCCCTGCCTTTTTTCTAAAATCAAATATTTCACGTACAATTTCCGCCTCCCCCGGGTTGACAGTAATGCTCTTGTCTTCCGCATAAACCAAAGGGGAGGCTGGCATCATAATACTGCCCATCCTCCCCTCCGGTTTTGCTGTTGTCCTTTTTTGTATTTGTCTATAATCCCACGCTGCTATTTAACTGTTATTTTTATTTTGGTTCTTACTCCGTTTAATGCAGTGACATAAATATAACAGATTCCTTTCTTTTTTGCCTTTACCTTTCCCCCCTGCGTTACCGTTGCAATCTTCTCATTGTCAGACAGGTATTGCAGAGCAGGTCCGTAGGATTTTGGAGGCAGTTTTTTCTTCTTTGACTGTCTGATAATTGTTACCTTAATACGGAAGCTCCTGCCTTTTTTCAATACATACTTCTTTTTCGCCGGTTTCAGCTTTTTTGCATTGGTGTATTTCCTGTTTTCCTTTCCTGCTATATGGTAAGTCCTGCTGCTGCCGATATATATTTTTTTACCGTCTGCATACTTCCATGCTTTAATTTTGACGGAATACACTTTTTTCCCTGCAATCTTTTTCCCTGCAATCTTTGTAAGGGAAACCGAGGTTTTTCCATTTTTTACCGTCTTAACCGGGGATTTTTGGTTCAGTTTCTTCCCACTCTGAGCGGCAAAAACATCATAGCCTTCTGCCCCTGCTACCTTCGCCCATTTCAGGGCAATGGCTTTTCCCTTCCATTTCAGGGATATGCCGGAATCCAGTTTTACAGAATTATTTGCCACATCTTCCTTCCCGGTCTCCCCGGCAGACGGAAGCTTCTTCACGGTTTCTGTTTTCTTTCTGCCGCAGACTGTACAAGTGAATGTTTTTTCTCCCTCTTTGTCTGTAGTCGGCTGCACTGTCACCGTTCCGCTGTCCCATGTATGGGCGGCTGTACCACTCTTTTCTCCGCAGGAACATTCATGCCAGTGGTTACTATTATCTGACTTCCACTCTGTTCCGTAACTGTGCTTATGCGATGGCGGCAATTTATCAAGCGTTTCTGTTTTCGTTTTTCCGCAGACTGTACAGGTGTATGTTTTTTCTCCCTCTTTGTCTGTGGTCGGCTGCACTGTCACCGTTCCGCTGTCCCATGTATGGGCGGCTGTACTGCTCTTTTCTCCGCAGGAACATTCATGCCAGTGATTGTTGCTATCGGACTTCCATTCCGTTCCGTAGCTGTGTGTATGCGATTCCGGTAACTTCTCTATTATTGCCGTCCGCATCTCATAACCACAGACGCTGCATTGATATGTCCTGATTCCCGTTTCCGTTTGTGTCGCAGGCTTTGTTACGGTTCCGCTGTCCTCGGTATGAGTTCCGCTGTCAGACTTGGCTCCGCAGTCACATTCATGCCAGTGGTTATTGCTGTCGGACTTCCACCCCGTTCCGTAGCTGTGTGTATGCGATTCCGGTAACTTTTCTATTATTTCTGTCCGCATCTTATAACCACAGACGCTGCATTGATATGTCCTGATTCCCGTTTCCGTTTGTGTCGCAGGCTTTGTTACGGTTCCGCTGTCCTCGGTATG
>CAJTZN010000043.1 GCA_910584065.1 uncultured Eubacterium sp.
AAGGATGGAAAGCCACATGATTTACAATTATTTGGCTAAACTAAATGACATTGATAAAAAATTACTGGAAAAAATGATGCAAAATGGTGTTTTGATCAAAGTTGGAAGCGGACCGACGACGAAATATAAAATGTTAGAAGGAAAATAGAAGTAAAATATAGTATCCAGTAGACGGATTCATCCAATGCTACTGGATACTTAATGGATACTAATTGCCGTTTACTGGATACTTTTCTCTTTGTTCAGACAACCACCTTTCCCATCTATACAGACAGGGAGTACGTTTCGACCCAATAGCCCACCTGGAGGAAATAAGCCAGCATCTGCGGCCCGGCCATGAGCTGTCCGTACCATGGCTTTCCGTAGTCGCTTGGAGTCGAGAGGAAATGTTCCAGTTTCTTTTTGTCAAGGATTCCAGTTAGCGGTGAATTGGTCCGGTAGGCCATCTCGCGGAGGCGGTCAGCCAGGAGCGACTCATAACCGGGATCGTATGTTTTCGGATATGGACTCTTTTTCCGGTACAGGACCGAATCCGGCAGGAACGCTTTTCCCGCTTCCACGAGCAGGCTTTTCGTCTGCCCGTCCCGGCACTTGAATTCCCAGGGGATACTGTAGACATAATCCAGTATGCGGTGGTCGGCAAATGGCACGCGTGCTTCCAGGCCGGAGTACATACTGGCCCGGTCCATGCGGTTGAGTAACGTCATCATAAACCAGCGGATGTTCAGCCAGGCGATTTCCCGCCGTCTCGCTTCCTGCGGGGTGTCCTCCGCCAGACGGGGGGTGCTGCGGATCGTGTCGAGATAAGCGTTTCGAGAGTAATCATCCATCCGCAGGGCGTCGGCGAAGTCATCCGTCAGGAGTGCTTTTCTCGCATCCATATCCCATGACCAGGGAAAGGCGTTCTTCTGCCACAGATCCTCTCTGTGGAACCACGGATAGCCGCCGAAGATCTCGTCGGCGCATTCCCCGGTCAGCGCCACCTGGTTCGTCTGGGATACGAGTTCGCAGAAATACAGCATCGAGGATTCCACGTCTGCCATGCACGGGAAATCCCGGGCGTCTACGGCCTTGTACAGATAATCGGCCTGTGTCCGGTTGTCGCATTCCAAAAAAGTGTGGTTGCTGCCGATAAAGGATGCCATTTCTTCCGCAAACGGACGGTCGAGCGAGGACTGGAACGCATTTGCCTGAAAGTTCTTCGAATTATCCTTGAAATCGAAGGAAAATGTATTGAGGGTGCGCCCCTTTTCTTTTAATTTGCTCTGGCAGACCGCGGCGACGAGGGAACTGTCGAGGCCGCCGGATAAAAAGCTGCAGATTGGGATGTCGGATACCATCTGCCGTTCGATGCTGTCCTCGACGAGCCAGTTTACTTTTTCCACCGTCTGTTCGTAGGAGTCCGTGTGCGGCCTGGCCTCCAGCTGCCAGAACAAGTGGTTCCGGTACTGGAAAAATGGCGGGGGCGTGCACGGGGAAAATGTGACGGCTTCCCCGGGCAGAACTTCTTTCATGTTCGCGAACCCCCCGCATCCCGGCGTTCTGGCGGGCCCGACGCTGAACACCTCATTCCAGCAGTTTTTGTCGGCTGCTGGCGGTATGCCGTAGGCGAACAGTGCTTTTGGCTCGGAACCAAACACGAGCGTATCGTTGTAGATCTGGTAAAACAGCGGCTTTACCCCGAGGGGATCCCTTGCCAGAAGAAGAGTTCCACTCTGTTCCACATAAATGGCAAGGGCAAAAATGCCGTTCAGTTCTTCGAAAAAACGTTCTCCCATAACGAGAAACCCGTTCAGGATCACTTCGGTGTCGCCGGTCGTGTTCCAGCGGAGCGGATAGGCGGAAAGTTTTTCCCGCAATTCCGCGGTGTTGTAAATTTCCCCATTGTAGACGATCGTGGCCGTGATCCCCTGATAGGAGGCCGTCATAGGCTGCGAGCCGCCCTGGAGGTCCCGGATCGAGAGACGTGTGTGAGCAAGACCGGCATGGTGGTACAGCCGGACATTCTCGTCATCGGGGCCGCGGTGTCTCAGGCACTCTTTCATTCGGATCAATGTATCATACCATTTGTTATTCTTTGATTTGCCACCAAAAGCCGGTGACAGGAGATCATATTTGTTCTGATAAAAACCAGCAATACCACACATAATTAACCCCTTTTCTGCGCTGCCTTGAATGGTTCAGCTAATGTTTGTGCCGCAGCGCGGGCGCAAACCAGCCGAGCGGATGTAAATCATGTCTGCATGGTCCCACGCCACTTGGGGCATGGTCCCACGCTACCTGGGGCATGGTCCCGTGCTATTTGGGGCATGGACCCTGGATGACAGGCTGCAGCTGCTTTCCCGCCAGCGCCTGTTCGATCGTTTCTCCCAGAAATTCCATGTGGGCGATCATCGAATTTGGTTTTGTCTTATAATTATCCTGCCCAAAAGGAATGAAATAAATGTTTTTTGTATTTAAGAGGATGCCAATATTTTTCAGGTTCATACCGAGCGCGTCGTTTGTGGAGAGGGCCACGACGAGCGGACGGTTGTTTCGCAGATGTGCCTTTGCCGCCATCAAAACAGGCGTGTCGGATATCCCGTTTGCCAGTTTGGACAGCGTGTTCCCGGTGCAGGGGGCGATGACGAGAATGTCAAACAGGGCACCCGGCCCGATCGGTTCCGCGTCCGGTATCGTGGTGATCGGCTTTCGCCCGGTAATCTCTTCCGCCCGTTTCAGAAAATCTTTGCAGCTGCCGAACCGGCTGTCCGTCGTCGATGCGTGGTCCGAAAAGATCGGATACAGGTTTGCCCCGGTCGTCGCCAGATGTTTCAATTCCTCGAACACCTTCTGGTACGTGCAGTAGGAACCGGTAATGGCAATGCCGATGTTTTTGTTTGTAAAATCCATAGACATAGTGTTCGTCCTTTCTTGATCTTTATGAAATTATAATTTAAAATGACTGCAGATTTGTTTGGCGATGATATTGCCGGCTGTCTTCGGTGCGTACTTTCCGGGGATGCCGGGGCAGTCGATGACCCGGTCGGAAAGAGGTAACGGGAGTTTCAGGGAAAAGGAGCCGATGTTAAAGATCATGCAGCGATCCGGGAAACTCTCCCATATCTGATTGTGGAATGGGTTGGCGGGAGACGTATTTATGATGGTATTTACCTGATGTATCCTGTGGTTCCGGTCACGGAGTTCTTTTTCGCAGACAGTCTTAAAATGGTTTGATCTTGCAGTTTTAACGGCAGCGGGATCCGTGTCATAGATATAGATTTCATTTGTAAAAAGCTGAAGGATGTCAGCAATCTCCCGCCCGCAGTTCCCGTAACCGGCCAGGAGCACGCGGCAGTCGCAGATGGAAAAGGAAGTTTTTGACAGCAGCGGGATCAAAAGTCCCTCGGCGGTCAGGCGGGCGTTTTGGGCGACAAAGGAAGCCGATGACATGATGTCGTAATATTTTATGCCGTGATAGGTGCAGTAGGAAATGACGCCTTTTGGCAAATTGCCGCCGATGATAATGTGTGAACTGGTAAGCATTCCCAAAAAACTGCGGATGGAGATGGAATCTGATATGGTAGTATTTACCATTTTTCCGTCTTTGGTAAAGGGAATCCCGCAGATCACATAGCCGGATGTGGGGATTTCCGACCAGGAGGAACAAATGATCCCGCCCTTTTTTGCCATAGCTTCGGCGGTGTATTCCATGCGCGCGTCACCGGGAAGGATTGAGATAGGTAATTGCATATGCTGCCCTCGGGATAGAAAGACTTATGAACATTATATGACAATTGTTTTTTGAGTGTGAAAATCTTGACATAAACAGGAAAAACCTTTATACTTATTTTGATAAGATTTCCGTGCAGCCGGGGAGATAGCGGTGCCCTGTACCTGCAATCCGCTATAGCAGGGGTGTTGTCTTGCCTAGGGTCTTCTGAAAGGGAGCTGCCCTTTATAAGTGGCGTTGACATCTGGGTCTTACGCAACAGGAACTTGTGAACCGTGTCAGGTCAGGAATGAAGCAGCACTAAGCAAACCTTTCTGTGTGCCGTGAGGGTGCCTGGATCGAGCTAACTGTAGAGGTAACGTCCGTTAAGGAAGATTCGAAGCAGGATGCACGGATTTTTATACGAGGTGTGGAACAGATATGGATAACGACAGATAGGTAACATGTATGTAAAGAGGGGTAGCAGATGGAAAATCGAGTTCAGATTACGATAAATAGTATGAATTCCCTGAGCAGTGGGGATGTTTTATACGAAAAGGGAGAGGCGGTAACTTCGATCGGTCTTTTGGTAAAAGGCAGGGTGGAGGCTGTTTCGGATGGAATGTGCGCGATTCTCGGCTCGGGAAATTTTTTGGGCATATGCGACGTCGAAAAGGGGAGCCATACGTTTACCTATATCGCGAAAGATGATGTGACAGTTTACGTTCTTGCTGTAAAAGGACTGGAGAGCGTCGAGCAGCTGTTGAAGGCGAAGCCGGAATACTGCGGGCTTTTAGTGACATCCCTGAATTTCCTCACCGTCGAACTTCTGAAGCGTCTGACGCAGTATAAAAAAGAAAATGATTCTCTAAATGAATTTATAGATAAAAAATACCTGCTATGCGAAGAAGTCGGCAAGAGCAGCGGAGTGGAAATGGATACAGCTTCTTCCCGGCAGAAATTGGAAAAATATTTACAGACGTCGGTGGATCTGTCCGAAAAGACAGAATATTACCGGCAGTGCGCGACGATCCCGATCGACGTACAGAAAAAATACTTTAGTGGAAGCGCCTATATCGCGTTCAGTCATTACCGGGAACAGTGCCAGGTCATTGATTCGCTCGTCAAGGCATGCGGATCGTACGGAGAGCATCTGTACCGCCATTTCATGGGACTTGTTCTGGATGAAGACAGTTTGTTCCAGACGGTGGCGAAGCTGGCCCTCGCGATGGCGGAAAAGGGAGTGAAGAACGGGCTGATCGACACCGCCGTCGATGAGATCGTTTCGAAGATCAATGATATCGAAGTCTTTTTGATCGATAAAGTCGGCATGGAGATCAATCTGGACCGCGAGAGGATGGAGCGGCTTTATTTTGCGCTTCTTTCAGGTGAGTCAGTGTCGGAGCAGGAGATGGAGGAACTGGATACGCCAGGCGTTGAGGTGTTGTACAATTCACTGGAACAGATCACGGACTATGCTCCGATCCATGTAAAAGTGAAGAGCGAGTTTATAGAAAATGTCGAAACCTTTACGAAGCTTTCCGATAAATTTGATAAGACGCCGGATCATATGAAACTGCGCAAAAGTATCACGGCCGGTTTTTTTGAGATCTATGAGGCCGTGATCAAGAAAAGCTTTGATGATAAAAATCTGCCGCTGGCAGTGAAACTGTTTTTGGATTTTGGTTTTGTCAGCGAAAAACTTTTGACGGAGAAAGAATTGGAAGAACTGATTTCCCTGCGCCCGGTCAAGTTTGCCGGGGAGGATGGATGCCGGGTTTATACGATGCGCAAATGGTTAAAGGCTGTGTACGACGGAGTAAAACTGACATCTAAAAATGAATTTGACCTTGATTATGAAGGACATCTCCGTGAACTGGTGAAGGAAAAACGTCTGGATAAAAAAGATATTCCGTCGGAGATGGCGGATAAGGATAAGCGCCTGCAGTTTGAGTGCCAGAACATGCTGCGGTACGGGGATAAGATCATAAACGGCAATATTAGCGCATTTGTGCCAATCCTCTGTTCTGACGGCATCTATAACAGCATCAGCAAGTCATACCTGACTGAGGAGAAGATCAACCAGTCGGTAATGAAGGTGGAAGAGATTGATTACTCCGTCTTTTACCGCGATAAACTCGTTACATACGAGAAGCCAGAGGGCATAAAAGCGACGGTGATCGAGAGGATCACGCCGGATGTCATTTTGTTCCCGGTGTACGGGAAAAACTGTCAGATGTGGCAGGATATCGAGGGTAAGAAAAGGAGTTCCAAGGGCAGGATTTTCATGCCGGCGCTGTTTGAAAAGGAACTTGATCCGGAGATTGTTCGTATTCTTGCCGCGTTTCGCTGGGAGAAATGCCGCACGGATATGGGAAGCCGCTGGAACGATTTCCTCACGCCGTCGCTTACAAGCGCATATTGTGATTATCTGCAGTTTTACCGAAAAAACAGCGATCTTTCGGTGGAAGCAAAACAGAAGGTGCGTGCGCAGCTTCAGCAGTGTAATAATAAGTACAAGGAAGTGTTCTCGAAGGATTACGCGGACTGGATCCTGCGCGAGTCAAGAGGCGCGATGAAGCTGAGCCGTGTGGCGAGAACGATCTTATTCACCTACTGCCCGTTCTCCGGTTCTGTTTATAAGGCGATCGAGGGGCAGACGGTATACGCGGAAGCGGCGAAAAAATATATGATCGACAATCGTGCCGCCATAAAGAATATTGATATGGTGATACACAAATTTGGGCGCGACGGAGTTGATGTACCGGTAGAGTTATTAAAAACATCAGAGTATTTAAAAGGATAGAAAAAGTACGTAAGGAAGTTCTACGGAAGTTGAGGTTGTTATGAGCAGATATGATACGGCGGTGCGGTGTGCGCAGATAAGAAATCTGGTGGAAGAAAACCAGTATTTAAAAGCCATGGAAGAAATCGAAGATATGGATTATGAACAGATCCCTACCATATCTGATCTGTATTTATTTGCTGATGTTTTTTTGAGGGCGGAGAAGATGGACGCCGCGAAAGAACTGTATTATATCGCGTACCACAGGACGGCTTCGAGACCGGCCCTGTACCGTCTGCTCATGCTTGTGATCCGGATGGGGGACATTGATGAGGCGAAGGAACTGTACCTTACGTATGAGATTATTGCCGGGATCACGCTGGACACTTATGAACTGCGGTATCGTCTGGCGAAGGCGTCCGGTGAACCGAGAGAGAAACTGATCGATATACTCGAGCAGTTAAAGAAGGACGAATATACAGAAGAGTGGGGATACCAGCTGGCGAGACTGTATGAACAGGAAGGCATGCGGGAACAGTGTATCAGGGAGTGTGAGGATCTTAAGTGCTGGTTCGGCTCGGGAACGATCGTGAATAAGGCGGAGAAATTGCGGGAAAGCTGCCTGAGTCCGCTGTGGCAAAAGCCTGTGAACGATGAGATCCCTGAGCCGGAAGAACCCGATCTGGAAGAAGTTTTTTCAGAAAAGCGGGTTCGTTTTGCGTATGCGCCGGCACAGGTGGAGGATATACCGGTAGAAGCGGAGAATATTGTGCATAGTCCGGCCGCGCCGGATAAGGAAGCGGCAGTTACGGAGCCGGAACAGGAGCAGATGCAGAAGCAGGTACAAGTATCGGAGAAAACCATACCGTTCCGGCCAAAACGAGTGAGGGAAATGCTGGCTAAATCGGAAATGCCGGAAGTTTTGGCGGAGAAGCCGGGAATGCCGGAAGTTCCAGTGGAGAAGCCGGAAGTGCTGGGAATGCCAGAAGTTCCAGTGGAGAAGCCGGAAGTGCCGGAGAAGCCGGAAGTGCTGGGAATGCCAGAAGTTCCAGTGGAAAAGCCGGAAGTGCTGGGAATGCCAGTGAAGAAACCGGGAATGCCAGAAATGCCGGAAGTTCCAGCGGAGAAGCCGAAAATGCCAGAAGTTCCAGTGGAGAAAACGGAAAATCCCGAAAATCCCGAAATATCAGAAAAGAAGCCGGAAATGCCAAAAGAGGAAGTGGAGCCGGAAGAAAAAGGAACGGGATTTTTTCATCGGATTGTCAACTATTTTAAGGTCGACCTTGATATGTTTGACGACGAAGTTGTTTCCAACGAGGACATGGAAGCAATTGAAGATAAACTGAAACCGGAACCGCCTGTGCAGGAAGAGCATAAAATAAAAGAGGAACCCAAAGCGGAAAGAAGAAAACCGAGAGCACCGGCAGCAGTTTCCCTCGAAGCAGGGATTGAAGAAGCGGCGGCGGTCAGCCATCCGATCGAATCCCTGGAGGAAAAACTTCAGGAGATGGAAGAGCACCGCGAGGAAGTGCAGCCTTTGGAAGATGTCTCGGTGAAGAGCCACCCGCTCGGCGTATCTGCCCTGACAGAAGATATCGTAGAGGATGTATCGAAAAACGGCATTCGCTATAACACGCTGAAGGGTGTGATCTACAGGATTCACAGGGAAGAGGGGATGATCCATTTTGCGCTGACCGGAGGGACGCCCGGCATTTCTCTGGCGGTCGCCAAAAAACTGTTTAAGGAACTGCGGAAAATCAATTATTTTGAGGCAAGAAATATCGGAAAGATCTCGGCGGATAAATTGGATGCTATCAATCTGGAAGAATGGGCGGAAAAATTTATCGGCGGCTGCATGTATATCATGGAAGCGCCGTCCCTGTCGAATCAAAGCGTACAAAACCTGAGCGCCCTCATAGAAAAGTACGGCAGGCAGATCGTGCTCATTTTAGAGGGGAGTTATGATGAAATGGATAGTTTTCTGAACTATCATAAACAATTTGAACAGATGATTACATATAAAGTTAAATTGTGACATTAAAAAGCTGAGAGTTAGTGTGGAAAGGAAGGATCAAATATGGATAAACAGGAATGGAAGCCGGGAAATATGCTCTATCCGGTGCCGGTTGTAATGGTGAGCTGCGGCAGGGAAGGGGAAAAGCCCAATATTGTAACAGTGGCGTGGACGGGGACGATCTGTTCCGACCCGGCCATGGTTTCGATATCGGTACGGCCGGAACGTTATTCGTATGATATGATAAAAGAGACCGGGGAGTTTGTGATCAACCTGACGACGCGTGAACTTACGAGAGCCACCGACTGGTGCGGCGTGAAGTCCGGCCGTGATGTGGATAAATTCCGTGAAATGGGCCTCACGGCGCAGAAGGCGTGCCATCTCGACCACGCTCCGATCATCGCGGAGAGTCCGGTAAACCTGGAGTGCAAGGTCAGGGACATCCAGGAACTCGGCTCGCACCATATGTTTATCGCGGAAGTGGTCGGCGTGCAGGTGAGCGGGGATTATATGGATGAAAGCGGGAAGTTCGACCTAAACAGTACGGATCTGGTCGCGTATTCCCACGGTGAATATTTTGTTTTAGGGGAAAAAATTGGCAAGTTTGGATATTCCGTAAAAAAATCATAATATATTTGTAACAACTGTTATAAAAATATCATTTTACAAAATCGGCATATGTGATATACTATAAAAGTATTGCGTACTTTGATGAAATCGTATAGATGGAGAATGATACTATGATTATGAAACAATATATTATAAAAGGCGGAAATCCGCTGTATGGAGAAGTCAATATCGGGGGAGCCAAGAATGCAGCCCTGGGGATCATTGTGGCAGCCATTATGGCAAATGAACCGGTTACGATTGAAAATCTCCCCGACGTGGATGATGTAAAAGTGCTGTTGGAGGCGATCGAAGGGATAGGCGCGATCGTAGAGCGGCTCGACCGGCATACGGTGCGCATCAACGGCGCGCTCATCAATGATGTGAATGTGGATGATGATTTTATACGGAAGATCCGCGGCTCCTATTATCTCGTGGGGGCGCTGCTCGGCAAATATAAGAAGGCCATCGTTGCGCTTCCGGGAGGATGCCAGATCGGAAGCCGTCCGATCGACCAGCACTTAAAAGGATTTGAGCAGCTGGGAGCCAGGGTGACGATACACAATGGTAAGATCGACGCGTTCGCGGAGCGACTGACGGGCAGCCATATTTATCTGGACTGTCCGAGCGTGGGAGCGACCATCAATATCATGATGGCTTCCTGTATGGCCGAGGGGAAGACGGTCATTGAGAACCCGGCAAAAGAGCCGCATATTGTCGATGTGGCGAACTTTTTAAACAGCATGGGGGCGAATATCAAAGGCGCCGGAACGGATACGATCCGCATCAGGGGCGTGGAGAGCCTGCACGGAAGCGAATACTCCATTATCCCGGATCAGATCGAAGCGGGCACGTATATGATCGCTGCCGCGGCGACCGGTGGGGACGTGTATATCAAAAACGTGATCCCCAAGCATCTCGAGGCGATCACGGCGAAGCTGATCGAGATTGGCTCGAAAGTGGAGGAATACGATGACTGTGTGCGGGTTTATTCAGATAAAAGGCTTGGCTATGCCAATGTCAAAACGATGCCGTATCCCGGTTTTCCCACTGATATGCAGCCGCAGATGACGACGCTGCTCGCTCTCTCGGAAGGCGTGAGTATCGTAACGGAAACGATTTTTGAATCCCGGCTGAAATACATCAGTGAGCTGCGCAGGATGGGAGCCAATATAAATGTGGAAGGAAATGCGGCCATCATAACCGGTGTGGAACAATTTACCGGTGCGACGGTCAGCGCCCCGGATCTGAGGGCGGGCGCCGCGCTTGTTATCGCCGGTCTCGCCGCGCAGGGATTTACGGTCGTGGAACAGATCCATTACATTGAGCGGGGATATGAGAATTTTGAGGAAAAATTGCGTGGACTTGGTGCCGTCATAGAAAAAATGGACGCCGATGATGAGAGGGCACAGCAGAAGTTCAGGCTGAAAGTAGGATAAAGACATATGGTATGGTTCGGGGAAGGATGCCCGGGCCATATTTTCGCAGGCGCGAATGGAGGATACTATGGATGGTAAAGTACAGGAAATATTGAACGAGGTAGGGAAGGTGATCCGTGGAAAGGATGAGGCGATCAGCCTTGTGCTCACGGCCATTCTTGCCAGAGGACACATTTTGATCGAGGATATACCGGGGGTCGGAAAGACGACGCTCGCGGTCTCGTTTTCCCGGGCGATGGAACTCACGGAGCGCCGTCTCCAGTTTACGCCGGATGTGCTGCCGAGCGATGTCGTGGGATTTAATATGCTCGATGCGGACGGTGAGATGCAGTACAAGCCGGGGGCGATCTTGTGCAACCTTCTTCTGGCTGACGAGATCAACCGTACATCGACGAAAACGCAGTCGGCGCTTTTGGAAGTCATGGAGGAAGGACAGGTGACGGTAGATGGTGTGACGAGACAGCTGCCGAATCCGTTTATCGTCGTGGCAACGCAGAATCCGGTGGGATCGGCGGGAACGCAGATGCTGCCCGAGTCCCAGCTCGACCGTTTTATGATCCGCATCTCGATGGGGTATCCGGCGATGGAAGAGGAGATGCGTCTGATCAAGGAGCGCCAGGAGATCAACCCGCTGGATTACATACAGGAGATCATTACGAAACGGGAACTTTTGGAGATGCAGAAACAGGTGCACTCTGTTTTTGTGGACGACAAAGTGCTGAAATATCTGTCCAAGATCATCGACGCCACGAGAAACCACTCGATGCTCGCGCTTGGCGTGAGTCCCAGGGGAACGCTGGCCTTTGTCGATATGTCAAAAGGACACGCGTTTATGCAGGGCAGGAATTATGTGCTTCCGGAGGACGTAAAAAAGGTGGCGAAAGCGGTGCTGGCACACCGTCTCCTGCTAAACGGAAAGGCAAGGATGAGCCATACGACAGCGGAAGATATTGTGGATGAAATTGTCGAGAAGATCCCCACACCGAAATTGTAACATTCGCTCAGAAGGCAGGGCAGCCTGTTTAGAACGTGCGGTTAGGGGGATGGACATATGACAATGGGTACATTGATTTACATATTAATATTGATAACCGGTCTTCTCGTGTCCGTCATCTGCCTGTCCTATGGAACAGTGGCCCTCATGGGAGCGCTTATTATCGTACCGCTTTTTATGCTGGCGTTCCTCATTATCATGCGACTGCGGGTGAACGTGGACGTGGGCTGCAAAAACCCGGTGGCAGAAAAGGATTCGATGGAGAAGCCGGCGAGAGTGACGATCGCCCTTATGGTAGAAAATACGGGGAAATGGCTTCCAGTCTCCAAAGGGCTTGTTTGGGTGCGCTACAAAAATACATTTTCCGGGGAAAAGGGGAAAATGAAGGTGCGCTTTTCAGTCGATACCGGAAAGAAGCGGGGACGCCGCATCCCGGTCGTCATCCGGCACTGTGGAAATGTTTCGATCAAAGTGGAAAAAGTGAAAATATACGATTACCTGAATTTGTTTGCCACGACAGTCGGCAAGGATTTTGAAACACAGGACGTCCTTGTCATGCCGCCGATCAAAGAGATCTATCTGGGGAGGGACCGCTGGTATAACGAGACAAATGAGGACAGCGACCGCTTTTCCTTGTACAAAAAAGGCGACGATCCATCGGAAATTTTCGACATCCGGGATTTTAAGGATGGGGACCGGATCCAGCGCATCCACTGGAAGCTGAGCAGCAAGACCGGACACTATATGGTAAAGGATGGAAGCCTCCCACTGGCAAAGGCAATCTACATCTTTGTGGATCTGTGCGCGGCGACGTGTGAGGAAGCAGACCTGCTCGTTCAGGGGATTTACTCGATCTCCATGCAGCTGATGGAACAGGGCGTGCCGCAGAATTATATCTGGTATGACAATAAAAACGACATCATACAGGAGTGTCTGATCGAACACGAGGAAGAATTGTTCTGGATGTTTGAGGATCTGTTTAAGTGCCAGAAAACGACTGATCCGGGAGAATTGATCCGCGCCTATATGGAATGGGAAGAAGGAAGGCCGAAAGAGACAGGACTCTATCTGACGGTAGCGGAACACTCGGAGTCGGAATTAAACGCATTAGGAGTAACGGAATTACTGATGATAGATCTGCGCGATGAACAGTGAGGGAGGTGCCCGGATGAAAACGAGCAAATTCACGAATGTAATATTGGAGATCAGCCAGGTACTCCTGGTTTTTCTTGGTGTGTATTCGGCGATCATGTGCGCGGCACTGAGCCTTTCCCTGCCCGTGGCCCGTTTTGTCACGATGGTTGTCATACTGGGAGTTTCCTTTTTGTTTTACGGCCTGTTCACGGTTTTGGAGACATTCCCTCACGGAAAATTGTATGGTCTCCTGGGGATCAGCGCGTTTGCGGTCGTCGTCGTCGTCCGTTTTCGCAGCGTGGTGCAGAAGGGAACGGTAACGATCATCAATACGTATCTCAAAGAATTTATGAGTTACACGGACAATGAGGTAACGCTGCTGAGTAATCGAGGGTTTGAGCAGGAGACGGCGAGCGTTGAATATTGCACGACACTTGTAGTGATTTTGCTGGCAGCATACCTGACGGCTCTGATCAGCAGCTGCTTTTACCGCAAGAGAAGATCCTCCGTTTACGTGGCGGCTACTGTCTGGTTTTTCCTCGTTCCGCTTACCGTGGGTAAGATCGGTTATTTTTCAAATGTTGTTACCTATCTGTTCGTGACGATCGCTGTTATCGGTACCCGTTTCCTGCGGTTTGACACGACGGATAAGCGCATGCGCCAGAAGTTGTCGCTCGTGCTTCTTTTCGTCGGCCTGGTGGCAGGGACGCTGACGTATGTGATCGTTCCGCCGGGCCGCTATGACAGCCATTTGAATGACATCGTGGAAGTGAAAAATTCCGCTCTGGCTTTTACGACCTGGAGCCGGGAGGATTTCCTTACATGGATGAAGGAATATTTCAGTGGCGATGCTTTGGAGTATGGCAAAATAGGGCGGAAGAACCAGGTCAACCGTTCGGGCAGGACACTGATGAAGATCAATGGTAATTTTGACGCGAGCCACGGCATGTACCTGAAAGGATATACCGGCGCCAGATATGAACAGAACCGCTGGCACCAGGTGAAAGATGAGCAGTACGAGAGTGAATTGTCGGACCTGTCGGCCGACGGCCTGTCGCTCGATAACTGGCATGTGACGCTGCGCAATCAGATCGGCGAGAGCCAGACCACTGAAAACAGCAGTCTGTGGCAGACTGGGAAAATAGCGATAAAGAATCTGGCGTTCGGTTTTGGAAATTACGCTGTTCCCTATTATCCATCGACTTCTTTTTTTTCGGAAGGCGGGCGGACGACGGTGGCGGTGCCCGGTGTGCAGTACGAGGTGGAGTATCTGCCGGTCATGTACTATGAGATGCGGAGAGGGCTGATCGCGGACAAGTATAACCTGGCCGACAATGACTATTGGACAGGCAGTCAGGAAAACCGGGATCGGTTGACCGCGTTTGCAAAAAAATATTATACGGGCGTGCCCGGAGCGGACGAACAAAGTACGGACTCATCGGGCGCGGGCATGACAGAAGAATTGTCGCAGGTTTTGCAGGAATACAAAGCATACCTCAACTCACAGAACGGTCTTCTGGATAAATTCAACGAGGGTTCGGCTTCTTTATACGAAGTAGTGGAGGAAACGCGGAACTTTATCATGAAGGATACCGAGTATACGCTGTCTCCGGGAAAGACGCCGAAAGATAAGGACGCCGTCGTCTATTTCCTGAAAGAGAACAAAAAGGGGTACAATTCCCACTACGCGACGGCCGCGGCTGTTCTGCTGCAGGGGATTGGAGTGCCGGCACGCTATGTGGAAGGGCTGTACATCAGTAAGGAGAGGCTGGCGGACACGTCGGAGCCGGGGCAGGAAGTAACGGTGACAGATAAGGATATCCACGCCTGGGTTGAGGTATATCAGGAGAATTACGGCTTCCTTCCGCTTGAATTTACGCCTGGCATGGGGGATGAAGATGCGGATCACTCGCCGGTAACTGACGAGGAAAGTGAACAGGGAGAAAATGGGGGCGAGGGAGGAAATGGAGAAGAAGGAGGTTCCAGTGACGGCGCGCATCCGGATGAGGCGGCCGTGACACCGGAACCGGAAGATGACATGACGTTTGAAAATATCGAGAGCGATAACTATAACCGCGAGGACCAGTATGAGGACGAGGAACCGCAGGTGGAGAGCGGCGGGCTGGATGAGGCCTCTCCGGACGATGCAGAAGGCGGAAAAAGCGGCACGTCGTGGAAGAACATTCTGGCAGCGGTCGCGATAGGACTTGTTTTACTCGTTGTGGCTGCGGAAGCGCAGCGCCGGATCCGAATCGTCCTGCTGAAAAAACGCATGAGGAAGAAAACGCTGCGCAGGCAGATCATCGCGTATTACCGCCATATGGAAAAGGCGCTCATTCACAAGGGCATCCGTTACCGCGGGCAGAGCGTGGATGAATACGCCGGACAGATCGCGCAGGCGTACGGCATGGAGAAAGTAGTAGTGGAGCCATTTGTTTCGATGGTATTTTGCGCAAGTTTCAGTTATGAAAAATTTGATAAGGAACAGATCGCGGAATTCCAGACGTCGTACCGGAGCATCCGGCACAAAGTGTACGAAGGCGTGAAAGGAATCGGTAAATTGTATTATATGTATATTTTGTGCATATAGAGATGCAGTCGGGGCGGCTGGCGTATAGGCAGGGCCGTCCCCAATAAAAAGGCTGTCGACACCGGTAAATGTGAGAACACCCACTGGTGCGACAGCTTTTCTATTTGTTACGGTGTTTGAGGATGATCTCTTCAAACCGCCGGTTGGAAGCCTCCATCTCCATCTGGGATTCCAGAACTTCAATTTCCGCATCCTGTTCGTTCAATTCTTCCAGCAAATCGAAAAGGTCATCGTCCGAAAAGAACATTTCCATTTTCGTCCCCTCCTTTGCTGCTTTTTCTTTAATTATAGTGTAGCACAAAACGAGGCGTGGGACAAGGGGAAATATCGGCAAGTTGTCATTTCCCGCGTATCCGGCTATCTCTCCGACCGTGGCAGGCTGACGCGGCAGAACCGTCTCATAAACTGCCTGTAGTTAAACGGCAGGAGGGGGTAGATATAGCTTTTCCCGGAAATCGTTTTATTGCACACGATACAGAGGATCGTGATCAGGATGCCCGCGGCAAAGCCGTATACGCCGAACGCCGCCGTCAGGCAGATGAGGATCAGGCGCATGAACTTCAATGCGTAGCCGAGCTCAAAGCTGACCTGGGTGTAATTGGCAACGGCGACAAACGCCATATAGAGCATGATCTCGGAATTGAACCAGCCGGAGCTGACGGTATAGTCGCCGAGCACGATACCGGCCACTACGCTGAGCGGCGTGCTGAACATACTCGGCGTATTGAGCGATGCCAGCCGGAGACCGTCGATGGCAAACTCGAGGATCAGAAACTGCATAAATATCGGAATATTAATGGGGTCCGTGATCTCGATAAAGCGGAGGCAGTCGGGGATCCACTCCGGGTGCATGAACAAAAGTAAAAAGGTAGGAGTCAGCAGGACGGCGAGGATGTTGATGGCAATGCGGGACAGCCGCAGATACGTACCTGTGACCGGCGGGAAATAGTAATCATCAGCGTCTTCGATAATGTCAAACACTGATGTGGGAAGGATCATGGCAGACGGGGACGTGTCCACGAGCAGCACGATGCTTCCCTCTAAGATACTGGCGGCCGTCGTATCCGGCCGCTCGGTGAACTTAAATTTGGGGAACGGATTGTACCATTTGTGCTGGTACAGGCATTCCGCCAGACTTTCCTGGTTCATCGTGAGGGCGTCGATATCTATTTTTTTCAGCCGTTCCTTAATGTTTTTCAGCATTTTCTGTTCGACGCGGTCGGACATATACGCGAGGACTACGTCGGTGCGGGAACTTCTGCCGACGGTGTTCATTTCCATCACAAGCTGCGGCGAGCGGATCCTCCGGCGGATCAGCGCCGTGTTGTAGACGACGGTTTCCACAAAACCGTCTTTGGAACCGCGCATCACCTTATCTTTTTCCGGTTCATCCACGCCCCTGGCCGGATAGGTGCGGAAATCCATAGCGAGGAATTTGTCATAGCCGTCGATGACGAGGATGGGAACGCCGGACAGCATCCGCTGGATCAGGTTCTGTTCGTCAGCGATCAGGTCAATCTCGCCATATGGGAGGCAGTCCTTGAGAAAGTCGTGCGCCGTCTCCGGCATCTGCTTCGGCGTGAGTTTATAGAGGTATTCTATGATCTTCTCCATAACTTCATCTTTACAGAAACCGTCAATAAAATAAAAACAAGATGTTCTACCACCGATCGTCACCACCCTGTAAATGAGATCAAAGCTTTTTTCAACCTGAAAAAGCTCGTCGATATATTTTTTATTTGTCATAAAATCTGTGGAAAAAGTCTGCGACATGTTTTGCCCTCCTCGTGCGGCCTGATGTGTGTCAGGCCGATACATCAAATCATTTACAGTATTGCCGCAGGACGAAAAAATATGCAGATCAAACAGTTAAGAAGAGATATTTATTGATTTTACAACCGTGACTTTATATAATAAATATGTTAGGACATTCGATAAGAGGAGTAAATGCAAGGAAGGAGCATAGGGATAAATGAGTATTATAAAAGTAGATAAGGATAAATGTGTGGGGTGCAACGCCTGTGTAAGGGCCTGTCCGGTCGGGGACGCGAATATTGCCAAGATGGACGAGGAAAACAATCTGCGTATTTTGATCGACGATGACAAATGCATTCGATGCGGTGCGTGCATCCGGGCGTGCTCTCACCATTCCCGCTCATATGAGGACGATACGGACCGGTTTTTGAATGATCTGAAAAATGGAAAGGAGATCGCGATGATTGCGGCGCCGTCGCTCAAGGTGGCGTTTAATGGGAAATGGCGCCATACGCTTCAGTGGCTCAAAGAGCATGGGGTAAGGAAGATTTACGATGTCTCCCTGGGAGCGGATATTTGTACCTGGGCCCATCTCCGCTATATGAAGAAGAACCCGGGAGCCAAGCTGATTTCCCAGCCATGCGCCGCCGTTGTCAATTATGTGCAGCGGCACCGTCAGGAACTGCTCCCGCATCTTTCGCCCATCCACAGCCCGATGCTGTGTCTGGCTATCTACATACGCAAGGTATTGGGATACAAGGGCAGGATCGCGGCACTCTCGCCATGTATCGCTAAAATTGACGAGTTTCGAGATACGGGTCTGGTGGAATACAACGTCACGATGGAGCATTTGAAGCAGTATTTTGAGCGCGAGGGGATAAATCTTGCCGATGCCGGGAAGTTCAGTACATTTGAATTTGACGACCAGCAGGGACTGGAAGGCGCCATTTATCCGAGGCCGGGCGGCCTGATGCGGAACCTGCAGAACCACGAGCCAAATATGAGCGTGATCACTTCAGAAGGAAGCAATAAACTGTATCGGGAGCTGGATGAATATATGAACCAGAAGGAGGAGTATCTGCCGGATGTGTTTGATGTGCTGAACTGTGAAACCGGGTGTAATGGCGGTCCGGCGATCGGTGTGGAATACCAGAGGTTTTTCATGGATGATGTGATGCATAATGTGGAGGTGTTTACACACAAAAAGAGGCTGCAGGACACGAAAAAGACGAAAAAAGGAACGGTGGACAAGCAGTTTGCCGAATTTGATAAAAAACTCGTGCTGGAGGATTACATAAGAACCTACCATCCGCCGGTTGTGAAAGATATTGCTGTGAGCGAGAAGGAGATTGAAGAGGCATTTCTCTCACTTAATAAAACGACGGAGGTTGACAGGCATTTCGACTGTCATGCCTGTGGTTTCAGTTCCTGCCGCGACATGGCGATCGCGCTTGCAAAAGGGATCAATGAAAAGGAAAACTGCCACCAGTATATGATGATGAGCATCCGAAATGAGCGCCAGAAGGTACATGACATCAATGAAAAAGTCATAACAATGAACAAGGAAATGGCGGGGATCTTTACGGTACTGGCACAGAATATCAAAAAAGTACAGGAGCAGGCGGAACGCATTCTGGAATCCGGACAGAAGAGCAGCGCGGAAATGACGGCTGTGGCGGAGCAGATGAACGAACTCAATAAACTGAATCGCAATATTTCTGGTTCGATGCAGGACATCAACGTGAATGTGGAACGGTATAACCAGATGACAGAGGACGTAGAGAGTATCGCCGGGAAGATCAATCTCCTGTCGCTGAATGCGGCGATTGAGGCGGCCCGGGCCGGGGAAGCCGGAAGAGGGTTTTCCGTTGTGGCTTCCAACATCCGTGAACTGTCGGACAATTCAAAGGAATCCGTAGGTAGCGCCAAGGAGAATGAGGCCGGTATCCATAAGGCGATCGACAATATCAGCAAGATCGTAGACAATTTCAGCGATGAGATCCATAAGCTGGTTGATTCGGTGGATATTGCGATGGATCATGTCAATCAGTCCTCGGCCAACAGTAATGAGATCCAGAATACAATGACAGAGGTGTCCGAAATCGCAGGGAAACTCCAGGAGGTTATGGATATGACGAATCAGATTCTGGGATAGCGTTTGTCGCAGTTGCACAAATGGGATTATTTTCCTTTGTGCAGTATTCACAAAAGGCCTTTTGATACAAATGAAAAAGCGCACGATGTGTCAATAAACTGACAGAAAAATTCATTGTCAACCGCGATTTTCTGTGCTATATTTATCTCCAGAAACTATATTTATCAAAATTGAAGGAGGTAAGTAACTTATGGGGTTACAACTGAAAAAAGCGGCGAGAGCAGTGTTGGCAGGTTGTCTTTTGTTTGCACTGGTTTTTGGGGTGTTACCAGTGAACGCACCGACGGCACAGGCAGCTGGTGACGCGGTGGTCAATGTGTCAAAGACGTATCAGGAGATACGGGGATTTGGCGGTATGAACCATCCGTCCTGGATCGGTGATCTCACGGCATCGCAGAGAGAGACAGCATTTGGAAATGGAAATAACCAGCTTGGATTTTCCGTTCTCAGGATCTGGATTGATTCTGACAGCCGGAACTGGTACAAAGAAGTCGCTACTGCGAAAGCGGCGATAGCGAAAGGCGCTATTGTTTTTGCAACTCCCTGGAATCCGCCGAGCGACATGACAGAGACGTTCAATCGCAACGGGGATACGAAAGCTAAACGTTTGAAACATAACAGATACGCAGATTACGCAAAGCATCTGAACAACTTTGTATCATTTATGAAAAACAATGGGGTAAACCTGTATGCCATTTCTATGGCAAACGAGCCGGATTACGGACATGAGTGGACCTGGTGGACAGCGAGCGAACTCGTGACATTCCTGAAGTACTATGCGGGATCGATCAACTGCCGTCTGATTGCGCCGGAGTCATTCTCCTACAATAAGACAATGTCGGATCCGATCCTCAACGATCCTCAGGCACTTGCCAATGTGGACATTATGGGAACCCATTTATACGGAACGCAGTGGAAGGATTTCGCTTATCCGTTGTTCCAGCAGAAGGCATCGAACAAAGAACTCTGGATGACTGAAGTATATTATCCGAACAGTGATACGAACTCAGCAGACAGATGGCCGGAAGCACTCGGCGTTTCCGAGCATATACATAAAGCAATGGTCAATAACCTCCAGACGTATGTGTGGTGGTACATCCGCAGAAGCTACAGCCCGATGAAAGAGGACGGCACGATCAGTAAACGCGGTTACTGTATGGCACAGTATTCGAAGTTCATCCGCCCGGGCTATAAGAGGGTTTCTGCCACAGAGAACCCGAACAACGGCGTCTATGTATCCGCCTACACCGGAGACGGAAAGGCAGTGATCGTAGCGGTCAATAAAGGATCGAACGCCGTATCACAGAAATTCGCGGTCAATGGACAGAATATTTCAAAAGTAGACCGCTACCGCACATCGGGAAGCGAGAATCTGGCGAAGACATCCGACCTCGCCCTTGACGGAAATGGATTCTGGGCGTACCTTCCGGCAAACAGCGTTTCCACATTTGTCTGCACGCTGAAGGCGCCAGTTGTCACAAATCCAGGTACGACTACAAATACGGGCGCGACGATCGCAAATGGCTGGTACTGCATTAAGAACCCGGCATCCGGAAAGTACCTGCAGGTAGCAGATAACAAAGGGGCAGCCGGACAGAACGTACAGGCAGGAGCGAAGACAGGTGGCAGAGGCGAAAAATGGTATCTGCGCAAGCTTGATAACGGATACTTTACACTGACGAGCGCACTTGGCGATTTTATGCTCGACGTGAGCGGCGCTGGTAAGACAGATAATACGAATATGAACATATATCACGCGTACAGCGGGGACGCGCAGCAGTTCAAGTGCAAGACGACATCCGTGGCAGGACAGTTTGGAATCCTGACGAAGGTAACGGATGGAAAGAGCGGTCTTCACCTGAGAGTGTCGGATAATACGAACGTAGTGCAGAACGCGTACTGGGAAGGTTCAAACCAGGTATGGGTATTTGAGCCGACGAACTAAAGTATGACATATGGATTTATAGCAAGGGGATACCTGAGGTATCTCCTTGTTTGTTTTATGGGGTATGTGTCAGCGCGGGAGCAAAAGATGAATGAGATACAGATCCTGCAGGAAAGAAATGAGGAGAGGATTCATGCGTATCAGGAGATGAGTGTCTTGAGGGAAAAAGAGCAGCTTGTATTATCTGTACAGAATCCGGTAGTGGATCCGGTGGATATTAAAGAGGATGGGATAGCTACGAGTAAGAGTGATAAGAAAAATCATGGTGTGGGATTGAAGAATGTGCAGATGGTGCTGGAAAAATATAAGGGGGTTGGCAATATGCATGAGCAGGATGGGTGGTTTTATTATACGGCTATTGTTCCTGAAGGGGATGAAATAGGATGAACAGGTGATGGGCTCATAGTCTGTTTTTGCAATTTATAGTCGATTTTTGCAAGTGGTATTGATTTTGTGTGGGGGAATGTGATATATGTTTTGTTGCAAAAGGGAGACATATATCATGATTGGGCAGTTGGCCGCCGGTGTGCGCGGGGTTTTTGCATCAGCCAAAGCGTCTTGTAAAAAAGTAAAACAGATACATATTTAGTGTGTAAAACGGCGGGGCAAAATGCTTTCAGATCAATAGTACATTGAGTTTACAAAGAAAATAAAAATCAAAAAGGAGAATTGAAATATGAAAACAGGAGTAAGAAAATTATTAGCGCTGGTATTGACAATTGCTGTATGTATGAGTAATATGGTAACTGTAAGTGCTAATGGAGGAACTGAAAACACTGACAATTCAGTAAAGATGAATTGGGAAGATGTTGCACAAGAAGATAATGATGAAGAAGATTACGATGATGAGGATATGGATTATGATGAAGAAGATGATTCAGAGGATTGCTCAGTAGACAATATGTTGGATATTGAATATCACATAACGGCTAAATGGGACAAACATTATAATGTAGATGTTACATTAAAAAACGTTTCTGATTCTATAATCGAAAATTGGGAAATATGTTTTGACTTAGAGGCTGAGATTGAAAATATATGGAATGCCACTATTACGGACCACGAAGATGATGAATATGTAATTAAAAATGCTGGGTGGAACCAAGATATCAAGGAAGGCGGCACCGTTACTTTTGGTATGACTATAAAGTGTGATAATGATTTGGAGTTTCCAACAAACTGCTATTTGACTAGAGAATTAGTCGAGGTCGAAAATGGTTATTCGATACAATATAAAGAAGATAGTCGATGGGATAATTTTGTGAATGGTCGAATTATTATCACAAATGAAAGCGACAAAGTGATTGAGGATTGGAAATTAGATGTTACTATAAACAATCTTGAGTCATTTGATAATTTGTGGAATGCAAAGTTAATATCAAATGATAAAAAAGGTTCTTTTAGTTTTAACAATGCAGAGTATAATCAAAATATACCAGCGGGCCAAAGTATTGAGTTTGGATTTATTGCAAAATGTTCGGGGGCCATTAAAATTGTGGCGTCTACGTTATATGAAATGTCAGATAACTTCTATTATGACGATGGTAATTACATTAATAAAGATGATCTGAATGGTGAAGTGGTCTACAATTCAGAGGATTTTGATTCATATGAGGAGTATTTACAGTTTCTTCAGGAAAATAATATCAATCAATTTCCGGATATGACAACGAAAGAAAGATCTCGGAAAGTGGCGTCTAAACCTATAAAGCGTGATGCGCTTATCAATACTTATTTGCGGTTTTATAAAGAAAATGGAGAACTTATTCAAAATGCCGGAGAGGTAAAGGCAACGCAAAGTTTTGTTTTTGATGATAATGGTGTATATAATATTTCTTCAAATAAACGCAATAAGAAAAAAGAAAATTGTTATCTGACATTAGGAAGTGAAAGCCCATTTGGATATGAGATAAAGCAGGATAAGTATTTAGAAATGTGTGATTTTGCACATGGGCAAACGTTTGAAAAACTGTCACTGGGTAAATCATCCGCAAAAAAATATTTTATGTTTTCAGGAAATTCTAATCAATATGAAATAAAAGGCAAAAAGCCGTTCACAAGATGGGCGACAGAAATTTGTTTTGTAAAATGTAACACAATAAATAAAGAATTAAAAAAGAATAAGGCCAAATTTCAATACAATACAAAAAAGAATGGGACAATAAGGAGGATTACCAGTATAAATTGCGCGAATAAAGAAGGGAAAAGTCGAGGAATTGTAAAACGAGTTGATGGGGCACTCTCAGCCAATGCCAAAGTGTTGGTTATATGGTGCCAGATGGTAGATGGTGGAATTCAGGTGAGTTTATACGATACTGCATCTATTAAAAAGTTTATAACTAGAAAAAAAGGGACATTTTCTTTACAAAGCGATATGGCTCGAAAAGCCTGTATAGCTTCTTATTATCAGGAGTCGGTGAAGGATAATGGAAATACTGCTGTCAGACCAAGTAATTCGTTTCAATCAATTGAAGTGAGTAATGTACTTGTTAAAGATAAAAAAACGGATCCAGATCAATATAATGTTTATATTTGTGGTGGAAACGAGCAAGAAAATAAAGAACTACAAGTTTCACGGTTTACCATAAAAAAAGGAAAAACTGGTATGTATAGCAAAAGAAGAATTATAGTAAACCCCAAAACGCGATCCGACGATAATTATGATATTGAAGAAAATAATAGAGAAATTGAAGGGTGTCATATTATTGGAAAGGATTTAGTATTATTGATCACCCATTCTAAAACAGAAGGACAGGAAATAAAGAAAGATTTACAGTACATATGTCGCATAAAGAAAGCAGATATAAATAAAGAAACAAAATATTAGTGCGATCATACATCATAAAAGGAGTGCCCAATGAAAATAAAGCGAATTGTTATAATGATAGCCGTTTTTTGTATCTTGTGTACACTTTTTATGATGTGTTTTTGGTTGCATGATACGAAGAAATGCGAGATGGAAGATAATGCCTATGTAGAACCGACTCCTGTTTCCGAAGAGGAAGGTATTACATTATCTGTTGTGGATAACAATACACTCGAAATAAAAGGTAACGGAAAACTGGACGTTCAAGGGTTCAGGATTGCTGCTTTTTCCATATCTTATGATGAGAGTAAGAAAATAAGAAGGATTGTTATAAGGGATGGTATTACGGAATTAGATATTAAAGATTGTCTAGGTGATGTGAACGCTCAGGAAACAGTAAAGGAAATTATAATAGCCGACAGCGTGAAGAAGATCGGGGAATCATGTTTTCGCGATTTGTACCAATTAACGACTGTTGATATGGGAAATGGCGTGCAGGAGATTGGGCCGTATGCTTTTGATTGCTGTAGTAGTCTGAGAGAGATAAAATTTTCAAATTCCTTGAGGACGATTCAGAAAGGCGCTTTTGAAGATTGTGAAGCACTGGAGCAGATTCATTTACCAGAGTCTTTGATTGAGATTGGAAAAGACTGCTTTTCAGAATGCCGTGCCTTGTCGAGGATTACTTTGCCGGATTCGGTGGTGACAGTCAGAGAGGGTGCCTTTGATGAATGTTACGATTTGGAGGAAATGGTTCTTTCTGCTGATTTAGAGAAATGGGACGAGCCAGATTGGAATAAGTCATCCCTGAAAAGGATCATAAATCGCTCCGCACACATTTGGAAACTCGGTTCCGCCAGAGGGAAAAAGAGCTGGTATGTAAATGGAAAAAAGACAAAAAAGATCCATGCGGGTGAAACGGCCACTGCTAGAGGGAAAAAGTATTCAATTAAGTATCAACTGAACGGAGGGAAACTGATCGGAGAAATGCCGAAAACTTATCAATATGGGGAAATATGTCCCATTTCTGCTACCGTAGAAAAAGAAGGATATTATTGTGTCGGCTGGAATGATGAAAAACATGAAGTCTGGGTATTCTATCCAGATGGAATGTTTGTAGGAAGATACGATTCTGGCAATCTTGTATTATCACCCATGCTTATCCAATATAAGGTAGAGAATGTTTCCGGACGGGGTATAAAGATCACGCTTTCGGATGCGGGACTGTCGTATGTGCAGGAGTATTATGAGATTCGCTACTCAGAAAATGAAAATATGTCAGGGGCGAAACGAAAGATTATGGATGGCAGATCTATGATGCTCAAAGGCCTGACTAAAGGGAAACGCTATTATATAGAATTTCGCTGGGGGTCAAATGAGGGAAATGAGGGAGAGCGGGAACCATTATCTTCATGGATGGGGAAAAAAAGTGTATTGTGTCAATGAAAAACGATTTTGCTTCTTAGAACTGCATAACAAAAAGACAGATTGCCAAACTGTTTCATAAAGGAGTATAATAGTAAATGACTATGGAAGGAAATGGGGTATGAGAATGAGTTTAGAGTTTAAAATAGCAGTTTGTGACGATGAAAAATTTTTCAGAGAATAATTCACTGGAGGGATATAAAGTCAACGCCATGCGTTTTATCATAAAACAGGATCTGGAACATCCCTTGAGGGAGTGTTTGGATGCGGTTTTGCAGAGCAGGCGGGAGAGAGCGGTAACAATGAAGTTTGGTTTCGTTGGCGGAGAACGTAATATCATGCTTAAAGATTTTTTATATATCGAGAACCGATCTCATCAATTGCGCTTTGTGGGAAAGGTGGAGGAATTATTTCTGAATAAGAAATTAAATACGGTAGAGGAACAATTGCGTCCTTACCATTTTGCCAGAACCCATCAGAGTTATCTGGTAAATTTAGAATACGTAGATAAGCTGGCGAGTTACAAGGTGTATCTTTTCGATGGCAGTATTTTACCGGCTGCAAAGGGAAGGTATGTAGAACTGAGAAAAAATTATTTACTGTACAAGGAATTAATGTAGCATACAAAAATTTTATAAACTGGAATAGATGATTGGAGGAAAGGTCACAAAAAAATCACAATAAGGTACCTGATTGATCAAAGTATGAACACAGGCTGTTCATACTTTTGTTATATATTTCTTTATTATAAAAACGAAGACAGGAGGTAACAGCGTGATAAATTTTCTTGGAAGAGGGCTGGGGAGAAGCATCCGCCATAAGGTACTTATCATAGTGATTGCTGTACTGGTTGTGATAGCGGCGGGCATTTTTCTTTTTGTACGTATGAAAAAGCCAAAAGAGAGGACATTTGCTTCGGGAAAGCAAAATACGGTAGAGCTGACGAAAATGGATCTGACAAACTCGGTCAGTGCCACGGGTACGATCGAGAGTGTGAGCACAAAGTAACTATCAGTCACAGAAGTCCCGTCTTGCCAAATCGGTGGCGGAGGCAAAGAAAAATTACCAGTCAGCAAAGAAGGAGGCAAAGAAAGAAACAAAAGGGATCACGACAACATCACAGGCAGAGAAGGAAACGGCGCAGACGCAGGCACAGTCTTCTTTGGAACAGTTAAAGTCAGCTTATGAGCAGGCGGTTTCCGAGCAGGAAAATACGAATAAGCAGAATCAGTCAGAGATACAGTCTGCCAAAGAATCTGTTACAACGACGGAGAGTAATAACAAAAAGTCTATTCGGGAAGCGGAAAAGAAAGTAGAGGATGCCAGGGAAACGTTAGAAAAGTGTTCGGTTACAGCACCGATCAGTGGTACCGTGACAGCAGTCGGTGTAGAGAAGGGCGATATTTATTCAGGCGGTAATCTGTTCGAGATCAGCGATTGTGCGGATCTGCAGATTTCTACATCCATAGGGGAATATGATATTTCCCAAATAAAAAAGGGACAGAAGGCTGCAATCCTGACAGATGCTACGGGGGACAATGAGTTGGAAGGAGAGATCACCTATGTGGCGGTTTCTACGGGAAGCAGTTCACTCAGTACGAGCAGCAGCGGTAATGCCGGTGGTTCCTCCGTGTCGTCCAGTATGGGTACATCTGCTTCGTCCAGTTCGGACAGCGGGTATACGGTGAAGATTAAGATCACTGATGTCAACGAAAACCTGCGTATCGGTATGACGGCGAAATGCAGTATTATTTTAAATGAGGCAGAGGATGTCTATGCCGTGCCATATGATGCCGTGAACCAAAACGAAGAGGGAAAACAGGTCATTTATGTGGACGACAGTGCGGGGAAAAAAGAAGTGGAAGTGGAAAAGGGAATGGAGAGTGACTATTACGTAGAAATCAGTGGCGAAAAGCTCCAGGAGGGAATGAAGGTGATCATCCCGTCAGATGCAGCAGAGACAGATGGCGCCCCGGAAGAGGAAAAGGATTTTGGAGATGCGGATTTTCCGGATATGGGAAACATGTCGCAGGGTAAGGGCGGCGGTCCCGGAAACGGAGCGCCTTCCGGAAACTTTAGCGGCGGCTCCGGCGGCGGAGGATTTGGCGGCGGCAGGCCGGGGATGTAGGAGGTGTCTCATGGGAAAAAAACAGGCAGGAAATGTTAAGAGACCGGCGGCCCCGAAGCAGGCGCAGGCTGGGGGGAGGCCGGCGGTCCCGGAACAGTTGCTGGATGACAAGCCAGTTGTGATCGATCTGCAGGGAATCATCAAACGTTTTTATGTGGGACAGCCAAATGAACTGGAAATCCTGCATGGGATCGATCTGCAGGTAAGGGAGGGAGAGTTCCTGTCCATCGTGGGGGAATCCGGTTCGGGAAAGTCTACGCTGATGAATATTATCGGCGCCCTGGATCGTCCGACGGAAGGAGGGTATCTGCTGGACGGGATCGATGTATGCCGTTCCAAGGATAAACGGTTATCTGAAATCCGCAATAAAAAAATAGGGTTCGTGTTTCAGACATACAATCTGATTGCCCGCTCGACGGCGCTCAGTAATGTAGAACTGCCGATGCTGTACGGGGCGGTGCCGGGAAAAGAGAGGACTGCGCGTGCAAAGGATCTTTTAAGGCTGGTCGGTATGGAGGATCGTACGACACATCGTCCGGAGGAATTGTCAGGGGGACAGAAGCAGCGGGTAGCGATCGCCCGGGCCGTGGCAAATGACCCGTCGATCATTCTCGCAGATGAGCCGACGGGGGCCTTAGACTCAGAAACCGGAAGGCGGATCATGGATATTTTCCACCGCCTGCACCGTGAGCAGGGGAAGACGGTTGTTTTGATCACACACTCGCGCGAACTCGCAGAAGAGACAGAACGGATCGTGACATTAAAAGACGGTAGGATTACCGGGGAGAGAAAGGGGAGGCTGTCATGCTGATATGGGAAAATATAAGGCTGGCGCTCAGCGGCCTCCTGGGAAATAAAATGCGTTCCCTGCTGACCATGCTTGGGATCATTATCGGAATCGGGTCGGTCATCGCTATTATGACGGTAAGTTCGTCGCTGACCGCGTCTATTGCGGATACGTTTGCTGGCATGGGGGCCAATAATATTACGATTGGCCTTAAACAGCAGTCCGAGGAATCGGAAACGCGCAAAAATGGCATGAGGTTTGGAACATCCAACCGTTTTATCTCATTAGAGGAAGAGGACCGGCTCACCGATGAGATGGTGGAGCAGGTAAAGAAAGATTACGAGACGTTGGTAGACGAAGTCGCGCTGGAGGAATCCCTGGGGAGCGGTTCGGTGAAAGCGGGGGAGGACAGCGCCAATGTTTCCCTGTCCGGAATCAACACGGGGTATTTTTCCACAAATGAACTGACACTTCTCGCCGGACGCTATCTGACGGATGAGGATGTGGAAGGAAACAAAGGCGTGATCATGGTTTCGGATCGGGTAGTGGAGCACATGTTTGACGGGGATCATGCTTCCGCCCTGAACCAGAAGATCAACATTGATATAAACGGCGTCTATTACAGTTTTTACATCGTGGGAATATACGAATATGATGAGGATTCGAATTCTTTTTCCTCGGATTCGGAAGAAGATGTTACGACGGCCGCGTATATACCGGTTACGACAGGGAAGGAACGGCTGCACACGGATGATGGCTATGAGAGGTTTACGGTTGTTACCAGTTCGTCGGTGGAGAACGTGACAGAACTTGCGGAGGATCTCGAGCAGTATATGAACGGGAAGTATTATGCGGGAAATGAGGATTATCAGGTCAGTACGACAACAATGAGTACGATTACGAATTCCATGAATGATATGATCGGAACGGTAACGATCGCGATCGCGTTCATAGCCGGTATTTCGCTCCTTGTCGGGGGGATCGGGGTCATGAACATCATGCTTGTATCCATTACGGAGAGGACCAGGGAGATTGGGACGAGAAAGGCGCTGGGGGCGAAAAACAGCTCGATCCGTCTGCAGTTTATCATAGAGGCCGTGACACTCTGCCTGATCGGAGGGGTTCTCGGGATCCTGCGGGGCTTTGCGCTGGGGGCAGCGGCCGCTTCCTTTTTGGGATATGCGGCGGCGGCGCCGACGGCTGCCATTATCGGTTCAGTCCTATTTTCCATGATGATCGGAGTGTTCTTTGGTTATTATCCGGCAAATAAGGCGGCGAAGATGAACCCGATCGAAGCGCTCCGCTATGAATAGAAAAGGGGGCTGCTGCCAAGCAGTCCTCTTTTTTCGAGCATACTTGCAGCCGGCACAATACTTGACCCAGCCGGCAGAAAATATGCTTGCAATGGTTGTAAAAGGATGTTATTCTATTTTTTGATATTGGTGGTGCCGATCCTGTTTGCTTGTTTCTTTGTGATGAATGAACAATACTGCTTTAGGTCTTGGCTGCTGCTGGTTTTTGTTAGAAAATGAAAATTGAGATTTGTGGGGAAAAATATATGCGGTGAAACTGGAATTGTTGGTTTTTTTACACTAAGGAATCCTGATGAATCTTTGGATGAATTACGCTTTGGATTTGTTATTATAAATCCTCACAAGAGAGGAAAAGGCTATGGAAAAGCTATGCTCCAGTTAGGTCTAAAATTTGCATTTGAAATATATGGAGCAAAAAAAGTATCATTGGGTGTTTTTGAGAATAATCTTCCAGCTTATTACTGTTATAAGGCAGTCGGTTTTAGCGACGTAGTTCTTGATACAACAGAAAGATATTGTATTCTGGGTGAGGAATGGAAGTGCAAAGAATTGATTATGGAAAATAGATAGATTCCAGTTTATAGA
>CAJTZN010000044.1 GCA_910584065.1 uncultured Eubacterium sp.
GCTCCGGCACAAATAGCCGTGTGAAAAATAAGCTATCAAGCTTATTTTTCACACTACCCCTCCACAAACTCCGGTTTCGCTCTCCCTCTGATCTCTTATATTTACATTTCTAAGATTATACCACTTCCTCTTAACAATGTAAATATATGAAATCAGGCTCTTTCTATCGTCAGTACATCAACCGCTCCGGCTTTCGCAAAAACATCCATAACATCCTCATTCACATTCCTGATGATCATCCTTCCCTGCTCGTTCATAGTCTTCTGCACCGAACACAACACACGGACTCCCTCAGAAGATATATACTCCAACTCCGTCATGTCCATTATGAGCGTTTTTACGCCTTGCAGAGAGTCCCCCAGTTGTTTCTCCAGTTTCGGGGCGGTAACCGTCTCCAGCCTGCCGATCAGTTGTACCGTCAATTCATCATTTTTCAAAGTTCTTAAAACTGTCATTCTGTTTCCCTCCATTTTCATATAAAATACCCATTTACCCGTATCTGCCACTTTTCCCGTCATTCCCCAATATCTGTGTGGCCTTGCTCAAACTCCCACTGCAGACCATATTTGTCAATAAAGTAAAAATATTTTGTATTTCCTAAAATATCCGCCGCCTTCTGTTTCATCTGCAGGTCATCTTCCTTTTCCTTGTCAAAGTAATGAAAATCTGAAGGGTCCGTCTTACTGATCTGATAGACCTTATAATCCTTTGTCGTATTAATGAGCGTGACGTCTGGCTGTGCTTTTATATAGTTAAAAGCCTCTTCAATATTCGTTATTTTCAGCGCAACATGCCTCGCGCCGCTGACATCGTTTGCCGCAAATATGACCGGTTCCTTACGGCCCTCCGGGTTATGGTAACACATGAGTTCCAACGTGAGACAGGTTCCCGGCACATCCATGAACCCGATGGATACCTCGCCTTCTTCTGCCTCGCTGAGGAAACCTCCGGCCTGAAAAAAGCCTTTATTTTTCCAGTTGGGTATGTGCTGGTTCGGGATCGCTCCCAAAATCCTTTCGTAATATATAAATGCGTCTATTACATCATCCACAAAAATACATACATGTGATAATCCTGTGAAATTTGGTTTTTCCATCTTGCTCCTCCTATCTACCCGCTTTTTCGCGGCATTTCTTTTCATCTTACTTTATAAAAGTTTATCAAAGCGACAAATAATAACAACCCTTTTGGAACAATTCGCTCTTTTGGGGGTACGAATTGCTATCCATGTAAAAGAGCCACTTCCATGCAAGCATGAAGTGACTCCCATTTGACCACAGTTATCTTTGATAATCCTTCTCTACTGATCCAGTGCATCTCTCTTTCTACTTCCTCTTCACATCAATCCATCCGTAGGCTCTCATTTCTGCCCGGAATGCGTTTCTCCGTGAATACTTATCCTTATACGATGTCATGAGTTTCTGTTTTGCGCCTGCCTCGCCCAAAGATTCCTGTACCTCTCCCAATGCAGCGAGAAACGCCGCACATTCCCCATAATAATTCCTGCGATTTGCGCCCATGATCCCTTCTACCCTTTTTTCAAGCAGACCTGCGATTTTTTCGATCGCACGGGTTCTAATATCTGACTCCATGTGCACGACAGATCTCCATTTTGAAAATATACCATAAAACAAGTCATTTTTATTTTCATCGTCCCACTCATATGTACCCATTGTACCCTTCTGATATTCTTCTGGCGAAAACTTCATTGTGGATCTCACCCTGGCCGCCATCTCCCTGATTCCCCTGCCGGCCCCGTCCCACTGGCCTTCATAAAGAGTTATCAGATACAAGGCGATCCCCTGCTTCATAAACGTTCCTGACCATCCTAACGCCTCCGGCTCGTTCAATCCCTCCGCCAACACATCCGCAAACTGTCCATCCAAAAACCGGAGCAATAAGATCATATTTTGATCCGGTCTGTTTTCTGCCCTCTCAGAAGACCCCCAGCCGCCTATCCCAGACTCCGGAATTGTCATAAACACTTTCCGCAGTTCTCTTCTTTTCTCTATCGTTTCATATCCGTTTAACAGCGCTCGAAGATAATTTAATGCGGATGTATCCGATTCATAGGCAGCAAAATAGCATTCTTCCAGCAACGAAGATTTTTCATCTGCCTTAATGACATACTCCGCCGTTTTCAAAGCCACCCTGCTCCGCATGATATAGTTTTTTGGTATCCGGTTTAACGCCTCCATCCCCACCGCTGCCATTTTATCCGCATCCGTGCATGTCTCATTTTCCAGTATGTTCAAATATAATCCCGGATGAGAAACGGCATATTCCTCTGCATATCTGACGGCCGCGGAAACATCATTCAATAAACCTACGGCCTCCAAAGCTTCTATCCACATAATAAAATTCTTCGCAACTGTTATTATACCAATCATCATATTCTTCATTTAAGATACTTTCGATCATAATCTCCTGCGAATCGATTTGAATTAAATTGTCTTTGATGATCTCGTATTTTTCATGAAATTCAAATTCAACCTCTGTCTCTGCTTCTTTGAGCGATCCATTTTCTGTCGCTCTCCCTATCGCTTTTAATCTTTCTAGAAAATCCTCCCTGCGGCATTCCGGCAAAATCCGCCCAATCTCATGTATAAAAGAAGTAAGCTGTTCTGCTGAGTATTGCGCCGCGATGGCATCTATCTGTTTTAAAAAATTTGTCAGGTTCATAGGTTGATCTCCAATCCGTATACTTTAATGGTTGATATTATCGTCGTTTATTTTGCAATATCTTTTCATCTTAGTTGCACCCGTTTCCGAAATCTTCCCATCCGCTACCAACAGCTTCAGTAATGTTCTTGCTCTGGTCCGCCCTACATTCAACCACCCGGCTGCTTCCTCTACTTTATATTCAACATATGGCTGCATTCTGCTTAAAATCTGTGCCTTTTGCGTCTCTGTTTTTTCTGTCACTTTTTTTCTGTCACTTTTTTCTGTCACTTTTTTTCTGTCACTTTTTTCTGTCACTTTTTTAGTCTCCGCATTGACAAACGACAATTTTAAAATCGTTCTATCAGGCGCATATTCTTCTATTACCTCTGGCGCAATCCATCCCTGATCTGCCCAGACAGAATAAATATCCGGCACGCCGCTTCCTGCGCGTTCACCAATGCCAATCATATTCAGCATTTTCATAAGCGCTTTGTTTCTCGGGTCGGATATTCCGCCTTTCAGCATCTGCCTCTTTCCCGTGCGTATACTTCCGGGATTTTCCATAATAATACTGTCAGCATCTTTTTTAATAACAACACCGCGCGGCAAATAAAAATCCGTATTTACAAGACAATTTGCAAGCGCTTCCCTGATCGCCTTGTGTACGGGCGTGTCATCGATCCTAACCACTCCCTCCAGTTTAAAAGGTACTTTAACATCTTTTACCAGCTTCCCATACACCCGGAAAAAGAAGTCAAACAAATTGCCAGTCCAATCACCAGAACCGGATTGCAAACGGTCTGTCCATCGAATTGATGGATCCAGAAGTTCTCTGAAATCAAGAAAATACTCCGGATATTCATACAAAATTTTATACTCATCCCCAAACATCAAAAGACCTGCTGCAGTCGGATGCAGCCTACCGTCTGTATGAAGCACCCTTGCTGCGCCGATACGCTCTAAATAGTCCTCATCTTTCAACTGCTCCCAAACATGTTCGCTCCGATACGCCATATGACGATTTCGATAAGCATGCACTGTTTCCGTATTCAATACATCCATCTGCATTTTATCAAGAATTTTCATATCGGTGCCCTCTTCTGTCTGATCGCGGAGCATCGCCTTTACTTCACCCGGCGTACAATGATAATCGCCCTCCCAGTTTCTTCGGAACGTCCCCCCAAACAAATCATCCCTGATATACACAGGTTTTTGCTCACGCTTTGCCGGTGGAACAAAAATAACCATTATCATATCCTGATTCATCTCATATGTCTGGACATCCCCATCCACTAAAAGATTAATATTCACCTTTTGCCTGTTATTGATCATATTCCAAAAATCTCTGCGCAGTTTATTTTCATCCTGCAATCCCGTTGTATACCAGCTTCCATCTTCCCGTTCCGCAACACCGAGAATGATCACACCACCATAGCAATTAGCAAATGCAGAATACGTACTCCATAACGAATCCGGCAGGCCGCCTCTGGCCTTCTTTACTTCCATTCTGTTATCCTCTTTATACTCGTTAAATTGGGATAAATCAAACATCTGAGACCTCCCTGAAATTTAATCTGCGTAATGCAATTTGCTATTTTAATTCTACCATTTCCAGTTTCCATTTACCACAAAAATATAAAAGCTCCCCATTTCTAGTTAGCGCCCCGTTACAAACAAGAAGTTAGTAACTACTTAATATCAAATTTTCTGTTTTTTTAAATTCATAACATTTTAACTCACTTTCAAATCCCAATTCTCATAACTTTTATCAACTTAACAAGCTGGAATTTATGACAGACATAAGTTTAGCCCAATTCCATTTTATAAAATTTTGCTTTAAAGGTTTTACTACCATCCAGTTTTGTGTATTCGCCGTAATGGTCAAATCTTAGTCCGCATTTTTCCATGACCTTCCCCGAACGAGGATTATCTACTGCATGGTCTGAACATACCTTTTTTACTCCGAGTTTTTTATATGCAAAATCAATAATAGCTTTCATCGCTTCGGTACAATATCCCTTGTGCCAATAATCATAATGGAGATTATATCCTATACCCCAATAATCTTTCACTTGAGCATTGGGACCTATACTGCCTGTTCCTATCACTCTAGTTTCTGCCTTCAGAACAAATGCCCAAGTCCACTCCTGTTCGTCAGCAAAGGTGGAATTTATCCAATCTATAGTTTGGCTAATGTCAGTATATGTAGAATATGACATATACTTTGTAACTCTTTTATCACTGTTCCAACTGAAACAGGCCTCCGCATCATCAAGTGTGATAGGACGCAAAATTAACCTGTCTGTTTCAATAATGGGTTCCTTACTCATATCAAGCCCTCCGCTAAATCCCAATTTTCCTACATTTTTCATATTGCATTGAACCATACAGAAGAATCCCCAAAGTTATCTCATCAGCATAATGAACCTCCTTCTTCGGTGAACATTGTTTTTCATTACACGGATCATCTTTACAATAGCAATTGGTAATACATCTCTTCGACTCAATTAAAAAATCACTTTTCCTATTACACATTTGATTTTACACTAAGATAATACTATTTGCAAGCTATTTGTTCAACTGCATTCATCGACATACTGCTTAATACCCGCATTTTTCCACCTTTGTCCCATGCAGTATTTTAGGATGGAATCTCTGTGCATACGAACCGTGGTTCAGAAGCGCTGCCTACCCCTGTTTCCAGTAAGCCACAGCCATTGTAATACTTTAAATGTCTTTAAGTGCACTATGGCCTGTTAATTCCTTTACTATTTTCCATCCTTCATAACTGTGTTCCAAATTTTCTTTAATCGGCAAAAATCCTAAATCCAAATAAACCTTGCATGCCAACCATGTATTTGTTTGTGTTGGTATCTTCGCATGTAAATATCCAAGATTCCTCATAATATTTAAAACATATGTAATCAAAGGTTTTGAAAGCCCTTTCCCTTGATACTCCCGCTTAACCGCTACCCAATGAAGCCATCCAGCTCCTGAATTATCTCTACCGTGAATGTCATAAAAAGCTGTAGCTGTAGCAATCTTTTCCCCTTTCTCATTTTCGATAAAATACATTCTGTCAGGAAGTATATCAAGGCTATTTGCGTAATAACGATTCCAAGCTTCCAATCCCTGTTCATAATTTGCAAACTCTTTTGCGGACATCTCAATATCAATCCATCGTTCCCTATCCCCATCAGAATAGGGCACAAATCTATAGCCTGCTGGAAGACTGTAATTTGTCATGTCAGATAACTCTCGTTCAAGTAATAATTCGTAAAAACAGATTTTTTCATCGTGATTATCATACTGCGTTACATCTATTTTCCGCAGACGAACATTCAACGCCTCCTTGATCTGAGGTACTGTTTTCTGGATATACTTCATCCTATCCACCGTATTGCGTACCTCGGAAATGCCCATTTGTCTATCTGCTTCGTCCAGACAGTTTCCCAAAGCTCTTTGAATATTATATTCCAACCACTCAACCCAGGTATATGCTACACCAACGACATCACTGTAACCCCGAAAACAATTATCATATGCTTTCAAATAGCCATCAAAGAAGGCGATCATCTTATCAACATCCATCTTGCCGCTTATGATCCCTGACCATTGCAATGCCAACTGCATGACATGGGATATGGGATTACCATAGTCCAGACATTCCAGATCAATCATCCACGGACTTTCATTATCCCACATAATATTCTTTGGATCCATATCTTCATTAGACAAACACAACACAGCCGGCAATGACGCCCTGGCTTTGTTTAATTCATTTTCAGCGTAAATAAGAAATTCTTCATTATCTTCCAATAACGAAGCGATCGCAGAGTTTTCCTCCTTTGCCTTCATCACATAACTCCGCCAATCTATATGACTTTTTTCCGGAGCCCGATATGCAATATTCTTTGGTTCAATCGCATGGACTCTACCAAGAATATTTCCTGCTTTATAACACATCTCATTCGAAATATGATCCCAATCAGCAATGCTTCCCTCCTGCCACCTAAATAAATAGAAAAACTGGTCATCTACCTTTTGCATCTTATTGCCGCCAATTAGCATAGCCGGCACAATAGGAATATCATTGTTCTCCAGTATTCCTTCTATTTTTTCTGCCCTTGCATAATTTTCATGTACCCCCGGTCTTTTCATTATTTCTGGATTTAAATGTTTTACTGCGTATATGCCGCTATCGGTTATTACTTTGTACATCCTGTGCATGAAACCGCCAGATACAGATTCAACATCTGCAATTATTTTACCCAAATCACACATGTGTACTAATTTTACTAATAAATTTTCTATCATCTTTTCTTTCATTCCTTTTCTCCCTTTCACTGTTGCAAAGCCCCATAAATCCTAGCTTTTTACTCATGAATTCGTCAGAATTCTATTTGCTCAATGATACTAGCCACACGACCCTATCCTACTGTACGTCCACCCTCACAAACTTTTGGAAATGAAATCTAAATGTTTTTACTGCGTTTTCCTGCTTGTTTTTCTTTATATTATCCAGTTTATCCCTACATTTTTATAATGATATGAACATTCCATATTCTTTTGGTACGTTTAAAACACCATCTATTGTATTTTTCATCAGAATATCTTTTATTACCTGTTCAGGTACACTATCTCTCAAAGATGTCATACTAGAAAGCGAATAAATATAATCCACCATATCATCTATATTAGTAACTGCCAATGAATCTATATATTCTCTTTTTTCTACTTTTGAAAAAGTTTTACTTAAAATCTCATATCCATTTTGAAGCGTAAAATTCTTATTTATGTTATCTTCAACACCATATGCCGATAGAATTTTGGAAAGATATTCAATAATTCCATGTTCTCCATATGTCGCACAATAAAAACGACCTTCTCGCTTTAACACTCGTCGCACCTCCGTCAGACCTTTATCTATATCAGGCACATGATACAACATCATATTTGCGATGACAACATCAAAAGTCGCATTTTCATAAGGTATCTCTTGAATATCTAAAACCTTATATTCAATATTATCATAGCCTCCTATATTATTTTTTGTCATTGCAACCATTCCTTCTGAAAAATCAGAAAGTATTATCTTGGAGCAAGTACAAATTAATGACTCTCTATTTTTCCACATATCTCCTGTTCCACAGCCTACCTCTAATACTTTCGCCCCTTTATCAATTCTATAATTTGAAAATATCCAATTCCCAAACCCCAGTTTATTCGTTGAATATTTATCATGAAATGATATTCTTGTATCTAAGTTATTTGCAGTAGCATATTGTTGTTTTACAATTGATATATCATGTATCTTGCTCATAATTAGCCTCCACAAATTTTATTTCATTTTAATCTTACTACTTTTCTCACACCCTTGCAACCATAAAACGCCGAAGCAAGACAACCGCCACATACCCAGTCTATCAGATTTTATACTTCCCTGTCCGTTTCGTAAAGATCTGTATCCGCTACGATTTTAGCGCACAGTATCGATTTCCCGGTCTTTTCATCTCTTGAAGCAGACATTCCTTATCCCCCCTTTCATGCGGTTTGGTTCGACTGATTGTAGCCATAAAACTTTTTTCCAAAAATGCCTTTGGTACTTTCCCAGCTATCACAAGATAACCAGCTTTTTTCAATTCTCCATTAAGTTCCCTTATCAGTTCGTAAGCATGACCTTTAGATACTCCTAATTCCTTTGCTACATCTTCCGCTGCCATCATGTTGTTGAGCGACAAATTCTCATCCCCACCAACGGCATTTTATTGTAACTATGTCAGGGACTGGTTATTGGCTGCCGCCAGTATGACTTCCGCATCAATCGCAGGTTTCTCCTGCTGCGCCCCGATCGTCAGGGCATCCGTCATCAGGTTATCTATCTTCCTTGCATTCCCTTCACTGTATCCATGGACCGCACTGACCGCGTCTCCTCCGAGGATACTGCGGCTCCCGCCTGCCAGCTCCAGCTTATGATGGATGTAATCCGGCACTTCCTGATCGGAAAGCCCTTCATAGTTATAGTGTACCGTGATCCTCTGGCGGAGCGCTTCATGTACCTGTTTCTCCAGGATGTGGTTCAGATACGGTATTGGATACCTGGCCCTGCCCGTCCCATTCCACCAGGTATCTGTCATAATGCCCAAAAAGGCGCAGGCATCCCCTGGCCGAACAGCATGAACAGGACTGCCCCGGGGACAGCGGGGCATTGACAGCACCTTCAAACCATTTCCGGTCTGAAAATTTTAGGTGATTCAGCTTGCATAAAACAGAGAATAGTTGTATCATAAGCATATGGGAACTGTCACGGTCTGACCGTGGCAGGAATCTTTGGAGGAATCTTTGTCTTTGGCGGGACAGGGGGCTTCCTCTTTTTTAGTTACCTTTTCATCATAGCGGATCGTGGCTCATTTGCAAGAAAAAAGTGTGCCGTTTTTTACAGCACACTGTTGGATATGATTTTTGACGATAGATATTTTAATTTGCAGTGACTGCAACGCCACTGGTAATTAGAATTTGCGGTTTTACAATATACACTCAATCCAATTACTTTTTGCAAAAAACAAAGGAGATTTGCATGAATATTGACCTTACGAAAACCCAACAATATCTTGAATGGCTCAAAAACAAACTATACCTAAACTCTATTGCACCATCTGCTAAAAATCGTATTGTATACAGAGGACAAGTATATCGTTGCAACTTAGGTGTTGACATTGGTAGGAGGAGTGCAAAGATCGACCTTGTGTTGTTCTCCAATATAATTCAGCTAACAGAACATCATCTAACACACTGGTTGCACCTATAACGCATACCACCTCTACGCTTCTATTGTTGTACCGATAGCAGAGAAAAAAGATTCCTCCGGCAAACTCATACTTGATGGAAATGTTCTTCTCGGAAATATTACCTGTGTAAGCAAGGCAAGACTTAGCGATTATATTACCTTGATAAATTCCAAGAATTGCTTGATACCTATCATTTTTCAGATATTCAAAATTTAGCAGATTCTTTAGAAAAATCTCAAAAAGAAATGTAGACAAATTTAGATTTTCATGCTAGTATAAGAATACAAGAAAGGTGTTCACACTATTACAACTCTTCTTTGGACGTGTGCCAAAGGATTTATTGTAATTAAGCAAAGGGCGTCACGAGCGGACTCCCTATTTATCTACAATCTATCTACAATCATATCATTTGCATTTAAACATTCTTTTATTTTTTCAGAATTTACTTTTGCATCTATACCGTATACCTTATAATATCCTTGCTTCATAGATGAAAGTAATCGTTCCAAATGTGCGCATACGACTTCTGCCTTATTAAAATCCCTTAATGGAATAGAGTAATAATTTCTAAACTGTTCTTTCGTTGATATAGTCCTTGTTGCATTAACAAAATAACTTGGATTTTGTTTGTAGATATCATAAAATACCTTGGACGTAGCATCTGATAATGCCGCAAACGCTGTTGCCGGACCCTCAAATTGTGTTAATCTATTCCCAATTAGTAAATGAATTTGAGGAACTCTCACTTTCTGCTGTTTTGCAACTTCGGCAAACGTCCATGATTCATATAATGAATGTGGTGAATTTGTGCCGTGTGTCCTTCTCTTCAACAAAACACCTGCCAGGACCAGCCTTACCGCCTGGGTCAGGGATCTCCTTCCGGCCTCCCCCTCACTTACCGTCCTTATCGGCTGCACCTGCCCGCAGGACCTTCCTCCCCTCGGTTCGTATTACGACTTCATGAACCGGCTATGGTTCGCTTCCCGCAGTTCCTAATCCCGTCATTCCCTCCGTCCGCCTCGGACTGGTCGATGCCCGGGAGATATACAGCGAACGGTCTGCCACTGAGCGCATCAACAACCGCTTCCTGAACGACTACTGCCTGCAGCGCTTAAAGATCCGGGGCAGGGACCACTTTTCGTTCTGGACCATGCTCACTGGCATCTGCATCCATTTGGATGCAAGGTACAAGGCAATCACAAAATCACAGCCGCTATCTTTCACTGCTTGGGCGCCATCCATGACGTTGATGTCGGTTGGATTTGGACGGATTTCATCAAAAAGTGCGTACTCCACGCCTGCCTGATTAAGCTCTTTCTGCAGGCTTTCCAGATAGCCGTACTGGAGCTGGAAAGAAACTGAAAGAATTACTTGACAGTAAGAACACAAATGTCCGTCAAATTGCAAAGGCTACTGGAATCAGTGCTACAACACTATATTTTATTATTCAAAAGAATTTCAGTATCCGATTTGACTTTGCCTTGCGGTTCACTAATCATACGATCAATACTCTCTATATTTTTTTGTCCGTAATTTGCTTTAGATAACTCATAATTCAATCTCTCTACTAATGCATCATTCTGCGCCTTTATTTCATTTAAATACTGTAAAGTTTTTTCTCCTGAAATAAAACTATAGATAAAAGAACCCATAGCTAAAATGATTGAAACAACAGTTGATATTATTCCTATCACAGACGCCCAATCCTTATCGCAAAAACCTAAGATAATCGTGAAAAATACCAATACTGTTCCTAATATAGTCAATATCCAAAAGCATTTCTTTAAATCCATATCCTTACCTTCTCTCTTTATGTATTCCAATGCGATCCAGTAAGTCCCCACGCTGGATGAAATGTATATGCTTCTAATATATGCTCAATTACTTTAGGGGCAATCGCGCGATATGAAAGGTAATAGATAAACTTATCACACATTTTATTTCTCATATCGTCAAAATCATCAAAAACTAACTTATTATCATCCACTTTCTGAATTTTTTTATAATCTCCCTTTTTGCAAACTTCTTTATTAAAATCAAATATATAAGTCAAAGCAAATTGTGCAGCTACGTATTCATTAATATGCTTAAGTTGCCACGCAAAACGCCTACAACCTTCTTCCATATCCTCTTCTGAAATACTTCGGATATTTTGAGTCTTTACAAATTCCAAACGAAAATCTTCTGGGAAATGCGTGCTTATTGGTTTATGTCGTACAAACCAATAAGTAAGATATGCAGCTATTTTAAATGCATTCGGCTCTTCCACCGAATTATTATCACTATTGACTATTTTTCTCATGCCAATAACAGCATCCACAACTGTTTCTTCTAACAACGAAAAATTCATAAAAAATTGAATGGGAGATTCTTTACTCATCTTCGCTTGCATCTCATCTAAAACATCAACATATGCATCGCGAAGATTAATCTCCCATTCTCTCATACGTTGCTTTGTAAATACTTTTTCATCAGCAACATCTACAAAGTCAAAGTACACTGGATTCTTTTGCATTGTTCAATTCCCCCATTATCTAACCAGTGATTTTGCGCATCTTTTACGACTTTCTTTTGTTATCTCAACTGGATTATGGGAGTTCGTTTGAACCATGGTGTAAGTCCTCTGCAAGAAATCACTGCTTGCTCCATCATCAGACAAAAATTTATCGATTGCTTCGATATTTGTTTTGCCGTAATTTGTCAACTTATCATTATCCATTGTCCGCTCCCTTCAGCATAAAAATGCTATTTTTTAATATAGCATACATTTATGTCCTAAATCAATACATTTTTGTTAATTCTTTTCGAAATTTTGTTTGATGCTTAGTATTTGCAAATTCTTAGCTTTCATTACTTCCTTCTTTGGACTTTTTTAGTTTAAGAAAAGGCTTCTGGGAAAACTCTCAGAAGCCCCATAAATTCACTAAATTTTCAATTACTCAATGATACTAGCCACACGACCCGATCCTACTGTACGACCACCCTCACGGATAGCGAACGTAAGACCCTGATCCATAGCGATCGGATGGATGAGCTCGATCGTCATCTCAACGTTATCACCAGGCATGCACATCTCTGTACCAGCCGGAAGCTCGATCACACCAGTTACGTCCGTTGTACGGAAGTAGAACTGCGGACGATAGTTATTGAAGAATGGTGTATGACGGCCACCCTCGTCCTTTGTCAGTACGTATACCTGTGCGGTAAACTTCGTATGGCAGGTAAGTGTACCTGGCTGGCAGAGAACCTGTCCTCTTTCGATCTCGTTCTTCTGAACGCCACGAAGAAGTACGCCGGCATTGTCACCAGCCTGAGCCTCATCCAGCTCTTTGTGGAACATCTCGATACCAGTTACAACGACTTTACGTGTCTCTTCCTTGATACCTACGATCTCAACTTCGTCATTGAGGTGGAGTGTACCAGCCTCAACACGGCCTGTAGCAACCGTACCACGGCCTGTGATCGAGAATACGTCCTCGACAGGCATAACGAACGGCTTATCTGTGTCACGCTCCGGATCCGGAATGTACTCGTCAACTGTCTTCATGAGTTCCATGATCTTGTCGCCCCACTCGCTGCTCGGATCTTCCAGAGCTTTCAGCGCGGAACCTTTGATGATCGGACAGTCTGTGAATTCATACTCTTCGAGGATCTCTGTAATCTCCATCTCAACCAGTTCAAGAAGTTCCTCATCATCTACCATGTCGCATTTGTTCATGAATACGATGATGTAAGGAACGCCTACCTGACGGGACAGAAGGATGTGCTCCTTTGTCTGAGCCATAACACCGTCTGTAGCTGCAACAACGAGGATTGCGCCATCCATCTGTGCAGCACCGGTGATCATGTTCTTAACGTAGTCAGCATGTCCCGGACAGTCAACGTGTGCGTAGTGTCTGTTCTCTGTCTCATACTCAACGTGTGCTGTAGAGATTGTAATACCTCTTTCACGCTCTTCCGGAGCTTTATCGATGTTTTCAAAATCTGTAGCTTCATTTCCCTCTACTCTTGCAGCCAATACTTTCGTGATCGCTGCTGTCAGTGTTGTTTTACCGTGGTCTACGTGACCAATCGTACCAATGTTACAATGTGGTTTCGATCTTACATACTTTTCCTTAGCCATTTCTAAAAGTCCTCCTAACTTATTCTTATATTTTTTTTAGAAATTTTGCTTCCTTGTGCCAATATGACTATATTATATGGGATATTCTTCAAAAAATCAATCCCTAAATATGAAATTATCGGCATTTCTTCACTAAATCTGCCTGATTCAGCAAAGTCTCATCATTTTCCAGTTTTCTGTGCAAGCACTTTGTCCTGAACATTTTTCGGACACTGTGCATATTTCTCAAAGAACATCGAGTAGTTACCGCGTCCCTGCGTCGCAGAACGGAGTTCCGTGGAGTAACCAAACATCTCTGCCAGCGGTACAAACGCACGAACAAGCTTACCGCCGCCGATGTCATCCATACCCTCGATCTGTCCGCGTTTTGCGTTGAGGCTTCCGATCACGTCACCCATGTATTCTTCCGGCATCGTAACCTCTACCTTCATGATCGGCTCGAGAAGAACGGCATTTCCTTTCTTCATCGCATCCTTAAACGCCATCGAACCCGCGATATGGAACGCCATCTCACTGGAATCGACTTCATGGTATGAACCATCCCATACGTTCGCGTACACGCCAAGTACAGGGAATCCGCCAAGGATACCAGCCTGTGCTGCTTCCTCGATACCTTCGCCGACTGCCGGGATGTATTCCTTCGGAATCGCACCACCAACGACCGTAGACTCAAACTTGAATGTTTCTTCGCCATTCGGATCCATCGGCTCGAATTTAACTTTACAGTGACCGTACTGTCCACGACCACCGGACTGTTTTGCATATTTGCTGTCAACGTCAACCGGCGTTGTAAATGTCTCTTTGTAAGCAACCTGAGGAGCGCCGACATTTGCCTCTACGTTGAACTCACGCAGCAGACGGTCTACGATGACCTCCAGATGAAGTTCTCCCATTCCGGCGATGATCGTCTGGCCTGTCTCCGAATCGGTATGCGCACGGAAGGTCGGATCTTCCTCTGCCAGTTTGGAAAGCGCTTCGCCCATCTTACCCTGGTCATTCTTTGTCTTCGGCTCGATCGCAAGCTCGATAACCGGCTCTGGGAATTCCATCGACTCCAGGATAACCGGATGCTGCTCATCACAGATCGTATCACCTGTCGTTGTCAGCTTGAATCCTACTGCCGCAGCAATGTCTCCGGCATACACCTTGTCGATCTCGTTACGTTTATTCGCGTGCATCTGAACGATACGTCCCACACGCTCTTTCTTGCCCTTCGTCGCATTCAATACATAGGAACCAGAGTTCAGTGTACCCGAATACACACGGAAGAACGCAAGTTTACCAACAAACGGGTCAGCCATGATCTTAAATGCCAATGCCGCGAACGGCTCGTCGTCTGAAGACTTACGCGTAATCTCATTTCCTTCTTCATCGGTTCCAGTAATATCCGGAATATCGGTAGGAGCCGGCATATACTCGATCACGCCGTCCAGCATCTTCTGCACGCCTTTATTTTTATAAGCAGAACCACAATATACCGGAACGGCCTCACAAGCGATCGTTCCTTTGCGGAGTGCTTTTTTCAGGTCATCTACCGACGGTTCTTCATCCTCTAAATACTGCATCATCAGATCGTCATCCAGCTCACAGATCTTCTCGACAAGATTGCTGTGCCATTCATCTGCAAGATCCTTCATGTCATCCGGGATTGCTGTGATTTCGATATCTTCGCCTTTATCATCTTTGTAATAGTAAGCTTCCATCTCAAACAGATCGATCAGCCCGATGAAATCATCTTCTTTTCCGATCGGAATCTGAACCGGGATCGCATTTTTACCCAGACGGTCAATGATCGTCTGAACCGAATAGTAAAAATCAGCTCCCATCTTATCCATTTTATTGATAAATGCCATACGCGGTACATTGTAGGTGTCAGCTTGACGCCACACATTCTCGGACTGCGGCTCCACGCCAGCCTTCGCGTCAAATACGCCGACCGCGCCGTCCAGCACACGGAGCGAACGCTCTACTTCGACTGTAAAGTCAACGTGTCCCGGCGTGTCAATGATATTGACACGATGCTCCAACGCACCTGGTTTCGCCTTGTGGTGGTCCTCCAGTGTCCAGTGGCAGGTTGTAGCGGCAGAAGTAATGGTAATACCTCTTTCCTGCTCCTGCTCCATCCAGTCCATCGTGGAAGCACCATCATGAGTCTCACCAATTTTATAATTAACACCGGTGTAGTACAAAATACGCTCTGTCAGCGTCGTCTTACCGGCATCGATATGAGCCATAATACCAATATTCCTGGTACGCTCTAATGGATATTCTCTTCCAGCCAAGGTTCTTTCCTCCTAATTTTTTCTACTATCTGTAATGGGCGAAAGCGAAAGCCTTCGCAATAGAAGATATCACTTTTTTTACCATCTGTAATGCGCGAAGGCTTTGTTGGCCTCTGCCATCTTGTGCATATCTTCTTTCTTCTTCACAGATGCGCCGGTATTGTTTGCGGCGTCCATGATCTCACTGGCAAGTCTCTGTTTCATTGTCTTTTCTCCACGGTTCCGTGAATAAAGAGTGAGCCAGCGGAGAGCCAGCGCCTGTCTGCGGTCCGGGCGTACTTCGATCGGCACCTGATAGGTGGAACCGCCGATACGTCTCGCCTTCACCTCAAGTTCCGGCATCACGTTGCTCATCGCTTCTTCGAATACGTCAAGCGCATCCTTGCCGGTCTTCTCGGCAATTTCTTCAAATGCACCGTAAACGATCTTCTGAGCCACACCTTTTTTACCATCCAACATAATGTTGTTGATCAGTTTCGTAACAACTTTGTTTTTGTAAACTGGATCTGCCAGTACATCTCTTTTTGGAATATGTCCTTTACGTGGCACGTTACTTCCCTCCTTAATAAAAGTATTAAATCACAGGTACTCACTATTTGTGTCCGCACCAGCTTAAATCTTGCCTGATTTTTATACTTGATATATAGAAATGATGCAAAAATTAATCCGGTACTTTTCAATTAGTAATTCTGTGAGGCAAATGATTTCTTATTTGCCTGCTTTCGGTCTCTTTGCACCATACTTGGAACGAGCCTGCTTTCTGTTCGCAACACCTGCTGTATCCAATGTTCCGCGGATGATGTGGTATCTCGTACCAGGAAGGTCTTTGACCCTTCCTCCACGAATCATAACAACGCTATGCTCCTGAAGGTTGTGGCCTTCGCCCGGAATATAACTTGTTACCTCGATCCCATTGGAAAGACGAACTCTGGCAATCTTACGAAGTGCTGAGTTAGGCTTTTTCGGTGTAGCAGTACGTACAACGGTGCACACACCACGTTTTTGTGGGGACGCGCTCTCGGTAGATTTCTTCTTCAACGAGTTGTAAGTGTACTGGAGTGCTGGAGAATTTGACTTCTTCGCAACCGATTTTCTACCCTGCTTTACTAATTGGTTAAAAGTTGGCATTAATTTTCACCTCCTGCTTTAAAATGTAATATGATAGTTCCATGCCGTCCGCTGCTTTTCGGGTACACAAAAAGGCCACACGAACGCATGCTAGGTTATTATAGCGTGTGTGGCCCTTGTTTGTCAAGTGTTTATTTTACTTTATTTCACTTTTGCTTTCAGCGCACCCTTTTTCAAGAGTTTGCCGTACGCTTTCTTGCTCTTCTTCGGTACCTTGACTACCGCTTTCTTCGGCACATTGGCAAACGCCTTCTTGCCGACGCTCTTGATCGCCGTACCTTTTATCGTGATTTTCGTCAGCTTTTTGTCCTTAGCGAACGCGCTGGCGCCGATCTTTTTCACATTTTTCCCGATCGTCACCGATTTTAATTTGCCATAACCCTGAAATGCCTTCGCAGAAACAGCTGTTACTTTGTATTTCACACCGGCAATCTTCACCGTAGCCGGAATGGTAACACTCTTCAGTTTCTTTGACTTTCCTCCCGTCACAGTCACGGTTTTGCTCTTCTTCTTATTACTCGTGATCTTGTATTTCAGGTTCTTAACAGTAACTTTGCTTCCCTTTGTCCCGGCAGCCGCTCCATCTTTGTTCTCAGACGAAGTATTGCCCGGCGTCTTCGAACCATTCGGCTGGTTAGCCGACGGCTGCGGTTTGAACACCGGTTCCACATTCGATACTTTGTAACCATATGAATCCGCTTTCTGATTACCGTTCATCAGAAGAACGACCGAATCCCCGGTAACCGTAATCGTTTTCCCGGCAAGCGATTTGTCCGTTCCGTCAAAGAACCGGTAACTTCCCTGCCGATCGATCACGTACAGACCAGCAGTCGAGCCAAGATCCGTCAGGGAGTCAAATGTAAGTTTCAGCTGCTCCGCCCCCTCGGCCCGGTACGTTTTCAGATCAAACGCCTTGTCGTTCGGGTGGTTTGTTTCCGGGAATATCGTGCCCTGGTAAGTCAGATCCGGAAGCACATTGACTTTTGCCTCTACAATCTCTTCCCACGACTCCTCTTCCTCCTGGATCGTGATCACACACTTGTAACCGACCGGAACATAGCCGAGTTTGTCATCTCCGGTAAACTGTTCGGAAAGATCGACTGCCGGCGCCACTTTCGTCAGAGCCGCGCCCGTGCCGTCTTTTACCCTGCGGTACGTTCCCGTCACCGGTTCCTGCTCGTACCACTGGTAGCTGTATGCGCGGTTTACGGCCGGATTTTCCAACTGAGCCGTTACGGAAACGGAATCTCCCTGTCCGGCAAAGTCACGATTTATCGTGGCGGTATAATCAGGCTGGATGGAGAAATAATAATATTTCCGCTCTCCCGGCGTCGATATCTTACAGCGGTAATTTCCGTAATCCTCACTTGTGAGCGGACCGCGTACGAGCGTATCCTGTACGGCTCCCTCGATATCCAGATAACGGGATTCGCCGTCTTCGTCCTCGCCATATTTGCTCCACTGATAGGAAATCACGCAATTAGCGTTTGCCGTTGCTGTCACATACATTTTCGCGGTGCCGTCTGCCTGCTGCAGTACGTGGTACGTACTCGGCGACGCATTCAGTCCGTTGTTGACATAAACATAATATTTCAGCGTATAATCCGCGCCGGAACTGTCCTTCACGACGCAGTAATACATTCCCAGCGCTTCCTCATCAATTGATGCGATCGTGAGTTCCTGGGACGTCGCGCCATAAACAAGGCCCTTTTCATCGATCGTTTCGTGATACCACTGGAAAAACGGCTGATACCCGTGCTCTGTGCTCGCCGTTGCCGTCGCTGTCAGCACGAGGTTCTGCGCGCCGAAACTCGTCTGGACCCCGATGGCATCCGACGTGGAAAAGCCTTCGGTATCGACACTGAGTCCGGTCGTCGTCAGCAGCGTAAAGCTTTCTGACTGCGCGCGGTTTCCTTTTTCATCCATTACGACACAGTAATAGTATCCTTTTTTCGCAGAAGTCACAACGGCAATTTCGTACTCTTTTTTCGTCGCGCCGCCGATCGCCTGTCCCGAACTGCTGCCACTGCTTCTATAATACCACTGGTACCGGAGTTCCAGTCCTTTCTTGGACTCCGCAGTCACGGCAAATTTCGCGCTGCTTCCGAGGAATGCCTTCACCGTCGTCTCATATGTTTCCGGAATTTTGACCTCTATCGGATCCTCTTCTTCCTCTTTGTCCTCCTGCTTTTCCGTTACGGTCGTGTAATAGCTTGCCAAATGATCGCCTTCCGCGTAAATGTCACAGCGGTATTGCGTAAACTCATTGTCGCCAATTTCCTCTATTTTGTAACTCGGTTCTTTTGCGCCATAAATAATGGTCGAACCCGTATAATCATCGTCGGCATCCGTACGATAACGATACCACTGGTACGTCAGTTCCAGTCCGTCCCCGCGCGCGATCACCGGCGGTCCGAGCGTTGTCACGGCATCCCCGACGGCAGCCTCTACCTCGACATTGTTTTTCTCGAGATAAGCGCCGTTCCTGTACACGCTCGTTGTAAAGTAAGCGGGTTCTGCCACACGTTCTCCGGTCTGCGCATCGGTCGCCACACAATAGATCGTGCCGAAATCACCGTGTCCCAATGCCGTAACCGCATACGTATCTTTCGTCGCTCCCTCGATTTCCGTACCATCTTCCCGATACCACTGATAGTTCACAGCGAGAGCCGGATCATCCGTTACGAGCCGCACCTGGTAAGACGCGCTGTCCCCGCGGCGCTTGATCTGATCCGCCAACGTCATTTTCTCAAGCTCAGCGGTGTACGCCTGACGGACCGTAAAGGTCACTTCCACCTTCGCGTACTCCGTACTATTTTTGCGGTATACCGCCATACATTTGTACTGTGTGAAGTCATCCTCACTCTTTGCCTCAAGTTCGTATGTGTTTTTGTCCTCACCGATCAGCTCCCAGTTAGATTCACTTGATGTATGCAGCCCCTCTCGGTGCAATTTCTCGTCACGGTACCACGCGTAAAACACGTCCGTATCCGCAGCCGAAAGTTTCATATCCAGGCTGAGGTTTACCTTCTGCCCTAGTCCGAGTTCATAAACACTATGAGAAGGCGTGTAGCAGATATGTGTCACGTCTTCGCTCACGTCCGTCTTTTCCTCTTCCTGCACGCTCAGCCAGATCGAGATTGGCGCGCACGTTCCGTCGTACTCATCCGACACCGTTACACGGTATTGTCCGGCGTCTGAGGCAGCCGCCTTGTCGATCACAAGATCCGGGCGGTCGTTATTTTTTATCTCGGCGTACTTACCATCTGCACCCTGTTTTTCCCATTTGTAGTGCAGCTTATAAACATCGCTCTTTGTCTGTGCCACGACGCGCAGTTTTGCTGTGCCGCCCTCTTTCACTACTGGAAAACAGCTCTTCGCATAGGCCGAAAGATCCGAGTCATAGGTCACTTTAAAATCGTGCCACATCGATCCCAATACCGGATTTTTCTCCTCGTCCTTCTCCTCCCCGGCGCGGTACATTTCCAGATAACATCTGTAATTGCCGCGGACATCTACCACTTTTCCGGATTCCGTGCCGATCTTCTTCACAGAATCGCCGGAGCCGATCTTCTCCCAAAACGTATAACGGTAGCAAGTTCCGAGTTCCTCATCCCATTTCTCATAACTTCCCTGTTCCACGCGGTCAAATTTCTCCGGAATAACAAAGTCCGGATCTGCGGAGATATACTCGATTCCACCCGATTCCACATTTACTTTGGTGGCGGCAATTCCCTCTCCCGCTTTCTGGTACCAGTTCTTTTCCAGGGTATAACAATCCTTCACGGATGTTTTGACATATAACTCCAGATCATCACCGGGGTCGAGCACCTGGGAAGAAGCGCTCTCTTCGATCACTTCATAGCGAATACTCTCCGAGACCCGGAACGTGTACACATGCGAATCAATGACCTTACTTCCCTTTTTGACGCTTACCGTCACGCGGTAATTGTATGGATTCTGGCCATTTTCCCCGTCATATGCGCTAATGGTTTCAAAATCGCTGATGTCCGTCGGCTTCACTTCGCATTCCTTCGTCGTGCTGACCTGCTCGGAAATGACCTTGCTCTTGCCCGAGTCATCGTATACGATATTACCTTCGTCATCTCTCTCATAGCGTACTTTTTCCCACTTATAATCCAGTGTATAACTGTCATCTACGCGCGGCTCCACGTATAATTTCTGCGTGTCTCCGATATTGATATAGTACTGGCTGTAACTAATATCCTTCAACAGATACCCTTCGGAGGATGTAAATCGAAACGTACGCGTGAGTACGGATTCAAACTCCGGTCCCGTAAAGTCCTTCTGCTTCTGTGCCTTCACTTCCACTTTATAGCTGACAGTCGGATCCGGAACCCTCACGGTATAAGTTGACGCTGTTTCTTTCGCCAGCTTCGTTTCATTTCCTTCCGCATCAATACGGTACCACTGATAGGAAAGGGAATCCGGAACGATCGCCTCTGTATCCGCAATCCAGGCATCTACTTCCATCTCCACCGTGGCGTTATTTCGGATCATTTGTGTCACTTCCGCATCGCCGTGGAAATCAAATGGCGCATAACGGTAGCTAAAGTTTTTCGTGACCGTATCAATTACCTGAAAACCATAGCACAAATCAATCTCACACGCATAATGATCCACCTGCTTCCCTGATTCGTCAAACTGTGAACCGTATGCGGAAGCAATATAGGACGAGTGTTTCTCCTCACTCACCACTTTTTTCGTCCCGTCTTTATAATAAGCAGTCCACTTATAGTTGAAATAGGAAGCGCTGTAATCCTGGCGATGGATTTCTGACACACTCAGCGAATCTTCCACATAATTATAGCAGTCATCTTTGTAATGCGCCGTAATGGTCGTGTCTTTCACATCATCCAATCCGTAAAAATACTCGCCCACCTGGGATTTCTCGATCACATCCCCGGCATATTTCAACGTCACTTTGTATTCCAGGGAACGCTCTTCGTCCGTCAGGATCGTGGAATCTTCTGGCAGCGGGTAATCCGTATAATCGACCGTGATCTTGTCAACCGTCAGATCGCAGACAAATGTTCTCTCTTTCTTTTCATTCGTCACAACGATATCACCAGCATTCGCATACGACGGACTGGTAATCCGCAAACTGCTATCCGTATAGCCTTCCAGCTTTGTCCGTTTGCCGGCGGCGTCCATTTCATACCACTGGCAGGATACATTATCTGGATCAATGCTTACATCATAGTAGTCGGTCTCACCAGTCAGTTCCTGCAGCTTATCCTCATTTACTTTGATCACGTCGCTGTAATATGGGACAGTTTCCAGCAAACCCTGGTAGTAAAATCCGGAATTCTTTCCGTATTCGACCACCTTCGTCTTTTTTACCTTGTCTTCGCTTACCGTGACGGAGTCATCCCCTTCGACAGGCGCCCATGTTACAAGGCGACCATCGCTGTTCTCTGTCACGTCTGTCTGTGCCGCTTTTGCTTCCAGCACCCTGTTCGTTCCGTCCACTGGAAGCGCGGTAACGATCAGAGTTACGGCAAGCAAAAACGATACTAGTTTTTTGCCTATCTTCATCTTTTCCCTCTTTTCTGTGCTGCACGATTCCCTCAGCATCCGCGACGCAGCACGAGCCGCCAACGCTGACCGTCACCTTACAATTTTTGGCACGGCTTTAAAATAATACCACAAAAAGGAAACAATGTCAATTTGACAAAAACGATTGACATTGGTAAAAAAACTGGCTACAATATGGACAACAACGAGAAAGGACGGAATGGAAAATGCCGGAATTACCTGAAGTAGAAACGATAAAAAATGTGATCGAGCCACAGATTCAGGGACTTACCATCAAAAAGGCCGCGGTACGCCGACCGGAAGTCATCGCCTATCCGGCAGCCGATGAATTTTGTAAACAGATAACCGAACAGATTATATCTTTTATGGAGCGCAGAGGAAAATTTCTAATGATCCATCTGGCAAATAACAGCAGGATCATCCTGCATTTGAGGATGACAGGCTGTCTGCTCCTTACCCCGCCCGACGATCCCGAGGAAAAGCACACACATATCATCATGACATTGAGTAACGGAATGGAACTGCGTTTTTCTGACCCCCGCCGTTTCGGACGCTTTTGGCTGATACAAAACGGGGAAGATGATACATACAGCGGAATCGGCAAACTGGGACCGGAGCCATTTTCTCCAGAATGCAGCGCTGCCTACCTGCGGGAACGACTGAAAAAGCGAAAACGGGCGGTGAAACAATGTCTGCTCGACCAGGGCGTTATTGCGGGAATTGGCAATATCTATTCCGATGAAATTTTGTTTCGGGCAAATATCCATCCGTCTGTGCCCGCAAATCGTCTGACCGACGGGGAATGGGAGATCCTCGCCGCGGAGATTTCCGAATGCCTGCGCTATTATATTGATAAAAACGTCATTTCCGCTGAGGACTATCTCGAAACAAAAGGACAGAATTACCGGAATACGCCGTTTTTACAAGTGTACGGCCACGCCGGTGAACCCTGTCCAAAGTGTGGCGAAACGCTGGCCCACACCGTGATCGGGGGTAGGAGCAGCGTGTATTGCCCGGGATGTCAGAGGGGGTAGAAAAAAGCACAATCAGATCCGATAAGTTTTGGTCAGCTTCTTATAGCCTTTTTTCGTAACCTGTACCGTAACTTTAGTCTTTTTCTTTAAAGGAGCAGATAATTTTAGACTAAATATCTTTCCCTTCATCTTTGTCTTTTTATATGATCCTTTTCCAATCTTAATTCTGACAGTAGCCTTAGAGACCGATAGTTTTCCGGTAATCTTCTTCGCTTTTCGGTTATATTTAAACGAAGATAATTTCAACTTCTTAAAAAGGCTGGGTTTCTCTGAAACATCTGTCCGCTCCGGTTGCTGCGGAGGATTCACCACACTGCCGCCGCCCTGCCCTGTTATTGACGGATTTGTTGAAGCGGCAGGTTTTTGTGTCGTTGCCGGCTCGTTCGTACTCGTTGGCATCTCTGTTGCACTTGGCCTTTCCGTAGCACTTGGCCTTTCTGTTGTACTTGGCCTTTCTGTAGCACCCGGTTTTTCCGTAACATCCGGTTTTTCCGTCACATCCGGTTTTTCCGTCGCATCCGGTTTTTCCGTCGCATCCGGTTTTTCCGTCGCATCCGGTTTCTCCGTTGCATCTGGATCCTCCATATAAGCATACGATAACCCATTACTTTCTGCGTAATCTGCCGCGTAACTCCCCTTCACTACATTCATCTTAAAATCTTTTGCACATTGTTCAAATGCTAACTCCCCAATACGCTCCACCGCTTCCGGAATATCAACCTCCGCCAAACTGGAACACCCATAAAATGCACTGTTTTCAATGCTTTTAAGCCTGTTCGGTAATGAAACCTGTTCCAAAGAACTACAGGCAGAAAACGCAGCATTCCGAATTATACTAACAGTATCCGGCAGATTCATTGATTTTAAACTTGAACAATTCTGAAACGCATAGCTGCCGATTTCCTCTATTCCATTTGGCAAACTGACACTGGCAAGTTGATAACAGTTTTGAAAAACGCCATTACCAACCACGTTCACTGACTGCGGTATCGTCAGACTTGTCAGGCTATTACAATTTTGAAACGCATAATCTCCTATTTCTGTCACCGAATCCGGTAAATCCAAACCAGTCAAACAACTGCAGTTTTGAAATGCAAACGTTCCGATTTTCTCTACGCCATCTGGAATTTTCAACGTTTCGAGCGCATCACTATTTTGAAAAGCACGGCTGCCAATAGCCGACACGGATTTCCCTTCTAATTTGGCAGGAATCGCAACCTCTTTGGCAGTTCCCATATACCTGGTAATCTCCGCCGTCCCATCTTCCAGTACCTTATATTCATAATCTTCCAACAAAGGATTCACTGTAACTTCACAGGCGGCGGATACCGCCCCATCCAGAGATGAGACAATGATCGACGCCGTCCCCGCAGACACCGCCTTTACCACGCCATTCTCCACCGTTGCCACCGAAGGCGCCGTTGATTTCCATGTGACATCTTTGATCGTGGCATTATCCGGAACGACAGATGCCTGAATCGTCTGTGTATCTCCTACATTCAGAGTCATTTTGCTCTTATTCAGGTTAAGAGAGGTAACACTGTAAACCGGCTCCTTATAACTAAGGGTAAGATAGTACGGATTGTCATAAGTATGATAATATCTGACGATAAAATAATATACTCCTTTATCCAGTGAAATGTCTGTAGCCCCATAATACATCTCCCTGGCCGCACTATATTCGCTGTTGATCTTATTCTCCGCTGATCGGGAACGCCAGATCAGTGTATCCGGATTCTCGGCAGAAAAAATCGCAAAACCAGAATATTTACTGTTACCATAACTTGATTCATAATTCATAAATGCCTTATTCTGGGATTCCAAATGAATATTTAATAACCCTGTTTCTGGCATCGTAAAACGATAGACATTCCAATAATAAGAGTAACTACAAGATTTATCCTCTGTTACCCCTGTAAAATCTCCCGATTTAATAGAACCGGTTATGGTACTTCCCAATGTCAGTTCCTTTGCCGCATCCGGCCACCCTGCCGCCTTTGTTTCCTCTGGTATGATCAGCATCGAAAATAGTAATGCGATCACCAGCGCCACGGACAGAACGCTTTTACCAACTTTTTTCCTTGATTTCCTCATAATATCTTCCCTCCTGTTTCTACATGTTTTATGAGACTTAACCTGATACAACAATGATAAGCAGAACGTCAAAAAGTGCACGAGCAACGTCCCGGCTACATGGAATATTTTACTATATCATATGGATCTATGCAACTGATAAAAAGAAAACGATTCAACATAAGGAGCAATACCCATCATAAATCAAAGTTATGTTGCGAATGAAAGTGATCAATGATATAATGAGACCAATAAGCGATCAACAGCTATAAGCTACGAGTTCTGTATTTCATCCAAGGAGGCTTTTCATGGAACTTAAAATTGGCGTTGGCAAATCTGACTTTGCCGATCTGCGTAAATCGGACGATTATTATGTAGATAAAACCGAAATCATTTACGAACTTGTTCATGAGACCGATAATAAAGTAACACTTTTTACCCGGCCGCGCAGATTTGGCAAGACATTAACAATGAGCATGCTGTCAAATTTCTTCAGCATAAGAAAAAACAGCAGGGATATTTTTCACGGACTTAAGATCATGGAACATAAAGAGTTCTGCGAAAAATGGATGAATCAGTATCCGGTGCTGTTTCTTTCCTTGAAGGACATTGAGGCAGAAAGTTTCGAAGGCGCCTATAAGATGCTGCAAACAAGACTTGCAGATGTATGCAAGGAAATAGCTGACCTGGCAGAACATCCGTCGATTGACAATGACGATCGAAAGATATTCGCCAAATTGAAAGCAAAATCCGCAGATGAAGACGAAGTAAAAAACTCACTGAAAACGATAATGCGGATGTTTCATGCTGTGTATGGCAAAGAAGTCATTCTCCTCATCGACGAATACGATGTTCCCCTGGCGAAAGCGAGTGAAAAAAACGACAGCCAAAATACATTCTACGCCTCCATGCTTGATGTGCTGAGAGGCATTATGGGCACGACTTTAAAAGACAATGAATTCCTTGCGTTTGCCGTTGTCACCGGCTGTCTTCACATCGCGAAAGAAAGTATTTTTACAGGTACAAATAACTTTGCTTCCTATTCCGTACTGGATCAGGATTTTTCTGAATATTTCGGTTTTTCCGAGAGCGAAGTAACGGAGTTGTTATGTGCAGGCGACAGGGAAGAAAAGGCAGATCTTATAAAGGAATGGTACGACGGATATGTGTTTGGAAACAGTTTTGTTTATTGCCCCTGGGATGTCATAAATTACATGTCTGCCTTAAAGAAAAGAAGAGATGCAAAGCCCAAAAATTACTGGAAAAATACAAGCCATAACGGCATCCTTCTGTCGTTTGTAAAACGAACCGACTTTGATGTATCCGATAAATTTGAAACTCTTATGAATGGAAAAACTGTGACACAAAAAATTTCGGACGAACTGACTTATGATACCCTGCACGCTTCAGAAGATAACCTCTGGAGCGTACTGCTCATGACCGGCTACGTGACAAAGGCGGATCCAAATGAAGATGAGGACACGGTACGTCTTAAAATCCCAAATAGGGAAATCGCCTCTATTTTCAAGGACGCAGTTGTCGCGCATTTTAAAAATACGATAGACAACGATACGCAGAAATCTTTGATGGAAGCACTTTGGAACGGCGATGAACAGACAGCCGCCAAAGCCATTTCAGATCTGTTGTGGAAAACGATCAGTTATAATGATTATCATGAAGATTACTATCACGCGTTTCTTGCAGGTGTGTTCACAGGACTTGGGTATGAAGTGGCGTCCAATAAAGAAACGGGGCTGGGGAGGCCGGATATACTATTAAAGGATAAGAGTAACCGACGTGCCGTCATCATCGAAGCAAAAAGATCCAGGAAAGAATCCGACTTGGATAAAAACTGCGATGAGGCGCTCGACCAGATCGCGGCGGAGAAATACGCGGATGGCCTCTACGGTTACGAGCAGATCTTTTGCTATGGGGTTGCGTTCTTTCAGAAACAGGCGAGGGTTAAGAGGATGTGAACCGTTTTTCCTTAGATAGAAAAAACAGCCCCCCTCTTTCCTTCTCCTCAATCCTCCTTCTCCCTCAATCCGTAAACAACTGTGTCCAGTAAATCCTATACCCGCTCCCCGTCTGCACGCACCCCACTCCCAGCTTTCGATACGACGCAGAGAGAATATTCGCCCTGTGCCCCGATGAATCCATCCAGCTATCCATAACCGCCTCCGGCGTCCGCTGCCCGGCTGCGATATTTTCCCCGACTGCCCGATACGAAATCCCGAACTGCCCTAAGATCGTAAAACAATCCGAACCATCCGGCCTGGTGTGGGAAAAGGTGCCTGTGATCTCCTGCGCCCGCGCCGTCGCCGCCTGGCAGAGCGCCGGGTCGAGAACGAGCGCTCCGACTCCCGCCTTTGCGCGTTCCGCATTGACGAGACTCAATACCTGCTCCGCATAACCTTCCATGCTGCCCGAACCAGGCGTCAGCGACTGCGAAGGTGAAGACGACACTGCCGGCGGACGGACAGCCGCTGTCGCGTCGGGTCTCGCGGTCGCTCTCTGGGAAGCGGCCGGTCGCCGTGTCGTCTGCTTTGTTGCAGAGCCGGAAGAAGAACTGCTTCCTTTTCCGTCCGTGAATAATTGTACCCAGTAGTGCCGGCCGCTCTTCTTGTGGCCGACACCGAGCGCCTTGAAGTTCTTCGACAGGATATTGGCGCGATGTCCCGGCGAATTCATCCAGCCCTTGACGACCTCTTTCGCCGACGTATAGCCGGCGGCTATATTCTCACCGGCCGCGCCGTAAGAAATCCCGTATTGTTTGAGCACCGTAAAACAGCTCGATCCATCCGGCCGCGAGTGGTCAAACAGGCGGTTCAGTTCACTGGCACGCTTATCCGCGGCCTTGCACAGTTTGGAATCAAGAACGAGCGCCTTCAGGCCGTTTTTCTTCCTCTCCTTATTGACGAGTTTTAAAATCTCTGCCGCATAACCGGACGGCGATCCCACCGTTACCTGACACACGTATTTTTTACCGCCGGCTTTCGCTGTGATCCTGGCTGTTCCCTTCTTTTTGCCCCGGACGGCTCCCTTAGCGGAAACCGCGGCCACACTCTTTTGGGAACTGCTCCACGAAACACGCCCTTTCCAGTTCTTCAGCTTTAAGACGACTTTGCCACCCACGGCGAGCGTCACTTTCTTCTTATTTAAAACCGGCTTCGCTTTCGCTGCCGCCCCGCTGCCGTTCAGGCCGCCGGTTGCCGACATCAGCAACATAACTGCGACAAGGCAGATGGCAAGCCTTCTTTTACCCTCACCTCTGTTTTTACCATTTCTCTTCATCCTGCAATCCTCCTACTGTCGTATTCCAAAAATGGGAACCTACCGCTGTTCTCTTCGTAGGTTCCCATCAAATATCATCTATTCTTCCAGGCCAAAACCGGATCAGCTCAGTTCAGAAACAAGTTTCTTAAGCGCATCAAGTGCCTCGTCCGGAAGTTTGTCATAACCGTCTTTGTCCGTAGCGAACTTCTCTACAGCGTTGACGCGGTTCTCCATCGCGCTCTTCAGCGCTGCTTTGTACTCGGCGTCGTTCATGTCCGGTACGAAACCTTCCCAATCCATGATCTCCATATCTCCGAACGGTCCCCACTGTTTGAACTCCGCTTTTCCTTCTACGATCGCTTCCAAAATGCCGAGCGTATCTTTCGGCTGAACTTTTTTGCCCATGAAATCACCGGTATTCACGATGTAGCAGTCTACGTTCTTCTCCTCCACGAGTTTTTTGAACTTTTCGTAGTCGTTTACAAGCGGATACGTACGGAACGGGTTTGCGTATGGTACGATACGGAGTGCGTTCAGGTCTGTGCCTGCTGCCACACGCTCTGCCGTCGATGTCTTCGTAGCAAGCGTCGCACCCATAACGGAAGCGAGAGCAGCTCCTTTCAGCTTCACTACCGGCGGAATTGCCGGGTCTTTCATGATCCAGATGATCGAGTTAACCGGCTCATTGATCTTGTCAACGCGGTTCGGGGACCACAGTTTGGATTTGATCGCGCGGCCGTTGCCGTTACGGATATCTTCTGTCACGAGCTGAATCTTTCCGTCCTCGTCCATCGTTGCCGAGCAGTTCTGCACCGTCAGCAGATACTGGTTATCCGGGCATCCGGTCGGATAGTCCGCCGTTTTATCGAAATAAGTAGGCTCAAGGGCAACCGATGCGCACGTATCCGTATTGATGATGAACGCGTCGTCATGCAGTACCGTGATCGCCTTGTCGCCGTATTTATTGTTATGTTTCGCATGAGTAAGCGTGGATTTACCGGAACCCGAAAGACCGAATACCGATGCCACATATTTTCTTCCGTCCGGAAGCGCGTACTCTTTCTGTCCGCCGTGGCAGGATGCGTAACCGTTGCGGTTTGCGATCGCCCATGCCATCGT
>CAJTZN010000045.1:0-5974 GCA_910584065.1 uncultured Eubacterium sp.
CCTTTCTCGACAGAGACAAGGATCACAAGCGAAAAAAATAATGCCCACCCTGTTGAGACCAGGATGGGCGCCTCTCGCTGAGAGGTAACTGCCTTTGCTTGGGATACTCCACCTTTGGAGTGGGGCTCCTATGGGGCACCTGTTATCAGCAGGTGTCCTTCTTTATGTTCAATATACCACAATCTATGCAGAGTTTCAAGTGTTTTCTTCCGGCGGCGGCATCCGGCGCAACTGGTTCAGCCTGTCGGCCAGCTTCTGATCCTTGTCTGGGTACAGGTGGGAATAGGTGTCAAGGGTTGTCTATGCCGGATGGTTTCCTCACAGAAGGAGCGGGATTTCGCGTGCATGAACTATGATGACATAAAGCGGGTATTTTCGATATGGATCCATTTGGGGATGAAAGAAAACGTGTTAAACCATGTACACCTGGCGGAGGACAGCCTGCTAGGCGGCTACCACTCGGGAGCCGGGCTGGGACTGCTGAACATTGTACTGATCGGTCTGGCGGAAGAACTACCTGATAGGAACAGGAAAGGGTGCGAGGCCAGGGGAATTGTCTTGAGAGAGGCCTGCGGTGTAGCCAAAAGCGAGGAACGGATCATACTAAGTATGCGAAAAAAAGGGTATCCACTGGATCAGATCGCTGCCATTATGGAAAAAACGGTGGAAGAAGTGAAAGTGGTCATAGAGGAAAGTGAGAAAAAGACGTTAGTGTAATAAAAAATAAAACTTTTTCGTTCTTGGGTTCGTCTATATTATATAAACGAAATAAAAGGAAGCGAGGAGGAATGGAGCATGAAACGAAAATTAGCGATATGGATCATAGTGGCAATCCTGGCGGGAATATTGCCCCCGTGGAACGTTCCCGCAGGGTCCTCTGCTGCCGAGGCAGATGAGGCGGTTTCAGCTGAAACAGACGAGACGGGCCAGGAAGGGCATGGATTACATAATCCCGTGACGGACGAAAACGGTGTCAGGACATGGGATTGCGTGTATTTTGGAAGGTACTGGATGTACGATACGAATGGGGACTACATGGTGGACCGGAACGATGAAAGGCAGCCGATCAAGTGGCGGGTGCTGTCGGTGGACGGAGATGACGCATTTTTGCTGGCGGATCAGGTTCTGGATTGTCAGAGGTACAATAATACCTGTACAGATGTTACGTGGGAGACGTGTACGCTGAGGAGCTGGCTGAATGGTTATGGACCTGAGGCAAATAAGGAAGGTGCGGATTACAGCAGCGATAACTTCCTTGCGAATGCGTTTTCGGAAGAAGAGCGGTCAGATATACTGATTACAAACGTAATAAACAGTGATAACTCCTATTCCAATATATCGGATGTTAATGATACATTGGATAAGGTGTATATTCTATCTTTGAAAGAGGCGACAAATCCGGCTTATGGGTTTTCTTCCGATAAAAACAAGATTGATGCAGGAAGAGCGGTAACGACTACGTTATATGGAGAAAAGTATGGAGTGTGGAGTGTAGTAGTAGCAGGAGCATTAGGGAATGCCCTGTATTGGCTTCGGTCGCGGGGGGATTTTGACGATTTTGCCACAGAGGTGGGATATAACGGTACACTGAACCAGGGGGCTCTGGCCAGGGTTGACTGCAGTGGTCGTGGAATTCGTCCCGTTTTGCATTTGAATCTGAAAGGATCGTCAGAGGCTTTGGGTGCAAACTGGTCGTATGCCGGGACTGTTACCGCGGAAGGCGGTGATGTCAGGACGGAGCCTCCGGCAGAGAGCAAAAATCCATGGGATGACCCGTCAGGCGGAATCGGTCAGGAAAAGCGTGAATTACATGATCCTGTAACAGACGAGAACGGTATCAGGACGTGGGACTGCGTGTACTTTGGCAGCTACTGGCAGGAGGATACGAATGGGGATGGGAAGGTAGACAAAAGCGATGAGAAGAAGCCGATCAGGTGGCGGGTGCTGTCGGTGGATGGAGACGATGCGTTCTTGATGTCGGATAAGATTCTGGGTTCGCGGGCGTACAATGATAACAAAATAGATAATACGTGGGGGGAAATGGATATTACATGGGAGAATTGTACGCTGAGGAGCTGGCTGAACGGCTATGGAGAAGAAATAAACGCAGATGAGAAGGATTACACCAGCGATAACTTTCTTATAAATGCTTTTTCAGAAGAGGAACGGTCATCTATAAAGACTACCCATGTAGTGGATAATGAAGGATATAATGAAAAACATGCTGGTAATGATACGTTGGATCAGATTTATCTTCTATCTTACAATGAGGTGAGGAATCTGGGTTATGGGTTTTCGGCTGATGAAAAAAAGTTAGACAAGGGCAGAAAGGCGAAAACTACGAAATATGCAAGAGAAGAAGGAGTATATACATGTAAAGGTCCAGGAGAGAACACGGATAATGGCTGGTGGTGGCTTCGGTCACGGAGCGACAGGGAAGAATTTTATGCTGGCTGTGTGGACGTCTGTGGTTGTGCGTATGAGAGTGGCGACGAGGCCACTTATAAATATAATGGTGTTCGTCCTGTTTTGCATATGAATCTAAAAGGATCGTCAGAGGTTATAGGTTCGGGCTGGTCATATGCTGGTACTGTCACTGCAGAAGAGGGTGATATCGGGACAGTGACTCCAGTAGAGAGCAAAAAGCCGGATGCGGGACCGACGTCGAAACCGACACCAGAGGTAACTAAGACCGAAACTCCGACAGAAAGACCGTTACCTCAGGAAAGCAAAGAGCCGGGGGAGGGGCCGATAGAGGATTACGGACTGCATAATCCTGCGACAAACGAAAAAGGCATTACGACGTGGGACTGCGTGTACTTTGGGAATTACTGGCAGGATGATACGAACGAGGACGGGGTGACAGATCAGAATGACGAAAAGCAGCCGATTAAATGGCGGGTACTGTCGGTGGACGGAGATGACGCGTTTTTGCTGTCAGACAAAAACATAGATAGCCGGCAGTATAATTTAACGCATACTGATGTCACGTGGGAAACCTGTTCGGTGAGGAGCTGGCTGAATGGTTATGGAGCTGAGGCGAATATAGAGGGTGCGGATTACAGCAGCAATAACTTTCTTGTAGATGCGTTTTCGGTAGATGAACGATCGGCTATTAAGATTACAAATGTAGTGACCAATAATAAGGGTTATGGTATAGGTGGGGAAATTGAGGCAGAAGGTGGCAATGACACGTCAGATCAGGTGTATTTCTTGTCTTTGGATGAGGTGAAGAATCCGGTGTATGGTTTTTTGACTGATGGTTCGACTGGTAATTCTTGGAATAAATACAGAAAGTCAGAAACTACAAGATTTGCGAAAAAAAGGGCGGGATTGGACGAGATTGAACCAGAAGGTGTGCAACAATATATGTTTTGGTTGCTTCGGTCTCCAGGAATGGCTAAATGTGTCACCTGTGTGGAGAGCCGCGGATACCTGAGTGCTGGAACTGTTCAGAATCTTGATAGTGTCATTCGTCCCGCCCTGCATTTGAATCTAAAGGCAACACAAGACTCCGGATCTACCCCGGTCTGGTCATATGCCGGTACTGTTTCAGCAGGAGGGGAAGATATCAGAACAGAAAGTCCAGCTCCGTCGGGAACGGAAGCGCCACCGCAGATTCCATCGGGAACGGAAGCACCATCACAGATCCCATCGGGAACGGAAGCACCACCGCAGTTCCCGTCAGGAACGGAAGCGCCATCACAGTTCCCGCTAGGAACGGAAGCACCGCTGGAAACCGTATCGCCACAACCTACTCCGGTATTACAGCCGACAGCGTCGCCGATTCCTGACAGTGCCGGGAAGGGTTCTTCTATAGAAAAGGGATCTTCTATAGGGAAGGTAACTTCTGTCAAACTGAAACAGAAGAAGCAGTCAGTAATGGCTTCCTGGAAAAAAGTATCTGGCGCAGACGGCTATCAGGTCTGCTACAGTATGTCGAAAAAATGGAAAAAGAAAACGCAGAAGCTGACTGCGGATACGAAAATGGAAATTAAAAAAATGAAAAAGAAGAAAACCTATTATTTCTGTATCCGCGCTTACCGAAAAGACGGGGCTAAGAAAGTGTACGGGGCGTGGAGTAACACGAAGAAGGTAAAGATTAAGAAATAGGGAATCTTCAGTTGTTCCATTTGATATTTAAAAAAATGAAAAAGGTGTAAAGCATTGATAATTCAATAGACTTTACACCTTTAATATTTTAGTTACTTTTTGGATCTGGTTCTGTTACTTCTAAGAGGATACTATCAAATTCATTTTCTAGTTCTTCTCTTTTTTCTTGCGGGACAAGCTTTAACAGTTTCCTAACAAAAACAGTTAATCTGTTAATATACTGTAATTGTTTATCTGTCATACATTCACCTACTTTCATATTGTATTTACATTGTTATAATGTAAGTATATCACAATTCAGGTGTAAAGTCTATTCAATTATCAAGGTACAAGTGTAAGATGTTTGTTGTCTATTTTTGTCAGAAAAAAATAAAAAAATTTAAAAAAGATAAAACCTTTTGCTTTTTGCATTCGTCTATATTATATAAGCGCACAAAAAGGCGGGAAAATAAGAACAGGAGGACGAATAAATGGAAAAGGAAAGGAACAAAACAACAAAAACAATAAGGAATCGGGTATGCCTGCTGGCGCTGCTTGCCATAACGGTGATCGGGCTGAGCGGCTGCGGGAAGACAAAGATCGATCTGAAGGATTACGTGACGATCGAGGCAACTGGAACAGATGGACATGGTACATTGAGTGTAACACTGGACTATAATCGGCTGGGAACTGATCTGGGCGCGGAAGAGAAGATGGGCGAGCTCAAAGATGCGGAAAATTATTCTGATGTCGCGAATTATTTTGGGACAGGCAGCGCCCTTGCTATGCTGAGATGTGTTGCCGATAAGTCTCAGGGATTAAAAAACGGTGATGAGGTTAAGATAACGGCCAAGAATGTCGAAGGGGTGGAGGAAGGATTTGATGCGTCGCTGTCAAATACCGAATTTACCTATAAGGTGGAAAACCTTGATCCGATCAAGGAGATTGATCCGTTTGAGGGCGTAACGTTATCGTATGAAGGAGAGCTTAATAGTTACGCTGGGTATCAGGTAGTTGTAAACGGAAAGGAAGAATATGGTAATATGATCGCCTATAAGGCTTCCAAGCCGGAACAGTTCGTACCAGGAGCAAGCGTTACCGTTACATATGAGTATAGTGAGGCCAGGCTTGCGGATGCCGGATACGTGATTCCGGAAAACGCCCCTAAAAGCAAGGATTTTGCGATCGAGGGAGTTGATACGTTTATCTCATCTTTTGCGGATATTGATGAGGGCGTGCTTGAAACGATGAAGAAAAAAGGTGTCAGTCTGATCAAATCCGAGTATTTTGGGTCGGATGGCAGTTACAATGATATTCAGACAAAACTGGAAGAACGGAAAGACATTGAATATGACTGGAATGGCGCCAATGGAAAACTGGTATCGTCTGTCGACTATGAGTGCGGTTATTTTAAAGGACTGGATAACGGTAATGAAGTAGCCCTGATGTTCAAGTTTAAGGTCAAAGACCGCAAGACATCTGCTACCATGCATGCGGTCGTTAAGTTTGAAAACGTGATCAAGAAGGCGTCGGGAGATATTTATGTCAATTATGAAAGCAGTTCCTATAACTATGCGATCGGATATCTGGATACCAGTGTGAGTGACATCGAAAATGAACTTGTCACGAATAATGAATTCGAAAAAGCAAATTGACGTGATATGGCGAATGCCAGGGAGGAGACAGGTCATGAAAAGAAACACGATCAGAAAGATTATAAAAATGACGGGAAGCCTCCTGTGCGCGTCGGCGGTTGTCCTGAGCGGGATTCCCTGCTCAGGGCCGGCGCCGCAGGCGCAGGCGGTGGAAGAAGCGGCGGAGTACATAGAAAAAGAAATTGGCGCTTCAAGTAATATAAGTTTTGACGCGCCGGAAGAGATAC
>CAJTZN010000045.1:6074-8061 GCA_910584065.1 uncultured Eubacterium sp.
AGTATTCACCATAAATACCGTTTTAAGATCGTATACGAAATATTAGAGAACGATGGAACCGGGCAGTGGGCGGAGACGGAACTCAATACGTCGGAAAGTAACGCTGCGCCGCTCGAGCTTAATCGGGATTACTGGGGCTGCCTGCAGGGATCGCTGGGGAGCAATAAGCTTTGGTATCAATATACGCTGGATCGGCCGGGAAAGGTCAGTGTGTCCATAAAACCGCAGGACGGAAAAAAGCAGATCAGGCAAGATTTGTGGTGGATGTCGGTTCATGACAAAGAGGATTATGTAAAGGAGTACCTGAGTGGACAGAATGCATCAGGGGTGATAAGCGATACTGTCACGCTGGATCCGGGAACATATCGTATCGAAGTGTATACATTTTCGGAATCCGCGGTTGGCCAGATCTTTCAGCTGCGCGTGAATTATGAGGAGTTGTATCCGGGCAATAAGGCAGCCAAAGCTGCCGGGGGAACGGGCAGAGGGATCACAAATACAAAAGTGGCCCAGGTGACACTGAAAGCATCTCCCAAAAAGAAAGTAACGTTGAAATGGAAGAAAAATAAAGCAGCCCAGGGGTATCAGATTTACCGCAGCACAGAGCGGGGAAAAGGGTTTAAGTGCGTAAAGGTCATTAAAAACAGAAATACCACTAAATGGAAAGATATGAAAGTGAAAAAGGGCAGGATTTATTACTATAAGCTGCGCGCCTATAGCAAAATAGGAAAGACGACCTATTACAGTAAATATACAAAGGCAGTGAAAATAAAGGTGAAGTAAAGATTGTGGATCAACGACAGGACATTGTGGTCTTTTAAGTCCTTTAAAGATAGAAAAAATGTTCAGGATATATCTTTACAATTGGCAGAATTTGTAGGATAATGGAATATAGTGAATGCTGGAGAGGAGATAAGTCATGAAAAGGAACAAGATTAGAAAAGTCATAAGAATGATGGAAAGTCTGCTGTGCGCGTCGGCGGTTGCCCTGAGTGGGATTTCCTGTTTTGGGACAGCGCTGCAGGCACAGGCATTGGAAGAAACAGTGGGGTATATGGAAAAAGAAATTGGCGCTTCAAGTAATATAAGTTTTGACGCGCCGGAAGAGATACCGATCAATACGCTTTGTGAAGGGGAGGTCGGAGGGGAAAATCCCACCGGCGACGGGGGAACATGGACCGACTATTTCGACCGATATCAGGTAGAGATCCCCCAGGAAGATTTTACCGCTACGAAGCGCGGAAGGTTCCATTTGGAGTTTTCGACTGTGGCCGGCAGCGCGCAGGCATTCGATATTGAGGTCTCGCCGAAAGATGAGTATGCGGATGACTATTATAGTGAAATCGTATCGGGAAAAACTGTCACGCCGGATTATAGCTATTACGGGCCGGTTGAGATCCGGATATCACCAAAAAACACCAGTATTCACCATAAATACCGTTTTAAGATCGTATACGAAATATTAGAGAACGATGAAACCGGGCAGTGGGCGGAAACGGAACTCAATACGTCGGAAGGTAATGCCGCGCAGCTCGAACTCAATCAGGATTACTGGGGCTGTCTGCAGGGATCGCTGGGGAGTCATACACTCTGGTATCAATATACGCTGGATCGGCCGGGAAAGGTCAACGTAGCTATTAAACCGCAGGATGGGAAGAAGCCGATCAAGGAAGACTTATGGCGCTTAGCGGTTCATGACGGAGAGGATGGTAGTACAGAGTACCTGAGCGGACAGAACGCATCCGGAGTGGTGAGTGATACGGTTATGATGGATCCCGGAACATATTTGATTGAGGTGTATACTTTTGCGGATTTTGCGGTCGGCCAGATATATGATCTGCGTGTGAACTATAAGGAGTTATCTTCGGAAAATACGGCTACGCCGACGCCGGAGCCGGAGGCGACCCCGGAGGCGACGGGTGACCCGAAAGAGAGTGCGGCCCCGGCTGTGACGGGAACTCCGACCCCGGAGTCAACAGGAACGCCG
>CAJTZN010000045.1:8161-27879 GCA_910584065.1 uncultured Eubacterium sp.
GATGCAACGGGAACGCCGGAGGAAACGGGTGCTCCGGAAGCGAGTGCCATTCCGGATGCAACGGGAACGCCGACCCCGGAGTCAACAGGAACCCCGGAGTCAACAGGAACGCCGGATGCAACGGGAACGCCGGAGGAAACGGGTGCTCCGGAAGCGAGTGCCATTCCGGCTGTAACGGGAACGCCGACCCCGGAGGCGCCCCCGGAAGCAAGCGCCATTCCGGATGTGCCGGGAACACTGGCTCCGGAGGCGCCCCCGGAAGCAAGCGCTATTCCGGTTGTAACGGCAACACCAAATCCGGCGGGATCCTCGAAAGCGACGGATCAACCGGTTACCCTGATCAAGGAAGAGGGGACCACTACTGTTGAGAAAACGATTAAAGAGATTACGAATACAAGAGTGATTCAGGTGACAATGAAAGTATCTTCCAAAAAGAAAGTTGCCCTGAAATGGAAAAAGAATAAGGTGGCCCAGGGGTATCAGATCTACCGCAGTACGAAAAAAGGGAAAGGGTTTAAATGCGTAAAGGTCATTAAGAACAGGAATACCACCAAATGGAAAGATACGAAGGTGAAAAAAGGTAAGACCTATTACTATAAGCTCCGCGCTTACAAGAAGGTAGGAAAGAAAACCTATTACAGTAAGTACACAAAAATATTGAAGATAAGGGCGAAGTAAAGGTTATGGATTACCAACAGGACATCGGACAATTGCTCGAGCAGGCGAAAGCAGGGGATCATGAGGCTTTTCAGCAATTGCACGAGCTGGCCCGCAGCCAGAATTACTACGTGATCTTGAAGATTGTAAAAAATGTTCAGGATGCGGAGGATCTGCTGCAGGATACATGGTTAAAGATATACCAGAATTTAGGCCAGATCCATGACACGAGGCTTGGTAGCTTCCTGTCATGGTCTGGTAAAGTTGCGTCAAATACAGCATTGGACTTCCTTCGAAAGAAGAGGCCTGTGCTGTTTTCTGATCTGCAGAATGAAGAGGGTTCAGAGCAGGTATCGTTTGATATACAGGACTTTGCGATTGAAAACCAGCCGGAGCTGGCTTTTGACCAAAAGGAGACATCTGAGATCATACAGGAATTGCTGAGCGGTTTGGCGGATGAGCAGCGCATCTGTGTGATCATGTTCTATCTGCAGGAGATGAGTATCCGGGAAATCGCGGAAAGTATGGGGTGTTCGGAAAATACGATCAAAAGCCGTCTTGTCTATGCCAGAAAAAAGATTCAGGCACAGGGAGAGGTGCTGGAGAAAAAAGGAATTCATCTGCGCGGTGTTGCTCCGCTGTTCCTGCTCGGCTGTCTGCTGCGTAATGAGATGGCAGACGCCATGGAATCTTCAAGCAGAGTGGAACTCGGGCCGGATTTTTGGCGACGGGCAGTATCCGAAGGATCTTCAAAAACGGCCGGGGGAGCGGGTGAAAACCTTGCAGAGTCAAAACTCACAGAGTCAAAACGCAAGGAGTCGAAACTCACGGAGTCAAAACGCAAGGAGATTGGTGGAAAAAATATCGCGGCAGCAGGGAGAACGAAACTGCTCACGATTTTAGTGTCGGGAGCGGTAGGGATAGCCGGTATCTTCGGCGGGTACTCGTGGGTACAGAGCAGGCAGGAGGTGCCGCACCATACGGAACAGAAGGCGCCGGGAGATGGGGAAGCAGAGTCATCGACGGAACCGAATACGCCGGAACCGACGGAACCGGCAGTGCTAGAACCGACGGAACCGAATGCGCCAGAACCGACGGAACAGGCAGTGCCAGAACCGACGGAACCGGCAGTGCCGGAACCGACGGAACAACAAATGGCGACACCGACAAAAAAACCAAAGTCTGGGCGAACGGAGAAACCGAAGAAAAAAGCGACGCCGAAACCGGCGGTGAAGGCAACAAAAAAGCCGGCAGCGAAACCGACGAAAAAGCCCTCGGTGAAACCCAAAAAGAATCCGGCGAATGAGTTGGAATTGGACGATGATCCGAATGATCTGGACAGTGGATGGTAGAATGTCTGATGTGACTGGGTTACATATTATTTGTTTGTATGTCGGGGGAGCGTGAGGCGCTTATATTTATTATGAAGTAAGAGAAGGAGTACGAACAATGGCATCAAGACTTATGCACTATATCATCGGATCGCAGGTGGCTGAGCGGATTCAGCTGCAAAACCCCGACCGCTTCCTTTTCGGAAATATGCTGCCGGACTGCGTGGACGGCCCGGGTGGGCGAAGCGGGCCGAAAGCGAGATCGCATTTTTGGGACTGGCGGGAAGAAACGCAGGAGAAAGGGCAGAACTGGAACTGGTTTTGGGACAAGTACGGAGCGTTTTGTGAGGACGAGTTATATCTCGGATATTTCTGCCATCTCGTGGCGGATGCGGTCTGGGGGATCGACGTGTATATGCCGATGAAGCAACAGTACGGGGACAGGCTGAAAACCGTGGGAACTTTGTATAAGGACTACCACAGGATGAACGAACTGCTGCGCGTCCGGTACGCGCCGCGGGAACCTGCGCTGTCATGGATAGAAAACGGGATCAAAGAGGCGGAACTGTCCTTTTGGGACGAGTATGTTCAGGAACTGTTAGAGGATTTTCACGAGGACACCGGGGCCAGGAAGGAAGATTTGGAAATCATGGATTACGACCGCATCGTGTCGTTTATCGAACATGCCGTATCGGTCTGCGCGGAAGAGGTCGAGGCGAGACGGGATGGCAGGCCGGGACGCGAACCGCAGGAGTTTTACCGGTCATCGAAAAAATAAGGGGGAATCAAAATGGAGGCAGGGAAATGTGTGGCGAAATGGGAGGTTTTTGAGGTCAGCGTGCAGGGTCGCACTGGGGGAAATCCATTTACGGACTACGAGGTCCGCGGCGTGTTCACAGGAGAGCACGAGACGGTTCAGGCAGATGGATTTTACGACGGCGGCGGTGTGTATAAGGTTCGGTTTATGCCATCCTATGAAGGCACATATCATTACGAGATCACCGGAGACGCCCTGCCTGGCGGGGAAACCGTATCCGGCGGCTTCGAGGTGCTTCCCGCCGAGGAGGGCGGCCACGGTCCGGTCAGGACGGCGCATACATATCATTTTTCCTATGCCGATGGAAGTCCGTATTATTCGGTCGGTACGACGTGTTATGTGTGGGAACTGCAGGACGATGAGCGGATTCGTCAGACGCTTGACAGTCTGGCGGAGTCGGGATTTAATAAGATCCGGTTCTGTATCTTTCCCAAACACTACGATTACAATCTGGGGGAACCGCGCTCGTATCCGTATGAGGGCACACCGATGGATTCGTCGGTGCTCACGGAGGACAATTTCTGGCAGTTTACGGAACATCCGGAAGAACGAAACAGCTGGGATTTCACGAGATTTGAACCGGCGTATTTTGGCCATATCGAGTCGTGCATCCGCGAACTTGCGAAACGGGGCATACAGGCGGATCTGATCCTCTTTCATCCGTATGACCGCTGGGGCTTTTCCAAGATGGCCCCGGAGGAGGACGATCTGTACATCCGCTATGTGGCGGCGAGGTTTTCCGCGTTCCATAACGTGTGGTGGTCGCTGGCGAATGAATATGACCTTCTTGACAAATCGGAGGACGACTGGGAGCGGTTTGCCTCGATCTTATGCGAAAAGGATCCGTACGGGCATCTGCGCTCCATCCATAACTGTTTTGCATTTTATGACCATTCGCGTCCCTGGGTGACGCACTGTTCGCTGCAGCGTCAGGACATTTACAAGACGGCGGAGTTTACCAATGAGTGGCGCGGCAAATATAAGAAGCCGGTAGTGATCGATGAGATGGCGTATGAAGGGGATATTCCGCATTTTTGGGGAAATATCACGGCCGAGGAAATGGTCCGCAGGTTTTGGGAATGCGCGATGCGCGGCGGGTATCCGGGGCATGGGGAGACATATGAAAAAGGTGACGGTGTGCTCTGGTGGTCGCACGGGGGCCGTCTGCGCGGGGAGAGTTGGAAGCGCGTCCGGTTTTTGTATGAGATCATGGCGCAGACGCCCGGCCACGGGCTGACTTCTGACGCGTCGCAGGACTATCTCGGCGTGACGGCTGTGCCGGAGGATGAAAAAGAGCGGGCGAAGAAAGATTATTTTATTTATTACTACAGTTTTATGCAGCCCTGCCGGAAGGTATTTCACATCGACGATGAGACCGATTATCATGTGGAGGTCATTGACACCTGGAATATGACGATCGAGGAGGCAGGGGTATTTCGCGGGAAATTTACCGTTACTCTGCCGGGTCGGCCGTATATGGCAGTGCGTTTGATCGGGGTGCAAAGTGAGTATTGAAGCGAGTATTGAAGTGTTAGAAAATGATAGACTTTGCTGCTAAGGTATGTTATACTCTAAAAAAAGGGGGGGTTAATAGATCTGAATATCAGTAAATAACAAGGGTGCAAAGTTTATCATAAGCATCCTTTTATTATAGAGCAGCCTGCTGTAAAAGAGTGGGATAATAGTAGTCATAGTGATTAATGAAAAGGAGAAAAATAATGGAAAGAGAAACAAAATGCATTCAGGCAGGATATGAACCGAAAAATGGCGAACCGCGTATGATCCCGATCATACAGAGCACGACGTTCAAATATGATACGAGTGAGGATATGGGGAAGTTATTTGATCTGGAGGCGTCCGGATATTTTTATACGCGGCTGCAGAATCCGACAAACGACTATGTAGCGGCGAAGATCTGCGCGCTGGAGGGCGGAACGGCGGCGATGCTCACGTCGTCCGGGCAGGCGGCTTCCTTCTACTCAGTATTTAACATCTGCGGCGCGGGCGACCACGTCGTGTCTTCATCGGCGATCTACGGCGGCACGTACAATTTATTTGCCGTTACGATGAAGCGGATGGGCATCGATTTTACGTTTGTCGATCCGGATTGTTCGGAAGAGGAGCTGGAGCAGGCGTTCCGGCCAAATACTAAGGCCGTGTTCGGGGAAACGATCGCCAATCCGGCGCTGACCGTGCTGGACATCGAGCGGTTTGCGAAGGCGGCTCATGCGCACGGCGTCCCGCTGATCGTCGATAATACGTTTGCCACGCCGATCAACTGCCGGCCGTTTGAGTGGGGAGCCGATATCGTGATACACTCGACGACGAAATATATGGACGGACACGATGCCTCGGTCGGGGGATGTATCGTCGATTCCGGCCATTTTGACTGGTTTGCGCACGCGGACAAGTTCCCGGGACTGACGACGCCGGACGAATCGTATCACGGGATCACATATGCCGAGAAATTCGGGCTGGAAGGGGCGTTTATCACGAAAGCGACCGCGCAGCTCATGAGGGATCTCGGTTCGATCCAGTCGCCGATGAACGCGTATCTTTTGAACCTTGGCCTGGAATCCCTGCATGTCCGCATGCCGCGGCACTGTGAGAACGCGCAGAAAGTAGCGGAATTTTTGGAGGCGCACGACTGTGTGGAATGGGTGAATTATCCGGGACTTCCGGGAAATAAGTACTATGAGAGGGCGAAAAAGTACATGCCGGACGGCACGTGCGGTGTCGTTTCATTCGGCGTAAAGGGCGGCCGGAGCGCGGCGGAGAAATTTATGGCGAAGCTGAATGTGGCGATGATCGCTACCCATGTCGCAGATGCCCACACTTGTATCCTTCATCCGGCGTCGGCCACGCATCGTCAGATGAACGACGAGGAACTGAAAGCTGCCGGTGTCGGCCCGGATCTCGTGAGATTGTCGGTGGGGATTGAAAATGTGAAAGACATTATTGAAGATCTAGCGCAGGCGTTGGAAGCATGACGCGGTCGGAGAAAGGAGCGTTTACGCGCTCATGTAAAAGGTGCGGCCATATCAGGTGAAAAAAGGGAGACAGCGATCTGCCTGTCTCCCCAAATAAATCCTATGCTCTTTACTCCAGATCCAAGAAACGCATTTTTTCGGGTACTTTCTTTGGCGTATCTCCGATATAGGCTCCCTGAATGTTTTTCGTATGAACGCAATTGGCACAGTAATTGCCGAAACGGATGGCCGTGCCGCAGCTCTTACAATGGATAAAGGTCGCGGAACCTTCCGGGATCTCGACTTTTCCCAGACGCAGGAATTCTCCGATCCTCGAACGGCGGACGCCGGTATTAGCCGCCAGTTCGATGGCGTTTGTCGGACCGTGTTCATTCAGGTATTTTTTGACTTTCCCGAAATCGTTGAGCTGTTCTGCGCCGCATTTTTCACAGACAAATAATCCGCCGTGTTTATATTTCATTAAGATATCGCAATTAGGGCAAACAAAGTTATCATCATCGGAATAAAGGGCATTTTTCCGAACCAGTTTCTTTTCCCGCTGAACCATGTGATCAACTCCTTTACAAATAAATCCATTTCTATTTTACCCGAAGGGAATAAAAATTGCAATAGGAACTTTCCATGCTATTGTATTTCCCCTGTAAAAATGATACAATGTGAGTTGGTGTGAAAAACGCGTGAAAGAATGAGGTTATAATATGACGACGAATGAAAGGGCTCTTGCCTTACATAAGGAATGGAATGGTAAACTGGAAACGGCGCCAAAATGCCGTGTAAAATCGAGAGAAGATCTGGCAATCGCCTATACGCCGGGAGTGGCGGAACCGTGCAGGAAGATTGCGGAAGATAAAGAAGAAGCCTACCGGTACACGATCAAGTCGAATACGGTGGCGGTCGTTTCGGATGGGAGCGCCGTACTCGGACTCGGGAATATCGGCGCGGAGGCGGCGATGCCTGTTATGGAGGGGAAAGCTGTGCTGTTTAAGGAATTCGGCGGCGTCAATGCGTTCCCGATCTGTCTGGATACGCAGGATACGGAAGAGATCATCCGGACGGTCGTAAATATCGCACCGGCGTTCGGGGGGATCAATCTGGAGGATATTTCGGCGCCCCGCTGCTTTGAGATCGAGGCCCGGTTGAAGGAATTGCTGGATATCCCGGTCTTCCATGATGATCAGCACGGTACGGCGATCGTTGTGCTCGCCGGTATCATCAACGCGCTCAAGGTGACGGGAAAAAGAAAAGAGGATTGCCGGATCGTGGTGAATGGCGCGGGTTCGGCGGGAATAGCGATCAGCAAGCTACTGTTGTCGTACGGATTTCGGCATCTTACCCTTTGTGACAAGGTGGGGATGCTGAATCGGGATACGCCAGACCTGAACTGGATGCAGAAAGAAATGATGGACGTCACGAATCTCGAAGGAAAAGCGGGCAGTCTGGCAGATGCGCTCGTGGGGGCGGATATTTTCGTCGGTGTATCGGCACCGGGTATCGTGACGCCGGAGATGGTTGCCTCGATGAACGGTGACGCGATCTTGTTCGCTATGGCGAATCCGGTGCCGGAGATCATGCCCGATGAGGCGAAAAAGGCCGGTGCCAGAGTGGTCGGGACCGGGCGCTCGGATTTTCCGAACCAGGTGAACAACGTCGTGGCGTTCCCGGGTATTTTTAGGGGTGCGCTTGAGGGAAGGGCTTCTCAGATCACGGAGCGGATGAAACTGGCGGCGGCCCTGGCCATCGCGTCACTCGTTCCGGACGACCAGTTGAGTGAGGACAACATCATGCCAGAGGCGTTTGACCCCCGGGTGGCTGACGTCGTCAGCGCCGCCGTAAAGGAGAATATTGGTGAATAAATGGGGAGAAAGGCCGTATCATTCCCTGGATTTTGAGATGAAAAAACGATTTGGGGAGAAAGTTTATAAAATCGCGCTCGCCGGCGGCATGACATGTCCGAACCGTGACGGCACGGTCGGACGGGGCGGCTGTATCTTTTGCAGCGGCAATGGTTCCGGCGATTTTGCAGCTCCTCCGGCAGATTCTGTAACAGAACAAATTGACCGCGGTATCGCAGGTATTTCTGCCCGTAAACAGGTGGGAGATCAATTCATCGCATATTTCCAATCTTTTACAAATACATATGCCCCCGTGCATGTCCTCCGGCGATTGTACGAACAGGCCATCCGGCATCCGAAAGTAGCGATGTTGTCGATCGCCACAAGGCCGGATTGTCTGCCGCGTGAGGTACTGGAGCTTTTGTCCGAATGCAGCCGGATCAAGCCGGTAATGGTTGAACTCGGTCTGCAGACGATACATGAGCGGACGGCGGCTTTGATCCGCCGGGGATATCCGCTGGAGGTATATGATGCGGCGACGGCATCCCTGAAAGAGCGGGGTATTGAGGTTGTCACACACGTGATCGCCGGACTTCCACACGAGACGCGCCGTGATTTTCTGGAAACGGTATACCATGTGGGACAGGCAGGGAGCGATGGGATCAAACTGCAGCTTCTGCACGTCCTGCGGGGCACGGATCTGGCGTCGCTCTACCAGAGGGGCGAATGTGAGGTACTGACGATGGAGGACTATATCGAAACGGTCATTACCGCCCTCTCCATCTTGCCGGAGGATGTGGTGATCCACCGTCTCACAGGGGACGGCCCCCGGGATCTGTTGATCGCCCCGATGTGGAGCTGCCGGAAACGTGAGGTGCTGAATGAAATACACAGACAGATGAAACGCCGGAATGTGTGGCAGGGAAAAGAAAGGAACCGCTATGTCCATGAAAGAAGCCATTACCATTTATAAACTTATTGTTCTATATACATTGAACCGCATCGCGTCACCGCTCACGCTCGGATTTGTGGCGGATTATGTGATCGATCACGGATACACCAATTATTTTAACGTGCAAAACGCGTTTGCTGAGCTGATGGATGAGGAATTGATCGAATGCTCGCAGACGTATAACACCTCCTATTATACGATCACGGAGGCCGGGCGGGAAACACTGGAATTGTTTTACACGAGCCTGTCCTACGAAATACGGGCGGAGATCGATGAGTATCTGCGCGAAAAGAATTATCAGATCATTGAGCGCACGGCGATCGTCAGCGATTATACCCGCCGCAGTAACGGGGACTATGTGGCCTCCTGTAAGCTGTTTGAAAAAAATGAGGTGCTGTTCCAGATCGATCTGGCGGTCCCTTCCGAGGAAGACGCTGTCAAAATTTGTAATAATTGGCGCGGAAGCAGCGGTGAATTGTATTCCGCGGTCGTGACAACTTTGCTGAAATGAGAGGAAACGGTAAAAAACACTTGTGCTTTTTTCGTAAAATGGTACAATAGATAATATGATGCCAGGGTCAAAAGGTCAAAATGCCGTTCATGCTTGCACGATAAATAAGTTTTACAAACTTATTAGCATTTGACCTTGGGACCCGCCAAACATGAGAAAGAAGCGATTTACGTAGTAAATCAGCGGATTTCGAATGTTTGAAGGATTGCGGGAGTTGTGAAACAACGGAGCAATCCGCGGCATCATAATATATGCAGAACGAATCGTTCGTAAATTATGGAAAGAAATCAGCTGCGGAAAGAAAGAGCCAGACATTTTTTCTGCGCAGAAATGAGGGAAGACATGACATTTGAACAGGCGAGAGCAAAGCTTTCGGAAGCCGGGCAGGAACATTTGCTGCGGTACTATGACGAGTTAAACGAGGAACAAAAAGAGAAGCTGTTGTGCCAGATCGAGCAGTTGGACATGGGGCTGCCCGAGATGGTGGAACACGGAGTGGCGGAGGCAGAGAGAGGAAAACTCGCCCCGCTCGGAGCGGTCACGCTGGAGGAGATCGCTGAAAAACGAGAGAGTTATGAAAAGCTGGGCATACAGGCGATACAGAGCTGTAAGATAGGCGCCGTGCTGCTGGCCGGAGGCCAGGGAACGAGGCTCGGACTGGAAGGCCCGAAAGGAATGCTGAATATCGGAGTGAACAAAGAAATCTTTTTGTTTGAACGTCTGATCGGAAATCTGATGGAGGTCGTGGAGAAGACCGGAGCATGGATCCCCCTGTTTATAATGACGAGTGAAAAAAATAATGAGGACACGGTAACCTTTTTTAAGGAGAAAAATTATTTCGGCTATGATCCGCAGTACGTATTCTTTTTCGTCCAGCAGATGGCGCCGTCTGTCAGCTATGAGGGAAAATTCTATATGGAAGAGAAATATAAGGTTTCCACTTCGCCGAACGGAAATGGCGGCTGGTTTATCTCTCTCGTGCGGGCGGGACTGTTGGATAAAGTGCGGGAACTGGGCGTTGAGTGGCTGAATGTGTTCGCCGTGGACAATGTTCTTCAGAAGATCGCGGATCCGGTATTCGTAGGGGCCGTGCTGGAGCATGGGTGCGTCTGCGGGGCAAAGGTCGTGGCAAAGGCGGATCCGAATGAGAAGGTCGGCGTGCTGTGTCTGGAAGACGGTAAGCCTTCAATTGTAGAATACTATGAAATGACGGACGAGATCATCCATTCGCGGGATGAGTCAGGGAAACTGCTCTACAATTACGGCGTGATCCTGAACTATTTGTTCCAGGTTGATACGCTGGTAAAGATCGTGGACCAGAATCTTCCGCTTCACGTAGTCGAGAAAAAGATTCCCTATCTCAACGAGGATGGCGAATATGTAAAACCAGAGCAGCCAAATGGTTACAAATTTGAAACACTTGTGCTCGATATGATACATATGATGGATAACTGCCTGTCTTTTGAGGTGGAACGCGACAAAGAGTTCGCTCCGATCAAGAATGCGACAGGTGTAGATTCGCTGGAAAGCGCGAGAAATCTTATGAAAAAAAATGGAATATCATTTTAGGAGAGAAAGGAAAATGGAATGAATTTACAAAAAATGTCTTTAAAGGAACTTCGGGAATTGGCTAAGGAGAAAGGAATTTCCGGTGTGTCCGGTTTGCGGAAAGCGGATCTTTTGCGTGAGATTGAGAAACATATGAGTGCGGGAACGCAGGCAGAGGAAATGAAAAGGAGCACAAAGCCAGAAACAAAACCCAAAGCAGAGCACAAAGCAGAGCACAATGCAGAGCACAATGCAGAGCTTAACGCAGAACCTAAAGCGGAACTTAAAGCGGAGCAAAAAGCAAAACGTCCGGTCCGCGCAGCGAATGGCACGGATGCGGATGGGGCAAACGGGGGGAATCCGCAGGGAGTGAAGCCGAGACAAAAAAATGACGGCAGCAGGCAGACGTACACGTATGTCCCGAATCACGATGACAGGTATCATGCGAGGCAGCAGGGAGGAACGGGATATAATCGCTATGAAAACAGGCAGAACACGGCGCCGGAAACGCAGCCGTACCGTCAGTCAGAATCACAGCAGTACCGCCAGTCAGAGCCGCAGCCGTACCGCCAGCAGGGAGGAACGGGTCAGGGACGCTATGAAAACAGGCAGGAAACACGACCAAACACCGTGGCGGAGCCGCCGGTATACCGCTCGTTGGATGAGGTGGAGAAGGCGGGCCTGATCACGATCGCAAAGGACCGGCATGTGACCGACGTCCACCCGACCGAGGTGAAAGAGCTGGACAGCGGGATCACGAAAAAAGGTATTTTGGAAGTAATGTCCGAGGGATATGGTTTTATCCGCTGTGACAATTTCCTGCCCGGTGAAAATGACGTCTATGTATCACCGGCGTTTCTCCGGCGGTTTGGTCTTCGCACCGGAGACATCATCGAGGGAAATCTCCGTGTCAAGACACAGAATGAGAAATTCAGCGCACTTCTTTATATGAAACGGGTCAATGAACGCAAGGTCACGTATTTGGCCCATCGCAATAAATTTGAAGATCTCACACCTATTTTTCCGAATGAGAGAATCCACTTAGAAACTCCAAATGCCGGCGTGTCTATGAGAATGCTCGATCTTATTTCCCCCATCGGGAAAGGACAGCGCGGCATGATCGTGTCCCAGCCGAAAACCGGAAAGACGACTTTGTTGAAGCAGGTTGCCAGCGCCATTACGAAAAATTATCCGAAAATGCACCTTTTGATCCTGCTGATCGATGAGCGTCCCGAGGAGGTAACGGATATCAAGGAGTCGATCGAGGGAGAGCGCGTGGATGTGATCTACTCGACGTTTGATGAACTCCCGGAAAACCACCGCAGGGTGTCGGAAATGGTGATCGAGCGCGCCAAACGCCTGGTCGAGGGGGGAGACGACGTGGTCGTGCTTTTGGACAGCATTACCAGGCTGGCAAGGGCGTACAACCTGACTGTGACGCCGAGCGGCCGCACACTTTCCGGCGGTCTGGATCCGGCGGCGCTCCACATGCCGAAACGGTTTTTCGGTGCGGCGCGCAATATGCGGGAGGGCGGCAGCCTTACGATCCTCGCGACGGCGCTCGTCGATACGGGAAGCCGCATGGATGACGTGGTGTTCGAGGAATTTAAGGGAACGGGAAACATGGAGCTCGTACTTGACAGACATCTCTCGGAAAAGCGTGTATTCCCCGCGATCGATATACAGAAATCCAGCACGAGGCGGGAGGATCTGCTGCTGAGCCGCGATGAACTCGAAGCCGTCTATGTGATGCGCAAGGCGCTGGGCGGAAATTCCAATACGGACGGAAATCTGGAGCAGATCATCAATCTGTTCCGCAGGACGAAAAACAATAAGGAATTTGTCGAAACAATAAAAAAAATAAAGCTTCATTAAAGTACTTGCATTTTATAAAAAAGCGTGGTACAATGAAAAAGCCGTTTTTAAGAGAATGAAAATTTATTAGAGAGGTGAAAATACATGAGAGAGGGAATCCATCCTGAGTATTATCAGGCAAAGGTTGTCTGCAACTGCGGAAATGAGTTTGTGACAGGTTCGACGAAAGAAGATATCCATGTTGAAGTATGTTCCAAATGCCATCCGTTCTACACGGGACAGCAGAAGTCTATGGCAGCCCGCGGTGCGATTGATAAGTTCAACCGCAGATATGGCTTAAAATAAGCAAATAGGGGACAGCAGAAGTCCATGATAGTTCCTTTCGCGAAACGCGTATGGGACTTCAATAAGCAAATGACGAACGTATAATGGCTCCGTAGGTCTCGTGTGTAGTTGTATGAGAACTGCGGAGTTGTTGCATATTGGCGATCATAGTTCTGAACGGAAACGAGGTTGGTTATGAGATATTCGGGAATTGGCGGACAGGCGGTCATCGAAGGGGTTATGATGAAGGGCAAAGAGAAATATGCCGTTTCCGTCCGCAAGATGGACGGGGAGATCGAAACGAAGGTCGAAGCCTGTAAAAGTCTGAAAGATAAGTATGCTGTCTGTGGTTTTCCGGTGATCCGCGGTGTCGTTTCATTTGCGGAGTCCGTAGTGCTTGGCATGAAGACACTGAATTATTCTTCGGGTTTTTTTGAAGAAGAAGAGGAGCGGGAACAGAAAAAGAAGCAGGAGGACGATGGCGCAAAGAGCGGGGACAAAAAGATCAATGACAAAAAGAACGATGACAAAAAGAGCGAACTGCTCATGGGGCTGGTGGTCATGGCGGCGGTCATGCTGGCGATCGGTCTTTTTGTGCTGCTGCCCTTTTTCGTTTCGGAACTGCTTTCCGGGACGATCCGTTCTGTGCATCTCCGCGGCCTGATCGAAGGGGTGATCCGTGTCGCCCTGTTTGTCGGTTATGTCAAGGCCATTTCACATATGGAGGACATACACCGCGTGTTCATGTACCACGGGGCGGAGCATAAATGTATCAACTGCATCGAAAATGGTGAGGAACTGAACGTGCCGAATGCCATGCGGCAGACGACGGTGCACAAAAGATGCGGGACAAGTTTTATGCTTGTCGTAATGTTTGTAAGTATTTTGTTTTTTATGTTTATTTCGGTATCCAACATATGGCTCCGCATGGTGCTGCGTATTCTTCTGATACCGTTCATCGCCGGAATCTCGTATGAATTTATCATACTGGCCGGAAAATATGAAAATCCGGTCGTAAATGTGCTGAGCAAACCGGGGCTTTGGCTCCAGTCGCTGACGACTGCCGAGCCGGACTCCAATATGATCCAGGTGGCGATCGCCTCGGTGGAAGCTGTATTTGACTGGAAAAAGTTTTTGAGCGAAGAAGAGCAGGCGCCGGAGACGGCACAGCCCGCTGCAGCTGTCGAGCATGCGGCGGCACAGGAAAAGGAAGCGGTACAGGAAAAGGAAGCGGTGCAGAAAAAAGAAGCAACGCGGAAAAAAGAAGCGGTAACGGACGAAGTGGATGGGTTTGAGGTAGTGGACATCAGTACGGAAGACGAGGAAGAGGATGAGATCCTCCAGGCGCTGGACCGCTATTTTGAGGATCCGGGAGCGCCGGATAAAGGACAGGCAAAATGACACTCGCTGAACTGCTTCAATGGGGAGAGGGAGAACTGCTGCATTCGGATGTGCCGGATGCGAAATTGTGCGCCTGGTATCTGCTCGAGGCCTGTTTTGACGGCGGGATGGACCGGAGCCGTTTCTTCCTGCGGAGGGAAGAAGAGTGCGGGTCAGCGGTGAAAGGGAAGTACGAAGCATGGATCGAGAAGCGCGGGCAGCGCGTGCCGCTGGAATATATTACCGGATACACGGAATTTATGGGGCTTCCCTTTGATGTGGATGAACGCGTACTGATTCCGCGGCAGGATACGGAAACGCTCGTGGAGATCGCTTATCCGATGTGCGGGGAAAAAAGGGTTCTCGACCTCTGTACAGGGTCGGGCTGTATCGGCCTCAGCATCGGGGTGTGGGGAAAACCGTCCCATCTCGTGCTCAGCGATATATCGAAAGGGGCTCTTGCGGTGGCGGAGCAAAATCTAAAACGGTTTCAGGAGGGCAGGGAGTACGGTTACCGCACGGCGACGGAACTTGTGCGGGGAGATTTATTTGAGAATATACACGGCATGTTTGACTGGATCGTGTCAAATCCGCCTTATATTGAATCGCGGATCATTCCGGGACTTATGCCCGAGGTTTCCCGGTACGAGCCGGAGACGGCGCTCGACGGCGGCAGCGACGGGCTGGATCTTTACCGCAGGATCATCCGTCAGGCGCCGCGGTATCTGGCTGACCGGGGAACGCTATGTCTGGAGATCGGTTATCAGCAGGGCGGAGCCGTATCGTCGCTCATGCGCGAAAACGGGTTCGAGGGCATAGAAATTCGAAAGGATCTGGCCGGGAATGACAGGGTTGTTCTCGGAGAAATGGATCAGGGAAAGGGTTGAATGTGATGTTTGATAAATTGGAAGCTGCGCGGCTTCGGTATGAAGAGGTGCTGAACGAGCTGAGTGAACCGGATGTGCTGAACGATCAGGGACGATATCAGAAACTGATGAAGGAGCAGGCGGATCTGGAGCCGGTCGTGGAAAAATATAAAGAGTACCGGGCGGCAAAGGACGGGATCGAGGACAGCCTGGCGATACTGGAAGAAGAAAATGACGAGGAAATGCGCGAACTCGCGAAAGAAGAACTGAGCGAGTGCAAGGCAAATGTCGAGATGATCGAACAGGAGCTGCGCATCCTTCTTCTGCCCAAAGATCCTAACGACGAAAAAAATGTGATCGTAGAGATCCGCGGCGGGGCCGGCGGAGACGAAGCGGCGCTGTTTGCCGCCGATCTGTACCGCATGTACTGTAAATACGCGGAGAGGAACCGCTGGAAGATTGATACGATGAATTCCAATGAAAACGGGATCGGCGGTTTTAAGGAGATCGTCTTTATGATTAACGGCTCAGGCGCGTATTCCAAACTGAAATACGAGAGCGGTGTCCACCGCGTGCAGAGGATCCCGGCCACGGAGTCCGGCGGACGAATCCACACCTCCACGGCTACGGTGGCGATCATGCCGGAAGTGGAAGATGTCGAGGTCGAGCTCGATATGAATGACTGTAAGTTTGACGTGTTCCGCGCCTCGGGAAATGGCGGTCAGTGTGTCAATACGACCGATTCCGCCGTGCGCCTGACTCATCTGCCGACCGGGATCGTCGTTTCCTGCCAGGATGAGAAATCCCAGCTGAAAAATAAAGACAAAGCGCTGAAAGTATTGCGCGCGAGGCTGTACGAGCTGGAGTGCGCGAAGGCGCACGACGAGGAGGCGGAGAAGAGACGCAGCCAGATCGGGACGGGTGACCGCTCTGAGAAAATACGGACTTACAATTATCCGCAGGGACGGGTGACGGACCACAGGATCAAACTGACGCTGCACCGTCTCGATTCGATCATTGACGGCGACCTGGACGAAGTGGTGGACAGCCTGATCGCAGCCGACCAGGCGATGCGTTTGAGCCGGTTGAATGAAGATGGATGACAAAAAGCCGTTTTTTCTATATAATAGAATAGAAAAGAAAAAATACGAATCTCCCACAGAAGATCATGTGTGAAAACACGGATTTCCATGGGAGGTTCGTATTTTAAGTTTTAGAGCTTATAAATCTCATTATTTTTGTCTTTTTTCATTTTTTTCTTTCAAATATTCTTTCAGAACAAGGTTTATATACTGGGAAAAAGACCGGTCATCCTGTTCTGCCAATACCTTAACGGCATCGATGATTTCTGAATCCAGCGTGATACTTACTTTTGTTTTTAATGGTTTCATAGTACAACTCCTTTTTTAAACTAATATAGCATGACGTTATTTTTTGTATTGACATATCGCCTAAAGTAAGATAAAGTAGTACTATATATGATTCGGCATTCTGGTGGAATCAAGTGACAATATGAGAAGGAAGAGGGATGGGAACGAAAAAACAAGGAATGGTATAAAGAACGTTTATTACACTAAATATTGATGGCAGGAGGGTGTAATTTTTATGGAGGGGATTCGCGAGCCGCCCGAAAAGGAAAATCAATAAAAAGGGATTAAAAATAAATTGCAAAAAAGATGGAGGATTTAGTAATGTTGAAAAAAAAGATGAAAAAAGCCGCCGCGCTCGTACTGGCAGCCGCCATGCTCGTGCAGTCGGCGCCGGAGGCGATCTGCCAGGCGGCAGAGGAAGCGTGGCGCGTAGTGACAGCGCCAGATACACCGCTGGATGAGGTATATTATTATGCGGAAGGCGGGGAAAACGGAAAGGGGTATTATTACGGCTACATAGATGGTAAACTTGCGGTCATGGATGAGGATTACAAGCTGGTAAAGCAGACGGAGAATACAACGTATATCCGTGAAGCAGGGGATGCAGCCATCGTCTGTAAGGGAGAGCAGTACGGCGTTATGTCCAAAACGGGCGAGACGGTGATCGAGCCGCAGTATTCTAGTATTGGGTTAAACGGTGGGAAATATTACGTTGCGCAAAAAAAGGCAGACGGCGGGGCGCGGCAGGCGGCACTTCTTGACTTGAAGGGAAATGAAGTCATCGGATTCCGCGAGGGGTATACATCTTTTGGTTCTCCGATTGATAAGGAGGGACATCAGGTCATATCGGCGCAGAACGATCAGGAGATAGGTCTGTTTTTGGATGGAACGAAGATCTATCACAAGGGGCGAGAGGAAAACTGCTATTATACGGTCAATTTTTCTTCCTATGATGATAAGGAGTGTATCTGCCTATCGTTAGAGTGTTATGATGGCAAAACGGATGAGTATGACTACTTTATTGATTATACGGGAAAAGAGATTGCTGCTGTAAAGAGGGGCGGAAACGGAGGATCGGATCCGGCAGGAGAACAGGATTATCTTGACGCATGTGATGAGTGGCTGAATCAGCAGGCGGAAACGGACAAGAAACATGCAAGGGAGTTATTGTCAAATCATTTTAGTATAGATTGGGCGACAACCCAAACAGGTTACATCATGTCAAGTGCAGGGATGTATTATTGGACTTCCGTTCAGGTAGATGTGGTTTTCTCAGACAGTGACAGCAAGCTTTGGACAGTTGATTATAGTTCTATTTATGATACAAAAGGGAAATGCTTGATCTCGGGAAAATCTTTTAACAAACCGGGGAATACCTATTATGAGGGAGAGTATATCGTAAAAGACGATGGACAGTTATGCTATTTTGATACGGAAACGGGGAAAATAACCGAAATTGTAAGTATCAAAGAGCCGGAAAAGGCTATATTGGGCGTTGCATGGCTTTCCTCTGCCGCCGAATCAGAGGTTGAACATCTGCTGAAGATCGATTCGCACGGCGTAATAAAAGAGAGATGGAGTAATAGCGGGGCAGGAAATATTTATCTTTGTTCTACCGGAAAAAGCATGGAAATTTCGGCTTTCTGGGGTGATGAATATTACGTGAAGGAAAATGGAACGGGAGGGACGGATGTTTACTACACTGATGTAGATTATAATAACAGAGAGAAGGTGGAGATCAAAAAGATCGGAAGCATTGGCGCTCCAGTCAGCCAGCTGGAGTGGGTAGATGGAGCGTCGCTTCGCTTTTTCGAGGGGGGGGGATCTTCCGTCAAGGAATACATTTTTGACAAGAAAGAACATTTAGTATACGTAGTTACACCGAGCGGAATCGCAAAACAGGAATTGAAAAGCCACGAGGCACCGGAGAATGAAACGTGTACCTGCATCGGTTATGCAAATGAGGATTGTGTTTCCATCCTGTTCCAGTACGAATCCAAATCGATTTGGACTACAATATGTTACAAGGATGGCAGCCAGTATACAACTGCAGCAAAAGGGGGAGATGGCGGGAAGGATGGCGTCATCGCGTCTGCCCTGGAAAAAGGGGCGCTGCCACAGGACAGGGGAGACAAGATCTACTGGTGCAGCGGGGATTCCGTGATCTGCCTGAAGAAAGCGGATGCTTCGTATTCCGTTACGAAAATGGAGAATTTCGGGAAAGTATCTGTTGTGTCTAGGGAGGAAACAACGGAAACAGGAGAAAAAGAAGAAGTACGGGACAACACGAAGATCACAATAGAAGAACTGCATGTTCTGAAAGAAAACGTATACATTGTGTACAATCTTGACTGGTGGGAAACCAGGAAATATGACGGATCATGGGACGATCCAGAGTCGATAACGGACTCCGAGACATACCGAGGCGTTATGGATCTCAGTGGAAAGCAGTATATCGATGCTACGAAGCGCGAGGAAGAATGGAAGAAGTGCAATTTCGGGTATATTAGCAGCTGTAATCTGCTCCTGAGCTGGGAAAAGAGGAACGGGGACGAGATCATATATGATTCTGATTTTAAGCCTGTCACGTTGGAAGATGGAATGAAGATAACCAGTTTTTCCACCGAATATCCGGGCTGTATCCGGATCGACGTATCTTCTAAAGATGGGAAGAAGACGTATATGGTAGAGGAAACTGCGGGAACAACCCTGGCGGAGATCAAGGGAAACATAGGATTCAAGGTTTATAAAGGCGGAAACTACGAATGTTTCCGTGTGTGGGATGATCATTATGAGAAAGCTGTCTGGTATGTGTATGATAAAGGGGCAAAGAACTTTGCTGCCAAAGAAGCTGCTTATATAAGAATCAATGAAAAGAAGAAGGAGATCGTTGTATTCAATAAGGGAGAGAGCAGTGTACCGATCCAGTCGGAGAAGCCGGGAAGTACAGAGAAACCTGGCGGAACGCCGGACTCGTCGGCAGGGCCGGAAAGCACACAGACGCCCGGCGGAGCACAGGACCCATCGGCAGGGCCGGAAAACACACAGACGCCCGGCGGAGCACAGGGTTCGTCAGCAGGGCCGGAAAGTACACAGACGCCCGGCGGAGCACAGACATCGTCTGCGGCACCGGCAAGTTCTGGACCAGCGGACGACAAAGGTTCGGTAAAGAACGGAGAGAAAGTTTCTGTCAGCAAGGCGGAGTATCAGGTCACCGATGCGGGAAAGAAAACGGTGGAATATGTAAAATCCAAGACAAACAAATCTTCCCGTGTTTCCATCCCGGCGAAGGTAACGATCGATGGGAAGTCCTACAAGGTCGTTT
>CAJTZN010000046.1 GCA_910584065.1 uncultured Eubacterium sp.
CGATCGCAGCTGTGTCCACTGTCAGCGCGTCATACACTTTAACCGTAACTTCTTTTTTCAGCGGTTGGGAACTCTTTCCATCCTTGGTCGTTGCAGTGATAGTTACAGTAGCCTTTGCAGTTCCTTTCGCTTTTGCCGTAACAGTTGCCTCTGCCGTCGTTCCGGAGATCTTGGCAACAGTTTCCGGATCTATAGTCCATGCATATGTTACGTTTGCATCCGGATCTGCTTCCCCACTTACTGTTACTGTGACATTTTTTACTTTAACTTTCCCAGTTGTGCCGGCAATCATCTCGATTTCAGCAGATTCAACCTCGGCTTCTACGATCGGTGTTCCTTTTGGTACAACAGTCAGGGTTCCAGCAGATACATTATCAATGACAACGTCCTTGCCGTCGATCGTCAGTGTCACGCTTCCCTTGATTTCCGTGGTTCCCGCTTTCTTTCCCGTTACCTTGATGGCTGCCGGGTTTGTATTGTCCACGTCTGCAACATCTGCCGTAACAGCGGCGAATCTTACAGTTTTCACTGTTCCCTTGTCCGTTGTTACTGTGATGGTTGTTTCGCCTTCCTCTTCAATCTGCACAGTGTCCTGCCCATTGGCAAATTTGGCTGTCACTTTCGGCGTTGCCGTAGGCGCTACTGTCGGTGCAGTTGTTTTGTCCGGGTCAGCCGTAGCGTTCGGATCTGCTGTTTTGTCCGGATCAGCCGTAGCATTCGGGTCTGCCGTCGGGGTTGTTGTTCCTGTCTGGATCGGCTCCTTGAATTCAATTGTCTGCAGTTTGAATCCTTCATAATTCTCTTCATTGCCCATCTGCACGCTTACACAGTCGATTTCTCCGACATCCGGGAATTCCCAGCCGCCTTCCGGATCCAGAGTGGCTTCGCTGATATCATACTCTACCGTGTATACGCCGTCTTTATATGCGTTCACCTCAGCAGTTGTCAGATCATGCAGATATTTCATGAACAATCCGTTTGTGTATGCGCTTTGGCCTAAATCCTCATTCGTCGTGTTCAGAGTTGCTTTTCCGCCATTATCCCAGCCTCCGTCTTTTTCAAATTTCTTGCCTTCATATTTCACGATGACTTTTTTGTAATAGCGGACATCAATCGCATCGCCCTCCGGATAATCATCTGCATCCGTAAACTTGATCATTTTGGGGGCATATGATTTTGTGCCTTCTTCGTTTGTTACTTCAAATGATCTGGTTTCGTCTTTTGTGTAATGCAGGGTGATTTCCGATACTTCTTTTTTCGGATCAGGTGTCCATGTCGGTACTACTGCAGGTGCCTTGGACGGCTGTGGTTTTGCCGATGGTTTCCCCGTAGCCGGTGCCTGGGAAGCTTCCCCTCCCTGAGGCGGCTGGCTCGCTGCCGGTGCATCCGGTGCCTTCGTGGACGGCACGTTCGGTGCCTGTGTGGCCGGAGCCGGTGCATTCGTCACGGCCGGCGGTACCGGTTTCGCCTTCGCCACCTTCACCTTCAGCGTCAGTTTCGTCGCCTTCTTCTGGCCCTTGAGCTTCAGCGTGATCTTCACCTTCGTGCTCTTGCCTGCCTTCTTTCCTGTCACCTTCACGGCCGTCTTACCTTTGGCCTTTGCTGTCGCGATCTTCTTGCTGGCACTCTTGACCGTCAGCTTCTTTACCTGTTTCGCCTTCACGTTCTTGATCTTGACCGTTTTGCTTTTCTTCGCTTTTACGGTCACGGTCTTCGATGCGAGTTTAATTTTTTTCTTTTTCGCTGCATCCGCTTCTGCTGCCGTCCCTGCCAGGGAGAGCGTCAGCGCTGCCGCCATGACCGCCGCCATGGCCCTTCTGAAATTCTTTTTCAAAATCCTTACCTCCATTTTACTTAGTTTTAGTTATATTTGCTAATAAACACCTTTTGGGGCTCCGGAGTGCGGGCTCCTGCCCCATGGGTGGTTATTACGTTTTAGTGTCCCTGACGGCCTGACGCCTGTCAGGATGGCCGGGCAGGCGCCCCGGGGATTCCGCTAGTTCAGCGTATCCTTCTCATCCGTCAGTTCCCTTTTTGTACCGTCGGATTCCAGCACATACTGCGGGGTGTTTCCTTCTTTCAGCGGCAGTCCCGTTATTGCGGTCAGCTTCCTTATGGTCCCGCTGCCTTTCATGCACACGTTCAGTGTGTCCAGTCCGGACAGTTTCCCGCTTTCTTTCAGGCTGTCCAGTGCGAAATACACCGTCCGCGCCCCGCTTCCCGTGTCAGTGCCGACTGTTACCGTTTCCCCTGTTTCTGTTGCAAGGGTTACATCAAAACCGGCTGTTCCATCTGTGACAATTACTTTGATATAACGGAACTCATTCATGTCAAACAAACTGTTCCGGTTTGTTTTTATCTTTGTGTCGCCGTCCAGTATATCCAGGTACCATTCCGCGTCCGCGCCTTCTGACGGGAACTCAGCCCCCTCATCTGTGTACTCGATTTTGGCTGTCTCCGCATTGGCCTGGTTTACTTTCACAGCCGCGTTTTTGTTCGAACTGAGCACGTCGCCGTTTACCTGTGACGCCGTGATCATGAGTGATTTTATGATATATTGCGAGCCTTCAAAGCCTTTCCCTTCCTGCGCGATCGGGTTTTTGTTTGTTTTGAGGCAGATGTAGCGGATTTTCGAATAATCTCCGGAACCTTTGGTGCCCGTCAGGGAATTCCAGGATGTTCTCAGTGTTTCTTCCGATGCCAGCCCTGTTTTACCGTCAGCTGTCACATATCCGGATTCCACGGACTTCTTTTTGTTGAAACCGCCGTCTTCGAACCGCCACGCGCAGCTTCCCATGTAGAACGGGTATGTGAAGCCGGCATAGGACTCGTACCATTCCTTGCCGTCTGCTGTTTTGTTTCTCTTGTCAAGTTTCCCGTCATACAGTTCCAGCGCCATCTGCCCCGGCACCTTCCCGGTGATCTCCACGCCCTTGTATCCCCTCAGGTCGTACTCGCGGCCCAGGTCGATGAACACCGACTGGTTCAGGTCGGAATACGAGATCTCCAGGCTGCCGTCATCGAGGAACTTCGCATCCGTCTCCGAGAGCACGGCCGGGAAGTCCTTCTCCTCCTCGCCCTCGTTCGCCTTCCTCACGATCTGCGCGCCGTCTTTGCCCGCCTTCACGAGCTCCAGGATGTCGAGGCTCTCCGTCTGGTCGCCCACGCGGACAACCTTCACCTCCACCGACTTCGCCAGTGACGGGTTATCCTTCGGCGTCACCGTGATGACAGCCGTACCCTCTGCGATACCGGTCATCTTTCCGGTGCCGTCCACCTTCACGACCGACTCGTCACTCGATGTGTACAGCAGGTCGCCGTGCGTCGTGTTCGCCGGCGTCAGCGTCACCGAAAGGCTCGCCGACGATCCCGGTGTCAGCTCCGAAACCTGGCCGATCTCGATGCCCTGCAGCGGGATGTCGTCCTCCACGAACGCCACGTTGTCGATGTAGAGCGCCGCCTTGATCCCGTTCGAGCTGAACGTCTGGCCGCCCTCGTAGGTGGAGCCGAGCACCATGTCGAACTTCTCATCCGAAAGGAGCGTCTCGTCCGCCTCCTTGATGCGGTCGGTGAGGAACGTCAGCGTCCTCTTGGCAAAACCGACCTTCGGCTCCACCGTATCCTCCGGCTTGAACCCGGACGTGCACGAATCATTGGCGAAGTGCGTCGACGCATCCGTCGGGATCCATGTCGTATACGCGAACGGGAAGTGTTTGTTCGTCTCCTTGGCCGTGTTGCCGTTCCAGAGCACGCAGCCGTTCTGCGTGTCGTCGCCCTGCGCCATCGGGATGTTCACGCCGAAGCGCAGCGTCTTGTCGGACACGTGCGACGTCGTCCCGTTGTTATCCGAGGTCGCGAAGGCATCCTCCGCCTTGATGTTCCCTGCCTTGTCAAAGTAGCAGAAGATCTGTTTGTACTGCACGGCCGACGGGTCGTTGCCGATCACGCGGGCCTCGACGCGCACGCCGCTGTAGCTGCCGAGTTTCTTGCCGGCGGCCGGCTCGCCCTTGGAGTTCTTCAGCTTCGAGATGTCCACGCTGAACACCGGCGCGTAGTCGAACGCGGTATCCGGGCCGTCAAACGTCAGCTTGAGGCACTTGTTGTCCGGGTTCTCCGGGTCCTGCACGACGGTCATCGTGCCGGCATTCTTGCCGCGGGAGGTGAACCTCGACCAGGCGGTGCCCGGCGCGTAGCTTTCGAAGTCCTCGACCATCGTCACGATCCTCGGGTCGGGTGTCGGCGTCGGGGCCGGGGTCGTATCCGGCTCGTGCTTCGTCACCTTCACGGTGATCTTGGCGGTCTTTCCGCTGCCGTCCATGGCCTTCGCGGTCAGCGTCGTCTTGCCTTCCTTCCTCGTGGTGATCTTGCAGGAAGAACCGGTATTGCCGCCAAGGATGCTGGCCACCGAGGACTTGCTCGACTTCCAGAGGAGCTTCTTCTGGGTCGCGTTCTTCGGGGAGAGGGTCGTCTTGAGAGTCGCCATCCTACCCTTCGGAATAGAAAGTGTCTTCTTCGAAATCTGTACAGTTTTCTTATATTTCGGATAAACCTTCTGTTTCTGGCCATTTTTCTCTACCAGTGTCCAGTTGGCACCATCCCAGTTGCACTGTACGTTTTTCTGGATCGCTACTTTCGTTACAGGCTTTCCTATTTTAACTGTAATCGTAGCTTTTTTCTTTTTGTTCTGCACGGATGTTACTGTGATTTTCGCAGAACCCTTACTTTTGCGTGCTTTCACTACACCTTTCGAGCTAACGCTTACAACTGATTTTTTACTTGATTTGTATGTAAGCTTCTTACTCGCTTTTTTAGGTGATACAGAAGCACTCAGTTTCTTTGACTGTCCTTTTTTCAGCACCAGTATTCCAGAACTGCCTACTTTGACCCCGATGGCAACTTTTTTTACCTTCGCTGCTGCCTGGGACTCAGTAGATGATACAGCCAAAGTCGTAACGATCATGGCAAACGCCAGAATAAATGTCACAACTTTTCTGAAACACATAGATGACTGTCTACTGATCTGTCGCATCAAAATACCTCCTATTATTCCTTGCTTTTGTGGGCAAAGCGCAGTATGTCCACAATGAAATTACACTCATTATACCACCACTCGCCACATTATGCAAGGTGATTTTTGTTTTTTTCACCGGCCGGTGTTCTCCATTTCTTAACATTTTTAACAAATTGTTAAGAAAATTTATGTTCTGTTACTGCCCTTTTTCACCTTTACAGCTTACACTATAAATAATTTTTTTGTCATTATTGTGACATCTGTTCTTCATTTTCAAAAAAATAAAAAGAATCGGCATTGACTTTTTGCCCGCATTCTTTATAATATGATACCAGGGAATATTTTGTGCATAAAATTTTCAGATTCGGGACACCATACAGCGTTAGGAGATTGGATCATGAACACGGACAACCACTTATTAGAAGCGATCAACAGATACTTTCCGGCGGAAGAACGCAGCATCCAGAGCTATTCCGCGCTTACTCTCGCCTATCTGGGAGATGCCGTTTATGAGATCATCATACGGACCCTGATCGTGGAAAACCATCTGGGCAAGGTGAAATCCCTTCACAAGCAGTCAAGCCGCCTTGTGAACGCAAAGGCACAGGCGACCCTCATGGCTTCCATCCAGGACTCCCTTACCGACCAGGAAGCTTCCATATATAAAAGAGGACGAAACACAAAGTCGCATTCTGTCGCCAAAAACGCGGAGATACAGGACTACCGTATCGCTACCGGGTTTGAAACCCTGATGGGGTATTTATACCTGAACGGCGAAATGGAGAGGTGCCTCCAGCTTATCAGGCTGGGGCTTCCTTCTATTTTATGATACATATCGAAAAACACGTAAATAAGAGCAGGGGGAAGGGTCAACCCATTCCCTTTTTCTTATTTTCTTTTAGAATATGCGGGTCAATTCCTTCTTTTTCAACTGTAATGTATTCAAGCAAAAATAATTCTTTCGCTATACTAAGCGGATTCAAACCACATTCCAACTTTTGCTGTGTGAAAAACAAATTTCTAGCAGAAATATCAAAATAGGGCACATCACACGAAAACACAAATTCCGGCATCCATATTTTATCTACTGTCTTTTGCTTCTTCCGAATAAGCAATTCATTCAACCGATTCTGCATATAAGTCAACCCCACAGATAGTGCCGATTGATATTGCCCAAGGAAAATCTTTTGAGCCGGAACAGCACCTGAGCAGACTACAGCATCGCATTCCAGAATGGAAACCATTATAATCGCCGCAATCTTGTGGCGGTCAAGATGTTTCACATCCTTTGTCATAAAAGTTGTTTTTATAACATCCACCCACTTCTCAAAATTTGCTTTATATTGCTCATAAGAATCTTTATTAAGTTTAATACCAGAATTGAACTCTACTGTTTTTTCTAACAGATCCCATGTTTTCTTTATTGTTTCAGTCATATGTCATAATCTCCATGTATGGTTGTTTGTTCTGCCCCATATAATCAATATATTCTATGTCACCCTGCAAATCACAAAGGCTATCTCCGTCATTCTTCATTTGAAAAAATGAATCGTCTCGACATATATCCTTGATCTGCTTCGCATTTTCCTCTAAGGCAAAACGAAAAACGGCATCCAAAAAAGCCTTTTTCGAAGCTTTCTTTTCATTTATAATTCCTTTTATCACAATAAACCATATAACAAAACCAATCACGATTATGGCAGCCACTTTTATTTGCATCGTATAATCCATAACACTTCCTCCATTTTCATTCTATTCATCTTTCTGTGATGGTTTTTCTGCCTCATACATATCCAACAAAACATCAAACAATTCTTCCATACCCGATACCAAAATCGTAAAACCCCCAAAAACAGCAAACAAACAGCCAAACATACGATCTATACCAAAATGTAATTCACATGTAACCCCTATTACAAAAATAACAAATGCCGTTATCGCAAACGTTACCTCAACTGTAAGTTTATTAGAATGCCAGTTAATAAAATTGTAAGCATTCCAATTTTTAGATTTCTTATAAAATTCACGGAATTCTTTTATTTCCACCTTGTTTTTTGCAATTATTTTACCTATCACAGCTAAATTTATTAACCATACCTCATAAGATGGAGATGACATCAATAAATTGTACATTGAAACAGTTAAATAAACAGCTAAACAAACAATGCCAAATATATTCCATCGACGGAAACGATTACCATTTACATCTCCAACCTGATATTTAAGTCGGGTTAGTAATTCACACATATTTCATTTGTTTTCCCTTCCTATGTAATTATATTTTCATTCTTTTTGTCTTATTTTATTCAATACACAAACAAGAGTGCTTCGTTCATTTCCTTGGCCAGATCAGAATTTCCATGCAGACTGCCAACCTCTTTGGAATATATTGTAACATATAGCAATATATTTGACAACACTTAATCCACTTCTCGATATCGGGACACCCACCCGCCGCACCACGCTTTACCCCCCAACCTTTGCCCGCAAGCTAAAAAACAGTTCAAACACCGGGACCACGCCGAAAAATCTGGGGAACAGCAGAACAGCCGCGCAAAACAAACTTATGACCGTAATACAAAGCGCAAACCGCAGCCTGCTCATGGGAATACATACCGAAACCAGCACGCCAAAACTCACCGCACCGCCAGCCAGCAAATTCAGCGTTGACACAGCAACCTCCCCGAAGCCAAACATGTTATTCAGAATCGTAACTGCCACCAGCCCCCCCGTGAGGATCAGCGCCGCCGGAAGCGAAATCCGCAGGACATTCCGCAAAAAACCTCTCGGAATCGTATCCTCATGCCGTTCAAAAGCAAGGACAAAACTCGGTATGCCGATCGCCGTCCCTCCGATGAGGCTGAGCTGGATCGGTATGAAAGGATACGACTGTCCGATGATGATAAAAAGGACGCAGAGCATGATGGAATAAAGCGTTTTCGTCAAATACAGCGCACTGACGCGCTCGATATTGGAAATGATCGTTCTCCCCTCGTTGACGATTGCTTTCATGGACGAAAAATCCGAATCAAGCAGCACGATATGCGCGCTCTGCTTTGCCGCATCACTCCCCGAAGCCATAGCGATCCCACAATCCGCGTCTTTCAAAGCAAGCACGTCGTTGACGCCATCCCCGACCATCCCAGTCACTCGGTCATCCGCTTCAAACGCCTTTACGAGAAGCCTCTTCTTTTCTGGCGACACGCGCCCAAACACCGTATAATTTCCCACTTCCCGGCACAGTTTTTCCATGTCATCCGGAAGTTCCCGCGCATCCACGTATCGCTCGGCCCCTTCCAGCCCCGCCCGTTTTCCTACGATGGAAACAGTCAGGGGATTATCGCCCGAAATGATTTTGATCTCCACATTTTTCTCCCGGAAAAACCGAAATGTTTCCGCCGCGTCCTCTTTGATAATATCCGATAATACGACGAGCGCGACCGGTTCCTTCTCCGTCAGCAGCAAAACCCGCATCCCCTCGGCGGCAAACCGTTCCGCCTTTGAAATCGTGGCGCGGTCATCGGTCAGATACTCTGGCGCGCCCAGACAGTACCGTTTCTCCCTTCCATTTTCCCGAAGCGTTACCCCCATGTATTTCCGCTTGGAGCTAAACGGGATCCGGTCAATGATCTCCAGCTTTTTCGTTTCATCAAAGTATCTCCGCAGCGCGTCAGTCGTGGCATTTGTCTCTTCAAACGCATAGGAGATACACTCCAGGATTTCCCGCACTTTCTTTTCACTGCGAATGGCATCCACCGTCACGACCCGCTCCACCTTCAATTCACCGGTCGTGATCGTTCCCGTCTTATCCAGACAGAGCACATCAACTCTGGCGAGCGCCTCGATCGCTTCCATTTCCTGAACGAGCGCGTTCTTTTTCGCCAGCCTTCCCACCCCGAGGATAAACGAAATACTCGTGAGCAGCACAAGCCCCTCGGGAATCATGCCGAGCACGCCTGCCACCGTATTCACGATAGAATCCGAAACGGTATTGTGCGCCGCACTGCGCTGAATGTAGTACAGCACCAGACCGATCGGAATGATCGCATACCCTACATATTTAATAATGCGTTTGATCGCAATCTGCATTTCTGAAGTAGCGCGCCGCTTCGTTTTCGCCTTTTTGACAAGCTGCGTCGCATAGTTATCCTCTCCGACGTGGATCACGCGTGCCGTTCCTGACCCCGCCACCGCGTTACTGCCGGAATACAGCATGTCCCCTGTCTTCTTCAGAACCGCCAGCGACTCCCCCGTCAAAAGCGATTCATCAATCTCAAGTCCCTGGGATTCTATCGTCTCACAATCCACCGGGATCTGATCCCCGATGGAAAAGCGGACCACATCTCCGATCCGCAGCTGCTCCACCGGAACTTCCCGCACTTCTCCTGCCGGCACCAAAAGTTTGGCCTTCGTTGCCGTCACGACCGAAAGCGCATCGATGAGTTTTTTCACTTTAAGCTCCTGTATGATCCCAATGAGCGCATTCGTGATAACAATTCCCATAAACAACATGTTCTTCTGCTGTCCGGAAAACACGATCAGTGCCGCCAAAACAAGATTTAAGAAATTAAAATAAGTAAATGTATGAGAAGCAATGATTTCCCATTTTGTCTTTGAGGCATCCATACGACTCCCTCCACAAATCAAGGATTTTCCTATAAAAGTGAAAAAGGAACACATGACGTGTTCACTTTTACTGTTTTTTTCGTAATCTTTTACGCAAAAGCTAGCGACGGGAATCGAACCCGTGACCTCTTCACTACCAATGAAGTGCGCTACCGACTGTGCCACGCCAGCTTATTTCACTTTCGACCCTTCTATTCTAACAGAGTGCCATCTGATTGTCAATAAAAAATCTATTGTTTTCACTTGATTTTATCCGCCAGTTTTTTCTTTATCCTCTGAAGCGCATTATCGATCGATTTCGGCGTCTTCCCTAACCGGTCCGCGATCTGCTGGTAATCCATCCCATCTATATACAGATTTACGACGCTCTGCTCAAAACAGCTCAGATATTCCCGCATATACTCTTCAATCTTCCCCACCCGCTCCCGGTCGATCAAAATATCCTCCGGATTGGAAATGTCAGAACGCTCGAGCGTTTCTCCCAGCGTCTGCCCCGTTTCTCCCGTGATCTCATCCCCACCCACCGGGACATCAAGCGAAATATAGCAGTTGAGCGGCGTATTTTTTAAGCGGTTCGCCCCTTTCACCGCATTGTATAACTGGCGTTCAATGCACAGGCTGGCAAAGCGGACAAAAGAACTCTCTTTCTCCTTCTGGAAATCACGGACTGCTTTATAAAGCCCGATCATACCTTCCTGGATCAGGTCGTCGTTATCGCCGCCGATCAGATAGAGGGCCCTCGCTTTTTTCCGCACGAGATTTTTATATTTTTCAAGCAGGAAATCTACGCCGGATGCATCTCCGCCGCGGATGCCGCTTATAATCTCTTCATCAGACAAAGTCGCATATTTCTCCATACCTTCCTCCCGCGCATAGTCAGCGGTTTACACATATTTCCGCTGCCGGACGATCTCAAATGCCAAAACCCCCGCCGCCACCGATGCGTTCAAAGAATCAATGTCTCCTGCCATTGGAATAGCGGCCGTGTAATCACAATGCTCTTTTACCAGCCTTGACACGCCGCTCCCCTCATTTCCGACTACCAAACCGATAGGGCCCGTCAGATTCTGGCGGTACATCACCTCTCCGTCCATATCGGCGCAGACAAACCACAGGCCTTTTTCCTTCAATTGTTCCATCACAGCAGACAGATTCGTCACTTTTGCCACCGGCGTATAGTGGATCGCCCCCGCCGATGCTTTCACCGCCGCCGAAGTCAGTCCGACCGCGCGCCGTTTCGGAATGATCACGCCATGCGCGCCCGAAAGATTTGCTGTGCGAATAATGGCGCCGAGGTTATGCGGATCTTCGATCCCGTCCAGCAGGAATAAAAACGGATCCTCTCCCCGTTCCCCGGCAAGCGCCAGCATATCCTCCACCGAACTGTACGCGAAAGCCGACAGCTGCGCGATCACGCCCTGATGTTTGCCGTCCTCGCTCATATGATCAAGCCGCTCTTTGGGCACAAAATCCAAAATAACCTGCGCGCGCTTCGCCTCGCGGACGATCGTACTGACCGGCCCATCCTGGCAGCCTTTTAATACAAACACGCGCTCCACGAGCTTTCCCGCCCGGAAAGCCTCCAAAACGCTGTGCCTGCCCTCGATCTGGTTTTCATTCCCCATGCCGGTTCCTCCTTTACAATAGTGCATTGTACCGTTCCTATTTCGCCAAATGAACAGTACAAGGCACTAGGTTATATCGTTGATATACACCCGTAACCCTTCCACGGCGCGCGATTCCGCCAGCTCCTTCAGCATAATCGACGGCCTTCGCTCCGTTTTTCTGATAATCCCCGCTCCATCTACCTGATCCAAAAACTGCCCGTCGCTGAACAAGACCGCCTCCCCTCTTCCTTTTGTCAAATAACCGCAGATCGTTTCTACCGCTTCCGAACCGTCCGGTGCCGCGCAGAGCAGTTCCGTCACATCATATCGCCCTTCTTCATACGTATAGGCCGCGATCGCGTGGATGGCCGCCCCTTCCCACAAAACGAGAACGCCTCCATCCAGCGCTTCCATTTCTTTTTGCACGCCCTCATAGTAAGCCACACTACGCTTCATATACAGGTCAAACCCCGACGAAGCCAAAAGATCGGTGGCAAATACCGCCGCCTGCACCTTTTCCTTCTCTGTCAGTTCCGCAAAGCAACTCACCGCATACCGTCCGCATACCGTCCCATAACCGGACACCGTAAGCTGTTTACGGTACTGGACGCCGCGGAATCCAAAGGGCTCGTAAATGCTCTCGTCCGCAGGACATAAAAAAGCCAGCTCACACCCGCGCGCCTCCGCCTCCATCAGTCCCTGTTCCAGAAGCATCCGCATATACCCCCGTCGCCGGTGAGACGCCTTTGTTGCCACGCCTACGATATAGGGGCAGATCCGCTCCCTCCCCCGGTACACGACCGCGTATGGGGTAAAAAACATCATACTTACAAGCACGCCATCCACGTATTTCGAATATACGCGGCTCCGCCCTGCCTTCTCTTTAAAATAATAGTCAATGTACCGATCCGTATCCCCAAACGCTTCTTTCCACAATTCCTTATGGCCCATAAAACTCCCTTCCGCCGATTTATTCTAACAGGCACACTGCCTGACAGGAAATACCCGATTTGCTCCCGGTAAAGCCGAGTCCCTCTTCCGTCGTAGCCTTCACACTGATCCGGTCAACATCCACCCCGAGCGCATCCGCGATATTCGTCCGCATCTGCTCGATAAACGGTGCCAATTTCGGCTCCTGCGCCACGATGACAGCATCCACATTTCCAATCTTATACCCTTTTCCCTCCAAAAGCACGGACGCGCGCTTTAACAGCCGCAGGCTGGAAACTCCTCGATACCGCTCATCCGTATCCGGAAAATGCCTGCCGATGTCTCCCATCGCCGCCGCCCCAAACATGGCATCCATGATCGCGTGAAGGAGCACATCCGCATCCGAATGGCCGACCAGACCGAGCGCATAGTCAATCTCCACTCCTCCTAAAATCAGTTTCCTTCCCTTCTCCAGTTTGTGTACATCATATCCGATTCCGATTCTCATGCCGTTCCTTCCTTTCTTACTATCGTTTGAATAGTGACTCAATAGAAAAAAAAGCCTTGAACAGACAAGGCTTGTACGTAGCGGGAAAGGGATTTGAACCCCCGACACCACGGGTATGAACCGTGTGCTCTTGCCAACTGAGCTATCCCGCCGGATTGCCATATAAAATGGCGATTTATATATGAAACTGCTGTCCGCGATCTACAGACGAACTGCCTGATCCACCGCATTTTTAAGAATAAAATGGGACCTATAGGGCTCGAACCTATGACCCTCTGCTTGTAAGGCAGATGCTCTCCCAGCTGAGCTAAGATCCCATTTGCATGCTTATCAGCAGCACCAGTGATTATTATATAAAAACATCTATCATTTGTCAAGCGTTTTTTGAAAATTTTTACAGCAAAATTTTAAAATTTTAAAAACTTTTAAAACAAGCCTTTCACAATTTTGCCGCCTCCTCTTCCCGCTATAAAAACAGCGCGGTAAATGTCCCTTTCGCCACAATGCTCAGCGTCGCCATGATCACCCCGGCCAGCAGCACGCCGCCCATGCTCGCCAGTATGCTCGATTTAAAATCCATATCCAGAAGGCTGGCCGCAAGTGTTCCCGTCCATGCGCCCGTACCGGGAAGCGGGATGCCCACAAACAGCAGAAGCGCTACAAAAAGTCCTTTTCCCGCCTTTTCCTGCAGTTTCTTTCCACCTTTTTCCCCTTTTTCCAGACAGAACGTGAAAAATCTTCCGATGACCGGCTTATCCGCGCCCCATACGAGGATCTTCCTCGCAAAGAAATAAATAAACGGCACCGGCAGCATATTCCCCACGATTGCCAGCGGGAACGCGATGTACAGAGGAATATTCCACACAACAGAATACGGGATTGCTCCTCTCAGTTCGATCAGGGGTACCATAGATATCAAAAATACAAGTAAATAATGCAACATTTTTCTTTTCCTTTCTCATTTTATCAATTATTTATGATCATGAAACTTCACACATGGTAATGCAGACTTCCCCGTTCTCCAAAAACTCGATCACGGCGTGCGTGGGAATAAATCCGCTCTGCCTCGGCCTGGAGATACTGCCGGGATTCAGGACAGTCATTGTGGAAGACTGCTCCAAAAACGGGACATGGGTATGGCCGTACAAAACAATATCCGCGCCCTGTTCCATCGCCCAGTATTTTAACAGATCAACGCCCCCATTCACATGCTGGCGGTGGCCGTGCGTCATCGCTATGGTGTGGCCGTGCAGTTTCAACACCTGAAACGCAGGCGCCTGGGAGTACCAGTCGCAGTTGCCCTTCACTATGTAAGTGGGGCCCTGGATCGAGGCGCGGAGCCTGTCCTCCCCGCTCTCAATATCTCCCAGAAAAAATAGTCCTTCGATGCTGTCTTTTTGCTGCGCAATGATCTCAAGCATTCTCTCATTTTTCCCATGGGAGTCGCTAAATACCAAATATTTCGCCATACAACACTCCTTTATTCCAATCTATTTAGTTTTTCCACCATTTTCCGCAGCGCGATTCCCCGATGGCTGATCTTATTCTTCTCTTCGGGTTCCATTTCACCGGTCGTGCAGCCGCGCTCCGGCAAATAAAAGATCGGGTCATAGCCAAAGCCGTTTGTGCCCTTCGGCTCATACGCCAGCCTTCCCTCGATGACTCCCTTTGTCGTTTCCACTCTTCCGTCTGGGTAAGCACAGGCGATCGCACAGACAAAACGCGCCGTCCGCTCTTCTTCTTTTGCCTGCTCACATCGTCTCAGTATTTCCGCATTCTTTATCTCATAAGAAGTATCTTCCCCTAAATATCTGGCGGAATAAATCCCCGGCTCGCCTCCTAAATAGTCTACCTCAAAACCAGAATCATCCGCAAGTACCATTTCATTTGTCTGGCGGCAGATTGCCCTTGCCTTGATCTGCGCATTTTCCTCAAACGTTTTTCCATCTTCGACTATATTCGTATGTATGTCCAAATCCTTTAACGAATATACCTCGTAACCATCCCCTAAAATCTGCCGTATTTCATTTACTTTTCCTTCATTATTCGTCGCAAAAATGAGTTTCTTTCCCATCATTTCCTCCATTCGCGTTATGCCTATGCTTCGGCGGCTTCAGTCCCATGTACTGATAAAGATACGTTTTCATCATACCATTATAGATCTTCCGGTTTTTCGCCGCCTTCTTCCCGATCGCCCTCTGCGCGTCCTCGAATCCGCTTAAGAGGAAAAACGACCACGTTTCATTTTCGTCTATGATATTCCCGATCGTGCGGTAGAGCGCAGACATCTCATCCCGCGACGACAGGCGCTCCCCGTACGGGGGGTTGGTGATGACAAATCCGTATTTCTTTGGCGACCGGAAATTTAATATGTCACGTTGCTGAAAATGGATCTGCTTTTCCACACCGGCGAGTTCCGCGTTAGCCCGCGCCATCTTTAACACCTCGGCATCCACATCGTACCCCTGGATCACCGTCTCCGCATCGTCCTCCACGAGATCCATCGCCTCCTGTCCCACCTCATACCACTCCTTTTTCGGAATGAGGTTTGTCCAGTTTTCCGCCAAAAACGACCGGTTCATCCCTGGCGCGATATTTTTGGCGATCATGGCCGCTTCGATCGGTATCGTACCGCTCCCGCAAAACGGATCTACAAGAACCCGGTCACGTTTCCAGGGCGACAAAAGGAGGATGGCAGCGGCAAGCGTTTCCGTCAGCGGCGCGGGCGCAGTAAATTTTCGGTAACCCCGCTTGTGAAGGGAAACGCCTGTCGTATCCAGCCCGACCGTGACGATATCTTTCCGAATACTGATCCGCAGCGGATATTCCGCGCCATCTTCGGCAAACCAATCGGTGTGATATGTCTTTTTCAGGCTCTCGACCATCGCTTTTTTCACGATACGCTGAATATCCGACGGACTGAACAGCTTACTGCTCACGGAAGACGCTTTTGCCACCCAGAATTTTCCATTTTCCGGAATATACTCATCCCAGGGGACCGCCTTTACCCCCTCAAACAGCTCATCAAATGTTTCCGCCCGAAATTCCGCTGTTTTCAGCAGGATGCGCTCCGTCGTCCGCAAAAAAATATTGGCGCGGCAGATCCCCTCGGCATCCGCGATAAACGTCACCTTTCCGTTATCTACCGCGGAGATTTCATACCCGAGATCCAAAATCTCCCGTTTCAATACTGCCTCCATCCCAAAATGGCATGGCGCGATCAATTCATACGTATTCCTTTTCATCCGCCGCCGTTCTTCCTTTCTTTTGGTAACATACACCTTTACCTCTTAGTTCCACTCTGGCCGCAGTGATCCTGTGCCGCGCGCCAGACCTGGTATCCCTGGTATCCTCCGGCGATACTTATCGCAAAGTATCCCTGTTTGTTCATTTCCTTCGCCGCGTACATACTCTGATTCCCCCGCTCACAATAAAAAATAACGGTATCGTAGCGGTGCGTCCAAGTCTCTTTCTCAATCTGCCACCTCTCGTACGGAATGTTCTTCGCCCCGCGGATGTGGCCCTTGCGATAATCCTCTTCATCCCGTAAATCTATGAGAATCGTCCCCGGCTTTTTCATGATCGTTTCGAGATCCCGGATCGGTATGATCGAAAAACTCATAATTATCACGTTCTTTTTTTCTTACATCTTATGACAGTATTATGTATTTTGTGACAATCGTACAAGACAAGCCGTCTCCTAACGGGGACGGCTTGCGGGCACTTTTAATTCTTCGACTGGTTCTTGCTGCTGGAAGCGTTGCGGCAGTTAGAACATTTCGAATCATTTTTCGAAGAGCTGTTTGAAGAACTGTTCCTCGTGCTGTTCGAAGAAGTATTCGACGAAGTGTTGGAAGAACTATTTTTCGAGTTGTTCTTTGAACTATTCTTCGAATCATTCTTCGAGCCATTCGTGCCGTTTGTACTATTTTTCTCATCGTACTCATCCAAGAAATTCTTAGCCATAGTTAATTTCCTCCTGTCTATGAACTTTTTTGTTACAGGATTAGTATGGCTTTTTTCTTTCGGGTTATTCCGTCAAGCTTTTCCAACAGAACCAAATAATTCCATTTTTTCTTTTACGGTTGCCTTGATCGCATCCGCGCCCGGAGCCAGGAGTTTACGCGGGTCAAAACCTTTTCCTTCCTGATCCTTGCCCGCCTCGATATATTTGCGCGTCGCGTCAGCAAACGAAAGCTGGCACTCCGTATTTACATTGATTTTTGATACGCCGAGGCTGATCGCCTTTTTGATCATGTCTTCCGGGATTCCCGTTCCGCCGTGAAGTACTAACGGCATATCCCCGGTCAGCTTCTGTACGGCATCCAGTGTCTCAAAGCTGAGACCTGCCCAGTTTTCCGGATATTTTCCGTGAATATTTCCGATTCCCGCTGCCAGCATCGTCACGCCGAGATCCGCGATCATTTTACACTCTTCCGGATCCGCGCACTCGCCTGCTCCAACCACGCCGTCTTCCTCGCCGCCGATGGAACCGACCTCTGCCTCGATCGACATTCCTTTTTCCTCGCAGATTGCCACGAGTTCTTTTGTTTTCGCAACATTTTCCTCAATCGGATAATGGGATCCGTCAAACATAATGGAAGAAAATCCTGCCTCGATACAAGCCTTCGCGCCCTCGTAGCTGCCGTGGTCGAGATGAAGCGCTACCGGAACCGTAATACCAAGTTCCTCGAGCATTCCATTTACCATGCCGACAACGGTCTTGTAACCGCACATATACTTACCGGCGCCTTCCGATACGCCGAGTATTACCGGCGATTTCAATTCCTCTGCCGTGAGAAGGATGGACTTCGTCCACTCGAGGTTATTGATATTGAACTGCCCTACCGCATATTTCCCCGCTTTTGCTTTTGTAAGCATCTCTTTTGCTGAAACTAACATGTAATGATTCCTCCATTCTTTTTTTATATTATTTTATATGATAAAATGTCCGCCAACCACCAAAACAGGTCCTCTATCTTCCGCAGCAGTGTTTATATTTTTTTCCGCTGCCGCACGGACACGGATCATTCCTGCCTACTTTCGGCTCTTCGTGTCGGATCGTACCGGAGTTTTTCTGCTCGCGGTACAACTCTTTCTGGCGTTCTTTCGTAAGTATCTCGTCCCACTGCGGCAGCGTGTACAACCACTCCGCATCGCAGCCCACCATATTATAATACAGCTTTTCGCAATCAATCTCCAACCGAACAACCGTATCCTTCTCCATCGTGTCGATCGGATTTGGCTCCTTTAAGCTGTCATTAATCCCGTCCAAAAAGCCAACCATCATGGAAAGCGGCACTTCATATTTTCCAGCAAGTTCTTCTACCGTTCCCTCCACGACTGCGCCGGGATCCGCAAGAAGCTTTTCATAAATTCCCTTTTCCAAACGAAAATACTCACTCCAAAGCTTCTCTCCCTCCTTGGAATTCTGCATCTCTTCTGAATACGCATACTCTCGCCATTCTTTCAATAATGCCATTGTTTTTCCCTCCTCCGTCTTTTTCTATGCGTGATGCCATCCCACAAACATGTCTATTGTATGTCAGCACTTATTGTACCACACATCCCGCGTATAGGCAATATCATTTCAGGTAGGAATCGATTCCGTTTGCGATCCCCTGCACCATTTTGTTCTGATAAGCTGCCGTTGCCATCTTCTTATCCTCCGACGCGTTGCTCATAAATCCCATTTCTATAATGGTCACAGGCACCGTACACCAGTTAATACCCGTCATCGTGTCCGTATACAGGATCCCGCGGTTTCCCGCGCCCGTCGCACTGCAGAACGCCTGCAGCACCTTTTTCGACAATTTCCGGCTCGCCTTGCGGACTTTTTTACTCATATATGGATTTTTATTGGTCGGCGCGATCGTCAGCGCCCCGCTCACGGACGAAGATTCCGATGAATTCGCGTGGATGCGGATAAACGCGTCAGCTCCGGCCTTATTGGCGACTTTTGCCCGCTCGGCGTTTGAAATGTTCACATTTGCTTTGGAACGGATCATCACCACCTTATAGCCCCGCGCCTTCAATTCTTTTTTTAATTTTTTCGCCACTTTCAGATTTAACTTATGCTCGGGCGTCCCCGTCGAGCATCCCGAAGTTCCCGATGTAACTTTCGCCTTCATCGTCTTTGATCCGGGGCCGTTCGGTTCTTTCGAAGAATTTCCGTTTAACTGATGTCCGGCGTCGATGGCAACCACCTTCTGATCTGGCTCATCGTCTACCTTTTTGGCTGCCTGCGCTTCATTCCCGTGCATCTGCAGGCTTGCTGCCACTACCACCAACATGAGCAAAAGCGCCACCGCTCTCTTCATCTTAATTTTCATTTTAACCTTCATAACTGTACGCCTCCTATAACACTTTTATACATCAAGCTAAAATGGTGTGACTACCGTTTCCAATAGCCACACCATGTAATGCGGAGTATGGGACTTGAACCCACACGTCTTAGAGACACATGATCCTTAGTCATGCCTGTCTGCCAATTCCAGCAACTCCGCATGCAATATAAAGTTGTTCCTCAACACTGCTTGACTATTGTAACAGATTTTGCAGCAGTTGTCAAATACTTTTTATTGCTTTTTGGATTTTTGATGCCGAAATCAATCAGCACAGACCCGAATGGGGGATTGGGAGACTGGCTGATCTATGTGAAAAAAATTCCCAATGTTACGGTAGAGATGGGATCCGTAACGTGTCCGCTCCCGCATTCGCAGCTGGGGAAGATTACGAAGCAGAATTCGGAACTGTTGAACTGGTTTGTGGGGGAATATGCGAAATAAAAGGGGGAAAAGGCACTGTAGTATCTTGCGTTTTGAGTCCTTAGTGGTTATAATGAAAGAAAAAGGATGGTGGTTGTTATATGGCGTTACAAAGTGCAAATGTAAAAGGGGAAGCATCTTTTTCTGTACAACTTCCGACAGTTATAAAAACCCGTGATGAAATGTCAGAAAAAGAATTCAATAAAATGATGCAGATGGGGTTGAATCAGGCAAAAACGGGAGCGGCTGTACCTTATGAGCAGGCATTTGATCAATTGTTTCAGGGGCTTTGATCATAATGGGCGGTTTGAATAAGTATGATGTACAAATAACAGAATATGCTTTGGCGCAAATGGAGGAGATCAAGCATTATATAATAAACGAACTCTATGCTCCGCAAGCAGCATATCATTTGCTTCTAGAAATAAAAAAGACAATTGCTTCACTGGAGAACTTGCCGTTTCGACATCCGCTTGTGGATGAAGAAATGTGGAAGGAAAAGGGAATACGTAAAATTTTCGTGAAAAATTTTATTTTGTATTACTGGATTGATCAGGAAAAGCGAATTGTTTATGTAACGGCGGTTGTTTACGATAAGAGGGATCAATTGGCACAGCTGAATAGGATGCCAAAACCTAAAAACCCCAAAAAATCCAAAAAGCTTGACAACTTGGGACTGTTGTCATTAATACAACAGCCCCTTATATGCAATATTCAAATAACTCTTCTAAGTATAATGATTACTCTCTTATAAAGAATACTCTCAGGCAATTGTACAAATGAATATGCCACGACCACATGCTGTGTTCTCCGGTTTTACCGCCAGAAGAACGTGGGAGAACCGGAAGATCTATGAAAGCATAGTTTGCATTTTCAATTAATTTGTCAGTCTTTTCAACTGCCTTCTTCATAATATTAACATGCTCGTCATGAGCTATATCATTTACTCCGTTACCACAGTAAAGAAATCCAAGAGGCATTCCTTTGTCTATACCATTTTCAATAACAGAAACGATCTTATCGGCTTCCGCATCCTGGTCTCCACCAGGTCCCTGACATCCTGAATAAGGTCCAAACCATGCAAATACGTCATAATTAGAATACAATGCCGCACGGTATGTAGTCATTGAACCCATTGATAAACCAGCAAATGCACGATGCATTCTTGTCTTAATAAGATTCTCATCTGATACATCTCCTCCTGCATATGTCGAATAATGTGACTCAACATATGGAATGAGATCTCTCCTGAGCTCATACTGGAACTGTGAAGTAAGATCAGGATTATCAGGTACATCGGAAGGTCTGTAGAATGTAGGAGTAACAATGATCAGTGGCTCAATCTCACCATTTGCAATAAGGTTATCCACCATCTTTTTATTCCCTGTATAATCATTCCCTACAAGCCATGTATTCATGTTTTCTCCGCCACCATGCATCAGATATAATACATTATACTGTTTACTCTCATCATATCCTGCCGGAAGATAGACATTGGCCTTTTTTTCCATCTTAACAGAGTTACCCTCATCATAAGTCTCTGTATCATATGTAATTTTCTCTATCTTTCCACGTTTATCCGAAGCCGCTTCACCTGCAGTCTCTCTATACGCATCAGGAACATCAGTAGCAAGAGTTATACGAATTGGCTCAGGCGGAGTATAACCGGAAGGTGTCGGCTCGGGTACCATGGTAGGCACTACAGTAGGTACTACGGTAGGTACTGCCGTGTCTGGAGTCTGACCGTTAGTTCCTGTAGGAGCAGGTGTGTTTTGGTTGATCGGATTCCCGGTTGGCTGTGTTTTATCAGCAGTAACATCAGATACTGTTACATTACACTTTAACGTTACCTTTTTACGACTACTCTTCTTCAATGTACAAACCACCTCAGCTTTTCCAGCTTTAACGCCTTTTACGACAAATGCAGCTTTACCCTTTTTCTTAGCGGTTGCAACTGCCTTTTTCTTAGACTTAACAGTAAGCTTATAGCCTTTTGTGTTCTTGATCTTTACTTTTTTTTGGACACCAACATTAACTTCGACCTTTTTCTTAGCAAGTTTAGGCTTACCCGCTGCGTATGCTCCTGCTCCCGGTAATGCCGTCTGAAGAACTAATGCAGCCGCTGTCAAAAGTCCGATACATTTTTTAGTATGTTTCATTTTTACCTCCTGTTTACAAAACTTTTTCAATAGTATTCAAATATTAATAAGCATGATTAAGATATAAAAATTGTACCTTTTTATATTATTTTTGTCAAGGCAGAAAGACTTCACCTTTTTATTTCGCATATTCCCCCACAAACCAGTTCAACAGTTCTGAATTCTGCTTCGTGATCCTCCCCAGCTGCGAATGCGGGAGTGGACACGCCACGGATCCCGTCTCTACCGTGACATTGGGAATTTTTTTCACATAGATCAGCCAGTCTCCCAATCCCCCGTTCGGGTCTGTGCTGATCGATTTCGGCATCAGCGTGTAATGCGTAAACGAATTTATTTTTCTGGCCAGTTCGCTCTGTCTGTCATAGAGAGACGTGTTGGACTCCACATTATAATTCCAATACAGGATGTTACCCATGGAATGGTAGTTTAGCACGCCTTTGATACCAGAAAGCCCGTTGATGAACCGCATCATCGCCTTTGTCTCTTTCTCCGAACCGGCCTTTTCCCCCGGATATGTGATCCCGTCCGGCTTTTTCGACTTCCCTTTTTTATTCCAACCGCCCGGAAAATTAAAGTTTAAATTTACACCGCGCGCGTTTCCCTTCCACGTCCGCGCAGAAGATTTCGTTTTTTTGCACAGTTTTTGCAGTTTTTTCGAATGAATCGCGCCGAAGCCGGACTGTGAGATGGATACGCCGTCTGGATTGATCATCGGCACCACATACAGGCATACGTGGTTCAGTGTCGATCTGTAATCCCCGTACAGGCGCAAGATCTCCTCGCATTTACGGACGATCATCTGCGGATTCAGCCATTCCCTCGCATGGATGCCCGCATCGATCACGATCTTTCTGCCGGCGGACGGATTCCCCAGACGAAGGCACCATATCGTTCTCCCGTCCTCGCTGCTCCCGATACTGCTCAGGGACGCTTTTCCCCGGTACTTCGCCGATAGCGACCGCAGATCCGACGTCATGTCTTCATACGTATAGAGCGTATCTTTATCATTTACGATCCACGGTTCTTCTTTTACCGTAATTTTTGTTTTCATCACGTTTCGAGCCGATTTTTTTACCTTTGCCGTGATGACGGCCGTCCCTGTTTTCCTCGCGGTAATAAGTCCTTTTTTGTTTACGGCTGCCACTTTGGGATTCGACGATGTGAGCTGTATGTCCTTCCAGGAATAATTATAGGCGATGGACGCGGCTTTTCCCTGATACACAACATGTCCCGGCGCCTTTTTCGCGTACAGGCGGGGCGCAAAATAGATGTACGCATAAATAATTTCTCCCGAAGCCGAGGATGTCATGCGCACGATCGCGTACTGTTTATGGTCTTTTTCCCTGTCCCGGCAGATCACCTTTCCGTCCCGCGTCACTTTGACCTTACCCGCACTCACATCTTTTTTGCTTTTCCCTCCCGTTAGTTTGTAAGTACACTTTTTCGATGGGAATAATTTCACTTCGTCGGTGGCATACGCATAGATATGGTAAACTTTTTGTTTTTTTACCTTCCCGTATCCGATGCCCTTCTGTCCGCCTTTTGACAGTTTGGCTTCCTTATTTTTCAGTACCAGGGGCACCACGCGGGGTTTGGAGGTGTGCTGCGGCACAGATGAGGAAGTAGCCGGCTGCTCCGTCGGTTGTACGACGGGTTCGGCTGTCGGTTGTATGATCGGTTCGCCCGTCGGTTGTATGATGGGTTTGGTCGTCGGTTGTATGACGGGTTTGGTCGTCGGCAGCACGATTGGTTCGTCCGTCGATTGTGCTGCCGGCTCGCTTGCTGATTGTCTGGCCGATCCACCCGTCATTTTTGCGGCTGGCTCTCCTGCCGTTCTTACGATAAATCCGCCTGCTGTTTTTGCGGCCGATCCACTTGCCGCTTTCGCATCCCTTGCCTTTATGTCATATGCGTCAACCTGTTCCGGTAAAACGCCTGCCAAAACACAACACACAATCAGCCAAACTACAAATTTGCTTTTTTTCCCTGTCATAATTATCCCCCATTCCTTCTGGCGCGACGCCGCTCGCATTTCGCCAAACAAGCAGCGGCGCACACCAGATATGGCCAAACGTTTTCAGCATGTCCGCGCATGAAACCTGTTCCCAGTCCGTCGGCCAAAAAAGGATACCTCTCAATCACGAAGTACCCTTTTGTTCATTTATATTCTTTTTATCATAAAAAAATGTCAAAATTATGCGAGCTTGCTCTTTGCCACATCGACAAGCGTCGCGAATCCGTCCGGATCACTGATCGCCATCTCGGAGAGCATCTTGCGGTTAATGTCGATCTCCGCGAGCTTTAAGCCGTACATAAATTTGCTATAGGAAAGTCCATTGATACGTGCTGCCGCATTGATACGAGCGATCCAAAGCTGTCTGAACTGTCTCTTTCTCTGCTTTCTACCTGTATAAGAAGTCTCCAGCGCACGCATAACAGACTGTTTCGCCACACGGTACTGTTTTGATCTCGCTCCTCTGTAGCCTTTTGCCAGTTTTAACACCCTGTTATGTTTTTTCTTCGCGTTTAATCCGCCTTTTATTCTAGCCATTTGGTATTTACCTCCTTAAATCCGTCCTGACGCCATCATACATATGGCATGATCTTCTTCATCGTCTTCACATTGGTATCATCTACCAAAGTTGCTCTTCTGAGTTTTCTTTTTCTCTTCGTCGTCTTCTTTGTCAGGATGTGACTCTTATTTGCCTTATTACGAACCAGTTTACCACTGCCGGTTACTTTGAATCGCTTTGCAGCGGCTCTTTTTGTTTTCATTTTCTGATTTGCCATGATTAACCTCATTTCTGCGCTGCTTTTTCACTCAGGCCTGTGACTGGCAGCGCATAGACACAAACCTTTTTTCTGCTTTATACTACTTTGCGGCTGTTAAAAACATGATCATGCTTCTTCCTTCCATTTTGGCATCCTTATCAATCACCGCAACATCTTCCAGTTTTTCATAAAAACTGTTTAAAACCCCGCGTCCCACATCCTTATGTGCCATCTCACGGCCTCGGAAACGAAGGGTCACTTTTACTTTGTCACCCTTTGACAGGAATTTGCGGGCCTGATTTGCTTTCGTGTTTAAATCATTCAAGTCAATATTCGGTGACAGACGGATCTCTTTTACTTCGATCGTCCGCTGCTTCCTTTTGGCTTCTTTTTCTTTCCTTGCCTGTTCATAACGGTATTTACCGTAATTGATGATTTTGCACACGGGCGGTTTCGCTCCCGGTGCGACCTTTACCAAATCAAGATCGGCATCCCTCGCCTTTAAATAAGCCTCTTTGGCCGACATAATTCCAAGCTGCTCCCCATCCTGGCCGATCACGCGGACTTCTTTGTCGCGGATCTGCTCATTGATCATTAATTCGCTGATAACTTGCACCTCCAAATGAAAAAAAGATAACTGTTTTTAAAGCAGCTATCCACAGAATACATTCTTTATTCGAAAATCTATTTCCCGTGTACGGACACGAAAATATCCGAAAAAATGGTTGACCATTGACGTGTGATAACAGGGAAACAAACGATCCGTCTGCTATACGGCAAGGTGAGAGTGGATAACTCTGCTTTTGATACCGTGTGATATTTTATCACATGGAAACGGGTGTGTCAAGAACTTTTTTCTAATTCTGCGCACGTTGAAAATGTCAACATTAAATGCGAAAGTTTTTTTGATTTTTTCGCTTTCAGCAATACGCACAATAAACAATGCTATTTATTGTGCATTTTTTACATAATGCAAGTTTTGGTTTTGGTGTGATGCAGATCCGGATCCGGATCGCGTTCTGTGATACCTAAAAATAGGCGCACGAAATAAAAGCCACTCGCACAACAAACATTTGTTCTATGCTGCAATCTTTTCCAATTCCTTATTATATAGTTCCTCTGCCGTCATATACTGATGCAGGCGGCGCGGGTAGTTATTGATCCACTCTGCTATATTATCAATATCTCCCTGCGTCTTATCATCAAAATTTACGCCCTTTGGAATGTGACGGCGCACTAATTTGTTTTGGTTCTCATTGCTGCCTCGTTCCCAACTGCTATATGGGTGACAGTAATATATCTTTGTCCTTTTCTTTTTGCTACGCCTTGACCGCTCCATGCCTTCCCAATCCGCAAATTCCGATCCATTGTCTACGGTTATGCTTTTAAAGATTTCTCTAAATTTCTTTCCTAACTTCCTTTCCAATCGGTCTAATGCTTTTACAACTGCTGCCGATGTATGATCTTTCAGTAAAAAAATAATTTCTTTGCGCGTTTTCCTCTCTGTCAGTACCAATAAAGCCTTTTTGGAAACGCCCCGCGCCCCAACAACGGAATCCATTTCCCAATGCCCAAATTCCTCCCGCGTGTCTATTTCGTCCGGTCTGTTCTCGATGCTCTCCCCTTTTGTAGCCCGCTTTTGTGTAGTTTTCCGCTTATGTTTCTTTTCTCCTTTTCTCTTTTCCGGCAGGTGTTTCATTGTCAAATTCAGAAAAACGCCCTTATCAATGTAACTATATAGAGTGGTTACGCATATTGAAAAATCATATCCTTCAGCTTTTACTTTTGCCAGTGCCGCCGCAGGACTGTACCCCTCATTTATTATAATTTCCTCTATCCGGTCAGCAAATGCCTTCTCATTCCCTATTTTCAGATCCGCGCCCTTTGCAGCTAAAACCTCCTCTTTATGCTGCTGCGCTATGTCGGGGCTGTACCTCATTTCCTTTGTAAGATCCGAATTTAACGCCTCAAACTGTCCTCGGTTTAATTCTCTATAAATTGTGCTAATATGGAAATGTAGAATTTCCGCGATTTCCTTTGGTGTATGCTTTGCTTTAACCAATACCTCCAACCGCAAC
>CAJTZN010000047.1 GCA_910584065.1 uncultured Eubacterium sp.
CGGAAAGAACAAGGAGTTCTACGCAAGGTATTTATAAATCCATGATCACACGATCCTATCGCTGTTTTGGCAACACATAACAAAGCACCAGCATTTACATCTCTGTAAAACACTGGTGCTTTTAAAGTACTTATGCTTTCCTGCTTCAGGTCGTGGTCAATTTTGCATGGAGGACCCTCCTTTTATTCGTCCCGGCCGCTCCTGCACAGGTAGAGAGCGTCAGGATATGGTCATCTGCCGTGACGTCAACATCCAGCTTTCGAAAACTCCGTGCCGTTATCTCCCTCAAAAATCCCGCATAAGCCGCTGCATCCGGAAAAGAAGTGGTGCCGTAATCGTTCTCCTCTCCTGTGATATAATAACTGAATATCTTATATTCCCTTATATGCTGCTCCGTATCGGTTATCTGGATCCTATCACATTCCGGTTCCTCCCAAAACTTTTCCTGAAATACATCCTTTAGGGAGCCAAACATCGTTCGGTCCAGCATATTATGGCCATAGATTACTACATTCCTGTCATCAAAGGATTCGTTGCGGCAGTCCATAAAAAGACAGCCTGCCGCATTTTCCTTTTTTCTAAATGAATTTGTCAGATAATATGAATTATCATTGGTCTGAACAAGCGGATTATTTATATATGGATCATGAAATACAATCCAGCCAACGGCATCTTCATTGATCTGCTTTAATTTGGCAAAATCAATCTGCTGTACAACCTTCTCATCTCCATGATCTCCCGGCATCCTTTGGGTAACCTCCCGCATAACCTCCTGGATTTCTCTTGCATTTTGTCCTGCATCGTTATGATAAGAAAAAATGCCCATAACGGAAAAAAGGAAAATGCCTGCAAATAACATCATGAAAACAACATATACCGCCTTCATATCATTTCTTCTCTCCTGTCTTTTTTCTCTTCCGGTTCGCAGAAAACTGTTTCTTTTGCCGCCTCCTGTAAAGAATGGCCAAAATCAGCATACCAAGCGCTGACAGGATTGCGGCTGCATACATCCAAAGAATACGGCTGCCCGTCTGCGGACTTTGCTCCTTCCGCATATTTTCCGTCTTTTCCGTAACCTTTAACTTCTCTGTGTTTTTGGGTTTCCCCATGGTTTCCGGCTTCTCTGTGTCCTCCGGTTTCCTCGTAGTTTCAAGTTTTTCTGCAGTCCCCGGATTCTCCGTACCCTCTGGCTTTTCTGTGGTTTTTGGTTTCTCCGTCGTCTCCGGATTTTCTGCAGTCCCCGGATTCTCCGTACCCTCTGGCTTTTCCGTGGCCTTTGGTTTCTCCGTCGCCTTTGGCTTTTCTGTGACCTTTGGTTTCTCCGTCACCTTTGGTTTCTCCGTCACCTTTGGTTTCTCCGTCGCCTTTGGTTTTTCTGTGGCCTTTGGTTTCTCCGTCGCCTTGGGCTTTTCTGTGACCTTTGGCTTTTCTGTGGCCTTTGGTTTCTCCGTCGCCTTGGGCTTTTCCGTCGCCTTTGGCTTTTCTGTGGCCTTTGGTTTCTCCGTCGCCTTGGGCTTTTCTGTGGCCTTTGGTTTCTCCGTCACCTTTGGTTTCTCCGTCGCCTTGGGCTTTTCTGTGGCCTTTGGCTTCTCCGTCGCCTTTGGTTTTTCTGTGGCCTTTGGCTTCTCCGTCGCCTTGGGTTTTTCTGTGGCCTTTGGTTTCTCCGTCACCTTTGGCTTCTCTGTCGGTACAGGTGTACTTGGGGCAGGCGTTTTATTCTCCTTTTTCCAGACAGCAGTATACTTACGCGCGCCCGTCGAACCTGACGGGACTCTCACGGCAGCTTCTGTTCCCTCCAGCCCTGTTCCCGTCCAGCCCACGAAAATGTAACCATTTCGGACAGGGTTATGTAAGATGATCTCTTTACTTTCTATGGTATAAACATCAGGGTTTGTTTTATCCTCTTCTAACGCGCCGCCCTCCAGCTCATATTCGATGGGGTAGGAAATCGGCTCAAACACTGCCTTCACCGTCACATCGCAGCCCGGCATATGGAGTGTATTCCCTTCCATATCCACAGACACCGTTTCATCGTCTGTCCGACAGGCGCTGAGGGAGCCCTCTTTTATCTGATATCCCTCGTCCGGAACAGGCTGGATCGTGATCTTATCATCTTCCTCAAATATTTCATTTCCCGTATCGGAACCGCCCGCATCGGATGTATACTGAATTTCCCCTCGTTCTGTCCGGGTCGTCAGCCGGAATTTTCCCACCGCCACCTGGCAGGAAGCCGTCTCGTGATAAGGAGATACCGTTGTTGCCGTGATGACAGCCATTCCCTTTCCCGTGGCGGTCACATTGCCGTTTTCATCTACCGTCGCCACACTCTCATCCGATGAAGTCCATGTAACGTCTTTCACCGGTGCATTATCCGGCGTTACCGATGCCGTGATCACTGCGGTATCTCCCTTTGCCCGCAGTGAAAGAACGTCCCTGTCAAGAGAAATGTCAACCGCCAGCACCATAACGATTTTGCCATCATAGGGAATAAACGCATACTTCTCCATATGATCCGCATACAGTTCTTTATCGCCGTTCTGTCTGTCATCGCACAGCCGGTTCAAATCGCTCTGAGAAATCGTATAGCCTTTGCCCGGCACAATCATTTCCCGATAAGGATGCTCTTCCTCATCTGCACGAACCCATCGACTCATTCCCAGCCTTACTCCCTCCGTAAGTGCGCCCGTCAGCCTGATTGGCGATGTCGGCAAGGATGACTCATCATCATCCGCTCCATCCAGGTACAAATTATCAAACCGATCTGCGGGATTTCCTGCCGTATTATCAAACACCTTGGGATTTCCCTTTAACTCGATGACGCTGTTCGGGGTTCCTAAAATGCCGCCACCGTATGAGCCAGCCGTATTACCCGTGACTGTACCGCCATGCAGCATCAGGGTTCCGTGGGATACGGAAACACCACCGCCATAATGCGCTGTATTTTCCTTCAGTGTACCTCCCTGCAGTTCAATCTGTGCATATGAGCCCTTTACAAGAATACCGCCGCCGTTTGATTCTGCTTTATTACTTGTAATTTCGCCATTCCTAATGAGAACAGCCGCTACCTTCGTTTCGTTTGATGCTCCAGCTACATAAATACCACCCCCGCCTCCGGTATTTTCACTTGTCGCATGATTTTCCACCAGCTTGCCGCCCTGCATCAGGAACTTCCCGATATTCACATACACACCAGCGCCATCAACGGCCTCACAGTTGTCAATACTGCCACCAGCCATTCCAAGAATAGCCTTCGTATAGATCAATCTGCTGTTAACCTCAATTCCGCCGCCATGCCTTGCCTTACAATGTGTGATTTGAGAACCATCATATAGATAAACCTGTCCCAGCCTGACGTTGATCCCGCCGCCGCACATACTCTGTGACCGATTCTCTGCATTTTTCAGTACCGCGCCATCCAGCAGTCTCAAACACGCATTTCCATTTACGCAGATCAGCGGATGGTAAGCGGTAACGCCCTCGTCCTTTCCGCCATCCAGGATAATATCCTGCAGCCTCAACTCCCCGCCGGTAACGGTAAAGATCGTTCCACAATCCTGTCTGTCATCCGTATCCTGTCCCGTATTTCTTATGACGCAGGGTTCCTGGGGTTCATTTGAAGTGATCGTAACGGATTTGGAAATATCTATCCCGCTTGTTAGTGAAACATCTGACAAAAGTACCACTACCCCTCCATCGCTGACATTTGCAATCGCCTCTGTGAATAATCCAGACTGCCAATTTCCATCCCCATCCTGCCACGCTGCCTCACCCGGTTCCTGTGCCAATACCGGGCCCATCCCAAACAATCCGGGACAGAGTGTAAATACGATACCAAAAACAAGAGTTCCCGCAAGAAGCAACCCTGCAATAAAACGAAATTTCCGGTTCATTCTCATATGCCTCCTCAAATTCGGTTTTTCCCCTATTATAGTATAAAAACCTGCTTTTTTCTGCCTTATAGAACAATCCGCACTTATTGGGGAACAATTTGCTCCCTGAACTTTTTATACGGTATGGGCGTTTTTCCATGAATGTGTGGAACGGAAGACACAAAAAAGGACACCGCATGGATGTCCTGTCTGCACCTTATTCAATTGATCGGTGTCCAAAATTATTCAACCTGTCAGTCCGCAAATACAGTGCGCGCGATCTCCTTTTCCTCATCGCACAGCTCGTTTAGCTTCTGCGTCATATCATGTATTTTTTCCATGTTGCCGGACTGGGATACGACCGCTTTGTCCATTCCGTCGATCTTCGACAGTATGTGTTCTATTACCTTTTGCATCTCATTTAAACTCTGGGATATATGTGCGGATGTTTCATTACACGAAACTGCCAGTTTACCGACTTCATTTGCCACCACGGCAAATCCTTTTCCCGCTTCTCCCGCTCGCGCCGCCTCAATTGAAGCGTTGAGGGAAAGTAAATTGGTCTGATTGGCGATCCCCTGGATCAGGGAAATGATTTCCAGCGATTCGTTTACTTTTTCGTTCACGGAAGCCGCTGCTTTCGTAATGCTGTCCTGCTGCTCATTCAACCCCTGTACATCTGCCGTTGTCTCCGCTATGAGCGCACTGATCTCATCCAGTCCTGCTGCCAGGCTGTGAATACTTTTCTCCATGTCTGCCTCGAAAATCTCCCGGCTGCGTTTCTGCTCCGTCACATCGAGAACCGTCGCCGCCAAAACAATCGGTCGTCTGGCAGAATCAAACACAGCGGTAACGGTCATATGGAACCAGCGGTACTTTCCGTCCGCATGGCGGATACGAAAATCCTCTTTCAGCGGTTCCTGTGATGTTCCCGCATTGACATAGCGATAAATCTCTTCCATCACCCGTTTCTGATCCGCTTCATGGATGCGGTCCGAATAGGAATCCGGCACATTGGGAAAATCCTGCTCATTATGGAATCCCAGCAGTCTGCGGAACTGCTCGGAGTACCAAAACTGGTTTTCCGGATTTTTTATGTCCCCGTCCACGACGTTCATGCTCCAGGAGCCCTCATTCAAGATGGAATCAATGGCGTCATGTTTCTTTGTGGAAATGTCCAGTTCTTCCGCATTGTTATGGGCTACGGTAATATTGGAGATCGTGCCTATAAATTCAAATGGTTTGCCGCCCCGCCTGACGATCTCACCCGCCATACGCATCCAGCACAGCCCCTCCTTCTTTGTCTGAAAACGAAATTCCACATCGAAAACCTTTTTTCCGGACACGTCGTCAATCGTCTCCTGAAACGCCTTCATGACCTGCTCTTTGTCAGGTTCATAAATTTTTGACAGCCACGCCTCCATTGAATCCTCAAATTCACTGTGGTCCGTATAACCCGTGATCTCACGAAATTCATCACTGAACATAACCCGGCTGATCTGCTGTTTCTCCCCGAAGTACATCGACCACATACCGGAATGGTTCATGCGGTTCAGCATCGTCATATTTTCCCTCGCATGATTCAGCAATAAATTTGCGCAGTTCAACAGGTTGTTCAGTGATTTCACAACCTCGGGCGCCCTCTCTTTTACCGTTTCATTTTTGATCTCCTCGAATACACCGATCTGAAAAGACTTTCCAGCCAGCACATCCAATTCACCGGACAACTGTGTGATCCAATTCACCTGTGATTTTCTCTCACGCATACTAAATCTCCTTTCTCCTTATTCGTATACTGCTCAATGTTACACACACTGCACTCTTACTATTGCTATTATATTAACCTGATTTGCTTTTATATGTCAAGTTACTATTTACAAGGATTATGATCCACATATTTTTTTAGAAAGTTCAGTATCTCCATCGTACCATCCACGACCCTGTTATGTTTATAGTGCCTGTTGCAGGAAAAATATCCGAAATATCCCCACGGGTCGTTCACCTGCGGGCCCCAGTCCCACAACCCGTCCGGCCCCGCCTGGTCAATCAGCCACGCAACCGCATCTTTTAAATACAATCCGGAACCTCTGAACTGGTTAATATAATTGAACGTATGAAACCAGCGCCTCATCATCCGGTTCTGGAACTCATCCGGCAATTGATCCGGCGTCTTGTCCCAGAAATGTCCCCGGATGCTCGCCTCCCCTCCCAGATGACGGACTTCCGCCGTCTGCCAGGGATTTGCCCTCTCATTTTTTTCAAACAGCACCTCTGGACTCGTGCCATCCAGCAGCGAGAGCAGATATTCCTTCGCCAAAAATAGAAGATCCCTGTCGTGGATCGTCAGCCCGATATACAGACACCGGTTGATACCGGTAGAAGACGTCGGTATTTTTGCCCTGACAGAATAATCTTTCGAGCGGAACCGCCCCCACCCGCCATATTCATCCTGCAGCTCGTTCATCTCTTCCACAATATCACTTTTCAGAAATTGCTCGCGGAGCGCAGGAAGCAATTCGTCCTCATACGGGGTATCCAGTATGGAAAATAAAAGTTTGTACCGGACAGCCGGATATTCACAAAAATCATAGAGGGCCATCGCATGTTTGCGCAATTGTTCTTTCATATTTCTCCTTAATTATTTCTCTCTCAGATATGATTCCACAACATCACAAAAATCTTATCGCATTTTCAATTTGTTCCCTGACTTCATCTATTCCGCATGTTGCAATTCCGCTCTTCCGCACATACTACAACCTCCTCTCTTTTACTTATGGTACGGCTCCCCCCTTATGATCCGGTACCCCCGGTAGATCTGCTCCAGCAAAATAACCCTCATCAACTGATGGGGAAATGTCATCTTCGAAAAACTCAGTTCCTCATCCGCCCTCGCCAGCACCTGCTCTGACAACCCGAGCGAACCACCGATCACAAACACGACTCGGCTCCTGCCACACAGGGCAAACCCATCGAGCCTGCGCGCAAATGCCAGGGAATCGTACTGCTTTCCGGAAATCGCCAGCGCCACGACATGATCATCCTCTTTGATCTGCCGCAAAAGGCGCTCCCCCTCTTTTTCCCGGATCCGTTCCTCTTCTTTCTCCGAAGCGCCGTCGGGCGTCTTCTCATCCGCCACCTCAACCACGTCGAGTTTCACATATCGGGTAAGCCTCTTTTCGTATTCCGCCACGGCATCGCGCATAAACTTCTCCTTCAGCTTCCCCACGCACAAGATCGTAAGCTTCAAGACTCTTCCCCGCCTTTTTGGCCGCCTGACGGCCGGTACTGGAACGGGCGCTTGTAATCGGGAATCTCGTACAGGTAGAGGATGCCGTTTTTCACCCGTCTTACTTCCTTGCCGATAAATCCCAGGCGGAACAGTTCATAAATAAAATTAAAAATAAGAAATCCGTGCGAGACGATGAGCACATTGTCCTTCGACCAGTCAATCTGGCGGAAAAAACGACGGACGCGCCTTCTCGTGCCCTTGATATCCTCCGGCTGGCTCTTCGACTTAAAAAACCACGCCAGACGTCCGCAAAAATGCCACACCGGAAACGGAAGTTTGATCCTGTCCGTGTGGATGAACGGAGCGTTGTCAACCTCGCGCAAAAGCTTGTCTACCAAAATATTTCCGCTGTAAACTTCCTTTGCCGTCTCTACGGCACGCTCGAGATCGCTGCAATAACATATATCCCAATGAATCCCTGACATATTCACCTTTTTCTTTAAAATACGCGCATGTTCATATTTTTCTGACCAGGCCCGGAATTCCTCTGACGTCATCATAAATTTATGCGGGCAATCCACTTTAAAATGTCTGACCAATCCTATTTTCATCCGTATTCCTCCCCGAAAAACCTTTTTCTTTCTTTTCAACCTAACATTATTATTATAGTATAACAAGAAGACACCTCCTAATGCAATCCTTTTTGGAAATTTCTGTACGTTTTTGCCGCGTCATTATGTTACCCTCTGGACAAATAGAGTTGACAATGACAGATTCCGGTACTATAATTTGTGTGTAACGAATGGGCAGACACGGTAAAGGAGTGACAGAATATGGAAACCACGAACAGATACGAGTTAAACAAACAACTGGCGCAGATGTTAAAGGGCGGCGTCATCATGGACGTGACCACGCCGGAGCAGGCGCGGATCGCGGAAGAGGCTGGCGCCTGCGCAGTCATGGCTCTGGAGCGGATCCCCGCGGATATCCGCGCGGCGGGCGGCGTATCCCGGATGAGCGACCCCAAAATGATCCGCGGGATTCAGGAAGCGGTGAGCATCCCCGTGATGGCAAAGTGCCGCATCGGACATTTCGCGGAAGCGCAGATTTTAGAAGCAATCGAAATTGATTATATTGACGAGAGCGAGGTGTTATCACCCGCCGATGATGTATACCACATCGACAAGACCAAATTCAACGTTCCGTTCGTCTGCGGAGCAAAAGATCTGGGAGAGGCGCTGCGCAGGATCAGCGAGGGCGCATCCATGATCCGTACGAAAGGGGAACCGGGAACCGGCGACGTCGTACAGGCCGTGCGCCACATGCGCCGGATGAACCAGGAGATCGCCAAACTGACATCGATGCGGGAAGACGAACTGTACCACGCGGCAAAGGAATTGGAAGTTCCGTATGATCTTGTGGAATACGTGCACAAAAACGGCAGGCTGCCAGTCGTAAACTTCGCGGCAGGAGGCGTGGCCACACCAGCGGACGCGGCGCTGATGATGCAGCTCGGCGCAGAAGGCGTCTTTGTGGGATCCGGTATTTTCAAATCCGGCAACCCGGAAAAACGGGCGGCCGCCATCGTAAAAGCGGTGACAAATTATGAGGACGCCAAACTGCTGGCCAGCCTATCCGAAGATCTGGGCGAAGCCATGGTCGGCATCAATGAGCAGGAGATCGAACTTCTTATGGCGGAAAGGGGCAAATAATATGCGGATTGCTGTACTGGCTGTGCAGGGCGCCTTTGCCGAACACGAAAACATGCTCTCGCTGCTGGGAGCCGATTTCTTTGAAATCCGCCAGAAAAAAGATCTGGAGCAGGAGTTTGACGGCCTGATCCTGCCGGGCGGTGAAAGCACGGTAATGGGCAAGCTGTTAAAGGAACTGGATCTGTTTGACACGCTCCAGACAAAGATCAAGGAAGGGATGCCGGTACTGGGAACGTGTGCCGGCCTGATCCTTCTGGCCGAAAAGTTGTCGAATGATGATAATGTTTACTTTGGCACGCTGCCCGTCACCGTCCGGCGGAATGCCTATGGCAGGCAGCTGTCCAGTTTTTACGTCGAGGAAGAAGTGACCGGGATCGGAACGATCCCGATGGCCTTCATACGGGCTCCCTATGTGGAGCGCGCGGGCGAGGGCACGGAGATCATCTCCCGCGTGGACGGAAACATCGTGGGGGTACGATACGGCAACCAGCTCGGCATATCGTTTCATCCCGAAGTCACTTCCTGCACAAAACTACATCAATATTTTCTGGAAATGTGCCGTCTTGCTAAAAATTGCGCCGCCCGGTAAGGGTGGGCGCAAATTTTTTTAAATTTTTTGCATAAAAATAGATTCTGACACAAAAATGACACATTCTCTTAGTAATATAACAATCGGAAAGTATAAACTTTCTACTCCCACCCTATTATACGCTTAGGTACCCTCGGGGTACCACGAGAGACACCTCCTCCCAGAGGTGTCTCTTGTTTTTATCTGAAACGTCGAAAAAGCCGCAGCTGAGACTGCGCCGTTCTGAACAGGGGGGCAGTGTTTCCCAATAAAGCAAAAAGCGCCGGAAGATCCGACGCCTCTCTTTTTCCTGTTCTTACTGGCATTTCTGTTTATCGTATGTATCAAGCGCGAGACTCACCTCCAGCGCCCGGTTGATTTTTTTGAGCACCGCCTCATCCAGATGGCACACCTTTTCCTTCAGCCTCGACTTGTCGATCGTCCTCACCTGCTCCAAAAGGATCACGGAATCTTTCACAATGCCGTAGTTCTCCGAATCGAGGGCAATGTGTGTCGGCAGCTTCGCCTTGTTCATCTTCGATGTGATCGCCGCACAGATCACTGTAGGACTGTATCGGTTCCCCATATCGTTCTGTATGATCAAAACCGGCCGCACGCCACCCTGTTCGGAGCCCACAACCGGCCGCAGATCCGCGTAATAAATATCGCCTCTTTTAACCACCATCGTATTTACCCCTTATATTGTATTTTTACCTATGTAATGTCCTCATTCATGGACTACAAGGATTTATAGCCTATTATTACCAATATACGAGAGTTTATACCAAAATGGCACACAAAGACTGAAAATACTACTCCATCACATATTTCCGCGGTACCCTGGCACTGATGCCGCAGACGTACTCATAATTGAAAGAGTGCGCCAGCGCGGCCACTTCCTCTACGGAAATGGCGTTGTCCCCGTCCCGGCCGATCAGCGTTACGACATCACCGGCACGCACGTCCGGAACATCCGTTACATCCACCATAAACTGGTCCATGCAGATGCGCCCGATGATCGGCGCGTACCGCCCGCGGATCAAAACCCGCCCTTTTCCCGAGAGGTCGCGTTTTACCCCATCGGCATAACCGACGGGGACCGTAGCCACGACCGTCTCCCGGCTGGTCGTAAACGTGCCGCCATAACCAACACTCGTCCCGGGATGGACTTTTTTCAGAAACGATACGATCGATCTCCACTGCAGGGCCGGACGGATCTGCAGCTTCTCCTTTGGCACCAGCTCCGACGGATACAGGCCGTACGTCGTAATACCCGAGCGCACCATGTCGAGGTACGATTCCGGAAAATGAATGATCGATGCGCTGTTGGCCACGTGTTTGAGCGGGATATGGATCCCCCGCCCCTCGAGTTCCCTGACAAAAATGATAAATTTCTCGAACGGCTCGCGTGCCGCCTCCGCCGTCTCCTCATCGGCCCTGGCAAAATGCGTGAAGATCCCCTCCATGCAAATACCCGGAAGTTCGCCGATCGCGCGTATGACGTCGATATTATCCCTTACAGGCAGAAAACCGATACGGCTCATGCCCGTATCGACCTTGATATGGATCTTCGCCGTCTTTCCGAGCCTTACTGCCGTCTCGCTCAGTTCTTTCGCCATCTCGTACGAATACACGGTCTGGGAAATATCGTGCTGGATCAGTTCTTCAAACCAGCCGCTCCCCGTGTAACCAAGTATGAGCAGCATCTTACCGATTCCCTGCTCCCGGAGATGCAGCGCCTCTTCCGCCACCGCCACCCCGTAAGCGTCCACCAGATCCTCCAGCGCCTCGGCCACCTGGACATCCCCGTGTCCATAAGCATCCGCTTTGATGACCGCCATGATCTTCACATGGTCTCCCACGCGTTTCCGCTCCTCCGAAATATTGTGCCGGATCGCCCCCAGGTCGATCTGTGCATATGTTCGGCTGTATTCTTTCTGTTCCGTCTCTCTTTCCATGATGTTCTACCTCTCAAAAATCAACCAATAAGTTTATGATAATAATTCCGCCAAATGCTCCGTCCGATCATTCCCCCGTGCCGCCGTATCCTAAGACGGCCCGCATTCCCTCAATCAGAGCGGAAGCAGTCAGGGAGTATTCATTAAAATTACGCGCAAACCAGTCGCCCGCCAGGCCGTGCACGTAAACGCCCGCTTTCGCCGCTGTAAACGTATCGGCCCCCTGTGCCAGGAATCCGGCGATGACTCCCGTCAGCACATCACCGCTCCCCCCGGTTCCCATCCCGGAATTTCCCGAAACATTGAGATAAATCTCCTGCCCGTCGCTCACGACCGTCCGCGCGTCCTTTCCGACCAGAACGGTGCCCGTCCGCTCCGCAAACGACAGCACCTCGCCAATGAGATCCTTTTTCAGCAAGGAGACTTCTTTTCCCGTGATCTTTGAAAACTCCTTCGGGTGGGGCGTCAGGATGACATTTCGCCGTCCTGTGATCTGCTCCTTCTGGCACAGCGTGATGCCATCGCCGTCCAGGACGAGCGGCTTGTCACAATGCCGCAGCACATAGGACACGATCTCCTCCGCGCAGCTGCCCTGCCCGAGCCCCGGCCCGAGAACAACGCAGTCCGCCCAGGTAACGGCCTCTTTTAGCGCCTCATGATCCAGCTTTTCCCCCGTCCCATACGGAGTAAAGAGCGCCTCCGGTACGCCGGATAATAAAATCTCCCGATTTGCCGCCGCCGAATAGAGTTTCACCAGGCCCGCGCCTGCCGCGTATGCCGCCCGCGCGGAAAAAAGCGGCGCGCCGCTCATCCCCTCGCTGCCACCGATGACGGATACGCGCCCAAAGCTTCCCTTGTGCCCGTCCGGCTTCCGGCCCGGCACGACCCGCGCCAGATCATCCGGCTCATAATAGTAAGCCGGATTTTCGAGCGCCGCAAAACTCACCTGCGGATAACCGATATCCCCGACGATCACCTCCCCGGCATACCGGCATCCCGGATACAGCACGAGTCCCCGCTTATTTGCCCCGAATGTCACCGTGACATCGGCATTTACCGCGACATTCATCACCGCTCCGTCGCTGCCGTTGATCCCGGAAGGAATGTCGGCCGCATACACTTTTTTCCCCGCTTCGTTGATCTCGCGAATGACGTTCTCATATACGCCCTCTACCGCGCGGTTCAGGCCGACCCCGAACAGGGCGTCCACGACCACGTCATAAACCGGGGAAGCGACCGCATCCGCCTGGACAGCCGGCACTTGACACGCCGCCGCAAGCGCCATCTGCGTCTTCGCGTCCGCCGTCATTTTCCGCGTATCACCGACGAGCAGTATCGCGGCGCGGTATCCCTGCTGTATTAGCAGCCGCGCTGCCGCCAAACCGTCGCCGCCGTTATTTCCCGTGCCGCAAACGAATAAAAAGCCGCTCCGCCTGTCCTCCCTCTCCATCAGAACGGAGGCCAGCGTCATCGCCGCTTTTTCCATCAATACGAGCCCCGGGAAGCCGACTGTCTGGATCGCGTGTTCATCCAGCGCTTTCGCCTCTCCGGCAGTCAATACATATCTCAAATTCATTCCTCCCCGCACCTGCGCGCCGTCCCCCGCATGACAACGATCGGGCGGCGCCGCACGAAAATTATTCCCTGTCTCCAATACCGACGGCAAACGCCACCGCCAGATCCGCCGTATTGGTTATACTGATCTGAATCGACGTAATGCCGAGTTCTTCCGCGATCTCTTTCGCGCCGCGGTACAAATTCACATAGGGCGCTCCCTTCTCATTCCGGAGGATTTCGATGTCGCGCGGAAAGCACCCGGAAAATCCTGTCCCGAACACCTTCACCACCGCCTCTTTTCCGGCAAAATCAGAAGCGGCCCGCACTTTCCGCTTATCGAACTGCGCAATCTCCGCTTCGGTAAATATGTGGCTTTGGAAATGCCCTTTCTCACACGATCTCTGAACGCGGGAAATCTCCACCGCGTCCACACCGACACCTAATATCATATCGCATCCTACTTCTTATCAAACAAATTCATCACTTCGCGGCCAAGAAGGTCGTGCATCAGCGAATAGGTAGCATCCACACTCTCTTCCAGTTCTACCCGGTACGCCACCTTTTCCTTGAGTTCCTCCCGCCGGGAATCAATCTCCCCTTTCAGGTCCTCGAGCGACTGCGCGCGGATTTTTAGTTCCTCATAACAGTACGCCACGCCGTTGACCAGAAGATCCTCATTCGTCTTTTTGATCTCATACGGCAGTTCCATCAATCGGTCCGACTGCGCCTCAATGCGCTCTTTCGTTTCCAGTAAAAGCTTCTGCTGTTTGTCCTTCTTCTTATCATTCCCCGAAGAGGACATCCCGGAAACGATAGCTTCCATCAGTTTCTTTTTCGCCTTTTTCAAATCCTTGATCTCATTTACGAGTTTTCCCTGCTCTTTCAGCAGTTCATTGAGGTTCGCTTCAATCGCAGCGATATGAGCAGGTTTCACTCCCCCGGGAAATAATTTGTGCCATCTCTGATCCAATACGAGTATCGGAACCTTTTTCCCTTTCAGCAGTTCTGCAATTGACGTCTGTTCATTGTTTTTTGCACTCATCCCTCTTGTTCTCCTTTCGCGCTCCCTGCTTTTCAGACAATTTATAAGACAGCCGCATCAGGCTCTCCGCCAGATGAACATTCTCCACAACGACATCCGCCGGCAGGTTCAGATCGGTCGAGGCAAAATTCCAAAACGCCTGTACCCCGTAATCAGCCAGCATACATGCCGTCCGGGATGCCTGCTCCTTCGGCAGCGTGAGCGCCGCCATATTGACGCCGTTTTTCTGCACATGCTGTTCCACGTCCGACATCGGCATCACTTTGACGCCGTTGATCACCTTTCCGATCACGGCCGGGTCAATATCAAAAATACCAGAAATGCAAAACCCCCGCTTCGTAAATCCGCCGTAATTTGCCAGCGCCTGCCCTAAATTTCCGGCCCCTACGATAATAACATTATAATCGTGCTCAAGCCCGAGTATCTTTCCGATCTCATCGTGGAGTATCCGCACATTGTAGCCGTAACCCTGCTGCCCGAACCCCCCGAAATTATTAAAATCCTGACGGATCTGGGACGCCGTCACGTTCATCTTCGCGCTCAGTTCCTGCGACGAAATGCGGCCAATCCCCTTTTCCAGCAATTCACTTAAATATCTATAATAACGCGGCAGCCGCTTTACTACCGCAGACGATATCTTTTTATCCACTATGTCAAAACCTCCATAAGTAAGATAATTATACCACTAATGGCGCTTTTTTTCAATCGAAACGTGGGAATTTGTTATGTAATTTGTATAGACTTCATAAATAGAAAAACGCTGCCGTCAGTATGAATAAGCTCATCGAGATCACCGTTAGAAATACATTTTTCAATCTGGCAGAGAAGAACAGCACGATACCCCCGAACACGCCCATGAACAAAAGCCGGAATACGTACTGACAAACGAGCCAGCACCAGATCGGAAGTCCCGAACCAAACCAACCGAACCACCCCTCCGGCTGCAGGCATCCAAACAACTCCCCCGCGCCATCTAATCCGTACAAACGTAAAAACACATAAAACTGAGGCACATACACGACTAAAAACGAAAGGAAGCAGAGAACAGCGGCGCATAATAACTTTCTTCTGGTCCTCGGCGTCTTTCCGCGTCTAGTCAGAGTCAGAAACATCTCCTGCCCCCTCTCTTTGTCCAGTGCAAAAACACTGCAAAGGGAAAACGTAAGGACCACCATTCCAAACAGGAGTAACATCCGGTTTCCCCTATCGCGCGGATCCATAAGCCGCAAATATCCCCCCTCATATACAAACGCTTCGTACTTGTTCTCTTTCAGGTATTCCTCCCGCTGCACCACCCTCTCAAATCCACGGTACGGACGCAGGGATTCTCCGATCTGTACAACCGCCTCCACTTCTCCTTCCTTCAGCCATTTTTCCTGCTCCTTCTTTAATTCCGAAAAACGATTCTGCTCTTCCCGAAGATAAGCACTCTTTTCATCGGTTCGTTCCCCCGCAAGTTCCCTCATATAAGTATAATAGTAATACTCATCTTCATCCTCAAAAATCAGCCTGTCCTGATACGAAAAAAGCACTGACAGCACGAGAAAAAACACAAACACGATACCTACGTGCCCGCCTTTTCTCACCTTAAACATTTCATACCGAAACAGGTTCATGTGACTGTCTGCCGCATGATCCCGCCCCCGTTTCCTCCAGCAGAACAGAATCCTCCTTTTTCCCTCCGACTCGATCCGGCAGTATCCGCTCCAGGACAGCAAAAAACACACGCACGCTGCGGCAGCATAAATAGAAATAACTGCCGGCAGATAAGAAACCGGACTGCCAAACAGATTTAGATTTACATATTTCCCCAAAACTTCGCCCATATCCAGACAGAAAACAGGGTTGACATATTTCAGCCATCCAAGCGCTGAATTGATCGGAATCTGTATGTAACATAACACGCTTACAGCCACGCAGCCGAAAAACAGCAGCACACTAAAGATCGTCCGTTTTCCCCATACGCAAAGGAATCCGATTACCACCGTCAAAGATGCCAGCAAATACATAATAACTGCTGTTCCTGATAATAAAAATCCCCCCACCGATAATACATTTCCACAGGAACGGTACTCCGGCACAGACTGGATGCTCCGGTTCAGGTCTCCAAGCCCGTACTGCGCATTCAATATCAAAAAATTACTGCCGTACATAACGAGTGTCGCAGCAGCCGCACAAAGAATATGCACCCCTGTCTTTGCTAAAAACAGCCGTGTTTTTCCGTAACGTGTCACATAGAGCAGACTGCGGATTCCATTTTCATTCTCCTGTATGAACAAAAGATACCCTGCCCAAAAGAGAAAAATCAGTTCTAACGCCGCCGTTACCGGAGAAAAAAATTTCTCCACCCCAAGGGAGGGAGCTTCCGTTATTTCCACCGGCTCCATCTGCGCGAAATGTCCAGCCGTCTTATCTACATTTTTTCTGGCAAAACTTCCATCTGAAAAAGAAGAAAACAGCACCATTTTCCTTGCATTTGCAAGAATCCCCTCCCGATATTCCCCGTATGTCGCCGCGCTGCTCAACTCATATAAATAGCGTGTATATAGCTCCTTTTTCGCCTCCATGCCATTTTCACTGCATTGTTCTTTTTCTTCCCGCGCCCGCTGGATCTCTTCCTGGCTGCTGTTCCCGCTGGAGAGATATGCCTGCCACAATTCCCTGTACTCCTTCCCTGAATATACTTCCTGATCCACATACAGCAAAAAAACAAGGTTCAATATGACGCATACCAATAAAATCCCCCACGCATAAGGATTTTTCAGCAGTTTTACCCCCTCATTCCGTACCATATAAATCCTCCTCCCGGAAATGATGCAGATACACATCATCCAGTGTAGGCCGCACCCGTTCCGCCGCTTCCTCCTGTTCCCCGCTCAAAAACCGCACCAAAATCCGCCGTCCCTCTTTCCGCATACCACCGATGAGATGGCTTTTCACAAAAGCATCCAGTTCTGACGCTTCCAGTTCTTTTTCATACACCATACCCTCCATCTCATCCTCCAGATCTTCTGCCGCTCCGCATCCGATTATATTTCCGCTCTTCATCAGCAGGATCTCTTTTGAAATATACTCCACATCCGACACGACATGAGTCGCGATCAGCACAATTTTATGGATCGCCATTTCCGCGATCAGATTGCGGATGCGGATCCTCTCTTTCGGGTCAAGCCCTGCTGTCGGTTCGTCCATGTAGATCACTTCCGGCTCTCCTAAAAAAGCCTGTGCCGTCAGCAGGCGCTGTTTCATACCGCCGGAGTAAGTACCGATCTTCTGCCTTCCTGCCTCTTTCAGATTGACACGCTGCAAAAGATCTGGAATCTGCCGGTCTGCCAGTTCTTTTTTTATCCCTTTTAATGTTGCCATATAATACAAAAATCTGCTGCCGGTGAAATAGGGAAACAGATTTTGGTTTTGCGGAACATACCCGATTTTTCCCACATATTCCTGACCTGCCCGGTCAATCGGGGTGCCATTCCATAAAATACTCCCCCCGGTTGGCTTCAAACTCGCTGTCAGCAGCTTCATCCATGTCGATTTCCCCGCCCCATTTGGGCCGAGCAGACCGTATACACCGTCTGAAAACCGATAGTTGATCTCTTCAATGGCAGTAAACCCACCATATGTTTTCCGCAGATTTCTGCATTCAAGTTCCATCCGACTCCCCCCTCTCCAGAATGACCTCTCTGTCATCTGTAAAGAACGAATCCCCGTATACCGCCTGATGAGATCCATCCTGCAGGGAATACTCCACGTAATCCCCCATCATATTATAGAATCCGACAATTCCAGGAAGAAGAACGAGTTTCCCCTGATCCAGATACGAAAATTGTTCTGCCAATGTATCCCCCACGATCCACCGATCCTGAAATACAAAATACATCACTTTTTCACTGGACGGCTCATATACTTTCGTCTTTTGTTTGTCTGCCAGTGAGATCTCAAACGCTTCCATTGTCTTCGTATCCAACACACAAAGTGCACGATCCGTCATACCGACAGGAGACAGTCCCGCCAATTCCACTTCATCAAAAATCTGTTCCGTCTTTTGTGTTTCCATATCATAACAGTATATTTTATAATATTCCGGTGCCGTGCTGTAATCTTTATCCTCTTTTCCGAGCACCCGCCATGAAAAGTAAAAATAGATTTGTCTCCCCTTTTTATCAAGGAATCTCACACTCTGGAATTCCTGCTCATTGATTGGGGAAATCTCCTCCGTCCCACCGGATTCCAGATCTATTTTCAATATCAGGTCATGACTTTTGTTTGTTCCCGCTCCGCCTAGATTATCCTCCGACACAACAGGAATCTTCGCCTCTGCATAGGCTGTCTGGTTTTCCACATAAACAGAATTCCCCATCCCCAGTTGATAATCTATCGTGTACAACCGGGTACGCGCGCTCCCGTCGAGATTTTCCCGGTAAACGACTCCCCGGGACAGATCTGCCTCACCGAACAGATAGATATATTGACCGGAGATCACCGGAACACAGGTAACAAACAGTTCACGGTTCAGTGCCGCCTCGCAGGCAGGGTCGGGATTGGCAGTCTCATCATAGGGTTCATGTATACAATCTGCTTTGCTGCACAGCACGATACTCTCCTTCTGCACCGGATCATACATATGCAGAAGCTTATCTTCACCTACATATACACTGATCTGACCTGTCATTGACTCCCCGCCCATCCCCAGGTAACTTTCTTTATGATCCGGTTTTTCCATTGGGCTACCCCCATTTTCACATCCCGTCAGTACAAACAAAAACGCCAGGATCAGAAAACAAACTTTAATCCTCATGCTTTTTCCCCTTCTTCCATTTATCATACTGGCGTTGGATTTTCTCCAAAACCTCCCCATATTTTTTATCCCGCAGTTCTTTTTGAAAATTCCGTATCATCTGCTCCGGTTCCCCGTCCCCTTTCAACAGCTTTTTATAAAAACGTTCCACCTTCTGCAGCACATGGGAATCTGCGCCCGCCTTTTTTAAATCCGGCACAAAACCCTCCGCCGGGGAAAAACGATATCTCTCATTTGCCTTTTTGTAGTACGCTTCCTTCCCTTCTTCCGGAGTTACCTCGCTAATATCGGGATATGTGATTCGCGGATTTGCCGGACAGTACTCGTACGGAGAATAGGTAAAAACTTTCCCCTCCTTTTTCTCATAATCCGTTCCCTCTTCTCCAAAACAGAGCAGATTTGCAAGCGTTTCATCTGTGTTGACTAACGTCAGAAGCTGCATGGCCTCCTCAGGATGCCGGCTCCATGATGTCACCCCGTGGACACTATTTTCCATATGGTTCAAATAAGCTGCCGCGACAAAATGGCTTTCCGCCGGAACCCTGCTCCCGTCCTCCTGATACAAATAGGAACCATCTGTTATTTCACTTCTCATAGTAACAAATGCTGCCGGATAAGTTCCTTCCTGCACCTCCCCTAATCCATCACTATCATCACATTCGAGCTGCCCCTTCTGTTCCATTTTAGCCAAACAAGTCCAAAACCTGCAGACTTCCTCCCTTTCCCACACATTTACTACGTTCCCTTCCGAAGTCATGTACACGCCATCACACAACCTGATATACCCTATTTTGCAAAAACTCTCATACCATTCATCGCCGTCTCCATACCTCCAATTAAGATAAAACTTATGCTCCGGATCTTTCCTGTACTCTTCCATCCACTCACACAGTTCATCTATCGTTATATCTGCTTTCCCCTTTAAAACACCCGCTCCTTCCTGCATCTGATCTCCTGTTAAAAGCAAGTCAAAAAAGGCTCCCGGTTCGCGTGTATTGGACACCCCGTAAATCTTGTTTTTATAAGTTACTCTTTCCCAATCAAATGTACTGTATTTTTCCTCCAGTGTTTTCCCCATATCCGTCTGCAGCCAGTCGTCTAAAGGAAGAAGGTTTCCCAGTCGGATCTGGCGATAATACGTACCCTCTGCGTCAGGATTGTCCCCGTCGCCGTATCCGGTCCACATAAGGTCTCCCCGTCCATTTTCTTTTGCTTTTGTTATTCCCTGTTGATAATCATCATATGTATCTTCATTGATTCCCTCAAACACCACTTCAAAGTCGTAACCCAGTTCGTGAATCCTTTGATTCACAGCCCTCAGCCTACGTCCCGTCATTTTCTCTGCCCAGCCATCCTGTGTCAGCCATACGAGTTGTAACGGATTCCCTTGTTCGGAATCCGTTACAGCAGCCGGTGACACTACAGTTTCCCTCTCCGTTTCCCTGCCAGAACACGCCGTTAATAAAAACATGGCTGATATGGACAGAGCGAGGACACTGGAAATAACTGTATAAAAACGCTTACACATCTTGTTCACCTGCCTTTATTTCATCAAGAATCAAACTTCTATAGTCTGTTTCATCGTTACTTCTGGATTGTCCAAATATAAACCACTCCATTTGGTAACAAGCTTATATGATTTACAAGTACCTGGCAACGTATAATTCCATGATGCACTAGAAGACCCTCCTGCTCCCGTCCGGTCAGTGTCTACTGTTTTGACCGTTCCAGAAGCAGTTTTGTATTTGTATGTTGATCTAACACTGACATATGATTTAGGACTAACAGATCCCCATGCCGAACCTGCATTTTTAGACAAACTGCTATCACCCGACAATGTCAAGCCATATTGCTTTTTCGTAAGAGCAGATGCCTCTTTTCCTGGGTTAAACAGCGTCACTGTAAGTGCTGTAGCCATTGCTAGCGCACCGATTTTCTTAAAATATCTCATGGTAATTCCTTCAATTCCTTGTTTTTTTTGTATTTGTATGTTACAATTGTTACGCTTCATAGTTTTGCGTTCTTTTCGGTATATCACTACCATAAGAAAAGAACGCATTTTACAATGGACCCTCTGTAAACAGATTTCTTCTGATACATTCTCTCACCTCCTTGTTCTTCTCATCCTGCCATGCTAATGGGCATCTTCCTTTGTGACAAATCGCAAAATGTAATTGTCTTGTCACACTACAAAACACCCCTGCCTATTATCATCTGTATCTTATATATTTTGTACTTGCGTATCCTTTGGTACCTGTCTTAATGCGCTTGACATAATAAAAACCTCTGCTCAATTTACTTTGATCAACGTAAATGGTTACAAGTTCTCCTTTGTCCATCATCTCAAGCACAGTTGCTGTCAACGAAGCACCTTTTCTCAATCTGACGCCATCACCGCATACTACTCCTGATAAATTCGCCAAACATTGCATTGTAGGAGACATACTGATCTCACCATCCCCCGTTACGACTGCCAATTTAACACTTCCAGTTTCACTCTCTTTTTCAACCTCTTTGCTTTTTGCAGATATTGACTGACACGTGGGAATTCTATAAACAGAACTAACCACAGCCATGAGAAGTAACACCGACAGAAACCTTTTTTTGTTCTTTAATACCATGTTCTCATCCTCCTGTTTGTTTTATAATCAATTACATTTTGCGCATCTTCCTCATCAACCCTGTACTACGTTTTTCAATTCAAAACTATATTCCTCAGCATCTCTAGCCATAGTTATCCATCCCTCCACATTCGCCACACGAAAAATCCTGTATATCTCTCCCATATTAATACTATAGTTGAAAATATAACCTCCTCCATCTATACACGTCAGATAGTAATACACCACCCCGTCTACATTTTCATTATTTTTTCCATGATAATATCCAAATGAAAGCTGCTTCATTTGCTCTTCTGGCACCAGTTTTGTTCCCATTCTCCAAACTTCTTCGCCATACTTACGATACTGCTTCTCATTATTCTTGATTCCACTTTTCCACTTCTCCCTTTTTTTATCATGAATCTCTATAGACGAAAACTCCATAGAATCTATGTTAATTTCTATCTGTACATCACAATTCCATTCACTGTTTGTTAAGGTAACGTAGTAATACTGACCATCCGAAGTTACTTCTCTTCTTACTCCTTCCGTATCCCACCCATACAAATCTTCTAAATATTTTCGGCCTCTTTTCGCCGCCACTTCGCCGCTATCTGTACTACTTATATCGACTCCTTCTTCATCTTCCTTCTCATCCGCCACCTTTTCTTCTGATCCTCCCTGCATTTTCTGCAAAGAATAATCTCTCTTATACCGGAAATCCACGATCTGCAGCAATTCCTCCTCGTTCATTTCCTGATCTGGCAGATAAAATGTTCCATTGTCATAACAATAACATAATTCACCCACTTTCACATCATCTTCTGCATTTACACATTTGAGTTCAGTCTTTGGAAAAATCCCTTCACGCTTATATCTCTCCCCTAATTTTGTAAGCCTCTCTTCTTCTGCATCAAACAAATCACGAGAATACAAATCCGCGCTTATCTGCTGTTGTTGGGAAACTGAATAAAATTCTTCAACTTCCTCCGGCTTCATTGAATTCAATCTTTGTTGATACAGTTTAACTCCCGCTGTTACCACCGCCGAAACCGATAACATGCTGGCAACAATAACCGCTGCCACTTTCGGAAACCTCCTCTGACGCTTCTTTTGATCCGGTAAATGTTCTAAAACTTCCCTGACTCTCCGCTTATAAGACTCCGGCAGCGGTTCCGCTGTCCGAATCAATTCTTCCCGGATTCTTTCATCAATCTTCTTTACATCTTCACCCTCATCCCCACCCCATATAGAATCATTTGACATTTTTGACATTTTTCCTCCCTCATTTCTACTTCACATTTTTAATCTTCTTTTATAATCTTTCCCAATTCCTCTCTCGCTCTGGCAAGCCGAGACTTTACCGTCCCTTCTGGTACATGAAGCATCCCTGCAATTTCCCTTACAGAGTACCCTTTGTAATAATATAATACCAAAACTGTACGGTATGCTTCTTTCAGTTCCCACAATTGTGACCAAAGGCTTATCTCCTGTGGTCCCTCCTGAATGAGACTGGCCGCAAATTCCTCCTGATCAAACGGCATTTCCCGTCCTCGTCGAGAGAGCATGTCCTTTGACGTATTGATAGCAATACTGATCATCCAGTTTCGAAGATATTCTTTTTTCCTTAGATGCCCCTGCTTCTCCCATGCCTTTAATAGGGACTGCGCCACAGCATCCTCGACATCCGTCAAATTTTTTAAAATTCCATACGAAAGCCGATACATGATGTCCATACTCGCCTCCACAACGGCAGAAAAATACTCCTTCGTTATTTGGTTTTTGTTCATCCTATCTTTTTCTCCATATTACGATTTATAAATCAAAAAAAATCCTTTTAATATTAAGACTGTTTAGAACGCCATTTGGTTCCAAAAAATTTTAAAAAAATTATTTTTTTTATTAAGGCCTGATATAAATTTCCATTTTATTGCAAAATTTCTTTCAATAAAAAGATGTAAAAATCACATTTTTGTGCTAAAATAAATTCTGTACAGCTTTATGAAAACGGAGGAAACATCATGGTACTCGCATGCAGCCACATAGATAAATCATTCAATGACCAGGTCATTTTTTCTGATGCCACGTTCCACATCAACGACGGCGAACGGGCCGCCCTCGTAGGAAGCAACGGCACCGGAAAGACGACGCTGCTCCGCATCATCGTTGGAGAGCTGGCCGCGGACGGCGGCGAGATCACGACCGCCAAGGACAAAACGATCGGCTACCTTCCCCAGCAGCAGGGTTATCATTCAGAAAACAGCATATATGAAGAACTTTTGGAAGTCAAAAAAGACATCGTAGAACTCGACCGCAGCATCCGCGCCCTGGAGCAGCAGATGCCGCAGGCGTCTGGGGACGAACTGGAAGCGCTGCTCGAAAAATACCACCGTCTGCAGACCGAATTTGAAGCCCGGGACGGTTACGCCTGCAAAAGCCAGATCATGGGCATCATAAACGGACTCGGCTTCGACGGCGCCGACGTGGACCAGTGCATCAACACGCTGTCCGGTGGGCAGAAAACCCGTGTCGCGCTGGGAAAACTACTTCTTCTCGAACCGGATCTTCTCATCCTGGACGAGCCGACAAACCACCTCGACCTCTCATCAATCGAATGGCTGGAAAACTATCTGGCAAACTACAAGGGCAGCGTTCTCATCGTCTCGCACGACCGCTATTTCCTCGACCGGATCTCGGAAAAAGTCATTGAGATCGACCACGGAACGATCACCGTATTTTCCGGCAACTACAGCGATTACGCGAAAAAGAAAGAGCAGCTGCGCAATAATCTGCGCAAGCAGTATGAAAACTATGAGCGTACGGTGAAGCATCAGGAAGCCGTGATTGAAAAACTGCGCTCCTTTAACCGGGAAAAATCCATCAAACGGGCGGAGAGCCGGGAAAAAATGCTGGAGAAAATGACGCCGGTCGAGAAACCTGCCGAACAGGGACGGACGATACATTTTGAACTCTCACCGGAGAAAGTGAGCGGCCATGACGTCCTCTTTGTCGAGGACTTTGCCAAATCCTTTGGCGAAAATCATTTATTTGAACATGTCACCTTTGATCTCCGGCGCGGGCAGCGCGCCGCGATCATCGGGAAAAACGGAACGGGAAAAACGACCCTCCTAAAAATACTGTGCCAGGAACTGCCGCCCGACCGGGGATGCGCGAGATTTGGGACAAATGTGGAGATCGGGTACTACGATCAGGAACATAACGTGCTCCATGAGGACAAGACCATTTTTGATGAGATCCATGACGATTACCCGGACCTGAACAACACAAAGATCCGAAACGTACTGGCAGCCTTTCTCTTTACCGGAGACGACGTTTACAAAAAGATCTCCCTGCTCAGCGGGGGCGAGAAGGGGCGCGTTTCCCTGGCCAAACTGATGCTCTCCAAGGCCAACCTCCTTCTTTTGGACGAGCCGACGAACCACCTCGACATCGAATCGAAGGAGATTTTGGAAGAAGCGCTGAACAACTATACCGGCACCGTCCTCTTCGTGTCGCACGACCGGTATTTCATCCAGAAAACGGCGACCAAAATACTCGACCTGACCGGAAACGCACTTCTCTCCTATGACGGCGATTACGCCTGGTATTTGGAGAAAAAGGAAACGGTGGAACAGCTTCACTTAAAACCGCAGGTTTCCGGCCAGCCTGGAGGCAAAACGGAATCGGAAGCCAAAACAGACTGGAAGGAACAGAAAGAGCGGGAGGCAAAGCGCCGTAAGATCGAGAATAACTATAATAAAACCGAAGAAGTAATACATACGATCGAGCAAAAGCTCTCACACATTGACGACACGATGAGCCTTCCCGAGTATGCGACCGATGTCGGTAAACTGACCGAACTTACAAAAGAAAAAGAACAGCTCGAGCGCGAGCTGGAGAGCGCGATGGAGGATTGGGAAACTTACGCGGAACAGTTGGAGCAGTTTGCCTGAAAAACAGGACGGGCGGATCACTCCGCAAGTCCTGTTTTTTTCCTCACAATATGTAAAAACACAATATTACATCCATCAGAAATACCAGTTGTAAGCACTGTAATAATTGTTATACAAATTATTGTAATTCCCCGTGCGATTGTAGGTAGACGCCGGTGATGAAGCCCGGGAAGCGGCCTGACTGATACTTCCGGAACGGTTTGCCGTCTGGGCGGCAAAAGACGTAGCTCCGTTGAACACTCTCTTGAGCGTGTCAATGTTCGCGCTCTTTAGCTTGTCGGTATCGACGGAGAGCGTATTGTCTTTTCCAATCGAAATGCCGACATCGGAAAGACTCCTTGCGTAAATACCTGTTTGCTGCGTCATGTAGGCGGTATTTCTCGCCACATTTGAATTCGTGGAATCACGGCCGGCCTTCACAGCGGAATTATAATCCGACACAAAAGAATTTACCGCTTTTTCAATCGCATCCCGGTCGTATCCTTTTGTCGTCGTCTTTACACCTGTCTCCGCGTCAGTCGTAGTCGTGTACTTCTCCTTAAAAAGAGAATTACTTCCCTGCGCAGTCAGCGCCCGTGCGGATGCCGTCAGCTCATCGGCTTCCTTTTTCACGGAAGTCAGGGCCGGATTGGTGTACGAATACCGCTGATTCCACACGTCCGTCTTCTTGTCAGATGCCGTCGTCTGACTGGGTTTTGTTTTCGAATAGTACGAATTCAGAAGTTTTTTGTACGTACCACTCCGAATGCTGGCATAATTGCCAAATGAACCGTAAAAACTACTGCCATACGAGTTCCTGCCAAAGAGTCCGGACATCCCGTATCCTCCAAAATTGAATGCCATATCTGTCACCTCCTTTCTACAGAGAGCGATCTCGGAAACTCCCGAGCCTTGATTTTTCTGACTCTTTTCATCTCCAA